>NZ_OY761823.1:2250000-2850000 GCF_963664965.1 uncultured Pseudodesulfovibrio sp. | reverse complement strand
TGCAACCCACAGGTATTTGTTTTTGAAAGAATCCGGCAGCCTGCGTACAACTTGGACGACAACGGCCAGCGCGGCGACGGCAAAGATGAGACGTCCCCAGAATATGCCGGAAAAATGACCACCGATAAGCGCCAGCAAGAGCGTATCCTCGATGAGCGAGTGACACAAGCCCATCAGAGTCAGCGAATAGAAGATGTCCTCCTTGCTGACGTTTCCGCTCTTGGATTCGTTGATGATCAGGCCCCCTCCGTAAGACAGACCCATGGTCAGTCCTATGACCGTGATGGCGGACGCCTTGGGGCCGATGCCTATCAGTTTGAGAATCGGGCGCAGCACCGCATTCATTAAATCGATGACGCGGATGGCTTGAAGGATACGCATCATGATTATCAGGGCAAGGATGATGACGAAAATGGAGAGCAGGTTCATGGCCTGATCAAGAGCCCATGTCGTCAGGGGTTTGTTCGCGGCCTGCGGATCAATTTTGAAAAGGATCATGGCCGGGGCCTGAAGCGTGTTCGTTGTCGAATAAATGATGTTGAGCAGCCAGCCGAGGGTGAATGCACCGGCAAGACGCGAGAAGCTTTGAAACATGAAGCGCGCACCGGCTTTTCTGGCAATGGAGTTTTCCAACGGCAGGCCGTGGGCGACGAGCATAAGACAGGCCAGAATAGTCGCCTGAGCCTGGGTAAGCGGAAAGTCTCCGGCAATGGATGCGAAGACGATGAGGCCTGCGTAGATGTTGTTGACGATAGCCGTAGCCCAGACCAATCCCATTTCGGCGGGTAAGCCGACCAGTCCCATGAGTGGTTTGAGCGGCCATGCCAAATAGCTGATGAGGCCGAATTCCTGAAGCAGTTTGACGATAATGATGACAGGGATCATTACCTTGAACATCTCCACGCTGGCGGTGAAGGAGTCGCGCAGGATGTCTTTCGAAAGACAGATTATTCTTTTCATTATCTATCCCTTTGGCAGTTGCCACGGGACGATAGGGTATTTGAGTTGAAAAAGAAAGCGCGAGTGCTGCTGGTGGACATGAAAGCTGTGGTTATTGGAGTTTGTCACATGAACTGAAATCAGAACAGTTGCCTTTTGACGAGCAACAACTGTTCTGTCCGCAACCGGAGCAGCCGCAGAAAGGCGTTTTGGCAGTAAACTGCCTGTAGAGTTTTCGTCCTACAAAAAAGGCGGCAATTGCGACGATGAATCCCACAAGTATGGTGTCAATCATGATTTTCCTCAAAGTGGTTACTTGTTCTGTAAAAGGTAAATAGTGATGATGAGAATCAATGTCAAGTAAATAAGAGCAAGTGGAGTGACTGTCTGGAACGTTCGATAACACAAAAGAATACTTGGATTTAGACTTGAATCGTTTACCTTGCTTGTAAATAATTCGTATTTATGCTCAGATGCGTCCGTCCGTATGTTTAAGGAGATTTGACGCGGTGAAAACTAGGGTTTTGTTGATAGCTGAGGCAGGGCTTTCCCGGGCTGCGTACGTTGAAACGCTACGTGATCTTGATGTCGAAGTCGATTGTATCGCTTCGCCGGATGAGATGACGGAGGCGCTTATTGACGTGTCGTATAACGGCTTGCTTGTTGATGTCCCGACCATGATTCGCTGTGAGAGTACTGATAAGAACCGTATAACTCGTATCATGGATCGTTTCCCGGTTCTTCGCCTCATGTACAATCCCCAGTTTGGTGGTATCCGCGGTCTGACCCAAGGTGGCACGATGCGCGACAATCAGGATCTCGGTGAATTTGTCATGACCCAATGTGTGCCGTTTGTTCCGCGCTCCATTCGTGTGGCGCGGCGGCATGACGTCGTGTTCAATGTTCGCTTGATGAGTGATTTCAAGCGAGTTGCGACTGAAGGGGAGCGCACTGTTACCGTTAACGTCTCCGAACACGGATGTTTTGTGTATTCCGTGGCTGACTGGAAAGTAGACAGTCTGGCCTGGTTGGTGGTGAATGAACTTGAGGACAAGACGCCGATAGAATTAAAGGTTCGCTGGCAGCGCGGGTGGGGAGAGTCCATGCATATGCCGGGGATCGGTGCGAGCTTCGAGTCAATGACCACACTTCAATATGTACAATTGCATTCCTTTCTATAAGCCATACATTTCAAGGTAGAGACTTACATGAATGATGATTCCAGAGAATTCATGCGGTGGGTAGACGCCCTTGCCAAAGGCATTCTGGCCGGAGCGGCAGTGGGCTATCTGCTCAGCCTGACTGATTTGATGCCGCCAGCCAAAGCGGTCGTGCTCGGTGGTCTTGCAGGCTGTCTCGCGTCCATTACATTCAAGAATCGCCAAGACGATAAATTGGAAAAGGACAATAAAAAAGGGCAGGATAAATAGCCTGCCCCTTTGTTGTTCATTTCTACAGAGGTTTGATAAGAAACGTGTTGAGACAGAGTTGCTCAACCGACACCTCTGGAAGCTCCGGTTCCACTTCACGAAGTCTTTTCAGTTTCTCCACCACTTCCTCTTTGCGTAGTCGTGGAAATTTATTCAAGGCATAACGCACCTTGCGGCCATTGCGTCCGGGCTGACGTGCGCGAAGCAATTTGCTGACATATTTGCGCCAGCACTTGGCTTGACCGATCAATCCTAATGGTTTGGGAAGCCAGGTTTGCTTGTTGCTTTCTGCAAATTGGGCCGCAAGTTGAGCTATTTTACCAGCCGCGTTGGAGTTGATATTGTTAAGATAGGGTGCAAGCTCGCTCAGGTATTTCTGTCGAATATCGGGGGGGAGAGTCTTGTGCTCAATATTCTGTAGGACTTCTGTGACGCAAGTTGATTTGTGCCCGATTTGTGTCATTAGAAGTGCTGAACCTTCAATGGCTTTGTATGGTTCAAATTGAATGACATTTTTCCCCATGAGCATGGCTTCCATCCCGGTGGTGCAGTCATGGTGAATAACGGCTCCGGCGCTGGCAATCCATTCCCGTGCGGAATATTTTTTTGTCACGAAGATGTTGTCGTGATCTTTGACTTTTTCCGAATAGTAGCTGGAATTTTCACCCGGGTGTGGACGTATGATGATGTGGCGTTCAGGGTATTTCCGTGAGAGAACCTGAGCCACTTCGATGAGCGCCAATGCAGTCTTTTCCTGATGGTCGCATCGCTGGCGCAGTGATTCCTGATATTCCGGGGTGCCGTAAATTTTCCACTCATCCATTTTACTGAGCATTTTCACATAGTAATCGAAGCCCATTTCGTGGTTGAACATGGAGAAACTCGTATTGATGAGGATGTAGTCCTCTCCATGTTGTTTCGAAATGGTGTCGTTATGGTAAAATGGCTGGAATTTCGGCTGCAACAGGTCGAATGAAGGGTAGCCTGTCGTAATGAGTGCGTCTGTCCGTGAAGACGGAATGAGGGACGCCAGCATTTCCTTTTGCCGGTCTCCCCACAGGCATATTTGGGTTGTGTGGTTGATGACTTTGGCAAAGTTCTTCTGCATGTCGATCGGATCATCGGCAAAACCCTGACCTTCGCAATTCAGGTTTATGACGACACCGTCATTTTTCAGGACATGAGAATTGGTGGCTTCCTGTTGGTCGCTGTCAAAATATATGAGAGGCGCGTTCCCGTTGTTGATGTATTCATTGACCATACGGTCTCCCAACAGTGTCGGGAGACCGTTCGCGGCCAAATGGAGTGTCTGATAGAGAATCCCGTCGAGTTCCCGAACAAGAATCTCGAGTTGGATGGCACATAACATGGGGTTCCCCGACTAGAGGTTTTCCACGCGATGTTTCAATTTCCATTCCCCATTTACCTTTTCCCACAGATGCGGGGAACGGTGCTTGTCGCACAGGTCGTGGAAATGTTCAGGGGTGATACCTACATAGTCCATGATTTCGTTGAAGTATTTGTCAGGAAATTCTCCATCGTACTTGTGGACGAGGGCAACGCCTTCCTCTCTCGTCAGGTGCTTGTTGCGAATTTCCTGTGATGCATCATACGTCGTCCGGCCTATGCCGAACTTGATATATGTGGTGTAGTAATGCAGGTCATCGATCTTGTCATCGATGCTGTTATACTTGCTGTAGGTGCCCTGAGTGCGGAAAGGCCGCGCTTTGAATCCGGTGTTTTCGACTGCGTAATAGTATGCTTCCTGCGGAGTCCAGGGGACATAATATCCCAGATAATGAACTTCAATATTGGATTTTTCGAGAGCTTCGACATCCGGGGGGAAGTAGGAAGACAGCTCGTTCAGCCGGATGTCGTGTACTTCCATGAGTTCCTTGATGGACACGCCGCCAAGGTAGAGGTCGTCGATATTTTTCATACTGTAGTATGATTTATCGCGCAGGGAAGAACTGGTTTCCGCGATGGGATTACCGTACTCCGCCTCTGCCTCTCCGTAGAAAACCAGAGGAATATTGTATTCAAGAGCGACCTTGGGCGCGAGATTCTTCTGTCCAAGGATGAAAGTCTGGAAGGGGTGCAGCAAATTTTCAATAGCCAGCTTGGTCAGGAGCTTGTGTGCCCGCCCGTTCTGGTTGAATGTAATGTTGTCAAAACCGCCGACTTCGATCCAGTTTCTGAAGTTCTTGTAACCGTAATCGGTGTACATGATTGGCGGCCATGTAACGGTCAGCGGGTTCATGCCGTACTTGTATTTCAGGACATGTGCCGCAAGCGCGCTGTCTTTTCCTCCACTGCCGGGGACGAGACAGTCATATCCGCCATCATTTCTGCGATGTTTATCGCAGAGTTGCAGCAACTGTTCTTCGCGAGCCTTCCAGTCGATATCTGTTTTCTTCTGTTCGTTGTAGCGGCAGGCATCACAGACGCCTTCTTCGTCAATGTGCAGCGTCGGAGTCAATCTGTCTTTCGTATGCTTGAATTCAGGATACGAAGAGGGACGCTGATTTGACATGACGCATTTCTTGCAAAAACGAACTTCTTCAGGAAGTCCGAAAAGTGTTTTACCTTCAGACATTTATTGTTCCTCCGAGGAGTGAATCTTTTGTGCGAAATTGGTGTACACCTGCAATCCCATTTTTCCACTTCGTTCTGGGTGGAATTGGAATGCAGTTATGTTCTTGTGCTGGCTTCCGGAGCAGAATTCTATTTCGCCATAGCGGGTTACGCTCAAAATGTTATCTGCATTTTCCGGGACGACGTAGCAGGAATGAACAAAGTGCATATCGGTTCCGGTTGGCACTTTGTGTAAGAGGGATGATTCCCAATGGTCAGAATGTGCTTCAGGAGGCAGGTTTATACTGTTCCAGCCGACCTGGGGGACTTTCAGGGTCCTGTCTCCTTCTTGCTGAACGGAAAAGTATTTAACTGTGCCGGGAATTAAGTCAAGTCCCTTGTGATGGCCGAATTCCTCGCTTTCAGTGAAAAGCAGTTGCAAGCCGAGGCAGATGCCGAGAAGAGGGGTTCCTTTCGAGAATACATCCTTTATCGGGCTGATGAGATCCAATCGGCGCAGCGCTTTCATGGCATCACCAAAAGCTCCGACACCAGGAAGAATGACAGATTTTGCAGAGAGTATTTGGTCTATTTCATTTGTTATACTGACAGTCAGGCCGACATGTTCGCAGGCATGTTTGATGCTGAAAAGATTGCCTAAACCATAGTCGATGATGGCGACATCTGTGCTATTCATGGTGCCCCTTCAAACTGCAAGGCAGTCCCTGTTCAATCAGGGAGTTCTGGATTTCCCGGATGGTGCACGGCGTGACCTGTGTGAAGCCGCGACCGTTCTTCAGGAATTCGATGTTGCCTTCCTGAGCGTAGTCGTGGGATTTCGATTTTTCCATCAGGGTGCCAAGCGTCTTGTAGTGGAGCGCGGAGGCCATGCTGATCGCGTCGGCCTTGCCGTCGGTTATGACATTGATGGCATCGGCAGGAGAGCCACAGCCGCCACCGGCGATAACCGGAATGGAAACGCTGGTGGCAATGGCGCGGGTGAGTTCCAGATCGTACCCTTTGCCTGTCCCTTCCTGATCGATGCTCGTGACCATCAGCTCCCCGGCACCGAGCTCTTCCGCTTGTTTCGCCCATTTCAGAACGTCGACCCCGGTTGTTTCCCTGCCGTATTCCACGAGT
Source organism: uncultured Pseudodesulfovibrio sp. (assembly GCF_963664965.1). Lineage (NCBI taxonomy): Bacteria > Pseudomonadati > Thermodesulfobacteriota > Desulfovibrionia > Desulfovibrionales > Desulfovibrionaceae > Pseudodesulfovibrio > uncultured Pseudodesulfovibrio sp. The sequence continues at coordinate 2,843,917 of NZ_OY761823.1, read as the reverse complement.
GCTTCCCACGTTCCGTCGCCGGTTCTTATCGCTTCGATTGAAACGACGATCGTTGATGAACCGAAGGTCGTGGAGGCTTCGCGGATGAGTTCCGGGCGTTTTATGGCCTCGGTATTGATGGCGACCTTGTCAGCACCAGCGCGAAGAACTTCGCGGATGTCGTCCACCGAACGAAGGCCTCCCCCGACACAGAGCGGAATGAAAATTTGTGAGGAAGTCTTGCTGATGATTTCGTGCAGGCTGTTGCGATCGTACAGACTGGCTACGGCATCCTGAAAGAAAAGTTCGTCAGCACCGTTTTCATAATAGTGCTGGGCAAAGTCTTCCGGTTTGCCGAGAACGCGTAAGCCTTCAAAATGTATGCCTTTGACAAGGTTCGGGCCTTTTATGTCAAGTCGTGGGATGATTCTGAAATTCATGGTTGAGTCGCTTACCAAGCGGTCCACCCGCCGTCAACCATCAGGTTTTGGCCGGTAACGTAGGCAGACAGGTCACTTGCGAGGTAGAGCAGGGCGCCTTTCATGTCTTCTTCTTTTCCCATGCGCTTGAGCGGGGTGCGGACCTCATATCGCTCGACGAATTTTTCATCCTGCCCGCGTGCGATGCCGCCGGGGCTGATGGAGTTGACGCGGATGTCCGGGGCCAGAACCGTTGACAGCCATCTGGTCAGTTGCGTCAGGCCTCCCTTGCTCGCGGCGTAGGCGGCGGGGTTGCCCATGGCGGTGCCTTCATAGAGGGACATGTCCGGGCCGACGACGCCGTAAGTGGAACCGATGTTGACGATGGAACCGTGGCCGGATTTACGCAGGAACGGGGTTGCCGCCTGAATGAGGGCAAAGGGAGCCGTCAAATTCGTTTCAAGGGCGGCGCGCCATGTTTCAATGCTTTGCTGCTCGAATGAGGTGACCCATCCTGAAAGGTTGGATGTACCGACAAAGGCTGCACAGTTGACCAGAATATCCAGTCCGCCGAGCGTTTCGGCTGCACGTTCGGGAGAAGCGACAACTGCTGCTTCATCACTGAGATCAATGGCCAAAGGCATGGTCTTGACGTTGAAGCGTTTCTCTATTGCCTGAGCTGCTTCATGTGTGCGTTCTTCGGAAATATCCAGAACGGCGATGTTCGCACCGGCCTCTGCCAGTGCTTCACAGAAAGCGGTTCCGATATATCCGGCACCGCCTGTGACGAGCGCGGTTCGCCCGGAAAGATCCATCAGTTCCTTGATGCTTTTCATTTGTTTCGCTCCAGAAGGAATTCGGCAAAAGCGAAGTCCAGTTCGGTATCAATGTCCACGGCGCGTTCGGGTGGAATCTCGACACTTTTTACCCGGCCTTGAAATGTGCCGGAGTGCTCCATGATAAATTGAGGGCTGGTGACGTAGGCCACTGTGGTCATGTCAAAAATTTTCGGTGCATCCTGACGGCGGGTGATGTCTCCTGCTGTGGGCATGGCAATGGATGCATAGCCGTTTTCATCAAGTGTCACCATGTTGAAGGATGGATGCCGTTCTGCCGTGCGGGTCGTGATGACCATGTCGCAGTCGCCTTCGAGATAAAGTTCTATGCAGCGTCTGACATCTTCGCCGGACCTGAGCGGGGCAGTGCATGGCAACGAGATGAATACGTCGAAATCCTCGACTTCCCGGATTGCATGACGCCAAGCATCCCATTCCGGGGATGTGTCTTGAGCCAGTTCGGCAGGGCGCATGAAAGGTATTTCGGCTCCGTACTCGGCTGCCGTATCGGCAATGGCCTGATCGTCTGTGGAAACGATGATGCGGTCTATCAAGCCGGAGTCCTTGGCGGCATTGATCGAATGTGCGATCAGCGGGATGCCGCCCAGCGGCTTGATGTTTTTACCGGGTAAGCCTTTTGAGCCGCCTCGGGCGAAGATGAATCCGAATATTTTCACGATGCCTTTATCCATGTTTTTTCAGTTGCACTTTTTTCGGCAGCTTCAATCAGTTGCAGGACCGCGAGACCTTCTTCAAATGTGCATTGATTTGAGACATTGTCTGATGTCATTGCCTGTATCTGCGCTTCGTATGTCGCATCCCGTTCCGGTCGATACGTCTCCCTGTCCGCGTTGATTTCGAGGTGACCAGAAATGAAGTCCGCATGGATACTGAGTTCTTCGGCGTTGATTTCAAATCCCCTGCGTGGAACCCGGTTGAGGTAGTCCATGTGAATGCTGACAGCGGGGCATCGGTCACATTCAAGCAGCATGCTGAATACATCGTCCGAATCGATTTGCAGGGAGCTGAAGTGGCCTCCGAGTGCAGTGACGCGTTGCCAGGGACCCAGGAGCCAGAGAGCGAGATCCAGTTCGTGGGACAGGTCTCGCAATACGCCGCCACCCTGTGATCTGTGGGCTGAATAGCAGTTTGTGTAATCCGTTCCGGGACGCCAGTCCGGGAGATATTGTCCGACATGGAAACGAGCGGAGTGGATCGTTTTCCCCTGAAGCAGTTCGGCGGTTCGCTGTACCATGGGGTGGAACCGTAAATTATAGGCCGTGAATACGTTATCCGTCGTATGCGAGATCGTCGGCGGCACGGAGTCGAAAATCGGCTTTTCAATGAGTACGCGTTTCGAAAATCCTGTGGCGGCCACTTCATTCATGGTGTCGAAATGGTCGATGGTCCGATTGGAAATGATGATAAGTTCCGGTTGAAATTCCGTGATTCCCGTGGCGACATCAATATATGTCGTGAAAGAGCACTTCGGATTGCGGGTAACGCATGCCACTTCATGCCCGTGAGAAGTGAGAATACGGGCATGGCGTTCTCCGATGGAGCCGTATCCGATGATCAGCACGTTCATCTAGTGGCCTTCGCCCTTGATGCGGAAATGCATGTCATAGTCACAGTTTGCCTGATCGAAATCCTGTTTTCTGCCGATATCCATCCAGTATTCGTGAATGGGGAAGGCGGATGTCATTTCACCTTCATTCATGAGTTGGCTGAAAAGAGTGGGCATGTCCAGATACTGGTTTTTGGGGATGGCGGCGACGACATCCGGATTGAGGATGTAGATGCCCGCGTTGACAAAGAACTGGTGAATCGGTTTTTCCTCAATGGCCGTGATCCGGCGGTTGTCCACCTCGACAACTCCGTAGGGAACCTGAATGTCGAAGCTCCTGACGGCCATGGTGGCGCGGGCTTCCTGTTCCGAGTGAAAGTTGAGCATGCCGGGAAAATCGACGCGGGTGAGCAGGTCCCCGTTCATCACGAATATCGGTTCCTCCGGAATTTCAGGCATCAGACCGACCGCACCTGCCGTACCGAGTTGTTCCTTTTCGCGCAGGTATCGGATTTCAACGCCGTGCTGAGAACCGTCTTTGAAATATTCTTCAACCATTTCGGCTCGGTAGTTGACTGAGATGTAGAATTTCCTAAAACCGTGCTCCACGAATTGTTCGAGAATCGTTTCCAACAGCGGTTTGCCACCGACGGAGAGCAATGGTTTCGGACAGTCTTCAGTGAGTGGCCTGAGACGTTGGCCGAGTCCACCGGCCATGAGCACTACCCAGTTATTGCGCTTGGGCGGGGCGATCATGTCCAGAAGGTTTTTCAGGCCGACGAGCCGCCCTTCGCTGTCAAGAAGAGGAACCTGTCTGAATTCTTTTTCGCGCATTGTTTCGAGAAGGGTGGCCGGGTCCTCGGTGATTTTTGCGGTAAAGAAGTTCGTTTCCATGATGTCTTGAGCCGGGGATTCAAGCGTTTTACCGGCAAGAAGCCCACGGCGGATATCTCCATCCGTGATAACGCCTAGAAGCTTCATGTCTTCATTGGCTACAAGGGCGATCTGCGCCATGGATTCGGTAAGGGATTCAACTGCATCCCGAATTGTGGAAGTCAGGGGGATGACAGCTTTTTTCCAATTCTTCATAGTGATGTATTCCTTGTCGTCATTTGCATTGGCGACGAATGATATCAAAATTTGTAGTGCAGGCTGATCGGTTGTGTTGCCGTACAGACTGATGCTGTGTCTTTCATACGGATTCCACGCGTGTTTGACAATGCGCGCAGGGAATGCCTTGGATGATCATGATTTGCATTTTTGTGGGTCGCGTGGCCCGCTTGGCAGGTTGACGGCCCTGTTCTGAATATCCTTGGCGTTTGCCAATTTTCCGCAGGTGGCGTTTTCGAACATGGATAGGTCCGGCATCAAGGTCCACAAAGGACGTGTCATCACACCTGAATTGTTCGAATATTCAAGAAAAGCATCCCGTTCTTCACGATTCTTGAGCACTATGGTGTTCAACCAGTAGTTGGATTTGCATCCTTTGGGTTCATCAATATAGTCGATGTCATCTTTTGATGCAAAAAAGTCGCGGTAGGCGTGAGCGATTTTCCTCTTGTCCCGCAGAATATCGTCGAGTCGTTCCATCTGGGCGCAACCGAGTGCCGCGTTGATGTTCGGCATGCGATAGTTCCAGGCTGTTTCCGTGTGCCGGAACTCCCATCGGTGAGGCTTTTTCGCCGTGGTGGTCAGATGTTTGGCGCGTGCTCCGAGCGTTTCGTCGTTGGTCAGAATCATGCCGCCGCCACCAGTGGTGATGGTCTTGTTGCCGTTATAGCTGAGCACGCCGACACGACCGAAGGTTCCGAGATGCTGGCCGTCGAGTGTGCTGCCGAGGGCTTCGGCTGCGTCTTCTACAACCGGGATGTCAAATTCGGCGCAGATGTCGCATATTTCGCGGATTCGGCATGCGTGCCCGAGGATGTGGACCGGGACGCAGGCTGCGATTTTCTTGTCGGTGTTTGCGAGGAAATCCCTGAGCGCATCTGGACTCATTCCCAATGTGTCCGGGTCTGAGTCCAGAAATACCGGAGAGGCACCGATGTGGGTGATGGCATTGGCGGTGGCCACGAAGGTCAACGCCTGTGTCAGCACGAGATCACCGGGTTTGACGTTGACAAGCCGAAGGGCCATTTCCAGACCGCATGTCCCGTTGGCGACGGCGACGGCCCGCGTGGAGCCGGTGTAGTCGCGTGTCATTTTCTCGAAACGATCAACGTATTCACCGACGCTGGAAACAAACGTCGTGTCAATGCAGTTGCAGAGGTATTCTTTTTCCTTGCCGTTGAAAACAGGGGCGTGCAGAGGGATGAAGGCTTCCGGTTCTTCGTACAATCCTCGGATGAATGTGGTGATGTCGAGCACGTGTGCGACCTAAATGTTGTAAATGCCGGATTTGTAGCGGCGTAGATTTTCGGGGTCGGTGAACCATTCTGCCGTCAGCTTGAGACCTTTCTTGAAGCCGTCAAGCCCACCGTAGGCCGGCTCCCAGCCACATAATTCCTTTGCTTTGGCGTTTCCTGCGAACAGGCGGTTGACTTCGCTTTTTTCAGGACGGAGACGCTGTTCGTCACAGACGATTTCGATGTCCGCGTCCATGACTTCGGCAATGGCCTGCGCCGTGTCACCAATGGAAACTTCAAAGCCGCTGCCCACGTTGACGACTTCGCCCACGCAGGCGTCCGAGGCGGCTACGGCTTCAAATCCGCGGACCGTATCCATGACGTAGTTGAAGTCCCGGGTCGGGGTGAGTGCGCCGAGTTTGATTTCGCGGGACCCGTTGGCGATCTGGGTGATGACGGTCGGGATGACGGCACGGGCGCTTTGCCTTGGGCCGTATGTGTTGAACGGCCTGATGATCGAAACCGGGGTCTCGAATGCATTGTAAAAGCTCATGGCGATCTGGTCCGCGCCGATCTTTGTCGCCGAGTAGGGGGATTGCCCTTGCAGCGGGTGGTCTTCCGTGATGGGGACGAACTGCGCTGTACCGTAAACTTCACTGGTTGACGTATGGACTATGCGTTCCACACCGAGTTCCCGTGCTGCCTGCACGATGTTCAGCGTTCCTTTTACGTTGGTGTCCACATATGTGTCCGGCGAATGATAGGAGTAGGGAATGGCAATGAGTGCTGCGAGGTGAAGAACCACATCGCAGCCCTTCATGGCTTCCTTTACACCGTGGGGATCACGGACATCTCCTGCGAAGATTTCGAGGTTGTCGGCTATTTCCTTTGGAGATTCGTCAAGCCATCCCCAGGAATTGAAGGAGTTGTACAGGACGAAAGCCCGGACTGAATGCCCCTGACGTACAAGGTGTTCGACAAGGTGCGAGCCGATGAATCCGTCGGCCCCGGTAACCAGTATCTTTTTCCCGGAAAAGTTCATGAATAAGTCGCCTATTGGTGGAATTGGTAAATTAATGTTGAAATATTGTATATATCCCGACTCACCCCATGGCAAGTCATGGGTGGAAATACGATTGGAATCGTCGTTTGGCAGATAGCCTGAGACGGAATCAGGACATTTTGAATTTCAGCAGCTTGAGCGCGCTTTCAATACAGTCTTCAGGATAGAATTCCTCAAGGCATTCGCGTGTGTCACACTGGTTTTTATTGCAGGATTTACATTCGATATCTTTGCAGAGGCTGATGTGTTCGTCTGATGGAAACCGCCATCCGAAGCCTGTTGCGCCATGGATGACCAGTGACGGGGTGTCCACGGCTACGGCAAAGTGGCGAGGTGCGGAGCAGTTCCCGATATGCAGGGCCGCTCTGGCCTGAACCGCAGCCATTTCCCGTAGGCTCAGCATGTGGTCGGATACGATGCTCCCTTCACCAGCCTGTGCTGCGACGTCTTCCGCAACGTCTTTTTCTCCGGGGCCGTACAACATGAAAAACTTCAGGTTCGGGTGTTGTTCGCGGATGAGTTTGATCAGGCCTGCAAAGTGGCGTGCCGGCCAGAGGCGGGTGATACGTCGGTGGCTCGGGTCGATGGTGACAAAACGTTTATCCTGCATGCCGTGTTGTTCAATGAATTTGTCGGCCCAGGCTTTTTCGGCTTCGCTCAGCCATATCTTCGGTCGCTCACCATTCCACTCGATGCCGAGGGGCCTGATGACACTTGCCTTGCACATGGCTGCATAGCCATAAATGGTTTTGCCCCAATGAGTGTAAAAGGGCTTGTTATACCAAGGCGGCGGCATGGTCAGCTTGACCTTGGCCCGGGAAAAGAGAATGACCCAGCGGCAGCGTGGCAATTGTTGAAAATCAACGATCAGATCGTAACCTGAGCGTCCTACTTTCGAGTAGAAAGCCAGCGCCTTGAATGGGTTTTTCAAGGCTTTCTTGTCTATTTCCCAAACATGGTCGACATGCGGGTTGTTCTCCAGCACCGGAGCGCACTTCTTTTCCGTCAGCAGATGGAGTTCCGCGTCGGGATAGCGTTCCTTGAGGAGCTGGAGAGAAGGTGTCGCCAAAAGGACATCACCGATCTGGCGAAGCTGGCACGCGAGAATGCGTTTGGGTTTGAAATCAGTAAGGTCTTTCATCTTTACCTAATATAATGTTGTAAGCAGAAGGGGTGTGCCCGCTTGTATTCGACAGGTCGCGGAGTTGTCAATCTCGGCATGAGCAAAATCAGGAAGACAGCAAAGGCTTGAAGTGATATTTATTTCTCTCTCCTGTTCGTGTTGCCGATTGCATTTATGAGGGATAACATATACATCTAATTCCCTTTGTTGGATGGAATAATTGCCAGCACCTATGTGGGCTGTCCCTAGTGTGCGATAATATGATGATTTTATTAGAGAGTTTGCATGGATATCGAGACAAAAATCAAGTCCATTTCCGAACTGGTTGACATTGTTGCCGAACTGAAAGCTGCTGGACGGCGTGTCGTTCATTGTCATGGTGTGTTCGATCTGTTGCATATCGGTCATATTCGTTATTTTCGACAGGCAGCTCAATGGGGAGATGTGCTTGTTGTCACCGTGTCTCCCGATAGATTTGTGGACAAGGGGCCGCATCGTCCTGCATTTTCCGAAATATTGCGTGCCGAGGCCGTTGCCTCTCAGGATGTGGTCGACTTCGTGGCTGTCAATGAGTGGGCTACTGCTGAAGAACTCTTGAGGGCGGTTCAGCCCGATGTTTACGTGAAAGGTTCCGATTTCAAGGATATCGATTCCGATCCGACAGGCAAATTGCGGCTTGAGGCTGACGTTTGTGAAGAAATTGGTGCGGAACTCAAATTGACCAAGGATATCGTCTTCAGTTCCACGAATCTCATCAACCGTTTCATGTCGTCGTTTTCCGACGACGTGCAGGAATATCTTGAGATGTTCCGTTCACGGTATTCCATTGGCGAGATCGACTCCATTCTCGACAGGATGGCCGAATTGAGCGTGACGGTCGTGGGCGATACGATTCTTGATGACTACCAGTATTGTTCCCCCCTCGGCGCTTCATCCAAGGAGCCTGTCATGGCGTTTCGCCATATGGATGGCGACCTGTTTGCCGGTGGAGTTTTGGCCATTGCCAACCATCTTTCGCAATTGGTCAAGGAAGTGCGGATGTTTACCGTGCTTGGGGAGAAGGAAACCCATGAGGATTTCATCCGTGAAAACCTCAGCGACAACGTGATTCCCTATTTTGAGTACCAGAAAGATGCGCCGACCCTTCGCAAGCGCCGGTATATCGAAGGGTACAGCCTGACCAAGCTGTTTGAAATTTATTACATGGATGAATCCGGGCTTGACCGGGAGCGTGACGAGCGTTTTCGGAACGCCCTCATGGCGCAGGCCGTTCAAAACGATCTTGTCATTGCTGCCGATTTCGGCCACGGGGCGATTTCACCCTTGTGCCGGAAGGATTTGACCGCTTCGCCGTTTCTTGCCGTCAACACGCAGGCCAATGCCGGAAACCGGGGCTACCATACGATTTCCGGGTATGAACGTTGCGATTTTATCAGTCTCGCCGAGCCTGAACTTCGGTTGGAGACCCGTGACAAGCACACCGGGGTGACGCCCCTGACCGGTGTTGTCAGGGAGCGCCTTGGAGCCCAGTTGGTCGCGATAACCAAGGGCAAGAGCGGGTCATACATTCAGCATCGCGACGGTACGGGCGTTCTGGTCCCCGCTTTTGCTCACAAGGTCGTGGACAAGGTCGGTTCCGGCGATGCCTTTTTCTCCATAGCTTCACTTGCGGCGTGCCTTGGAGTACAGCCTGAATTGGTGGCTTTCCTCGGCAACGTCGTCGGCTCCATCGCGGTCAGCATTGTCGGCAACAAAAAGCCCGTTACGCGGCAGGCCATCATGAAACATGTAACCTCTTTGCTGAAGTAGTACCGTGTCTGAAAAATTTGATACATCGCGATTGCGCGTCCTGCCGCTGAGTGAGCGGGAGCATGATCTGGATAATTCCGTCATCATGAATCTCGGCCCAGTTTCCGATGTTCATTCGAATCTGGTTCAGGTTGCCGACCGCATTGCCAAGGCGAGGGAGGCCGGTGCTTCCGTTGTGCTCATGATGGGAGCTCATGTCATTCGGTCAGGGGTGCAGAGATTCATCATCGACATGATGGAGCAAGGCTATATTTCCTGTTTGGCCGGTAACGGAGCCTGTGCCATCCATGATTATGAATTCGCATTGATCGGTGAGACTACGGAGAGCGTCGCCCGCTATATCCGTGTCGGGCAGTTTGGTCTGTGGCAGGAAACCGGTCGGATAAATGACATTGTCGCATCCGGCGTCAAAGAGGGAATGGGAGCTGGTGAAGCCATAGGAAAGGCCATTCATGAGGGCGGGCTGCCGTATGCGGATACAAGCCTGTTTGCTGCGGCCTATCGCCTCGGGATTCCGTTTACCGTCCATGTGGGTATCGGTTCCGACATCATTCATGAACATCCGAATTGTGATGGGGCGGCATGGGGGCAGGCGTCGTATACGGACTTCCTTTATTATACCTCCGTGCTTGAAAAGCTCGAGAATGGTGTGGTCATGAATTTCGGCAGTGCGATCATGGCTCCGGAGGTGTACCTGAAAGCCTTGTCCATGGTTCGCAATGTCGCCGCGCAGGATGGACGTGAGATTCGTCATTTCTCAACACTTGTCTGTGATCTCCGCGATTTGCCGGAGGATGTTTCATCCGAAGCGCCCCGGGGAAGTGCGGATTACTATTTCCGTCCCTGGAAAACCATGCTTGTCCGCACCGTTGACGATGGTGGGGAAAGTTTTTATGTACGGGCACCACATGCGGAAACCGTTCCGCAGTTGTGGACGGCCCTGAATGAATCCTAGTGAGTGCTTAATGAATTGGAATTCCACATTTGAGAGTGTCTCGCGTGCGCTTGAGCAGGTCGTGGCAAGTGACGGCAAGGGAAATCTTCTCGACATTGATGCCGCGTTCGCCCTTCTTGTGAACTGGATTTCCGCCTGCCGGGAAAATCGGCGGCGTGTCTATTTTGTCGGTAACGGTGCCAGCGCGTCCATGGCCAGCCATTTCTCCACTGATCTTGCCAAGATGGGCAATGTCCCGACCGAGGTGTTCACCGATTGTGCGCTACTGACGGCGACAGGGAACGACATGGGATATGACCAGTCCTTTGCCTATCCACTCGGTCAGAGAATGGTGGAAGGGGAAGTGTTGGTCGCGATCAGCAGTTCCGGCAACTCCCCGAATGCAGTGGAAGCGATCAAGTTGGCGAAAAAGCTGTCAGGCCGTTCCGTCACCTTTACAGCCATGTCGCCCGACAATGCCATGCGTGCTTTGGGAGACCTGAATTTCCACATCCCGGCGGAAACATATGGCGGGGCCGAGTCCGGTCATGCCGTGCTTCTGCATCACCTCATTGATCTTTTCGGGCACGGCGCTCCCTCGGGCGGATGACGGGCAGAGGTCGGAAAGAGAGTGAGTGAAACTTCTACGCCTATTGCTTTTTCCCATAATGCTCTTTATGGCTAGCTTGCTCTCGATATGCGTTGTGAGATGTCAATTTTCAGGTAAATTTCTAAGTTGTCAAATGTGTTTTGCAGGCCCTGTTCGGGCTACTTATAAATAGATGAAAACAACGCCTTGTATGGAGGTAGATACTGTGAGTGAAGTGAAAACGATTTTCGTCACCGGAGCCGGTGGATATGTCGGTTCCCTGTTGGTTCCCGCGCTTCTGAAAGAAGGGTACAAGGTCCGTGCCCATGATATTTACTGGTATGGCAAAGACGTCTTCGACGGCATTGAAGACAAGTCCAACCTCACAGTCGTGGAAGGCGATCTGCGTGACGCCGACCTGCTCAAGGAATCCATCCCCGGCAGCGACGCCGTGATTCATCTGGCCTGTATCTCCAACGATCCCAGCTATGAACTGGACCCGGATCTTGCCAAGACCATCAACTATGACGCCTTTCTGCCGCTCGTTGATATTGCCAAGGATGCCGGAGTACAGCGTTTCATTTATGCATCCAGTTCTTCCGTCTACGGAATCAAGGACGAGCCGGAAGTCACCGAGGACCTGCCGCTTGAGCCGCTGACCGACTACTCCAAGTACAAGGCCATGTGCGAAGAATACCTCAACGCGGCCGCTTCCGACGAGTTTGTCGTCACTACCATCCGTCCTTCCACCGTCTGCGGCTATTCCCCGCGCCTGCGCCTTGACCTGACCGTGAACATCCTGACCAACCACGCCATCAACAACGGCAAGATCACCGTGTTCGGCGGTCAGCAGAAACGGCCCAACCTTCACATCAAGGACATGGTCGATGTCTACCTGTTCATGCTCAAGCAGGATTCGGACAAGATCCAGAAGAAGATTTACAACGTCGGTTACGAGAACTTCAAGGTCATGGAAATCGCCGAAAAGGTGAAGGCCACTCTCGGTTCCGACGTGGATATCGTTGTCACTCCCACGGATGACAATCGCTCCTACCATGTGAATTCCGACAAGATCAAAAACGAGCTCGGCTTTGTTCCCAAGCACACCATCGAAGATGCCATTCTCGAGCTCAAGGACGCTTTTGACAAGGGACTCATCCCCGACTCCATGACTGATGTGAAGTACTTCAATATCAAGCTCATGCAGGAAATGAACGCCAAATAACGGAATTCCACGTGAAAGATTACGTACGGAAAATTCATGAAGCTTCCATGGCCGTCCCGCTTGACGGACGGTCCATGGAGCTGAGGCACAAGGTCGTGGATATGCTTGAGTGCGCCCAGCGCGGGCACATCGGGTCATCCATGTCGCTCATCGAGATCATGCGTGTTCTTTATGACGATATTCTTCAATTCGATGCCGCCAATCCTCGGTGGGAAGATCGGGATCGCTGCATTCTGTCCAAGGGGCACGGCTGTCTTGCCCAGTATGTCATGCTGGCGGACAAGGGGTTCATTCCCGACAGCGCCCTGAGCGAGTTCTGCGCCAATGACGGACTCCTCGGCGGACATCCCAGTGCCAACAAGATTCCCGGTATCGAGGTTTCCACCGGTGCTTTGGGACACGGCCTGTCTGTCGGTCTCGGCATGGCGGTAGACGCGAAAATGCGCGGACGTGACAATCGTGTGTTCGTCATCATGGGTGACGGCGAATGCAATGAAGGTTCCGTCTGGGAAGCCGCCATGAGTGCGGGCAAGCGCGGGCAGGACAATCTCGTCGCCATGGTGGATTACAACAAGTATCAGTCCTATGACGAAACCAGTGTCGTGCAGGAACTTGAACCGTTTGCCGATAAGTGGATCGCCTTCGGTTTCCATTGTGTCGAAGTCAACGGTCACGACGTCGAGGAATTGCGTACGGCCTTGAAGGCCGCTCCCGCTGTTCCCGGCAAACCCACGGCCATCATTTGCCACACGGTCAAGGGCAAGGGCATCGAGTTTGCCGAAAATGACCTTGCATGGCATCACAAAAGCAAACTTCCGGCAGACGATATCGCTGCCATGCGAAAATGTCTGGAAGGATAATTCATGCGTAAGAAATGTCTTGAAATGGTGCATGAGCTGGCCCGAAAAAATGACGATGTCGTTTTCCTCGGGTCTGATCTCGGGCATAAGACTCTCGACGATTTTCGGGAGGAGCTGCCTGCCCAGTTTTTTGTAGAGGGAATCAACGAGCAGAACATCATAGGCATGTCAGCGGGCATGGCCATGGAAGGACGTATTCCGTACGTCAATACCATTGCCACGTTCATCGTCCGCCGTGCCCTTGAACAGGTCGCCATGGACCTTTGTGCCTGCATGACCTGCCGGTTCGGTTGATCGGCAACGGCGGCGGACTTGTCTATGCGCCGCTCGGTTCCACCCACCTTGCCGTGGAGGATATCGCGCTCATGCGGGCCTTGCCCAACATGACCATCGTCTGTCCGGCTGATGCCGAGGAGATGGAGCGGTTCATGAAGGTATCGGTCGATTGGCCGCATCCGATCTATATCCGCCTTGCAAAGGGCTATGATCCGATCGTCACCGATCCGGACAAGCCTTTTGTCATCGGACAGGGACAGATGTACCGCGAGGGCAGTGACGTTCTGCTCGTGACCACGGGTATCGGGCTGCGCGTATGCCGCGAGGCTGCCGACCTGCTTGAGGAAAAGGGCGTGTCCGCTTCCGTGCTTCACTTGCCGACGGTCAAACCGCTGGATACGGAGATGCTGCTGTCCGCCATGGACAAGGTCGATGCCGTCATCAGCGTTGAAGAACATACCGTGATCGGCGGCCTCGGCAGCGCGGTTGCGGAAACCATGCTTGAGGCCGGTGTGCAGCGCAAATTCAAGCGCGTCGGGGTGCCGGATGTTTTTCCGGATCATTACGGGACGCAGAATCTCATCATGGAGCGCTACGGCATCTGGCCTGCGCCGCTTGCCGAAACCGCGATTGAACTGCTGAAAGGGTAATCGGCTCGGTGCTGATCAATGAATAATCCGGCGGTCAGTCTGACGGTTTTACCGTCGGCTGACCGCAATTGTTATCAGATATGCGTATTGGAGCTGGCATGGGTAAGTTGAGAGAATTCGTCACACCGCTGCATACGAGTACGAGCAGGGAGTACGTGGCCCGCATGGTGGATGAGAAGGTTCACTGCATGCTCAAGGCAAAAGAGTATGAAGCCGACTACTGGGATGGTGATCGCCGGTATGGTTACGGTGGCTACCGATATATGCCCGGTCGCTGGAAGCCGGTTGCCGAAGCCATGATCGAGGCCTATGGTCTCAGGAAGGGCGACAAGATCCTCGATGTCGGGTGCGGTAAAGCCTATCTGCTTTACGAATTGCATCTCCTCGGCATGGAAGTGCATGGCTTTGATATTTCCGAGCATGGGCTTGCCGATGCTCAGGAAGAGATACGCGACAACCTTTTCAATCACCGGGCCGAAGAACCGTATCCGTTTGCGGATAATGAATTCGATCTCGTGATTACCTTGAACACGCTGCATAATCTTGAAATTTTTGATTTGAAGGTCGCACTGGAAGAGATTGAGCGTGTGGGTAAGAACAAGTACATCTGTGTCGAGAGCTATCGCAACGAACTGGAGCAATTCAATCTGCAATGCTGGGCCTTGACCTGCGAATCGTTTTACACAAAGCGTGCATGGGAATGGGTGTTCGATCATTTCGGATATACCGGCGATTTCGAGTTCATTTACTTCGAGTAGGAGAAAGACGTGGGCAATATTTATACCGCAATGAAGATATTCCACTTCAAGGATAAAGTGGACTCACTGCCGCAGGAATCGGATGCTATTCTTCCGCCGCTTCATATCCGCATCAAGCCGATCAACGGTTGTAACCATCGTTGCCGCTATTGCGCGTATCGCGAAGATTCCCTCCAACTCGGCAAGGATATGAAGATTTCCGATTCCATCCCGAAAGACAAGATGATGGAGATTACCGAGGATATCATCGATATGGGCGTGAAGGCCGTGACCTTCAGCGGGGGCGGCGAGCCACTGTTCTATCCGCATCTGGTGGATGTCCTTCGGCGGCTGGTCGATTCACCCGTCCGGTTCGCCACGCTGACGAACGGGGGGCTGCTCAAGGGCGAAGTCGCCGAGCTTTTTGCCAGACACGGCTCTTGGGTACGCGTTTCCATGGATGGCTGGGACAACGAAAGTTACACCCGGTATCGCGGGGTCGAGCATGGCGAATATGACGCCATCCTGAACAACATTGCCGAGTTCAAAGGGTATGGCGGTGACTGTCGTCTCGGTGTCAGCTATATTGTGGACAAGGAAAACGTCGGGCATATCTATGAAGCCGCCAAACGTGTTCGTGAGATGGGGGGCGACAGCGTCAAGATTTCCCCGTGCATCGTGGAGAACGAAGGCGCGCTCAACAACGCCTACCACGAACCTTTCTTCGATCTCGCCCGTGAACAGGTGGATCGTGTCATGGATGAACTCGCCGGTCCCGATTTCGAGGTGTTTGACGCATATCACCGGCTGGATGAACGGTTCGAGAAGCCGTACAAGTGGTGTCCGTACATTCAGGTGCTGCCCGTCATCGGTGCCGATCAGAACGTTTATTCCTGTCAGGACAAGGCGTACAACCTTGACGAGGGGTTGATTGGCACTCTTGAGGGGACGACCTTCAAGGACTTCTGGATGAACGGCAAGGACAAGTTCTTCGGCATAGACCCGTCCTGCCATTGCAATCATCATTGCGTCGCCAACTCTAAAAACAAGTTGCTGCTTGACTATCTGGATGCGGATGAAGAGCATCTGGGTTTCGTGTAGCCCCCGGTCGCATGAAGTATACCCGAATCAACGATGAGGTCTTGTACACGGCAGAGCGTGTGACGCGCCTTTCGGAAAGCGATATGCGCGAACTTGAGGAGCTGGCTGCGCTGAATCCTCGCAAGCGTGTGCGGCTTTGTACTCATGCCGCTCCGGACTCCCTGCTGCACGAGATGTTTATCATCCACGGCAGGGACGCCTATGTTCGTCCGCATCTGCACAAAGGGCGCGACGAATCTTTTCAGGTCCTGTCCGGGGTTGCTGATATCGTCATTTTTGATGACGACGGAACCGTTTGCGAAAGTTGCCGCGTTGGGGATTACTCCAGTGGATACCCCTTCTACTGCCGCATGCCGAAAGGGACTGTCCACATGGTGATCATCCGTTCGGACGCCTTGGTGTTCTGCGAAGCGACCACCGGGCCGTTTGATCCGGACGATGCGGAGTTTCCCGAGTGGGCACCTGAGGACGGTGCGGATGGCGTTTGGGAATATGTTGCTGAAGTTTCCCGGAAAATTGAGGAGCTGTAAGCATGAAAGACACGCACGTACTTGTCATCGGGGGAACGCATGGCGGCGGCCGTGAACTGGTAAAATTGCTGTCCTCCGTCGGAGGCCGGGTCTCAGTCGTCGGAAGGCGGGAGCCTCGTGAAGATGATGCGGCCTTGCCCGGAGTGAAGTTTATTCAGGCCGACATTACGGATGCCGAAAGCGGCTCGTTCATTGTTGACAGTGCAGTTGCCGCAAATGGCCCTCTCAACGGCGTTGCCTTTTTCCAGCGCTTCCGTGGCGACGGTGATGACTGGGAAAAGGAGATCGCCGTCAGCCTGACCGCTACCCGTGACATCATTGATGCGGCTATACCTCGCTTTTCTGCAGACGGGCCGAAGTCCATTGTCGCGATCAGTTCCATTGCCGGTCAGTTCGTGGCGTCGGAGCAACCCCTGAGCTACCACATGGGCAAGTCCGGTATCGAGCAGATCGTGAGATATTACGCAGTCACTCTCGGATCGCAGGGGATTCGGGTGAACTGCGTTCGTCCCGGCAGTGTGCTCAAGGAAGAGTCAAAATCTTTTTATTACGAAAACAGGCCGTTGATGGAGTTGTACGAAAAACTGACTCCTCTGGGCCGTATGGGAACCTCCGAAGAATTGGCCAAGGTCGTCAGGTTTCTGCTTTCCGGTGACGCCTCGTTTGTCACGGGTCAGACCATGACCGTGGATGGAGGAGTTTCGTTACAGTGGCCTGAAGGGCTTTGCCGGGAACTGGCAGGTCTCGACATGGATGTTACCCGCAAAAAATAAGGATTGAGAGCGTGAGTGAATTTTTCAAGAGAGATGATTGCCGACTGTGCAAATCCAAGAATCTGAAGCTGGTTGTCGATATGGGCGCGGTTCCGCTGGGTGATGATTTCGTCACAAAGGAGCAGTTTGACCGTCCGCAGGGTGAGTATCCGTTGGAAATAAATTTCTGTGAAGACTGTGGTCTGTTGCAGTCCACTACCGTGATCGATCCTGACATCATCTACTCCAACTACCTGTATGAAACCAGCTCGTCCCTCGGGTTGATGCAGCATTTCGAAGACTATGCTGCATACCTCATGGACAAGATCAATCCCCCTCAGGGCGCCTTGACCGTCGATATCGGTTCCAACATCGGTGCCTTGCTCAAAGGACTCAAGGCCCACGGCATGAACGTGCTCGGTATTGATCCTGCCAAGGCTTTGGCTGAAAAAGCCACCAAAAACGGACTGGAGACATGGGCCGCGTTCTTCAATCGGGAGATGGCGGAGAAGATCAGAGACGAGAAGGGTGCGGCGACCATCATTACCGCCAACAACGTCATGGCCAACATCGACGATCTCACCGATATCATGGAGGGCATCACCACGCTGCTTGCTGACGATGGTGTCTTCGTTTTTGAAACCGGATACATGATGGATACCGTGCAGAATGTGGTCATAGACAACCTGACGCATGAGCATCTGTGTTATTTCTCGGTGCTGCCGCTTCAGAAGTTCTTTGAAGCACATGGTCTGGAGTTGATTGATATCAAGCGTATCCCCACCAAGGGCGGGTCCATCCGCGGCACGGTTCAGCGTAAGGGCGGCGGGCGTCCGGTCACTACCAATGTCACTGGTTTGGCGACGTTGGAGCGGGAACTCGGATTCGAGGGCATGGCTCCTTTTACCGTCTTTGCCAAGCTGTGTGAGCAGATGAAGAGCGAGATCCGGGAATTGCTGACCGATCTCAAGGCACAGGGAAAGAAAGTTGGTGCCTATGGTGCGTCAATCGGTGCCACTTCGCTGATCTACTACATGGGCTTGGGCGATCTGATTGACTGCTTGTATGACGACAATCCGGTCAAGATCGGCATGTACAGCCCCGTGCAGCATATTCCGGTTCATGATTCCGCCATGATTTACGAACACAGGCCTGATTATGTTCTGAATCTGGCATGGCGATATGCCGGTCCCATTTATCGTCGACACCAGAAATACATCGAAGAGGGTGGTCGTTTCATCAGCTGCCTGCCGACGGTGTCGATTTTTTCGAAATAGTGTTTCAAAATTCAGACAGTTTTGTTTTATGAAATCACTTGTCTTCAATGGGAATTGTCAACTTCACGCGTTGGCTGATGCCCCTGCTTTTTCGGACGTATCATCTTCCTTTTTTTTGAGTTTCAGGGCTGAAGAGCAAGAAGGACCGGCTCTTTCCCGAATCAAGGAAGACTTGTTGCGGTTTGTCAGCAAGGATGAACTTGCTTCATTGATCCGGTTTGGGGGAATCGGCATTTCCGTGCCGACGAGGCATCTGCTCGAGAAAAAGGCAGATGTTGTCGTCTTGAATCTTTTCCATAAGAGGGCTTTGTATACCCACAACACCCTGAATTATTGCATTGCTTGCAAGATCAAGGATTTGCGTCGGAACTATCCGGCTCTTGCCGCCTATATCGAGGCTGAGTTTACTGAAAAATACCAAACCAATGATCGGTATTTCGATGAGCTTCATGCGTATATCGGCATGCTTCGCAAGGAATTGCCTTCGACGAAAATGCTGCTTCTCAAACGGTTTGATCCGGGCTTGTATGACGGGCTTTCACGGCAGTGGGTGACCGATTGGGATGCTTTGTCCGTAGACGCTCCGGCTTTTTATGAAAGATGTGAAGCCGACTTTGATATTCAGTTTGTCGATACGAACGAAGTCATGTCCGACGCATTGAAAGCCGGCTACACGTACGATGATCTTTTCCCTTATCTGGTCCCCAGAATTGATATTGACGACGGGAAGGTGTCAATACGGTTTGAGAGGGACCTCGAACACGGCACGCCTTTGTTCTGGGGGCTGTGTGGGCAGGCGGTTGCGACTCAGCTTGGGTTGCGTTGCGATACGATTGAGGAAAGACAGTACCCTGTAAATTCCTACGAGGTCCTTCGGCAGGCACGCGGTGCGTTGATGGAGAGCGTGGCTGGCGGCAATGCCGAACCGATGGTCGATTTTATCAGGCAGGTCGCCTGCGAATCGGAGTCGGTGGATTTGACGGCTTTTCTGGCTGCGGCTGCGTTGCTGTTCCAGGATAAACGTTTAATCAAGGCGCTTGATAGACTGAGAAGTGATTTCCGCTTCTCCTTGACGGACATCTTTGATTACCTCGATATGCTGACCGGAGCGGTTGACTTGAACCGTTGCCCGGTTGTTTTTTGGGGAATTGATGACTATACATCCAGAATAATTGATAGACTTTCCCTTGTCGGAAAGAAGAACGTTGCCGTTGTAGACGATTCCGGTGTGGGAGAATTCCATTGCGGGGTTATCAGGCTTCGTTCGGATGACCTAACGTCCCTTGCCGGGGAGCAGGGCATTGTCGTTGTGGCATCGGGCGCTGATTTCCAACAGGGAAGGTGTGCCAACGACGCGTTGTCTTCGGCAAGAGTGGTGAAGTCTGTTTCCCTGATGTATTTGGTTGCCGTGAAGTTCGGAGAGGTGGATTTCCTGACCTGAATGGCGGCGAAATGATTTGAATGGCAGAAACGTCAGGGGCGTCGAGTTGTTGCTCGACGCCCCTGATTCTTTTTGTGGTGGTGACTATCTCCGGATGAATGAGACGTACTGCTGTCCCCGGCCAAACAGCGGAGCGAATGTTGTCAGTGTCGGGAAATTGCCCGTTTCTCGATAGGTTTTGACGCCATTGGCAAAGTCCGCAAGGCTTTCGGCGGTTTGATGGGAAAATGGTTCTACTTCAGCAACCAGGGCTTCCAGTGTTTTCTGGATGGATTCAACATGGCTGTTTTCTTCTGTTTGCTCATATCCCAGCACATCTGCCAGTATGTCGGAAACAAGGCTGTCGATTTTCATGTTGTCCTCAACCGGGCGAGGAGGAAATGAAAATCTGTAGTCGATAAAGTTGTGAATGTTTTGCTGAAATGACTGGAGACCGACTTGGTTGGTCGTCTTTTCACGGATTGGAACTTCCTTGTACCATGACCAGTCGAGGAGGAAGTGGGGAGAGGTGCAGTAGACATCGAAGTCGTTATCCAGTGCGATGATTGAATCACCAATGGAAAGGCATTCACCAATGAATGGCTGGAGTATCTGGTCGATAAGCCAGTCCTCATGGGGACGGGACATGCCTGCGAGCGATTCGAGGTCGGCCTTGAAGACCGGGAGGAGTTTTTCCACCTGCTCTGCCAGAGGAGCCTCCTTGCTTACGATAAGCCGTGCCTGGAGTTTCCTCAGTATCTCGCTCAGCTGCGAAGCCTCGTTGTTGCAGGAGATCAGGAGCACGCCGCCGGAAGCGACAAAACTGGCGACTTTCTTGAGAAGGGCTTGCGGTTCCGTCTGCCAGGGCAGAACGCCTTCGCACATGACAATGTCGAATTTTTCGTCGGTTTCGAACGATTCAATGAGGCTCTCGGTGACGACTATTTCCGTATCGCAGTGAGCCAGGCGTTTCCGCGTTTCCTCAAGCCCTGTCGGATTGCCATCGACCAGAACATACCGGTTGGGGCCGAGGCTGGCGGTATAGAGCGCGTTGTGACCGCTGCCGGGGCCGAATTCAAGGACTTTTTTCCCTTTGACGAAAGACGGGATGACGCCCAAGTGGCGATACAGGGCTTCTCGTCTGGCGTAATGTGCCTGAATATCGGAAATATCCTGAGAGACAGGGGATATTTTGTGCTCGGCATAAAAATCAAGAAATGCTTTTTTGTATTTGCTCATGATGTTCCTGCAATGTGCTTGGCGGTTTTATTCCAACCAGCTCGGGTTGTTCCTGATGAATGATGTCCCAACTCGAACGGTATACTTCAATTTGGGATGCTGTTTTTTGAAGTGTGACCAGAATTTTTCATGCAAGGCGCGATCTTCCTCGGTCTCCTCCCATGTGCCGTCCAGCCGTGCTGTCATTTCCTTTACGGCTTCGGTAATTTCTTCTGGCGTATTGTCGTGAATGACAATGCCGAGAGGGTTCAGTTCTCTGGGGGTATAGTATTCGGCAACTCCACTTTCCAGTATTTCACTGAGCGTGAGGTACCTGTCCTTTTTCTGGTCAAAATACTTTTTGGGAATGAACATTGTCCATGGTTTGAACATGTAGACTGCCCCGACCGGTGTCAGGTTTACATATAAAACCGGTTTGCGAAACAGGCATGAAGTTATCGTATCAAGTCCGGTCCCGGTGCTGAGAAAAAAATGGCATTTGGCTGCCAGATAAACGTCAAGAAGTTCGGTTCGGTTTCCTGAAAGGCTATAGTCGATAATGTTGGGATGCTGTGTGTTGAGTGGGCCTTCGACCACGCTGCCGACACGCAGGACTTGAAAGTTGTCGGCAAGATGCTCCAAGGCTGGAATGAACGTGTTTATGTCCGAGTTGCGGTAGCTGTCTTCGTCGGTTGGTTCCTTGAGGCTTGAAAGATATGAGGAGTCCCGGCAAAGGGTAGGGATGAACGGTTTGTCCGGATCAATGCCTATGGCCTGGCATTGACGTTTCGCCTCATCCGTTTCTGCCTGTGTGAAGTCAACATGTTGTGACGCCTCTGCCGCCAGTTGCATGGCATCATCTCCGTGCATTTGGCAAAGTTCCATCGAGCTGACGCCGAGGCCTCCCAGTTTGCGGCATACGTCAAAGAGAGGAAGAAAGAGCTGGTTGATACGCATGGAGCGTTTCAATATGTTGAGCAACGCACGGTTGCTAGGATGGTCTCTGTGAACAAATATCCGAAATTCTTTCGGGAGCATCCCCAATTCAAGCTGGCAGAAGAATTCTTCCTGATTGGCTGCCATTTGCCCAATGCGGTCAACTCTGATGTTGTAGATTTTGAATGGTATTGGTGAAATCCTGTTGAACAATGCCAACAGCAGGGCGACTGGCAGGAAGACAGGCCAGTAGAGAATTCTGTAGGGGCGCAGGTTGATTCGGTATTTGGGTTGAGATGCCATAACGGATATCCTTTTCTCTTTTGAGGAAGAGCGGATTTACCATAGCCTGTGCCTGTTGTCGAATTCTGAAGGGGGATATGGATAAAACAGAGCGGCCTGCGCATAACCCTGCGCAAGCCGCTCTGTTTCAATGTGTTGTCAGCTACAATATCTGACTCAAGAACAGCTTTGTCCGGTCGTGTTCCGGATTCGTGAAGAAGTGTTCCGGGGTGCCGACTTCGACTATTTTGCCTTCGTCCATGAACAGAACCTGATCGGCTACTTCGCGGGCGAAGCCCATTTCGTGGGTGACTACGACCATGGTCATGCCCTCCTTGGCGAGCGCCTTCATGACGTCCAGCACCTCGCCGACCATTTCCGGGTCGAGGGCGCTGGTGGGTTCGTCAAAGAGCATGACCTTCGGTTCCATGGCCAGTGCACGGGCAATTGCGACGCGCTGCTGCTGTCCGCCGGAGAGCTGGGCCGGAAAAACGCCTGCCTTGTCGTGAATGCCGACCTTGTTGAGCAGGTTCATGGCCTTTTCCTTGGACTCCTTCTTGTCGCGTTTGCGGACCGATGTCTGGCCTACCGTGACATTTTCGAGCACGGTCAGATGCGGGAAGAGATTGAAGGACTGGAATACCATTCCCACTTCCATGCGGACTTTGTTGATGTCCGTTTTTGGGTCGAGAATGTCGACCCCGTCAATCATGATGTGGCCTTCGTTGGCGTGTTCCAGACGGTTCAGGCATCGCAGGAATGTGGATTTCCCTGAACCGGACGGGCCGATGACGACCACCACTTCGCCTGGATCAATATGATACGAGACATTATGCAGTGCCTGGACTTCGTGTGGGACGAAGAATGTTTTGTATACGTTTTTTACATCAATCATTACTAGGCCTCTGCGGTCCGTTTTTCTAGGTATTGTACAAACATGGACAAAGCGAACGTGATGACCAGATACATGATGCCGCACAGGAACCAGAGTTCATAGGGCATGAGGCTTGTGGTCACGGCTTCGCGGGTTGCCTTGGTCAGTTCGCGGATAGCGATGACGCCGAGCAGCGAGGAATCCTTGATGAGGCTGATAAACTGTCCTGCCAGAGGTGGCAAGATGCGTTTGAACGCCTGCGGCAGGATGATTTTGCGCATGGCTGTTGTTTTGGGCATGCCGAGTGAGCGTGCGGCCTCCATCTGTCCCTTGTGGATGGATTGGATGCCGGCCCGGACGATTTCAGCAACATAGGCTCCAGCGAAGATGGCGAGAGAGGCAATACCGAACCACAGTTCGGGAATCTGCGGCAGGTCGCCCTTGACCAACAGGTTGTTGATGAGCGTACCGATGACAAAATACCAGATCATTATCTGGACGAGCAGCGGTGACCCTCGGATGAGTTCAATATACGTGATGGCCGACCATTTCAGGGCCGGATTGGTCGATATGCGTGCCAACCCGGTAAACAGGCCAAGGATGATGCCGAAGAAGATGGAGACGATGCTGACTTCGATGGTGATGATGAGGCCGTCTACCAGAAGGCCTTTTCTCCCTTCTTCATATACGCCGATGGTATCACCCATGTAAATGATGTCGCCTTCGCTGACGCGAATGTCAGAGCCGGGAATTGTGTAGTATTCGGATTCCCCGTCACCTTGGATGATGACGACAGACTCGCCGTCCTTGTGGCTGACAGAAGAGACTTCACCTTCAATTTCCGCGTTCACGTCAATGGTGTCGACGTAGTAAAAATATCGCGGGAGGCGGTTCCAGCGCCAGATGTAATCAGCCTGCTCGGTCGCGATGTAAAAACCGAGGCAGATACTGAACAGCCCGACGAAATAGACTATCTTCCAGAAAAGATCTTTGTTGCCGCCCGATTGGGAGGCAACCTTTGCCGTATTGGTCATGTAATAACTCTATGTGATTAAAGCTCGAAAAAATAACCGGGGACCTTTGACGGTCCCCGGTTTGATCGGGGCGGATTCTACTGGACGTTTTTGAGCCAGTTGTTGGAGCCGAACCACTTGTTGTAGATGCGGTCGTAGCGGCCGTCGTTCTTCATCTGGACGAGGAAGTTGTTGAGCCAGTTCAGGAAGTCCGGGTCACCCTTGTTGATGGCCCAGCCCAGCGGCTCATAGGTGAAGGGCTTGTTCAGGAAGATCATGCCTGCATCCTTGCCGCGCTCAGCGTAGAAGATGGAGGTCATGGGCAGGTCGTACACAGTTGCTGCGCCTTTGCCGTTCAGTACTTCCAGCATGGCTTCGGACTCTGTCTCAAAGGATTTGTACTGTGCCTTGGGGAACATGCGCTTGACGGCCTGTTCACCTGTGGTGCCGAGCTTGGAGGTAATGATGTACTTGGGGTTGTTCAGGTCCTTGTAGGACTTGATTTCAGCGGCGTATTTTTTGTGGATAAGTGCGGTCTGGCCTACGACGATATAGGGATTGGCAAAATTGACCTTCAGGTTGCGTTCCTGATTGATGGTCATGCCGGAAGAGATAATGTCGTATTTGTTGGACAGCAGACCGGGGATGATGCCATCCCAGGCTGTGTTGACCACGGTCAGCTTGACGCCCATGGCTTTTGCCATTTCTTTACACAGGTCTACATCGAAACCGACGATGTTGCCTTTTTTGTCAGTCATTTCAAAGGGCATGTACCCAGCTTCAAGACCGACACGGAGTTCGCCGCTTTGGACGATTTTTTCCAGTGTGGATTTTTTGGCGAGATCAATGTCTGCGGCGCTGGCCGACATGGCCGCACACAGCATCAGGGACAGTAGGGCGACAATTGCGATAATGCGTTTCATCCTTTCCTCCAATGAAACATGGGTTGGTGGTCTCCTCAGCTCCGACCGCTGTCCGGGTAAAACAGCGACTGTCCGGGTAAACAGTCATGCCGGGTTTTTGGATCCTTAACAGGTGCCGATCAGACAAAAATGTATATTGTCTAGTAAACGACACTCTCTCATAGCTTTTTGGAATAAAAAAAACAAGGTGTGTACAATCTCTCTCTATAGCTGCTGCAATGGATGCGGATGTTGATTGTTGCGCCAATTCTTTTGTGGACCGAACTATATACGGTTTTGCTTCTCCGTGAATTGAGTGAGGCGATGAATCTTCATTTTTGTCTAAAATTTGGGGAATGGTATAAGGGACGCACTAAATAATGTTTGTAACGGGGTTACGGTGATAGCGTGTCTGTGATAACAAACCGAATTGGCTGAGAATAAATTTTGTTGATTGTCGTGAAAGGGTGGTTGCATGTCAGTTGAAAAGATTTTGGTCGTTGAAGACGATGCTGTGGCTAGGCTCGATATTCAGGCCGCCCTCGAGCGCGCCGGTTTCGAAGTCGCCGGGATGTCTGCCTCAGGGGAAGAGGCCTTGCAGCTTGTTGGAGCGTTGTCTCCTGATCTTGTTTTGATGGACATACGCCTTGAAGGTGCCATGGATGGAGTCGAGGCGGCGGGCGAAATCGCACGTCGTTATGATGTTCCCGTAATCTTTCTGACGATTTACGCCGATGACGAAACGCTTGGCTGGGCCAAGGAGTCCGGACCGTTCGGTTATCTTCTCAAGCCGGTGGACCACAAGGAACTCAAGTCCGCCATTGAGGTCGGCTTATACAAGCATAAGATGGAGCGGGAGCTAAAGAAGGCGAAACTGGCTGCTGAAAGCGCCAATCGTGCCAAAACATCCTTTTTGGCAACCATCAGTCACGAGTTGCGGACTCCCATGAATGGCGTTCTCGGGATGTCTGAATTGCTGCTGCTGTCAGACCTTGATGGGCAATACAGGGAGAATGTGCAACTTATCAAGGATTCAGCCATGTCCCTGTTGTCGGTGCTTAATCAGATTATTGATTATTCCAAGCTTGAAGCCAGCACCCTGAAGAGTCGGGAAATGGACTTTCGTTTTGAGGATTTGCTGACGGGAATCTTGTCCCAGTATCATCGTGCCGCCGTGGGAAAAGGACTAAAAATTGATTATTCGATGTCACCCGCAATGCCGGGGTGGTTGCGGGGAGATTCCGGCAAGTTGCGGCAAATACTAGGTAATTTAATCAATAATGCCGTGAAGTTTACCAAGTCGGGATTGGTTATGGTGGATGTGTCTCCGGCTGCAATTGACGACGACGGCAAGCCCGTTTTTGAAGATGATACGATTGTTGTGCAGGTTATTGTGCAGGATACCGGCATCGGCATACCTGAAAAGAAGATGGATGAAATCTTTGACTGCTTTTCTCTGGCCGAGGACCATTTGTCACATGGAACCGGTGGGCTGGGATTGGGGCTTGCCATCGTGAACAAGTTGTTGACCATTCTTGGCGGTTCCATCCATTGCAGTAGTGAAGAGGGCAAGGGGAGCAGTTTTTCGTTTACGGTTCCGCTCAAAGTGAGCCGTTATGAGCAGCAGACGCCGTCCGCGGCTGTCATGGCGGACGAGAAACCGCTTGCCGGTGCCAAAGTGCTGGTTGCCGAGGATGATCTTGTTAATCAGAGGTATATTACCAGATTGCTTGAGAAAATGGGTTGTGAAGTCGTTTTGGCCGAAGATGGTTTGCAGGCTGTGGACGCACTCAAGACGGAACAGTTCGATGTCGTCCTCATGGACGTTGAAATGCCGATCATGAATGGGATCGAGGCGACTCGGGCCATTCGTGAACCTGTGACCGGCTGTTTCAACCCCGATATTCCCATCATTGCTCTGACCGCCCACGCCATGTGGGGAGATGAACAGCGCTGCATCCATGCTGGGATGGACGATTATATTGCCAAGCCGGTGGATATCGATACGGTCGCGTCCATCGTGCAATCGACTCTGGATAAATGAAGAAAAACTGAGTATCCAAAAGGAAATCTCGGAGCATGTCCATTTCATGAGCAATACTACTAATTCTTCATCCTTACTGTCGGGTGGCATCTACAAGGTGTTTCTCATCCTTCTGCTGTTTCTTTCCCTGTATCTCGGTTTTTCGTTGATTCAACCGTTCTTGCATACGCTGATTTTCTCTACTGTGCTGGCCGTGCTGTTTGCGCCGGTTTTCGCTTGGGCACTTGAAGTGACCAAGGGGCATCGTTCGTGGGCTTCGCTGATTACTGTCGCGATTATCGTGTTCTGCCTGCTTTTGCCCATGGGATTTCTGGTGATGGCGCTCATGAGTCAGGGGGTGGAATCCCTAGTGTCATTGAATTCATGGATAGCCACAGCCGATGTCGATTCTCTGGCTCGTAACGACCTGTTGAATAAATACATGAACTGGATTCATATGGAACTGCCGTTTTTGCGTATCAATGAAATGGATATTCAGGCCAGCCTCATCCAGTATTCAAAGGAATTTGCCCAGGCCATGCTTTCGGCCGGGACAGGATTTGTTCGCAACGCCATGAAATTGGTGCTGCATTTTCTGCTGATGGTTTTCATTCTGTTCTATTTTCTCCGTGATGGCGGCAAAATGGTGGCGTACCTCAAGCACCTCTCTCCGCTGCGGCCTCGACAGGAAGACTACATAATCGACAGTCTCAAGCGGGTTGCGCGTGGCGTTCTCATGGGATGTTTGCTTGTCGCTGTTTTACAGGGATTCGCAGGCGGCATCGGACTTGCCATTGCTGGTATTCCCGCTTTCTTCTGGGGAGCGATGATGGCATTGGCGTCGTTGATTCCGGTCCTTGGCACTGGTCTGGTATGGGTGCCTTCGGTCGCGTATCTGTTGCTGGCCGGTGATTGGAAAATGGCAATTTTTCTGGCCCTTTGGTGTGGTGTGTTTGTTGTCGGTATTGATACGGTTCTTCGTCCGATTTTCATGCGGGAAGCGTCCCGTGTGTCTACGTTCTATATTTTTCTCGCCATTCTTGGCGGGGTGTACAGCTTCGGAATGCTTGGAATCTTTTATGGCCCGCTTATCCTGAGTTTTGTCATGGTGATGTTGCAGATTTATATGGAAGAATATGCGGATGATCTCAATGATTCCGAGGTGAAAGAGTGCTGACGCTACGGCGATTCCTGTGTGTTGTTTTTGGTTTTTCAGTCCTGCTTGCCTGCTTTGGATGTCCGCAGAAAAGCGGAGTCCCTTCAATCGATCAGACTCCTGCCTATCAGCGGGTTGGGGATAGTGAGGCTGAAAGTCTTGCGGCGCATCTTTCCACCCGGTTGCAGGGCCTGCGATCCTGGACCGCATTGCGTCCGGCTCTTGAGGACAGCCTTGGTTACATTCTCAGGCGTCCGCAGAATGCGGTGTGCGTGAATCGTCCCGGGCTTGAGCTGACATGGGCGCAACTGGGCGACAGTGTGGCCGAACTCATCGGGCTGTTGCCGCAGCTTGATCGTAACCCCCGTCTGGTTGCCGAACGTTTTCAATGGCTCAAGGTGGCACCGGGAACGTTGTTGACTGGGTACTACGAGCCGTGGCTGGAAGCTTCTCTTACGCCGGATGACCGCTTCAAGTATCCGCTTTATGGTGTGCCCGAGGATTTGAAGACAACAAACCTCAGCAACTTCCATTACCGTTGGAAAGGGCAGTCGCTCGTTTATCGTATGGGCGAGGAAGGCATTGAGCCGTATTTCGACCGGGAAGCCATTGACGGGAAGGGCGTGCTTGCCGGAAGAGGACGCGAGATCGCATGGGCCAAAGACCCGGTGGATATATTTTTCCTTCAGATTCAGGGTTCCGGTCGTCTTGTGTTGCCGGATGGTTCTGTGAAGCATATTCTTTATGGCGGTAAAAACGGTCACAAGTATGTCTCTCTCGGCAAGTTGCTGATTGAGCGTGGGCATGTCCCGCGTGAGGAAATGAGCATGCAGCGCATTCGGGCATTTCTCAACGCCAATCCCGAGACCGCACAGCAGTTGATGTTTGAGAATCCCAGCTATGTGTTTTTCCGTTTATCCGATGACGGCCCATATGGTTCTATCAATTCCATTCTTGTGCCGCGTGTTAGCGCGGCGGTGGATCGGACCATGATTCCTCTTGGCAGTGTGCTTGCCCTCAAGACGTTGCTCATGGATTATGAGAATGGCGAATCCGATCCGTTCATGTCGCTTGTGCTGGCGCAGGATACCGGTGGAGCCATCAAGGGGACACGTATGGATTTATTCTGTGGTTCCGGCGAGGAAGCTGAAACGCTTGCCGGTCATTTGCAGGAACAGTCAGAGGTGTTCATGCTCGTGAGTCGGCGGGTTATGGAAGCGCTTCCGCATGTCAGTGAATAGTTTTCATTAAGAGACTGATATAATAAGGATAGTATATATGAAGTATGTCGCTTTGTTTGAAAAAGAAAAGCAGGGCTTTGGTGTGACTTTTCCCGATTTCCCGGGATGCTCTACGTTTGGTGAGGACCTTAATGAAGCTGTTGATCAGGCACATGAGGCTCTGGCCCTTTACGTTGAGATGTACCTTGAAGAGGGGAATGAGTTACCTGAGGCTACCGGGAAAAAGGAGCTGCTGGCACTGCCGGAAAACAAGGGGCGGAAAGCCATTTTTGTTGAGGTTGTCGGAGACGGCAGTGACTTTGAGGAGTTTGAAGTTGTCATGCATACGCATTTGGTTGGGCGTATGGAAAAGTACTGTCGTGAATATGGTATTTCTCCGGCGGACTTTCTTGCCGTGGCAGTAAGGGAAACCATCAAGGCCGATCCTTTTGCCGAGTAATTCGAATGATTTTACTCTCAGTATAATGAGAGGCTTGATACAATAGACAAAGAAAAAGAGTCAGCGGTTAACCGCTGACTCTTTTTCTTTGCCATTTCGATCTGTAGTGAAATTCTGGAAGAACTTATTTGGACTGCTCTTTTGCCATCTTTTCACGCAGGGCGTGGCACAGCTGGTCCACGCAGGAAGTAGATTTGGAGCCGCAGGTGATGCCGCTGAAACGGTCCAGAACGAAATCGACATGCATGCCTTCAATCATTGAAGCGATGGCCTTGAGGTTACCTTCACAGCCGCCTCCGAATTCGACGTAGTCGATGCTGCCATTCTCAACAACAAAGTTGATTTCTTTGGTGCAGACACCCTTTTCCGGGACATAGTGTTCCATCTTGGGCTGGGTTGCGGGGGCGGAGATCATGGGGGCCATGTGAAGTTGTGCGTTATCCATTGTATTTAATCCATTAATTTAAATGATTCAGACCGGGCGACCGATCAAGAAACATGCTTGTCTTGTCTTGCTGCGTATGCTTTTCAAGCATAATCCGTTGTTGTTGAAAGTCGTGCGTCCCCAAAACGCAATCGCAGACATTCTTCAGCTTTGGCCTGCTTGTTCCGTTTTTCTCATGCCACTTCGAGAAAAGGAGCAAGCGCCTTTGGATTTTTTCCCTACCAATGGCGCATTGAGGGGTTTCCTCGTGCGTCGGGGAGTTGGTCTACAGAAACTCAAATGGCATGTCAAACACCAATTGTGAAATGTGGCACATTTAAAAATGGCGTGCTCTTCCGGTTTTCTTTTTGAAAAATAATAATGTCAGCAAAGGCGGTTTCAGGTGGCTTTGGCTATGCGAATTCAGTTAAAGTGAAGTGTGTGGGTGATGTTGTAAAGTGAAGCTTTGTTCTTGTTTTTTGAAGAATGAATAAGAAGTGCACACAACTATCTTGTGTTTGCAGTGAAGGATTGACGGTGAGGAAGTGGGGTAAAAACACTCTTGGGGATAAATGGGTACCTGTTTCCATATGGAAAACGTTCTTGCTGACAAAAGTGTTAATTTTGCTGTTCTTTGATTGGTTGCAGCGTATTGTGTTTTGGTCTAGTGTTAATCGACGTTATGGCGGTTATGATTGTGTTTTTTGTGAATGAATAAAATCACATTTTTTTCAAAAACGTTAAATTTTGAATCTCTGAGCAAGGCGGATTGCATGGCGATTTCGAAGCTGTGTTGAATCCGGCAACTTTTAACCGTGGGGTTATTTGAGTTTATGTGCCGTTTATTTGCGCTCACAAGCCGCGACCCGGTGTCACCCATGCGCGCCATCGATGCCCTCAATGTCATGAAAGAAGGGCATGACGGTTCCGGGGTGGGGCTGTATCTCAGCGGGCTTGGCGGTCCTTTTGAAGATTTGAAGGAAAATCCGATTCTATCCGGTATCTTTACTGACGCCGGGTTGAAGCGGGTTTATGAATATATGGCTGAACGTGGGCATCGCGCCAAATATTCCGCCATGTTCAAGCCGGAGTCCCGGCCTCCGTCCGGAACTCCGCGGCGCGGAACCTATGCGTCTTTGGCATATATCATGTCAGAGGAGTGGCAGGCCTTGCCCAAGGCCAAGCGGGATGAACAACTCGTGCAGATGCGCCTTGACCTACGTGCGGAGGGAGAGAGGACCGGCGACATGATGGTCTTTTCCTTCTGGCCGGACACCATCATGATCAAGGAAGTGGGCGACCCTTTGGCTATCGGAGAGTATCTCCAGCTTGGCCGGGAGGAGCTGCATGCACGGCACATTCTCGCGCAGGGGCGTCAGAACACAAACTACGCCATTAACCTGTATGCCTGCCATCCCTTCTTCATTGAGGGCGTCGGCACCATGACCAATGGCGAGAATACGGCGTTTGTTCCCATCAAGGAATATCTCCAGTCGCGCGGCGTGACCGGTTACGAAGGCTATCAGTCCGATTCCGAGGTGTTTACGCATATTGCACATTACGCCACCAAGAAACTCGGTCTTGATATCAGTGCGTACAAGCATGTCATTACCCCCATGAGTGATGAGGAAATGGTGGATCATCAGGACCGCGAATTTCTTTCCAGCCTGAAGAAGGCTTGCCGGAAATTGATCATTGACGGCCCCAACTGCATCATCGGCTGTCTTGAAGACGGCACCATGTTCATGGTTCAGGATCGCAAGAAGCTGCGCCCCGGCGTGGTCGGAGGCAATCCCGAACTCGGTATTTATGCCTTTTCCTCGGAAATATGCGGATTGAATGCCGCCATTCCCGAACGAGATAAAAGTAAAGATTTCCAACCTATGCATCTTGATACGGCAATTGTTGGACCCGATTGCCGGGAGGTTGTCCAATGCTCTCAGAAAGACCCATTACGCCTTCAACCTTAAGTCGTAAGGACCTGCCCTGGCAGGTCAAGTGGGATATCAATACCTGCACCAAATGCGGGCGGTGTACTTCGGTCTGTCCGGTCAATGCCATTGAACTGGGTGTGTTTCGCAAGCGCGAGATCAAGACGTCCATGGGGCTGGCGGCCAAACCTACGAACGAGTTTTCCACCTTTTACGGCATCCGGCAGCGCACGGACCCTGCGTATGCATGTATCGGCTGCTCCATGTGCAACATGGTTTGCCCTAACAACGCTATTGAACCGCAGAGAGAGTACGACTCCACGACACTACAGTTTCAAAATAATCGCGGTGGCCAGCCTCGGACCCGCGGCGGTCGTCGGAACAGCAGCGAAAGCCTGCTCGATCAACTGAAGTTCATTCGTATTTCCATGCTGACCGATCCCGCGCTCGATGCGGGGCGTCATGAATTCGAGATGCGGACCCTGCTTGGGCGCGTCCTGTCCCCCGAGGATGAGATTAAGTGTCACCGGGAGAATGGCTGGAAGCCGCCGGTCCGTGAAATTTATCCGCTTGTCATCGGCGGCATGTCCTTTGGTGCGCTTTCCCCGAACATGTGGGAAGGGCTTCAGATGGGCGTGGCATATCTCAACGAAGAACTGAACATGCCTGTGCGTATGTGTACGGGCGAGGGCGGGTGCCCGCCGCGTCTGTTGCGTTCCCGTTTCCTGAAATATGTCATTTTGCAGATCGCTTCCGGTTATTTCGGCTGGGACGAGATCATCCACGCCATCCCCGAGATGAAGGAAGATCCGTGTGCCATTGAGATCAAGTACGGTCAGGGTGCCAAGCCCGGTGACGGCGGCTTGCTCATGTGGTCCAAGGTCAATGAGCTTATCGCTGCCATTCGCGGTGTGCCCAAGGGCGTGAGCCTGCCGAGTCCGCCGACGCACCAGACGCAGTACTCCATTGAGGAATCCGTTTCCAAGATGATCCAGTCCATGTCCATGGCCTGGGGATTTCGAGTGCCGGTTTATCCCAAAATCTCGGCATCTTCGACGTCGCTGGCAGTGCTGAACAACCTTGTGCGTAATCCGTATGCAGCCGGACTTGCCATTGATGGTGAAGACGGCGGCACCGGGGCGGCGTACAATGTTTCCATGAACCACATGGGACATCCCATCGCTTCCAACCTGCGCGACTGTTACAAGGCGCTGTGTCTTTCCGGCGCACAGAATGAAATTCCGCTCATCGCAGGAGGCGGCATCGGCAAGCATGGCAATCTCGCAGCTAATGCCGCTGCGCTCATCATGCTCGGTGCGAGCATGGTGCAGATCGGCAAGTACGTCATGCAGGCCGGAGCCGGATGCGTGGGCAGTGAAAAAGACCGTTGCAATGTCTGCAATATCGGCGTCTGCCCCAAGGGCATCACATCGCAGGACCCGAGAGTCTACCGTCGTCTCGATCCTGAAAAGGTTGCCGAGCGCGTCGTGGATTTCTACCTGAGCTTCGACACGGAACTGCGTAAGGTGTTCGCACCGCTCGGACGTTCCACGTCCTTGCCCATCGGCATGTCCGACGCTCTCGGCGTCAGTGACAAGCACGTCGCAGATCGTCTCGACATCAAGTACGTGATCTAGGTTTGGAGAGAGAAATGGCTAAGAAGATATATCGTATAGACGGGCATGAAGACGGCGTCCGCATAGAGTCGCGCATTCTTGAGGAGCGCGTTCAGGCTGCTATTCGAACCGGTGCCCGCAAGCTTGAAATAGACGCCATGGGCCAGCATGGCATTGGCGGTCGGCTCTGGATTTCCAAGGAGGAGCCGATCCACGTCACCATTACGGGATCACCGGGCCAGCGTATCGGTTCCAAAGGATTCCCCGGCACAACCATTGAGATCATGGGGGCCGCGTCCGATGACATCGGCTGGCTGAACGCCGGGGCCGAGATCGTTGTGCACGGCAGCGCCAGCAACGGCGCGTGCAATGCCATGGCTCAGGGCAAGGTCTTTGTTGCGGGTGACATCGGTGCGCGTGGCATGACCATGACCAAGACGAACCCTCGGTTTGCTGCACCGGAACTGTGGGTGCTCGGATCGGTCGGTGATTATTTCGCCGAGTTCATGGCGGGCGGCACGGCTGTTGTCTGCGGACATGATGCCCAGAACCCGAAAAACGTCCTTGGCTACCGGCCCTGTGTCGGGATGGTCGGCGGGCGGATTTTCGTGCGTGGTCCCATCGACGGATTTTCGCAGGCAGATGCGGTCATGGAGCCTATCGATGATGAAACATGGGAATGGCTGACGGAAAGTCTGGCTGAGTATCTCGGGAAGATAAAGAGGCCGAGACTGCTCAAGCGCCTGACCCGCCGCGAGGAGTGGCAGCTAATTCGCGCCAGAACCCCGTTTGAAAAGAAGGGCAGGGTACGTCGTTCCATGGCGGATTTCCGGGCGAATGTCTGGGATGCCGAACTCGGGCAGGGGGGCATGATCGGTGATTTGACCGATCTTGACCGTTCTCCGATTCCGCTCATTGTGCATGGTGATTTGCGCCGCAAGGTGCCGGTCTGGGAAAACCGCAAGTACATGGCCCCCTGTCAATCCAGCTGTCCTACCGGCATGCCCGTGCAAGAACGCTGGCGTCTGGTGCGTGACGGCCTGATCGACGAAGCCGTTGATCTCGCATTGGCGTACACGCCGTTCCCGGCCACGGTCTGCGGATATCTCTGCCCGAATCTCTGCATGGAAGGGTGTACCCGTTCCACGCAGCAGGGCATGGCTGCGGTTGATATCACCAAACTCGGACGGGAAGGGTACAAGAGCAAGGCCCCGGAACTGCCGCCCCTTTCCGGGAAGCGCGTGGCCGTCATCGGCGGCGGGCCTGCCGGTATTTCCGTGGCGTGGCAGATACGCATGAAGGGACACGAGGCCGTTGTCTATGACATGGCCGAGACGTTGGGTGGCAAGATATCTTCTTCCATCCCCAATTCCCGCGTGCCCAAGGAAGTCGTTGAGGCCGAGGTTCAGCGTGCCGCCGAGGTCCTGCCGCATGTTCATCTTCAGCAGGAACTCAAGGGCAAGGAGTTTGAAGCGCTTCGGGATGAGTACGATTACGTGGTGCTCGCTGTCGGTGCCCAGAAGCCGCGTGTCATTCCGGTTCCCGGTCATGAACGTATTTACCCGGCTCTCACGTTTCTTAAGGACGCGAAAAAGGGTAAGGCGAAGATCGGCAGGAAGCTCGTCATCATCGGTGCGGGTAACGTCGGCTGTGACGTCGCAACCGTGGCGGCGGGCGTCGGAGCCGAGGATATCAGGCTGATTGATATTCAGGAGCCGGCCTCTTTCGGCAAGGAGCGCAAGGAAGCCGAGGAAGTCGGCGCACGATTCAAGTGGCCTTGCTTCACCAAGGAGATTACCGAAGACGGTGTTCTGTTGCAGAGCGGTGAACTGCTTGAGGCAGATACGGTCATCATGTCTATCGGTGATGCGCCGGACATCGAGTTCCTGCCGGACAATATTGCGCTGGATCGTGGGCACGTGGTGGTCAATGACGATTACCAGACCACGGACTCCAGAGTGTTTGCCATCGGCGATGTCGTTCGTCCTGGATTGCTGACCCATGCCATTGGGCACGGACGCCGCGCAGCGGAAGTCATTGACGATCTGTTCAACGGACGTCGGCCTCAGTCCGATACCCGGGAAATGATCGATTATACCCGCATGACGCTTGAATACTTTGATCCGCGCGTCGTCGAGTTCAGTGACATGAACCAGTGCGGTGCGGAGTGCTCGTCCTGCGGTGCCTGCCGCGATTGTTATATCTGCGATACCGTATGCCCGGAATCGGCCATTACCCGTGTTGAACTGGAGGACGGCGGCTTTGAGCGTGTCGTGGACCCGGAGAAGTGTATCGCTTGCGGATTCTGCGCGAATTCCTGTCCCTGCGGTATCTGGGATATGAAGGAGCCCGCTCCTCTGGGGTAGGGCCAAGTTGTTGAAAATATCAAAGGCAGCGGGGAGACTCGCTGCCTTTTTTATAGGTGTTGTATACCCTTGAAACGTTCCTGATTAATGCCGTGGTTGGTCAACTTGTCGTAATCTCTTTGTTTTTTCTTGTATTTCTGCATGATGGAATCGAATTTGTTTTTGACACGCTTTTCGACGTTGTCGCAGTTCGGCGTTTTGAGAGTATTGAGGGCATGGTCCAGAACGTGAGCCGATTCAAGAGCGATTTCACCATGTACGAGTTCATGCTCGGTTAATCGATCCATATAGGTGTCCCACCACTGACGTATGGCCTTGGACGTTTGCTGGGCCAGTTTGGGGTACAGGTATGTGATGTGAATTCGGACCGTCACCTTGTTGATGGTGCAGACGCCGTTTTTGCGAATCCATGTAAATTTGTATTTGATCTGTGAAGACGTGTTCCCCTGAAATGTCCGTCCTTTCTCCTTGATGGGCGAATTGCGTCTCATGCTTCGGACAATTTCTTTTTTCCCTTTTCCGCTCACCATGTAATACTTAACGGTCTCCGTCTTGACGACATCCGCCAGACATGGGGCGGCAGTCAGAAGGAAGAGTGTCGAAATCGTGGCGATAATTGTACTGCGAAACATAATCCTCATGGCCTCACGATACTGAATATCGTTACGGTTTGTCGATTAGAAAGAAACTGTATTGTGTAGAGATGCGGTCTGAAAACAGGCGGTTTTTGATCGCAAAATGATTTTTGAGTTGTGCTTAAAAGTCTTTTATTTCAGTCGTCTGTGGCAATACTTACCCGTATGTCTGATTGGAGTAGCGTAGTAATAATTATCTGCATAAGTAATATTAATCATCGGACATAAGCCGGATTCAAGTTAGCATTAAAAGGTGGTGGGGTTGCTTGGTTGTCTTTGGTTGTAGTTATTGTTACTATTTTAAATACAGTGTTCGCTAAAATTTTTTGTGCTGAGGTTCATTATGCGTTTCTAGCATTTGCTGGGTAGTCCTGGAGAAAATTATGGCTGCTGAAAAAAAGATTGATCAAGAGCAACAGGAACTTGATGAGCTGACAGTCCTACAGGATGCCGAGAAGCGCGATCTGTCGGCTGAGGAGCAGGCTGGAGTTCAAGACGTTGAGGGGCAATCGCTTGATACGTCTGATCTTGCCGGGACCATATTGGCCGATACCGGACGGGAGGGAGAAGCGCTCCACAGTGAGGAGGCGGACTCCGAGTTGGTTGGAGAGGAACAAGATACAGCAGTCCGGGCTGATTCCTTGCAGCCGGATACGCAATTACCTGAAAAATCCGCTGCCGCTGAAACGGTGGACGCACCTTTATCAGAAATTTCTGATACGTCTGAAATATTCATATCCTCTGAAAGCGCTGAAAGTCTTCAGCCGACATCCGTTGTGGGCGCGCGAAGTGACGGACAGAGAGTCCAGCAGGATGTCTCTGGTCAGGAAACGACTCCTGAGGGCTCGGATGTATTATCTGCACCGGGACAAACCGATGGTGCTACTGAAAGAGTTGAAGAAACGGCAGCATTGACTGATGATGGTGCCAGTCCGGAGGACTCTCAAACGGAACCAGAACCTACCTCATCCGAAGAGGGCGTAACCGCGTCAGCGGTTGAGCCGGAACCAGAACCTACGCCGACTCCCGAACCGGAGCCGGAACCAGAACCTACGCCGACTCCCGAACCGGAGCCGGAACCAGAACCTACGCCGACTCCCGAACCGGAGCCGGAACCAGA
The DNA here is from genome assembly GCF_963664965.1 of uncultured Pseudodesulfovibrio sp. Lineage (NCBI taxonomy): Bacteria > Pseudomonadati > Thermodesulfobacteriota > Desulfovibrionia > Desulfovibrionales > Desulfovibrionaceae > Pseudodesulfovibrio > uncultured Pseudodesulfovibrio sp. The sequence continues at coordinate 2,806,249 of NZ_OY761823.1, read as the reverse complement.
ACCTACGCCGACTCCCGAACCGGAGCCGGAACCAGAACCTACGCCGACTCCCGAACCGGAGCCGGAACCAGAACCTACGCCGACTCCCGAACCGGAGCCGGAACCAGAACCTACGCCGACTCCCGAACCGGAGCCGGAACCAGAACCTACGCCGACTCCCGAACCGGAGCCGGAACCAGAACCTACGCCGACTCCCGAACCGGAGCCGGAACCAGAACCTACGCCGACTCCCGAACCGGAGCCGGAACCAGAACCTACGCCGACTCCCGAACCGGAGCCGGAACCAGAACCTACGCCGACTCCCGAACCGGAGCCGGGAACCAGAGCCTACGCCGACTCCCGAACCGGAGGACGACTCAGGGCAGGGGCAAGGTAATCAATGGGGGACGTGTGGAAGACGGCCCTGATCAGGGCAAGGGGGGCGACCAGAAGGAAGTGGAGGTTGATGACGTCGATTCCGGTGGCGGACAGGAACAGGGCGGTCCCAAGGGTAACATGGGCCTCGGCAACGGCATGAATGAAGCCCCTCCCGGTGTCACCGAAGACCAGCCTCATTACGATGAACGAGTTGAAGGCGCTCAAGAAGGTGAAGACGTTCCGGTTAGTTCAGAAGAATTTGACTCATCGCCTGCGGTGGAACCTGCTTCCGACACGGGAGGTGGTCGAGGACAAGGTAATCAGTGGGGACGTGTGGAAGACGGCCCAGATCAGGGCAAGGGGGGCGACCAGAAGGACGTGGAGGTTGATGACGTCGATTCCGGTGGCGGGCAGGAACAGGGCGTTCCCAAGGGTAACATGGGCCTCGGCAACGGCATGGATGAAGCCCCTCCCGGTGTCACCGAAGACCAGCCTCATTACGACGAAAGGGTTGTTGATGCCGGAGATGACGCATTGGAAATGGATTTCTTCTTGATGGATAATGAAGAAGGTGGAGAGGCTCAGGGAAGCTGGACGGATATTACAGAGTCGGATGAAGCCATGTCCGGCGGTGGCGGTGACGTCGAAAACGGCTGGGCCGAAGCGGTCGAATCCGACTTGGAAGATTCCGGAAAGGGACAAGGTCGTGGAAAGGGTAGAGGCCATGAAGAAGGGGAAGAAGTTGAAGGAACAGACAATCTGGATGCGTTCGATCAGGACGCTGAGGATTTCCCAGACCAAGCTGATTGGTAACAACCAATAATTTGAGCAACGTCCATTTTTTGTTCAAGGTGGGCGTTGCTTTATTTTATCATCGCCATAAATCCTGTACTCTTGTATAGTTATCATTAGCACTGCTCTTCTACCTGTGAGAACGTTATGGATTTATCGTATTTCAAAGAACAAAAAAGTTTCATGAAAGACCTCAGGGCGCTGCCGAAACTCATGCACAGTTCGCTTGATCTCTTGCTTGCGTCCCTAGGCATCAATGTCCTTTCTCTGGCCCTGCCCATAGTGCTCATGCAGGTTTATGACCGCATTGTCCCAACGCGGGCCACCAGCACCTTGCTCTGGTTGGTAATCGGGTTTTTATGTGCACTGATACTGGAATCGATTCTCCGTGTCTGCCGTTCAACTGTCACCAATTGGATGTCTGCCCGTTTTGAGCACAGTGTGGCTCACGCTTGTGTCAGCCGTTGGCTTAACTGTGTCCTTGATGATTTTGAACGGGATGGAGCCGGAGTTCACCTTGATCGGCTCAGGGCGGTGAACACCCTGCAAACTTTTTATGCAGGGCAAGCTTTTCTGCTTATGCTGGATTTGCCGTTTGCATTCCTGTTCCTGACAGTGATCGCTTTTCTCGGCGGCTGGTCAGTGGCGGCATATCTCGTTTTTATGGTTACGGTTTTTATGGTGATCATCAGTTTTATCCGTAAACGGTACAGCGTGGATAGGCTGAGGCAGAAGCATCAGGCAGATCGGCGCTATAATTTTCTTGTGGAGGCTTTAAGCGGTATCCACACCGTCAAGGCCATCACTTTGGAAGAATCCATGTTGCGACGTCATGAGCGGTTGGAGGCAGAAGGTGCCCATATTGACTATGACGTCATTTTTGTAGGCAATTTGCCAGTCAGTCTTGGCAACATGTTTTCCCAGATGATTCTTTTCGGTGTCCTGTTTGTTGGAGGAAGTCTCGCCATCGGCGGACATATGACGCTTGGCAGTCTTGCGGCATGCACGTTGCTGAGCGGGCGTTTTTTTCAGCCGTTCAGAAGTCTGGCGTCTTTCTGGGTACGTCATGCGGACATACAGATAGCCAAGGATCAGATTAAGAGTATCGCCGATTTGCGTGAGGAATCAGATATGTCTTCCCCATGTCTCCCCGAAGAAATTGACGGCACCATTGAACTGGATGGGGTTTCTTTTCGATACGGACAGAACTCGCCTCTAATTTTTGATGAAATCAATTTGAAGATTGAGAACAGGGAGATGGTTTGTCTGAGTCCCCAAGGAGGACGCGGAACGACCACTCTGCTTAATTTGATTTACGGTTTGATGCCTCCAGATTCTGGCCGGACCCTTATTGATGGACATGACATGGCTTCAATTTGCCATAACGATTACAAGGGACGCATTGAATACATTGCTCAGCAAGGAGTTTTGTTTAACGGAACGATCTTCGATAATTTGACATTGTTCAACCCGGCGTATCGGGATGCGGCAATGGATGCGGCCGCGCTGCTTCGGTTGGATGATATTCTTTCAGAGCTGCCTCTTGGGTATGAAACGCAAGTCGGCAATAGGTTGTATGAGTTCCTGTCCACCGGCGTGATCCAGCGTATCTGTCTGGCGCGGGCCTTGACCATCAGGCCCCGGATATTGTTGCTCGACAAGGTGAATGAGGCCATGGACGCGGAAAGCGACCAGCTTTTTCTCTGGTTGCTTAAAAAGCTCAAGGGGAACTGTACCATTGTCATGGCAACGGCCAACCCGAGGATTTTGACAATGGCCGACACAATTTACCAGCTGGCTGGCGGCAAATTGATTCGTGTGGAGGCAGACCAATGCTTCTGATGCAGAACAGGAAGACTTCCAGAAATGAACTGGCCTGGATGCGATGGGTTCTTCAGTCCGCTCGCACTTGGGATGACGTCTCCGGTATTGTGCGAACAATCGGTATCCATGTCGTGGATGAGGACCATCGGAAATTCACGCAATACGCTCTTGATTTGAATCTCATCATCAACGCTCTCAACAATCGGGATGCGTCGTTTGAAAACCTACACCGCGGCGAGGAAATATTTCAGCAACTGCTCGATTACGCGGAGATCCATTTCAGTCACGAAGAACGCATTATGCGGGACAGAAAGAGTCCTATGCTGACGCAGCACCTTGAACAGCACGGTATGTTCATGGGGATGATCGAAGGGCATTATCATGATTTCAAGCGTGGTCGTTTACAGATGGTTTCTGGTTTGAAACTCTCGATTCTGGACTGGTGGGTGAACCATATAAATGTGGTTGATTACCAGACATTCGTTCTCGGAGAGATTGGTGGCAAGGAGGCTGGGGAATATGCAGAAAGCGATTGAAGCTCAAGCATTTACCCTTCCGGGAGGGTTGGGCCCATGCATCCCCCCGCTACTTGACGCACTGGGATGGCGCGGGAGTGATGTGCATTTGGCCGAAGCAATGCCTCACCTCAGCGACTCTCTGGATTTGTCTGACTTGCTTAATGTCATGGCCAATCTCAAGTTTGGAAGCCGCTCCACGGCAACCCGGTTCAATGTACTCGATCCGCGCATGTTGCCCTGTCTTTTTATGGAAGATAGTGGACATGCAATGGCTTTGATCAAAGGTGACGGGAAAACGGTTCTCGCTTTTGATCTGGATACCAAGTCATACAAGGCCATAGAACCTGATTCTCGTCAGGGAACAGCTTTCTTTTTCGCGCAGGTCGATTCGCGAGGACATTCTCTGCACCGCAAGCAGTCGGAATGGTTCAGAAAAGTTATCAATAGGTTTGCCAAGCCTCTTCGCCAGGGATTTCTCATATCCTTTTTGCTCAGCGTGTTGGCCCTGACATTGCCTTTGTTCGTCATGACCATCTACGATCAGATGCCGTTCTTTGATAACAATACGACCTTGGCCTATATCGTGGTCGGAGTGTTGGTCTTTATCCTGAGTGACTTCGGACTGCGTCTCATTCGTTCGGGGATTTTGAGTTTCATCGGAGCACGGCTTGGGAATATAGTCGGCAACGAGGTCTTCAGACGTATTCTGTACCTTCCTCCTGCTCATACCGAATCCGCTTCCATCGGATCTCAGGCTGCACGCATCAAGGATTTCGACACCGTTCGTGATTTTTTTTCAGGGCAGGCATTTGTCGCTTTGCTCGAGATTCCCTTTATCGTCATGCTTGTTTTTGCCATGTGGCTGCTTGGTGGGTCGGTTGTCTTCGTTCCCGTTGTAGCCATTGTTCTATTTGGCGTTTTGGCTGCCATATATCTGCCATTGGTAAAACGAGCCAATGACCAAGTGGCGAAATCCGGGGCTGCCCGCCAAGAATTGGTCATGGAAATGTTGACCAAGATACGGGCCATCAAGCAGACCAGCACGCCTGTCATGTGGGAAAACCGGTATCGCCTGTTGTCTGCTGAATGTGCTGCCAATTCATACCGTTCCTCGCAGCTTGCTTCACAGATCAATATGCTGACCAATACACTTATTATGGGCGCGGGTGTGTCCACCATGGCGATTTCGGTTACCAACGTCCTGGCCAAGGAAATGTCCATGGGCGCATTGGTGGCATGCATGATTCTGGTCTGGCGCGTACTTGCGCCTCTCCGTTCCGGGTTCGTTGTCATGCTTCAGGTAGAACGCATCAACAAGAGTGTCCGGCAGGTGGACCGGCTCATGAATCTGGACATTGAGCAGCACACGGAATCCCTGCTTACGCTGAACAGGGACCTGCGTGGTGACGTGGAGTTTTCCCAAGTCTCCATCCGATATATGAACGATGCTCACCCGGCATTGCTTGGTGTCAGTTTTTCGGTTTCTCACGGTGAAATTCTGGCAATCGCAGGACATGACGGCGCGGGCAAATCAACCATTCTCAAACTGATCATGGGGCTGTACCGACCACAGGCAGGCCGAATTGCTTTGGATAATACCAGCCTGCGACAGATGGACCCGCTTTCGCTACGCCGGTCCATCGGATATGCCCCGCAAACGCCTCAGTTTTTTTACGGGACGATTGCCCAGAATTTACGACTGACAAACCCGGTGGCGTTTGACGATGAACTGGAGGATGCTTGTCTGCGGGCAGGAGTTCTTGATGAAGTCGAAGCGCTTCCCAATGGGTTCAACACAAGGATCGGTGACTATCAGATGAAGCTTATGCCGATCACGTTTCTCAGGAAACTCAACCTTGCAAGGACACTTGTCTGTGCTCCGTCCCTGCTTTTGCTTGATGAGACTGTAGAACGGCCCGGATTCGAAGAGAGGGAAACATTTATCGACATGCTGGATGAAATGCGGGGTAATACGACGACTATCGCGGTGACCAATCATTCCGGCTACCTTGAAGCGGCTGACAAGATACTTTGGTTGGAGAAAGGGCGAGTCCGAATGTTTGGACCATCTGCCGAAGTGCTTCCCCATTTGCCTGAAGAATACCAATGCTGACCGAGGATGAAAGAATGAGTCCTTCAAATGGAAAAATCCGCGTTAACAAAAGGGAGTCTCTCCATCTTTCACAGGCTTTGCTGCTGGAAGAAACCGGAGTGCCCCGACTTGTTCGGTATGTGATTCTCACCCTTACGTTGGTTATCGCGGCGTTCATCGCCTGGGCGTCGATTACCAGAATCGACGAAGTGGCAGTGACTTCCGGTAAAATCATACCGTCAGGTCACGTCAAGCGTGTGCAAAGTGAAGACGGTGGTGTGGTTTTGGACATACTTGTCCGTGAAGGCGAGGCCGTCACCAAGGGGCAGGATCTCATAACCATGGACCCGACGGTTTCGGTCTCCAATCTTGACCAGCATCTGGTCCGTAGCGCGTCACTTACCATGCGAAAGGAACGTTTGCAGGCTCTCATAGATGGCAGGGAGCCCGACTATTCCGGTGTCGAATCGAAATATGCCGAGCTGGCAGCCCAGCAGACTCGTCTTCACGCCCAGAAGATGGAGTCCATGGAAGTGACCAAAGCTATTCTCAATAACCAGATCAAGCAATACGAAGCCGAACTCAAGGAACTTAGCAACCGGGAGAAAACGCTTCGTGAACAGTATCAGTTGATGAAGGAAGAATATGAGACCTACGAAAACCTGTTCAAACGGGAGTTGGTCGGCAAAACCGAGTTTTTTGGTATCAAACGGCAGTTTCTTCAGGTTCAGGAATACCTTAATCAAATTCCCGTTCGTCGTATTCAGGTGGGGGAAAAGCTGACGGAAAGCAAAAACCGGCTTGTTAAATTGAGAGAGGATGCGCTTGAAAACTGGATGGCGGAACTGGCCACGATTGAAGCCGAGTTTTCTGAAGTCCGAGAAGTGATTAAGCGCTACGAAATGGACGTATTCCAGCTTTCCATCAAAGCCCCGGAAGACGGCGTTGTGCACAATCTTCAGATCAATTCGACCGGGGAGGTTGTCAAACCCGGTGAAACGGTGCTTGAACTGGTTCCTATGGGAAAATCATTGGTTGCAGAAGTCCGCATCTCTTCACGCGACATCGGCCATATTCAGGAAGACCAACCTGTAACGGTAAAACTCACAGCGTATGATTATGCGCGGTATGGCGGTATGAAGGGCATACTTACGGACATTTCGCCAACCACCATCGTGGATGAAAAAGGAAGTGTGTATTACGAAGGCATTATCACTCTTGAGTCCAATTACTTGAAGAAGGGAAGCAAGAAACTCCTGATTCTTCCCGGAATGACCGTTCAGGCAGATATCAAGACAGGCGACAAGACGCTGATCGGTTATTTCATGAAGCCGATTTACCTGTCTTTGGCGCAGTCGTTCAGGGAACGTTGATTTCAGAGGTAAGAGGGGGTGAAGGTGGTCGCAACTGTCTGCTTTGATTTGGTAATTGTTTGTGTCGTTCCAGCGCTGATTCAATTATTCATAGTGGATGCCTTACTGATAAGACCGTAGTGCTTCGTTGAGGAAGTGCATTGTGGGTCAACGGATGAGGTTGATTTTTGGTGTTTCTGAATTCGTTGAATGCAGAAAAATTTTGCTGAAAGAACTCAATGGCTTGGTCATGGCTTGCCCGAGGAAGATTTGATCTGGCCAATATTGTTCGATCAGATTCCGGGCCGTTCGTTCCGGCACCGTGTTTTCGAATAAGCGCAGGCTCCATGACAGCCTGTGTTGACGGCATCGCATCAGTCCGTTTCCTAATTTGCGATATAGCCGCCCCATGAATCGTTCCTTGTGGCCGCTGGGCAGGTTGTCCGGGATGAGGCCGACAAAGAGGAATTGCGACTGCTCGTTTTCTGCTTGTTGCATGGCCGAATCGAAAAGGGGAACTGCCCGCTCATCGTCTTTGATAAAAACCAGAATTTTCTGCTTGTTTTTATGGCTCCCATTCATGGGAAATCCGACTTTTCCCTTTGTGCAGTGAGTTTCTCCGTAGTCGCTGAGTTCCCGTGCAGCCTCCATTGCTGTGGGACGATCTGATGGATCAATCGCAAGGCTGGCTGTTGCCAGCTTCTGTATCAAGGTCGGAACTTCGTTTGTGGAGAGTGACGGGGTGGGCTTGATTGATCCGGGTGCGACTTGTCTGAGCAGGTGTTTGACCCTCCCGAACGGCGGCTTGCCCGTCAGCAGCAAATGGAGCAACGAGCCGAAAGCGTACATGTCATGGCTTTGATCACACGTTTTTCCCTGCAAAGACTCTGGCGAGGCATAGGTCGTGTCAACTGCTACAGGCAAGACTGAGTCGACCCAGAAGTCATCCCATTTGTCACAACGGGCTGTTCCAAAATTTGAAATAAAGAGAGTTTCGTCGTTTATCCAGATGTTGGCGGGTGACAGGTTGCGGTGCTGTATGCCGGACCGATGTAAACAGGCGATTCTCTGGATGAGTTGCGCTGCTTTCCTCAGCCGAACCTGTAGGGAAGGTTGTGTCGTCTCAAGCCATTGATCGAGCTGAAGACCTTCCTTGAATGGTGAGATCAGGCCGCCGCGCCATTCCTCGCACGGCCAAATATATCCCGGAGTTTGTGGTAGATCGATGAATCTGGCCTCGTTCTGCCAGCGCAGAAAGGCATTGGTGTCGAGACAGTAGAACTGTTTGAAAAGGTAGGGCTTGAGCCCTCTCATGCCTTGGAAATAGAGATTATAGCGACCTTGACTCAACTGGTATCGTACAAGGATGTCGTGAATCGACCTCCCTGTTTCCAGAGGGATGGGAAGGCTTTCCCGAAAAGCCATATTTTCCAAGGCGCTCCACATGAGCCTCTCCAATTGGTCGGAGTCTGAACCTGTAGAGTAGGGGGCTGACTCCGGGAAGTTACACTTTTCAATTATTCAAAGAGTAGCGCAACTTCCCGGATGTGCCAACCGTAAGGGGTGAGGAGGACTGTTTCCGGGGACGGATGGGGGGGGCCCGGGAGAAAACTAGAATCCGGCCTGACTTTGCGTTTCAGGTTCGCGGTATTCGACAAAATCATTGCGCTTCCATGTTGCGTACAGGGCTGCGGTAAGAGTCGTGGCGCAGAAGGTGCCGAGGAGGACCGGAGACGTCCAGTCTATGTCCAGCCACCAGTCGCCCGAAGCATCATGAATGACGCTCAGGAAAACACCCGGCCAATTATTCATGAGGCCGATATATTGATATAACAGTGTAAAGCCAAAGGTGAGATAGGTAATGGCACCGAGTCCCACGAAAAAATGACGGAACATGTTTTTGAGCAGCTTGGAATTCATTTCGGTCTCCTTATGCACCGTAGTAAAACCAGCCCACGCCGAGAATGACGATGAGCAGGCATTCGAGCACGGTGAGCTTGAACATGAAGCCGCAGATTCGGCGTTGAGTCGGGTTCATGGTCAGCATGACCTTGTCCATGAAGAATCGCCAACAGCGATGCTTTAGCGAATTGGATTCATGCAGCCGGTAGTATTCCCGCAGACTCGGGAGCCAGTATTGCATGGTCCGGGCTGCATCTTCGGCAGTGAAAGCGGAATCGTTCTTTTCCTTGCTGAAGGAAAGTGCGGTATTCTTGCCGTCTTCACAAGTACGGGCTGACAGGCTCAGGCCGATTTCCGGGAAATTCACCTTGAAGGTTTCCCCTTCGAATTCCATGGTCGGATAGGTCTTGAATTCTGATTCGACCAATACGTCTTCCACAGGGAACCCGGAGCCCTTGTCCTTGTCGACATGCCAATGCGGGTTGAGGCGCATTAGCGTCTTGGACCTGATTTTATTCCAGAAAGTGGGGTTCCATCTCAGACTGGTCTCCATCCATATGTCCGGACGGGGAAGCTCGTCCGTTTCCGCGTGAACACGGTCCCTGCGATCTATTGTTTCGGTTGCTGTTGTCATGGCGCCACCACCAGAGGGCATTGAATCTGCGGATGCAGAACTTTGTTTTGAAAACGGTCCTTGAAGCCGGGAGCCTGCACTTTTTGCCAAGCTCCCATGATCACCACATCGGGATTGACCTTGCCGACTGCGGAAACCAGAGCGCTGTCCAGCGTTCCACTCTCAGTGATGAAATCGGTTTCCAGCTCATTGAAATCATTTTTCACGCGATCCCAGACCGCCTGAATTTCACTGGCGATCTCACCGGCCACGTATTTGCCGAATCGATTTCGCGTCGTGGACGTGTTGAGCCAGTCGTCGCAGGTCATGTCGCCCCATGCCTCATTGATGATTGAAAGGACGGTGACTTTGGCTCCGTAATTGTCGGCCCATTGGCGGGCAAGAGCTTCGGCCTTGCGTGCGCCCGGGGTTCCGTGTGTGGCGAGGAGTATATGCTTCATGGTGAGATTTCTTGTTGTTGCTTCCCTGCATGAGAGGGAGCCACGAGGCTCCCTCTGCGTGCAGAGATGTTTATGTGTTTATGCTGTTAAGCAAGCCATTTGGTGAACAGAAGCACCATGAAGGTGACAATCATGACCATGACGAGCGCGGTGAGGTCTTCGCTTTTTTCGGAAGCGAACACTGACAGTGCACGTTCTTCGTTAGCGTCCTGATCGGAATTCTGTTGCTCAGCGTTCATTTTGATATCGGGCTGACCCATTGTTTTCTCCTTGGTTAGTGAAGGACGACGTCTTTGACGAAGTACATGACGATGATGAAGGACAAGGACGCTTTGGCCACGCCGGAGATGCCGCCCATGACAAGGGGCCATCCACCGGCTTGAGCCAGTGACTTGCGGGTGATCTGCATGCCCAGACCGATGAGGCCGTAAGCAAAGAACCAGATCATGCAGTCAGTCAGTGTGACAACCGTCTTGGACTTCTTCTTGACCTGCTTGGTGGCGTGTTTGACTGCGGATTTGACGTCCTTGGACAGAGTCAAATCTCCGCCCTTGGCGCGTGCAAGCATGGATTCCAGACCGCGCATGCGTTCGCGAGCGGTCTCGTCAAATTGGGCTTTGTCTTCGCGGTCATCGAAGTTACCGGCGATCTGATGCTGTTTGACCAGATCGTCGAATGCGGCCTGCTCTTCGGCCTTGAGACCCGGGATGCCTTCTGACTGGGCCTTTTGCAGAATCGTCAGCTCTTCAGGAGTGACTTCGGTACGCTGGTTGTAGCTGAAATCGAGGTACTTGCCTTTGTAATGGCCCGGAGGGGAGAAAAGGCCCAAGGAGGACATGAAGAACAGCAGCAGGAAGCCGAGGATGAAAACAGGGAATTTGTCGATGACAACTTCCTTGAAGGACAGCTTCTGGCCGGACTGCTTGCCGAACCAGGTGGCGAGCACCAGAACGATGACAGGCAGGAACAGGACACGGGTGATGTTGAAGATTTCACCGACCTTGAGGGTCTTGATGTCCACGGCGTTAAATGCGAGGCATGCGGCTGCGACCTGAGCGGAGTTCAGGATGCCGGTACCGGCCCATGCGCCGAACTGGGTGGCGTTCATGCCTGCGAGCTTGCCGATGGTCGGGAAAGCGAACATGCAGAGGATGCCGAAACCGAGGATGGTACCGATGGTGTAAGCCATCTCAGAGGACTTGGCTTTGACCACCGGGGCGCAGGCAACCGTCGCGGAAACACCGCAGACACCCATGCCCGCGGAAAGCACGCCGGTCATGGACTTGGGTTGTTTGAAAACTTTGCCCAGGAACAGGACGAAGAAGACGGTACCCAGCACGAAGAAGCCGATCAGCCAGACGGAAACCATGCCCAGCTTGGCCAGTTCTGCGAAAGAGTAGCGGGCACCGAGCAGGATAACGCCCATCTTGAGGACGAAACGGGCGGTCTTGACACCGGAAGCGGCGAACTTGGGGATGCCCCAGCTGTTGGTGATGATGATACCGACGAGAATGCCGAGGACCACGTAGTTCAGGTTCAGGACCTTGTAGATCTTGAAGCCGAGGACCGGAACAAGAGCATCACTCATGATCTTGACCATGGGCTCTGCAAACCAGCGGATGCCCATTGCCAAGGCCAGAATGAACAGGATGCCGGGGATGGTCTCCAGGACAAAGATGTCCAGTTTGCCCATGGGCTTGTTCATGCGCCCCTGACGGAGGAGCGCGGTGACCAGACCAAGGCCACCGCCAACGAAGCACATGGTCTGCATCAGGTCCATCGCCTTGTGAACCTTAAACGTGGTCAAAAGACCTGTCAGTGCGCCCGAGGAGACGAGCACGCCGAGAATCAGCAGCATTCCGCTGATGATCCAAGTGGGGGTGTTGTCGGGACGTCCGACAGAAACGTTAGCCATACCTAAACCTTCCTTATGGGTTTTACTTGAGTTCAATCGACTCCCCATAAGGCAAAGCGTGTGCCAAAGATGTCGGCCACTCTATCCGGCTGTAATCACGGCAGTTCGTCTTTTGAGGTGTTCTTGGATATGCTAACTCCAGTTAGCAGTCCGTAATTCTTGGTTTGCACTTTTCCTCCATTTTTCAGTGGGTTGCTAATTTTTTGAAAAATGCGTTACGCTTGATTGCATGTTGTCTCCGGTTGCCGGGGGCGGATTAAGACGTAACTATCGGCATGGCCGGAGATATATATGGCGTTATTCGGATCGAAAAATCTTCAGGTAAAATTCCTTTTGGGATTGGGCACGATTGTCCTTTCCTTGGGGATTTTCTTTGCCTCAAGCCTCTACTTCCACCTTAGTTCCTTGCTGGACAGTCAGGTGAAGGACAAGGCGGACCTCCTGTTCAGTCAGGTTTCAGGTGTACAGCAATACGTACGCGAAACACTGCGTCCCAAGATGTATCAGGAGTTGTCTGAAGGAGAATTCATCATTGAGGCCATGTCCTCTTCATACATCTCCCGCGCCATCATGGATCGGCTCAACATGGCCCATTCCGAATACTACTACCGCCGTGTGGCCGAGAATGCGCGCAACCCGTTGTTTGAAATCAATGACAAGGAAAAGAGCCTGCTCCAGTATTTTCGGGCACATCCGGGCGAAGAGTACTGGGAGGGCTATCGGGATGTGGATGGCGATCAATATTTCGTCAAGGCGCGCCCTGTGAAGTTCAAGGCTTCCTGTCTGTCCTGTCATGGTGTGCCCGACGATTCCCCCAAGGTGTTGCTGGAGCGGTACGGAGCGGAACGCGGCTTCGGCCATAAGCGGGATGAAGTCGCAGGGCTGGTGGTGGTCGGTGTTCCCGTGGAGGGAGCAGTGGGACAAATTCGTGATGCCACCGTAGGATACGCCGCTTTGTACGGTGGCGGTATGCTGCTCTTTTTCGGTTTGGTTCAGATGTTTTTCAACCGTCTCATCATGAACAACCTGCGTCGCCTTACCAACAAGTTCCGGTCGCTCTTCAAGGAGGACGAGGAGATTGCGGAAATCGGTCTGCTCGAAAAACTGGAGTATGGCGACGAGATAGAAGAAGTGGTCCAAGGATTGGAAGATCTCGGCGAGCATGTGCATGAGATGCATCACCAACTTCGTCAGCACTCCGAGAATCTGGAGCAGATGGTCGAAGTTCGCACAGACGAGTTACAGACTGAAGCCATGGAACGACGGGCCGATGTCGAACTCTTTGTTCAGTTGCTTGACAGCTTCAACAAGAGTGGCTCCCGTCGGGAAATGTGGCGGGCCGCACTGCCGATGATAGTGAAGCGGTTCAAAGCCCGGGAGGCTTGTTTTATCTGCATGTTCGCTTCTCAAAACTACTACGTCTGGCCCGAAGGGTTGTCCAAGCCGAAGCTTCCGGCCACATGGAAGGACATACTGTCCGAATACAAGCCGCTTTACGAATCCAGCAGGGCATACATCCCGGTGGGTGCTTCTGATGCAGCGGCCGAAGGTCTTCTTTATATTGAATGGGAAGAAGAAATCGAGATTACTGAACAGGATCGCAACGTCCTTCTGGCGCTCGGCCAGCAGCTTGGCATTGCCATGGAGAACCTGACCGCTCTGCACAATCTGTTGCGTCAAAAGGATATGCTTCAGGCCATTGTTGAAGGCATCAGTGACCCGCTCTTGCTTATGGACGGTACGTACAACATCGTCTTGGCCAATGAGGCAGCCAGACTGCTGGCTGAATCTTTCGGGCAGAGCCTGAGTGAGGGGGACGCCCTTGCTCCCTTCAGGATGCATGATGCCGAATGCTCAATTCAATCCGCTTTGGAGCAGGGCGCACCTCTTTTCTGCGAAATGAAAGTGGAAGATGGACGGTTTTTCTCCATAAGTGTCTTTCCGGTGGCCGCAGGAACGGATCAGGAAGGGCGCGGCGTCGTTTACATTCGGGACGTAACGCAGGAAAAACGAATGCTTTCCACCATGCAGCAAAGCGAAAAGCTTGCCACAGTTGGACAGTTGGCCGCCGGTTTGGCCCATGAGATCAATAATCCGCTGAGCGTCATCAAATGTTACGCCGAACTGCTCAAGGGAGCCGAAGCCGGACATGATGTCACGGCGGACGCACAGGTCATCATTAAACACGCATCACAGGCTGAAAACGTGTTGCAGGAACTCTTGAACTTCGCACGTCCCAAAAAAGCGGGACCTGTGAGCCTGAACCTCGGTAAAACCGTCATGGATGCCGTCAACATCTTCCGTGTCCAGGCAGACAAGAAGGGCGTGGAAATTGTGGCTGACGTCATGGATGGTCTGCCGGAATTTGTGGTCAACGAACAATCCGTGGAGCAGATTCTTGCCAATCTCCTTAAAAACGCCCTGGATGCCGTAGCTCCGAAAGAAGGGCGCATCACGGTATCAGCTTCGCACGTCGAAGCTGAGAGCATGCTCGAACTCCGGGTTGCGGACAACGGTCCCGGCATAGCTGAAGAAGACCGCAAGAAGCTGTTCGATCCATTCTATTCAACCAAGGAAGTTGGCAAGGGAACCGGGCTTGGGCTGGCCGTGGTCTATGGTCTGGTTCAGGAGTTGGGCGGTTCCATTCATGTTGAAGCGCATGACGGAGCAGTCTTCTTTGTTCGGCTGCCACTCGGTCACACAGAAGGAGGTCTGGCATGATACGTCCTGTAGGCATCCTGCTTGTTGACGATGAAAAGGATTTTGCCGTGGGCTTGGCACGACTCCTCGGTCGTAAATATCCGGACGAACGTATCAGGGCGGTCCATTCCGGCACTGATGCCTTGTCTGAATTGGAAAGGGAGCATTACGGCCTCATGCTCACTGATCTCAACATGCCCGGTATGGACGGCGTGGAACTGCTTGGAAAAGCCAAGGCAGCCCACCCTGATTTGAGCGTGGTCATGCTCTCCGCCTACGGCACGGTTTCCACTGCGGTGGATGCTCTCAAAATCGGAGCCTACGACTTCCTGACCAAGCCGGTAGAACCGGAAAACCTGTTTCAGGTTGTCCAGCGAGGTCTCGAACGCAGTTCTTTATTACGCGATAACGCCCGGTTGCAGGAAATGGTGGATACCTATTGCGGACCCAACGAGCTTGTGGGTGACAGTCTCGCCATCAAGCGCCTCAAGGAAGGCGTGGCAGCCGTGGCGGAGTCCGACTACACGGTCCTTATTCGGGGCGAATCCGGTACCGGCAAGGAACTGGTGGCACGCACCATTCACAAGCTGAGTAAGCGGCGCAACAAGCCCATGCTTTCGGTCAACTGTCCCGCCATCCCGGATCAACTGTTGGAAAGCGAACTCTTTGGACACGTCAAAGGCGCGTTCACCGGGGCAAATCGTGACCGAAAAGGCATTTTCGTTTCGGCCAACGGCGGTACTCTTTTGCTGGATGAAATAGGCGACGTCTCTCCGGGCATTCAGACGAAATTATTGCGGGCCTTGCAGGACGGGGAGATTCGTCCCGTGGGTGCAAGCAAGCCCGTTTCTGTCAACGTGCGTATTCTCGCTTCTACCAACCAGCCTCTTGAGGACAAGATCAAGGACCACAGTTTCCGAGAAGACCTGTATTATAGGTTGAACGTCCTGAGCCTTACCGTCCCGGCTTTGCGTGAACGCAGAGAGGATATTGTCATCCTTGCCCACCACTTTCTGGAGACTGCCTGTGCAGAGATGGGAGTTGCTCCCAAAACGCTCTCCCCGGAGGCTGTAGCCTGTTTGACGGCCAAGCAGTGGCAGGGCAATGTGCGTGAATTGCAGAATTTCATCCGCAGGCTGGCTGTCTTTTCATCCGCGGAAATAATTGAATTGGGGCATATTCGTCTGATTGAAGGGCTTGACGGTTCTACGAATGATGAGCCGAAAGGGGTGGCTCCATACAAGGACGCCAAAGAGAAAGTGGTGGACGATTTCACACGCACCTACGTGGAAGAACTCCTTTCAAGAGTGCAAGGCAACGTGTCCGAAGCCGCCCGACAAAGCGGTCTTTCCAGAGTGGCATTGCAGAAAATACTGAAACGTCTCGGGGTTGAAGCCAGCACGTTTAAATAGTTGGAAGTGATTTAAAGGAATGCTTTGTTTATACACATTTTGAAAGGGGCAATTAATGGCCCAAAATAGAAAAACGGCTAGTTGTAATTCAACTAGCCGTTTTTCATATATTTCCTATGGTACCTGGGGCGGGATTTGAACCCGCACGTCCCGAAGAACAAGGGATTTTAAGTCCCTGGTGTCTACCAATTCCACCACCCAGGCGTGAGGGGGATTCATTATCCCGCAATGTGGGGTCGCGTCAATGGGTTTCAGGCCTGTCCGGCAGGGAATTACTTGAACATTGCAAGGTAATTGTTGAAGAGGCGCGGGCTGACGCGGGAGTATTGGTCGAAATCAGAGATGATTTCCAGACCGGGAACAATGGCGCGTGTTACCGGAATCTGAAGGTCTTTGCGCGTCAGGTCGGCGTAGGCCGGACGATAGCCGTTGTCCATGAGCGTTTTTTCCAGAACCATCAGGTCGCCTTCGGCGCTGCCGGTCGAGAAGTCGGGCAGGTCTTCCAGTTTTCTGGTCGGCAGACCTTCCGGAGCAGGGCCGCTGGCGGGGCCGGGGTACGGGTAGGCCGTTTCTGTCATGGCCGAGATGAGCGCCGATTTGCCATTCAGGCCGCAGCCGGAACCTTTGTTCACATCGCCATGCTGACCGAGAACGACAGACTTGTAGCAGGGGATACCGAGTTCGGGTGTGACGTCCATGAACCAGACGTCAATACCGTCGGTTTTGTAGTTTTCAAGCAATTGGCTGATTTCCGGGTCGTCGGTTTCGATACGGAAACACCGCTTCGGATCGTAAAGCGTGGTGGCGTCGCTGTCCCGTTCAAGCACTTCGCACAGGGCCGCGACTTTGGCTTCCGCCATAGTGTTGCCAGAAGCGAGTCCTGTTGATCCCAGAGCCGAGAACAGGGTTTGCTCATCAAGGTTGCAGAACAGGAAGACGAATTGGGCCGGGATGAGAATTGGTTTGGTGTCACCGTTGCCATCCGGAGTGTTGCCTTCGAACCAGTTGAGCTTCTGACCGGCGTACGGGACTTCCAGCTTGACGTCGTCAGGGTTGACGGCATCGGCTTCAAGGTCGGCGTATGCGGAGAATGTCAACGGGTAGTCTTTTTCATATCCGGTAATGCCTTTAGCGCTGACGCTTGCGTATGAGGAGAACCGTTCCGCCATTTCCATGGAATAAGATGCGTTGGCAAGCTGTTCGTTGATGCCGCGGCCATAGCTTGTCTGGATGCCTTCAAGGCTGTTGGACAGGCTGCCGTTGACGCTTCTGGTTTTGACCATCCAGTGGCGCAGGCGGGCGATGGGCGACAGTGATGCCTTGTGTTCCATGGGCGGGCCGAGAAATGCGTCCGCCTTTTTCAGGGCTTCAAGCGCGAATTTGCTCGTCTCCATGAGCGGCTTGCGTTCTTTTGGCTCCGGCAGTTTCTCATCAAGCTCCTTGCGGACGGAAGCGACGTCCTTGGGGCTGGGCGTGTCGAGTGCCGCTTCGGTGAAAATTGGGTTCAGGCCTGCTGCGTCGGGAGCGGGCAGAGGAGACAGCGCGAAAATGTTGTCTGCAAAAAGATTGATCCATTGGCGATGCAACGGCTGGTCTGACAGGGCGTTCGAGCGAATGTGGATGGCCGGAGTG
This sequence comes from uncultured Pseudodesulfovibrio sp., assembly GCF_963664965.1. Lineage (NCBI taxonomy): Bacteria > Pseudomonadati > Thermodesulfobacteriota > Desulfovibrionia > Desulfovibrionales > Desulfovibrionaceae > Pseudodesulfovibrio > uncultured Pseudodesulfovibrio sp. The sequence continues at coordinate 2,788,679 of NZ_OY761823.1, read as the reverse complement.
AAGTCGATGAAATCCATCGGATCAAGACCGTCAAAGAGCTTGAGCAACGGGCGCTGCCGTTCATGGCAGATACACGCTTCGTACATGACTGCGGTCATGACCGGATCGGACTTGCCTTTGTCCTTCATGACTTCCTTGATGAGTTTCTGTAGCTTGCGGGTGCGGAAATTCTTGAATCCCTGAAGGACGAATTCGTGCATATAGTCGTCGTAGGGATTCTTGCGGAGGTAGTCCGTCATCTCATTGAAGCTCAGGTTCGCATCGGGCATGGCGGCGAACATGCCGACACCGAAGTCTGTATCCATCATTTGCAGCTTGTAGCGCATCGTATCCCCTTGGAGTCTTTTTCTCTTCAAATTTTACTGATTACGCCGTACAGAATGTGTTGGGTCTGCCGACGAATCCCGCGCGTACGGTATGGTATTACGGTCCTGAATTCAAGAACCCAGTCATGCGGACAGGTGGCATATGCAGGAACCTGCGAAAAAACGTGATATTGCATGGAAGACGATAGCCAAGGGCGTTGTCATGCTGGCTGTCTTCGGGGGGCTTTCCTATGCCATGGAGCATTGGGGCGGAAGGTACATGTCCCGTGTGTCGGATTTCGTTGCCGATCAGGGACGGCTCGGGCCAGTGGTGTTTGTCATACTCAACGCGCTGGCAACCATGTGTCTGGTGCCGCAGATTCTGTTTACCGTCATTGCCGGGGCGCTGTTCGGATGGAAATTCGGCACGGTCTACGCAAGTGTCGCCATGACGGCGGGAGCCACTGCCGCTTTTTTCATAGCGCGATACGGGGTGCGGGAGTGGATTCGGGCACGGTTCGAAGGGCATGCCGTATTCAGGAAAATGCAGCGCCTGAGCCGTACACATCCGTTTCACGTCATCTCCCTGAGTCGTATCATTCCGGTGTTGCCGTTTCCGGTGACGAGCTATCTGCTTGGTGTGACCGAAGTACGTTCCTTGCCTTATGCCTTACTGACTTGGGCATGCATGTTGCCGGAGACCCTGTTTCTGGCGTCAGGCGGTCACCTGCTTCATTCCGGCATAACCGGCAAAGCCTCCATTGAGGCTGCGGTGATATTTGTCGTGGTCGGAGTTGGCTTTGCGGTGGTCGTCCACCGGACAAAAAAAAGAATTATGGAGAGCGATACTGACGACTAGGCGGTGATCGGAGCGATCAATTCCCTGACCTGCGGGAGGATGTCCCGGGCGATGCTTTCGACGCCTTGCGCGTTGGGATGCATGCCGTCCATGAGTTTTTTCATGGGGTCGTCGTAATAACAGGAAAGAATATCCGGGAACAGCGGCAGGGCGTATGTGTCTGCCAGTTGCCGGAAGATCGGATTGAACCGGGCCGTATAGGCCTCGTCCATGCAGATTTCGGCGGTTATGCCGACAAGCAGAAGAGGGATATCCTCGGCCTGAAGTCTTTCGATGATAGTGGAAAGGTTGGCATGAACTTCGTCGATTGAATCACCGACAAAGCAGTCGTTCGCGCCGAATTCTACAATGGCGGCGTCCGGTTTGGCCTCAATGACAGGCTTGATGCGCCGCAGGCCGTCTTCTGACGTGTCGCCTGAGACGCCGAAATTCAGGCACGAGGCCTCAATCCCATCGTCGTGCAGCATTCGTTCGAGGACAGCCGGAAGGGCTTCGTCATGCGCCAGTCCGTATCCTTCTGTCAGGCTGTCACCGAAGCAGGCTATACGGACCGGGCTGACTGGCATGATGCTTTTCCTAACCGTTGATCCAGAGTTTGACCTTGGCGGATTCTTCTCTCCACTCCTTGCTCATGCGGAGGTGGAGGAACTGCGTGAAGACGATGTCGAACATTTCAAGGCAACGTTCCAAAAGGAACATCTTTTCGAGGAACTTTGAATCCGGGTCATCGCCGTCATCGTCTTTTGTCTGAACTTTGGGAGTCTTGAGTCCTGACAAACCGAAATCCTTGGAGTTGACCTGCATGAGCCATTCATCCTGATCCATGGTGAAAAGCAGCTGGGCCTTGTTGACTTTCTTGCCGGTTCGCAGGCCGGTCTTGGCTTCGGTGAGTTCTCCGCGAGGGCTGGAGACCGTGGCGGTTTCAACGCCTTCGCCATCACCGCCCTGTACGGAAACTTTTTGTTCCATTTGCAGGGAAAAGGTTCGTTTGTCTTCGAGCTGGAACAGGACATTTTCGTTGTCGGTCTTGTACCAGAGCCATGTCAGGAAGTCCTGTCCGAGCAGGACGTTTTCGCGTTCTACGAGTGAAAGATCCATGACGGCTCCTTAAACGAAAATGGTGGGGTCGAGTTCTTCCAGCTTGGGCGCGGCTTCTTCGCCGAGGACGTCCATGGCCATGAAAAACGGTGTCAGGGGTTCAAGGTGCAGGTCGAAGGTCATGGCAAAGTGATCTTCGAACAAGGCGCAGACCTTGGCGTTGGTGGTCGTCAGATAGATTCGGTTGGCCGACGGATTCCAGATGATGTCGAACATGGCCGGAATCGGGAAGGTGCGGGCGCGCAGGCGGAGGGTCACCTGTTCCTTGAGTTCTTTCTTCCTGTCGCGTGATACGAAATTTTTGCCTTGCTCCTTGTTGTGGGCAAGCTCCTTGTTCAGCGCGATGGTGTAGTGCTTCTTCAACACTGCGGGAGGAATGCGGCGGGTGTCCAAGCGCAGGCCGAAGGTGAAGTATTCCGCTTTTTCCGGCGGAGACTGCGTCCAGTTCATGTCCAGCATGTCGTCCATGTTAGTCCAGCCGAACGAGCGTTCGTCAGCAGTCGCATCAATATCGATGAAACAGAATTGTTGTAATTTTTCAGGCACCTGCTGTAACAGGTCCTTGGGGACTTCTTCGATGATTCTGTAACGCGTCAGTCCGAGGCTTGCAGATAGAATGCTCAACGGCCTACTCCTTCGATTCAGGCTTTTTTCAAGACAGACAATCAGGTAAAATCTATCGGCCTCATTGTAAAGCTGATTTCCGTTTGCAGTGCCGGAAAATGAATTACTGGCATGCATCTTGTAACTTTTTTGGCAGAACCGGTTTCGTGCCGGAATATCGACAAAAGGAGAATGCTTCAGTGTATTGACGAACATGACAGCAGGAGGGTGAAGCCATGACAATCTGGCGTGCGTGGACCGATGGCAGTGTCATTCATCTGGGCGATTCAAAGAGAAGAATGCTGACCCGGCAGGGATGCAACGAGCCTTTTCTCGAGTCGTACTGGTGCCCTCGCAGAAAATGGTTTCGCAAGGAACCGTGTCCTTTCGTCAATAAGCATGAATGCAACACGTACTATAAATTGTGTGGTTCCATTTGATCTGAAACGTGTGTCCTGTGCGATCAAACCGTGCCGGACTTGTTTTCTTTCGGGCGAGGAGATACATTGTGCCAAAACAGGAGAGATTATGCAAAATCAGGCGCTTGCCGAATTGATACAGTATTTGGAAGAAGTGGCCCGTCGGGTTCGTCAGCTTGAGGAAGAGGGCGATGCCGTCCTGAATAGCGAAGGACAGGTGGCATTTCAGGTGAAGCTTGAGGAAAAGGCCGAACTGCTTGCCTCGCTTGGAGAAAAGACCTGGGCGTTGACTGAAAAAATCGGTGGTGATTTGGGGGATGAGGTAGTCCAGAAGCTGGAGCAGTTCTCCATGAGCGCAAGTACAGCCTTGCGGATAGGAAGTGTCTTCTTCATGACCGCGTTACTGTATCCGGAAGATCATAAGCCCGGTGAGCCCAATGATCTGGAGAACTACATTGCCGATTTGAAAAAGAGGGCGTAAAAGTTTCTACGCTGGCAGTTTGAATTCCCTGTCTCGCTGGGCGTTTTTACGGGCTGCCTGCTGCTTCTGACCAAGCAGGACTATTTCGTGAACAATGTCGTCCTGTGCGCGGTCAAGATCGACAAAGATACATCCAACCGAACCGCGTTCATGGCGCATGACTTTACAGAGGACATCCTTGGCTTTGGCTTCCTTGTTCAGGTAGATATCCATTTTCAGTTTGACGCCGGCTTTCATTCTCGGTTTTTCAAAAGCGAACCCAAGGCCGGTCGCGCTGATATCCGTTACCGGGAAATTCTTGTTCAATCGGGGGATGTGCACTTCAAGGCCTTTGACGGTGATACGCAGGGCGTTGCGTTTCTTGGATTGTTCGTCTTCACCTTTGAGGGAGATGCTGAAGCCCAATGACTTTTCGTCAATGGGATCGGCAGAAATTTTCTGCGATTTCTTTCGTTTTTTACCGTTGCCTTTGAGGCTGAAGAACATCCCTTTGGATGGTGCTTCCTTTTTGGCCTTTTTCTTGACGATCTTCTTTTTTGATCCGGCTTTTGCTGCGGTTGCTTTTCCGGCATCCTTGCCAGACGTCTTGCCTTTGGTGGATTTCTTTGCAGGCTTTTTTGAGGCGGCAGTCTTTTGGGCAACCTTCTTTTTTGTTGCCTTTTTCTTTTTCGGCTTTTTTTTGCCGGATTTGGAGAAGAGGTCAGTGAAAAAATCGAAAAAGCCCATGATGCACCATTGGATGAATGTTTAAAGAATAATTAGCGATTTGAGAATATGCAAAACTGTTGGTTCTGACAAGAGGATTCAGCTTGATAACTGCTGTTTCCTTGTGCTTTTTTCGCTGTCGGGGGTTGACATTTTGTTGTTCAGCAGCCAAGTATCTTACAGCTTTTCATGAAAAAGAGGGTTGATCGAGGAGGAATAACATGATTGGTGAACTGCTTTCCGGAATGGCACACAGCACCGGCCCTGGTTTTGTCGGTGTTTCTTTGATTTTCATTTATCTCGCTTGGATCCTGACCATCGGTATTATCCGCGTCAAGGAAGCCATGAACGAGGACCATCACTAGATCGCGTTGAGCGCTATCAGTGTTGCTGTAAAAAAAATCAGCGCCTTGCAGATTCAAGTGCAAGGCGCTGATTTTTTTGTGGCAGTATTTGTTACACCGCGCAGCTTCCTGCCTCGCCTTCATTGAGAATGTCGAGCAGGTATTGGCCGTAGCTGTTTTTGCTCATTTCGTTCCCCAGCTTTCTCAACTGTTCCGAGTCAATGAACCCCATGCGGTAGGCGATTTCTTCCGGGCTTGAAATGACATACCCCTGTCTTTCCTGAACCGCCCGGACAAAGCTGCCTGCGCCATGCAGGGATTCATGGGTGCCCATGTCGAGCCACGCGTAGCCCCGTCCAAGGGTTTGCACTTCAAGCTCTCCGCGTTTCAGGTATTCCTTGTTGATATCCGTGATCTCCAGTTCTCCGCGTGCGGAGGGAGTAAGTGATCTGGCGATGTCGATAACGTCGTTGTCATAGAAATACAGTCCGGTAACCGCATATTTTGATTTGGGCTTTTCCGGTTTCTCTTCAATTGACAGTGCTCGGTAGTCCTTGTCGAATTCCACCACGCCATAGCGTTCCGGGTCCTTGACGAGGTAGGCGAATACGATGCCGCCTTTTTCCAAGCGACCGGCTTCCTGCAAAATGGAACCGAGGCCGTGTCCGTAGTAAATGTTGTCGCCGAGAACGAGGCATACGGAGTCGTTCCCGATGAATTCTTCCCCTATGATGAATGCCTGGGCGAGCCCTTCCGGTTTAGGTTGTACCTTGTATTGCAGGCGAATGCCGAGCTGTGAACCGTCTCCGAGCAGAGCTTCGAAGCGGGGCAGGTCGTGAGGGGTTGATATAATGAGAATATCTCTTATCCCTGACAACATGAGCGTCGAAAGGGGATAGTAGATCATGGGTTTGTCATACACTGGAAGCAATTGCTTGCTGACGACACGGGTCAGGGGGTGCAGACGGGTGCCGGAACCTCCGGCCAGAATAATGCCTTTCATTGATGGCCTCGCTGGTCCTGTGATTTACTTCGTATTTGAGTTAGGATACATCCCAACTGCTGAAGACGCTACACTATAGTTCCGGGATAAAACAAAATGCAACCTGCATTTGGCGTGCTTCACAGGATAATATAATGAGAAATCCATACTTTCAGTTTTCCGGTGGCATTTTCGCAGCCCTGCTGTTTCTGGTCGGGTTGTTCTTCCTTTTCATTTTTCTTCCCATGAGCATCGTGGCGGAGGCCTTTTCTAAGTTGGGGCTTACCCCGGCGCAGGGAGTCCTCATGTTTATCGCGATTCTGATCGGCAGGACAGTCAATCTGCCTGTGTTTACCAGTGAGAGGCTGGTTATGGTGCAGCGTCCCGCGTCCGTGCGTTTTTCCATGGATGAGATGGGACGGCCCATGCAGATTCAGGAAGATTCTGCAAACGAACTGGTCAAGCAGGTCTTTGCCGTTAACGTGGGCGGATGCATTCTCCCGCTGCTGTTGAGCCTGACATTTCTGGTCAGCCTGCACCTCGACGGAAAGGCTGATGGCCTTTATGGCTGGCTCGGGTTTGCTTTGGTCATGGTGGCGGGCGGCTGTTACGCCATCGCCAAGGCCGATCCGTTTACCGGCCTCCGGGTGCCGCTGTTTATGCCTGCTCTCATGACGTTTCTTTCGGTGTTCTTTTTCGTGCCGGAACCGTTTCGGCCCGTTGCGGCCTATGTGGCCGGAACCATGGGTACGCTTATCGGCGGTAATTTGATCCCGTTGCTGACGCCGCGCATCCGAAATGCGGTCGGGACGCCGCAGGTTGCCATCGGCGGGGCGGGAACATTCGGCGGCGTGTTCGTGGCGGGAATTCTCGCAGTTCTTTTGGCGTAAAGGATTTCAAGGAGTAGTGATGACTTCGGGCACAGTTAAGCTCAGTTTGCCATTGGCCCTTGCAAAGGGGAACCGGATAAGTTGTGGTTTTCCCTCCAACGGCCTTCCGGTTGGCTGGGGAGAAGTGGCTGGTGGTTTGGCGAATTTGAAGGTTGGCCGTATATTACAAGGTGATGATGCCTTGTTTCGTGTAATTTCCATGGGATGGCTGCCGGGGGATCATGAAACAGCCTCGGGCGTGTCCTGTCTTTTGGAAGCGCAGCAGGCTGTTGAAGCAGGCACGTATGAGTGTGCCGTGGAGCGCGGCGGGTATTCCCTTGCCTGGGTGACTTTGAGTGACAAGGGGGCTGCCGGGAAGCGCACGGACGAATCCGGTCCGATGATTGGCAGACTCATGGCAGAAAAGCTTGATCTTGGCTGCGTGCAGGGATTCATCATCCCTGATGAAGCGGATATCCTCAAGGGGTTGATGGTTGATCTTGCGTTGGAGCAGGGCTTTGATTTCATAATGACTACCGGGGGAACCGGAGTCGGGCCGCGTGACATCACTCCTGAAGCGACTTTGGCTGTCATCGAGAAACGGCTGCCCGGATACGAGCGGGCCATGACGGGTGCCAGTCTCGCCAAAACGCCACATGGTGCCATTTCTCGCGCTGTGGCCGGGGCGCTCGGACAGAGCCTGATCGTCAATATGCCGGGAAGTCCGAAGGCGGTGGCAGAGTGCCTGGAACCGCTTTTGCCGACCTTGAAGCATACGTTGGAAAAGTTGCAGGGTGACCCTTCGGATTGCGCGAATTTGCACAAGTAAATGACCGCATTTGGGGTTGCGGGTGGCGAGCAGAGTTGCTAAGTACATGGAACTAATTTGTTGCAAGTTCAACTGAACCTCATACGCAGGAAGCAGGATTATTCATTATGCGGCTTAAACGATTCTTGATCGCGGCCCTCGTTGCTCTGATAACATTCGGTTTTTCCGTCTCGGCTTTTGCTCAGGATGCCGATCCGGCCATGGGCGGTGACGCTGATGCTGAAGTGCAGAATGTGTCCGGTCCCTTTGACCTTGAGCGCTGTGTTAAACGTGCTCTTGCCCTCAACCCGAGCATGGTTGCCATTCGTGCCCAGTTGCAGGGTTCCCAGTTCGGCACCCGTTCCCAGTTTGGTAATTTCCTTCCTTCTCTGGGAGGTACGTATGGTTACACCAATAGCGGACGTAAAAGCACGACCACGGGCAAAAAGGATGAGTGGGCTGCTTCCATCAATGTAAGCCAGCCTGTTTTTCAGGGATTCAACCTGCTTGCTACATGGCAGAAGGCCAAGCTGACAGAGGAATCCACGCAGGCGTCTTTGTCCAATGTGGAACTCACGCTGATCTCCAGTGTGCAGTCGAATTTTCTCTCGCTGCTCAAGGCCCGTAAGGACGTGAAGAGTGGTGAGGATTCCGTTGCTCGACTTGAATCGCAGCTCAAGGTTATTACGGCTTTTTATGAAGTCGGTCTCAGGCCGAAAGCCGAAGTGCTTGATGCCGAGGTCGATTTGGCTACTGCCAAGCAGGACCTTCTGAAAGCGCAGAATCAGGTTTCCATTCAGGAAACACAGCTCAACAGGCTGCTGAACATCCCCCTTGAAGTTGAAGTTGAGTATGTCGGTGAGTTGGCACATGTCCCGTTTGATTTGACTTTGCAGGATTGCCTGACCCGTGCCTACAACGCTCGTCCTGATCTCTTGATCGGCAAGAAGAGTGTTGAGATCGCTGAGAAAGATTCCACCATTGCGGCAAGCAGTTTCTACCCGAAAGTGGATGCCGACTATGATTATTACAGCAAGGGCGTTGATCCCGGTCTGAGCAACGGCAACAGCTACACGCATTCCGCCAAGGAATACTGGACCGTTGGCGTCAAGGCTTCCATGACTGTTTTCGAATGGGGCGCTGACTACTACGATTACAAGAAGGCCGAAGAGAATGTGAAGCAGGTCGAGGCTGAACTCGAAGATACTCGCCTTCAGGCCGGTTTCGAAGTCAAGCAGGCACTGCTGAACATCAAGGAAGCTTCGGACCGCATCACTGTCGCCCAGAAGTCTGTTGCGGCGGCAGAAGAAGCCTATCGTATGGCTGTGGCCCGTTATCAGGCTCAGGTCGGCACCAATACCGATGTGCTCAATGCCCAGTCCAGACTGACGGATAGTGAAGCACAGCTTTCGCAGGCTCTTGCCGACCATGGTACTGCCATTTCCAGCCTGTACGTCGCTATGGGTGAGAAGAACCTGGGGCTGACCGAAGCCAAGTAGTACATGTTCATCCAAAGAAAACGTTCCTGGGAGGCTCGGGGAATGGCGTGCGAAAAGTGCGGCCTGGACCTGACTGCCTATCGGGGTTGCCGTGAGGTGACCCTGCGCTGTCCGTCATGCGGAGAAGCGTATGATCTCAGAAAATTCGCGTCCCGCATGGATGAGGATTTTGAGGAGGAGATGGGGTTTGTTCCCATGGACAGGATTTGATTCTCCAGCCAAAAGGCGCATTCAACGCGCGGCCATCGTTTTTTCGTTGGCCGCCGTTTTTGTTTGCGGCGTGTGCCGTTTCGGTTTTGCCGGATCGGGGGACGTATGGCAGCCGCTGACCGAAAAACTGGTGCAGGACGGATTTGACCGTACGTATGTGTCTTCGCTTTTCGGTCGCAGCAGTCTGGTTTTTTCACCCGAGATAATGGCCCGAAAGATGAATGCCTTGCTCAACACGAAGCTGTCAGCAAAAAAGCCCGGACCGCCGCGTGAACCTGAAGTGATGGAAAGGTATCTCAACCCCATCCTCATCGCGGGGGCGTATGGTTTTTATCGTGAGCATCGGGAAATCATGAGGGAGATCGAACAGAAATACAGTGTTCCCGGAGATGTGCTGACCGCCTTGATGCTTGTGGAAACAAAGCTCGGTACGCAGGTCGGCAGATATAATGCGTTGACGATTCTCGGGAGCATGGCGCTTGGCGGTGACTATGAATTGATTCGTCCTTACATCAAGCAAAAGAATCTGGCTGACGATACGACCGAGTGGCTGATTCGCCGTACTCGGCAGAAAGGCAATTGGGCGTATGGTGAATTGAAGTCGCTCATTACCTATGCCCAGAAGAATGGGCAGGACCCCTTGATCATTCCAAGCTCCATGTATGGGGCGATCGGTTATTGCCAGTTCATTCCCTCAAGTGCGCTGGCTTATGGCAGGGATGGAAACGGTGACGGGAAGGTCAACCTTTTCGAGATGAATGATGCGCTTTACAGTATGGCATATTTCATCAAGCGACATGGCTGGAAGCCTGAGCTTGATAGAGAGGCGCAGCTCGCTGTCATTTACCGCTACAACCACTCCAAGAGCTATTCCCTGACCATCATGGCTGTTGCCGACAGGCTCAGGAAGACGAGTGAGTTCTTCGGAAACTGATCAGTCTGATTCCTATTCCTCGTCGAGCAGGCTGTGATAGAGATTCAGGCTGCGTTTGAGGAATTCTTCAAGTGTCAACTGAGACATGGTGCGTTTTTGCGTGGCAAGCACCTCTTCGCGAACTGCCGCGTCCGAGCAGAGCGTCGCGACGGCTTCGGCGATAGCGTCACTGTCTTCCGGTTCAATGAGTACTGGCGGGCTGACCAGATCGGGCATGACGCCGACATTTGTTGAAACCAGCGGGCGTTCGCAGGCCATGATTTCCAGAGCTGACCGGGCAATGGCTTCGGACCAGAGGGAAGCCACGACACCGACATCAAGGGCGGAGATGCACGCTTCAACGTCGTTTCGCTTGCCGCTGATATGCGTGATGTCCTTGACGCCATATTCTGCGATCCATTCCTCAATCTGCGAACTGGTCATGGCTGTGTCAAAGCCGATGAGAAAGAGGCGGATGTTTGTCAGCCCGTAGTGATCCCGCAGTCGTGCGACGGCTCTGATGGTCTCCTTGTGCCCTTTGACGCGATCGAATCGACCGAGTAGACCGACAACGACATTATCAGGGGCAAAACCGAATTCCGCGCGGACGGATTCTCTTTTTTTCTGGTCAAAGGTAAATCGTTCCGTGTCGACACCGCCGTGAATGAGCCAGAGACCGTTGCCCGGGGTACGCATTTTGTCGAGAAAGTAGTTGGCCATGCGTCGGTTGGTGACGACGACCGCGTCGGCAATGTTGGCATGAAGCCATCTGTTGAAGGCATCGCTTCGCGGTGGGCGCTGGTCGCCACGGGTGCGAACGAGTTTGAAGGGAAATCCCATGAGCTTGAGGATGCCCCAGAGGAAGAAGCCCTCTCCCCGGTGACAATTGACAATATGAGGACGATGCGTCCTGAGAAGTTGTATGATATGCCTTGTGGCGGCGGCAAAGCGCACCGGGTTCGTGGTGTTCAGATCAACTGAAACAGTATTCAGGCCGAGTTCCTGTGCCCGTTTTTCCGAGTCGGTTCCTGCCTGTGTCAGGACGGTCACTTCATGGCCAGCATCCGCCAAAAGACGACTGAGGGTGATGGCATACCAAGCGGTTGCGTTGAACCATCGTACATTGATAACTTGAAATATTCTCATAAACTTCACTGCTCTGGGTGTGTGGGTTAACCAACATGACAGTTCGAGGGCGTGAAGGCAAGGTCTTATGCAAATGGATGATACACTCGTTTCCATTATCCTCCCTACATACAACAGGGCGGATTATATCAGGTCAGCACTTGATTCCGTATTTTCCCAGACGTTTCGAAACTGGGAACTGGTTATTATTGATGACGGCTCCACCGATGACACGGTTGCCGTCATAAATGATTATGATGATTCCCGGATCGTCTATCTTTATCAGGAAAACAGAGGTGTTTCCGCTGCAAGAAATCATGGGATCGAAAAATGCCGAGGGCAATACATCGCCTTGCTTGATTCCGACGACGAGTGGCTGCCGAAAAAACTCGAAAAGCAACTTCGGTACATGCAGGAAAATGATTTCGAAATTTGCCAGACGGATGAAATATGGATTCGTAACGGCAAACGGGTCAACCAGCCGAAAAAGTACTCCAAACCGGAAGGTTGGTTCTTTGAGTCTTCTTTGCAGATGTGTCTGATAAGTCCGTCGTGTACGATTTTTACTCGAAAGGCATGGGATGTCATCGGCCCGTTCGATGTGGAAATGCCGTCGTGTGAGGATTATGACATGTGGCTTCGCGCCTGCCTTGCCTATCCCGTGGGATTGCTGTCGGAAAGATTGACGGTCAAGCATGGCGGACGTTCCGATCAGTTGTCCAACTGTGTGCCGTGTGCCGACCTGCATCGAATCCGTGCCCTTGTGAAGATTTTGCAGTGTGGGAAACTTGACGCAGACCAACAGGCGGCTGCAATGTCCGAACTGGGAAGCAAAGCAAAAATTTATCGACAAGGCTGTGAAAAAAGAGGAAAAAAAGACGAGGCTGAACGGGTTTGGAACCTGTTTTGCATGATGCGGGATGGGAAAAATATTTCCCTTAATTTACTGCGTTAACTGATTTTTAACCACACCAGCCCCTTGGATGATCAAGCGGGGTGGGTTTGAGGTAGCCTCGTGCCGACCATTGCCAAGCTTCTGGACGAACTTCCCGAGATCAATCAATCACGCCTTGTTGCGTCCGGTTTCGGTTTATGGGTGACCTGGAAAGGGGATCTCAACTCTTCCGTTGACAACACCTTGCGGGAATATGGCGCTTTATGCGTTGTCCGGGATGTCGATCAGGCTTTATGGTTTTGCAATACAACAGAAATTTTTCGTGCGTTGGCTCGTCTTCAGATATGGGCTCGGGTCAATCCCATGGCAATCACCTGTCAGGTGGTTCCGCTCACTTTTCTTGTCGGCTACGAGATGGAATACACTGTCTCCCTGTCGGTCGAACTTGATCGTCAGGATGTCCGGCCATCCGACGATTGCGAAGTTTATATTCATCCGAAATTGAAGGATAAGGTTGATTCTGTCCCCGGTTTGGAAACGCAGGTCGTCGGTAATGTCGAGGGGTTTGCTTCGGTGGACTGGCTTGCCCTGCATGCGGATCAGGGGCTTGATTACGAAACGGACCGGAAGTGGTATTTTGTCATCAAGCCGTTGGGGCGGATGTCTGACAAGGACAGCATTATCGGGTGGCGTGATTTTTCCAACGAGATACTGGACCTTTTGAAGAGGCTTGGCCTCAAGTATATCTCTGACGTCAAGGAAGGGGCCATCTTTTTCCCATTGGACAGCTTTCGTCTGCTCCGATCCTTTTGCAGTGAAATTCTGACACTTATCCAGAATGTCAAAGAGGACCCTGAAAAGAAATACTGGCCTATAGTGATGGCTGGTGTGCCGCAGGGCAACTTGGCTTTTTCCGGTGATTTGCCGAAGAAGGTCGGATTGGATTGGAACAGATTGGCACCGGACTTTCCGCATGTCCGTTTCATGGACGGTTTTCTTCTGTCTGAATGGTTCCGGATGAACGAGGTGCGATATGGCACTGAAGCGGTTTCATTGGATTCATGGTGTACTCTGGCCCCAAGGGAAGGGGGCGGAAAGGTCGATCATGGAACCATGCAGGTGGTTTTGCCCGCTGTCCTTTTGGAGACAGAAGGAGATGAGTGCTTTTATTGCGGACAGAAAAATCATGCGTCCATTCAGTGTCCGTCCAAGCAGATCGCAACGCCGCAACCACAGGTCTGGCACTTGCTCGCGAAAACAGACGTGAAGGATTTTTCCAAGGGCTTCAACGCGATTGATGCAGACGTGAGTCAGGACGAATACCCCGGAACCATGCTGTCTGTCTTGAATAAGAAGAATGATATTGAAGGCCTCATGGCTCGAGCCGTTCATGAAATCAACGTCTCCAGTCAACTCCGGACGTTGAAGATGGTATGGCGCAGTCGCGCAAAAGAATGGAGCGAAGGTTTCAGGCATTTGGCGGATCAGGAAGGTGAGTTCATTTGGGAAGGGTTGAGTGCTCTCATGGAGGGGCGGCCGGAAGATGCTGAAGAGCTTGCCAAGCAGGCTCAACTGAAAGCTCCGCGCAGTTATCAACCGCACTCCCTGCTTGGTTTTTGTAAACTGGAGCAGGGTGACTTCACGCAGGCGCTCTTTCATTGGCAAGAGGCCGAGCGTATGGGGTATACGCCATTACAGAAGGCCTATCTTACGTATTTGCAGGCTCGGCTTATGGAAATCGAAGGCAACATCAAAGAGGCCATCAATACGTATAAGCAAGCGAATGCGTCTGCCCCCACCTGGATCGATCCGGTGTACCGGCAGGGCGTCTGCATGGTTAAAATGGGATTTACCGGGCAGGCCATGGATCTGTTTACCGATCTGATCAGCAGGGATCCCCATGTTTTTAACAAGGTGCTCGTTGACCCTGAGCTTGACCGTGGGCGCGTGCAGCTTCTCAGCTCCTTGTGGGAGATGTGGGCAAAGGCTTCCGAGGATGTTGAAGCCGCCCGTGAGCGTGTGGATGTTTTTATCGACGACATTGCCAAGCGGTTTGACGCGAGTCATGGGTATTTTGATTCCGCGAATGAGGAACTGGAGCGTCTGAAAAAGCTGGGTGTGACAAATAACTATGTCGCGTATCGGCTGCTTATTCGGGGAACTGATAAGTTTAATGCTTCGCTGGATGGAGAGATAAAAAGAGAAATCAAGCGTGTGAACGCCAACCTTGAATATCTGACGGATCGGGTCAGGAGTATTCAGCGTGAAGCGGCCTGGTTTCCGTTCCCCAAGTTGCTGCTTGAGTTCAACAAGGATTTCAATTTCTGCGTGGACAAAATCAACTGGATCAAGACCCAGTCCATGAAGGATGCGGACAATTTCCGCCGTTCCCTTGTGCATGTCGAGGAAATTGAAGATCGAATCGATGCGTTGCAGGGGCGGCTCGTCACACTTCGAATAATCAGGGATAGCACCTTGTTCGTTCTCATGCTTGGCAAGAATTTCATATGGATGGAGTTGTTCAGTCTTGGGCTGGCTCTGGTGGGAATTCCGGCTCTTCTTTATTTTACACAGGGAGTTGAGGGGAACTGGTTGATCGATGCCATCAAGGAGCAGCGCTGGGAATTTTCCAAGGGATTGGTGATCATACTGAGTGTCCTTTGTCTTGCCCTTGCCGCGATCAAGAGTGCCTTTTCCTTTGATAAACGCAAGCGGGAGTTGTTTGAGCAGCTTGACGAAGAAATGCGGGAAACCGCTCCCAGACGTTACTAGATAATAATCCTTCCAGTGTTTCCTTCCTGCCTGTTTACGGGTAACATTCCGGTCTCTTTCATGACAACCTACCGGAGCCGTTATGTATAAGCTGGTGTTGATTCGACATGGACAGAGTGCGTGGAACCTTGAGAACCGGTTTACCGGCTGGACTGACGTGGATTTGACCGAACAGGGGGGCAATGAGGCTGTCGAGGGTGCAAGGCTTTTGCTGGAGGAAGGGTTCAGCTTTGATATCGCATATACATCCTTGCTGAAGCGAGCCATTCGAACGCTTTGGCTTGTCCAGTCTGAAATGGACCTCATGTGGTTGCCGGTGGCAAAGACGTGGCGGCTCAATGAGCGGCATTACGGTGCGCTTCAAGGGTTGAACAAGGCAGAGACGGCTCAGAAATACGGCGATGATCAGGTCTTCATCTGGCGGCGCAGTTTTGATACCCCACCGCCGGCGCTTCAGAGCGACGACAACCGATTTCCGGGGCATGATCCACGTTACGCTTTACTCGCGAAAGAAGAACTTCCTGCCTGCGAAAGTCTGAAAATGACTATCTCCAGAACCATGCCATATTGGTTTGAGACTATTGCGCCGAAAGTGAGAGCCGGTCAGCGTGTGCTGATTGTCGCTCACGGCAATTCCTTGCGCGGTTTGGTCAAATACCTCGACGACATGAGTGACGATGATATCACAAAACTGAACATTCCCACTGGGGTGCCGCTTGTTTATGAACTGGACGCTGATCTCAAGCCTTTGAATCGCTACTATCTGGGGGATCAAGAAGCCGCCGCAAAGGCTGCGGAAGCGGTTGCCAATCAGGCCAAGGGCGGGTAACTCCGCCAGTCATGAACGAAACGTTTTTTACCGAGCGACTGCTTGACTGGTACGACGTGAACGCCCGGAGTCTTCCGTGGCGGAAATCTTCGACTCCTTACCGTGTCTGGATTTCCGAAATCATGGCTCAGCAGACACAGATGGATCGGGTTGTGGATTATTTTGGGCGATGGATGGAGCGTTTTCCAGACATCGATTCACTCGCGCATGCCAATGAAGAAGACATCCTGAAAATGTGGGAAGGGCTGGGATACTATTCCCGTGCCCGGAATCTGCACAAGGCAGCGGGTGTCATACTGAGTGAGTACGATGGAATCTTTCCGTCGACATTCAAAGGCATTCTCGCGTTGCCCGGTGTTGGCCCTTATACTGCCGGTGCCATCTCAAGTATTGCCTTCAACATTCCCGAACCGGCTGTGGACGCCAATGTCTTGCGGGTTTTTGCCCGCCTCTTGGATATTGGCAAGCCGGTCAAGGAAGCGTCCGTCAAAGCACAGATATCAAAAGCGGTGTGCCAGCTTCTTCCCGAAGATCGTCCCGGAGATTTCAATCAGGCGATCATGGAATTGGGGGCGCTGGTTTGTTCAAAGCGTGCAGCCTGCGATCAATGCCCGGTTCAGACGTGCTGTCTGGCCCATGAGAGGGGGACTGTGGCGGAACGCCCGGTGCTGGCCCCTTCCAAGAAAACCATTCCAATCGAGATGGCAACCGGAGTGTTGGAATATGAAGGGCGACTGCTCATTCAAAAACGTCGGGATGATGATGTCTGGCCCGGACTGTGGGAGTTCCCCGGTGGATGTGTGGAAAAAGAGGAAACCCCGGAACAGGCGCTTGTCCGTGAATATCGGGAAGAGGTTGAACTCGATGTGAAGCCCGTGGAGAAGATCGCCGTGATTCGGTATTCCTACACGCGCTATCGGGTCACGATGCATTGTTACCTGTGCCGCCCGCAAAATGGCGACATCCCGGTTCCTGTTTTCAATGAAGCCGTGGAGGGGGCGTTTGTTTGCCCTGACTCTTTGTCTGAATATGCTTTTCCTGCGGGACATCGGCGTTTGATCGAACACATGCGTGACGATTCGCGACTGGCTGCCGTGTTTGCTTGAAAGTAGTATGTTCATTTTTACCGATATGTTGTCGCATTAGGCACGTACCTTGCTTGCTCCCATGCGGAGGCTTGTTTTCAAGCCAAAACTTTGACGCAGGAGAGGCGGTATGTCTTTCGGCAATATTACCGATTTGAATGCACTGACGGCCTTGCAGGGTGGCAAGTCCGTTGGTGTTGCAGCAAAAAAAGGTGCTTCAGGGGCACAGCTTCAGGCCGCATTTGAAACACAGATGCGTATGACGCAGAATCTTTTTGGAGAAGGGTCACGGTCAAGCGGGGAGGGGAGTTCCCTGAGTGATTTTGACACTTCATTCGTCAACGACGCCATGATGATGGAGGCATTGACGACCATCACTGGCCTCATGCGTCAGGAAGCCGGCATTGCCGCACCTGTTCAACAGAAAGCTACGACCGCTATAAAGCCGGAAGCCGTTCAGGTGCCGGTCCGTCCCATGCCTGAAGTCGGTGCATTGTCCGCAAAATTCGAATCCGGCAGTGCCGGTGTTGCGGCCATTGGTTATGACCGTGTGGGCGGAACTTCTTACGGAAAGTATCAGATAGCGTCCAAACCCGGCACAATGGATCGTTTCCTTTCGTATCTTGATAAGAATGCTCCGGCGTGGGCTGATCGCCTGCGTAATGCCGGACCTGCAAATACCGGAACAAAGGAAGGAGGAATGCCTTCGGTCTGGAAAGAAATTGCGGCAGAGAATCCTACCCGTTTCGAGAAAATGCAGCATGATTTCATAGCCGGTGAAACATATATTCCGGCCCGTGACATGATTTTCAAACAGACTGGTCTTGATTTTGATAATGCGCCGCCTGCTTTGCGCGAAGTTTTGTGGAGCACATCGGTTCAGCATGGTCCGACAGGGGCGTCCAAGATTTTTGGCAAGGTCATAAACCAGTTCGTCGGAAAAACCGGAGAAGTGAATTTCAACACCAAACTCATTGAGGGCGTCTACGACACCCGGAAAGGACAGTTCGGTTCATCCACCAAACGAGTTCAGCAAAGTGTGGCGAACCGGCTGAATGAGGAAAAGCAGATTGCGCTGAACATGCTCGGAAAGATGCAGATCAATCGGATCGTCTAGGGGAGACTGACGGTTTGGTTTTTGAAAGGCACGGGAAACCGTGCCTTTTTCTTGAGTGCGGAGGTGCTATTTTCTTTCATAAAGTTGCACGTAGCGCATGCAAATTCCCATATTTGATTATTAGTTGAGATCAAAATAATTTATTATGCCTCCGTTGACCGAAAGCCTTTGTGGAGTTATTCTTTTCTTATAGAATCAAGATAGTAAGACACGATTCAAAAGGAGACCGGTTATGTGTAAGACTTGTAATTGCGGTACAGGAAATGAACCGAGAAAGCATGCACACGCTCACGCCCATGGTGGCGGCGAGGTTCATGAACATATGCACGAACACGAGCATTCCCATGTTCATGAGCATACGCATGAAGATGGATCTGTTCATACTCATGAGCATACACATTTGCATTCACATGCTCATTCGCACGGACATGATCATGCACACGGGCATGAAAGCGAGCATGAACACGAGCATGTTCACGCTCATGAAGCACATTGTTCGGATGCCGAGCACGCACATTCAGAGGATGTGGAGCATAACCACGACCACAGTTGATTAATAGCTGCCGGGGATAGTCGTGCAGAAAGTTCATGCTGCATCTTGTTTCAAGATGGAGAGATGTACAAAAGAAGGACGCCAATCAGTGATGTTGGTGTCCTTCATCTTTTAAGGCAGCGTGAAATTTCTGTAGACGGTCTTGCGATTTCCGAAGCTGGGGGGAGGCTGTTGCTAGGTCAGCTTCTTTTCCAGGTCTGGATCAAGATCAACACGGAGGGTGCCGAGCTTTTTGTCTACGGCGACTTGCCCATGAGCAAAGCCCTTGACCTTTCGTACATCCTTGACCAGTGCGTACATGATGTCCGCCTTGCCGTCGTCTTTTCGGAAACTCTTGAGGCCGCAGAGGATGGCTGCTTCAACCATCGTTGCTTCCGGCACGTCGTGTTCCGGGTGGTCCCGTTTGAGGATGATGTGTGAGCTGGGGCCGTCAGCCAGGTGGAACCAATAGTCGAACGGACTCGCTGCTCGGCTGAGCATGTCGTGGTTTGCCTTCTTGTTCTTGCCCCGAATGATGGTGAAGCCGTCTGTTGATCGAAACAGGGTGACGGCCAGCCCTTTGTATCGCTTGGGGAGTGGGGGCGGCCCGTCTGGTCGTGGTTTCGAGTCGGTAATTTGTACAGTCTCGGGAAGTGTGCCTTGTTCGAGGCGGGCCAGTTGATCTTCAAGTTCGTTTCGCCGTCTGCGTATATGGGGAAAGCCCCGGTCAGCCTTGGCAGCAAGCTTGAAGTATTTTTCCATGTTTTCCGTCGGGGTAAGGTGCGGATTGAGGGCAATCAGCATTTCACCGTGTGCCGGATGATTCACCGTGACCTCTTCAAGGCCTTCCTGATCCTTGAATCGGTACAATTCGGCCTGCATGGCTTCGGCCTTGATTTTTTCGTCTGCCAGCAGTTGCAGTCTGGCTTCTTCCTCGTTCAAGCGGTTCAGGTTGCGCCTGATTTTCTTTCTTTCTCGTTTGAGTAGAGTCTGCGCCGGTTTTTCTTCTTCCATTTCAAGGAGAGGAAATAACGTGCGTTGCCCGTATGCATTGGCGGCATCAAGCGCGGAATCAAAACATTCGGCTTCTTTGCCGGATTGCCATGCAAGCGGGGGCTGCCAGTTGTCATTCCGCTTGGCAAGATAAAAGGTCTCAGCAGTACCACTTGCGACTTTGAAATAGAGCTGGTGAGCGTCTTCGGCTGGCAGTAAGGTCAGTTGCCTGCGAAGCGGAGGGGATATGTGCGGGTAGCTGCGCCAGATTTCCGGTTCATCAAGTACGTCTTCAATGGCTGGCCATTCCGGCTGTGACGAGAATTCCGGGGGAAGCTCGTCAATTATCTCCATGCCGGTACGTGCGTTGATGACAAGGAAGTTGCCGCATGCCGGTTCTGATCTGGGTGTCAGCTCCAAAGCAAGCCGGAGGTTGGGCCAGTCCATGTACCAGTTCAGAATCTTGCGGTTTCTGAGCCTTTTGCGAAACCACATTGCCATGGCCGTGGCGTTCGGAGGATTGACCGGTTTGACCGGAGATAAAAAAAGATGGCCTGCCGATTTGGCAGGCCTGAAGAGCACGTGAAGTGGTTCGCCTGTATTCTGAATCTTGAGTGTCCAGACTCCCGGAGCCGGACCGAATACTTTATCTATTCGGCGGCCAACAAGAAAGGACCCCAGCTCAGCAGCGAGGAAGCGGAAGAAATTTGCTTCCATGGCGCGTACAGGCGGTATGAAAGGGCTAGTCGGGGCTAGTCGCCGCGAACAGCCTCGTCTTCTTCCTGTTTGCTCTTGCAGTTGATGCAGAGCGTTGTCATGGGGCGAGCCTTGAGGCGCGGGACGGATATTTCATCACCGCATTCCTGGCAGAAGCCGAACTCACCATCGTCAATGCGGTCCACTGCTTTCTGAATCTTCTTGATGAGCTTGCGCTCACGGTCACGAAGGCGCAGGGTGAATGCGCGATCAGATTCGGCTGTGGCCCGGTCCGCAGGATCTGCGTAGACTTCGCCGGATTCCGTCATATCTTCAATGGTTTCTTCGCTCTTCTTGAGTATATCGTCGAGCATGCCATTGAGGACATCCTTGAAGTACTGAAGGTCTTTTGCGTCCATACGATCTTCCCCTGAGAGATAACGGTCGGTTGAGGAGTTGCATTAAACCAATTTCACTGAATTAAAGCGCGTTGGTATACCGAAAACGCACTAAAAGTAAAGTCTTTCCATTAATCGAAAAATTACAACAGGTTCATGTAATGGGTCAATCTCAAAAAAATCTCAAAAACTTGTTGACAGTCTGAGGGGGCACGGGTAAACCGTACTTCGCTTTTGAGCGGGAATAACTCAGTGGTAGAGTGCAACCTTGCCAAGGTTGAAGTCGCGAGTTCAAATCTCGTTTCCCGCTCCAAAAGAGGCGACATAGCCAAGTGGTAAGGCAGAGGTCTGCAAAACCTCCATTCTCCGGTTCAAATCCGGATGTCGCCTCCAAATTTGCGGGAATAACTCAGTGGTAGAGTGCAACCTTGCCAAGGTTGAAGTCGCGAGTTCAAATCTCGTTTCCCGCTCCAGACCATACCGGCCGACCTTCGGGTCGGCCTTTTTCCCGGGCGGGAATAACTCAGTGGTAGAGTGCAACCTTGCCAAGGTTGAAGTCGCGAGTTCAAATCTCGTTTCCCGCTCCAGAAAGAATTTCAGACGGCCAATGGTCGTCACATCCCCAAGCGGGAATAACTCAGTGGTAGAGTGCAACCTTGCCAAGGTTGAAGTCGCGAGTTCAAATCTCGTTTCCCGCTCCAGAATATATAAGCCGGTCACATGACCGGCTTTTTTCTTTTTCAAAGAGCAATTCTTCATTGGGAAGTCCGTTTCCGAAAGAAGATGACTATCCTTAAATATACTCCTGCTCGTCGTTTTTTCAAAGTCTAAAATGAAAAATCATTTTTTCATCGGTTTTGATGTCACTCCGGTATGGTCCCTGCACTGTGGGGAGGGACGGCAAACATTTCCCAACCTACAACGGCCGGAAAAAAATGACGCATACAGATTTCATACACGGAAAAGAGAAAGCCGAAGCAGGAATGACATCGATCGACTTGGTCGGTTCGCCTCTGGCTTCGGTGGGGATTCAGGCAAGAAACTTCACTGCTTCGGTCTGTAGCCGGAAACCGGGCATAGCACCTGATTTCTACAAGCCGGACAGTCTTGTTTCGGATATCGAGCGTTTGTGTGATCCTTTGGAGGCCCCAGAAGCCGAGCATTATCTCAATATCGCGGTGAAGTACTTTTTTGCCTACGTTCATGACGGGGCGCATGATGAAAGGGTGTCGTACGGAGAGATCGCAGGACTGTATGAGCAGTTTTCCCGGCATCAGAGTCTCAATGAGCCCGGTGACGATATTGAATTGATGAACAGGCTGCGACAGTGGTCGTCTGTGCTCCGTGTACTTGCCGATGCTTCGCGGGCCGCACATGTCATGCGTGCGGTTGTCGGGCAGAAAGGGTTGTCTGGAGGCGCCAACTGCCCGTATGTCGGTGTGGATATCGGTGCCGGGACCGGCATCATGCTTCTGGCAGAACAGATTCAGGCCCGTCGAAACGGTTTCATGGATATTCAGACATTCGGGTTTCAGACCGACCCTGTTTCAGGCGAAAGAACTCATGATCTGATCCATTCTCTTGGTGCGGGCAGTGTCATGCTTGCCGACCCGACTCGTGAGGGGGCGTATGGCGTATTGCGTGGGCGCTCCATCAGCTATGCTGCCAACGAAATGGTCGCCGGAATCCAGCAGTCGCTGACAGAAGAAAACTTTTTCCGGAAATACAAGGCGTTCTTCGCTGCCGTTGGAAGCAATGCCGATAACGCGTCCTTTTTCCCGGAGGGGCTGATAGCGCATTGCGGTATTGAGGGGGCGTCCGTTATTCTTGCCAAGGAAAACGGATTTCAGGCACCGGAAGAATACATGAATTCCGATTTCATTCCGCAGGGGCTGATTCTCGAAGGGAGAGTCCTTCCCATGCACCGTCTGGGCCGCGATTTTTATCACTTCTTGACGTAAGTCTTGAGAGACGGCGAACGAACTTGAACCCGGTTATGCCGGGTTTTTTTATGCCCAGAGCGCGATGCAGACAGCTCCTGCCGTCATGATGAGTGTGCCGATCAGTCGGTATCTGATGCCGTGTTCATGAAAAAGCAGCCAGCCGTACAGTACTGAAAATATACCAGCCAGACGCTTGATGGCAACCATATACGCGGCGGCTACGAGCGAGATGGCAATGTTGTGACAGATTATTTCCATGAAGATACACAGGCCGACGCCGAAGCCGAGAGCGGGGCGGCTTGTGATCGTTCGGAGTGACGCCTTTCCCGTGCCGACAAGTATGGTCGTCAGCAGCATGCCGTAAGCGCTGAACAGGCTCATGGCGGCGAACATGGGGCTGGAGTTGATGATGAGTATTTTCCCGCCTACCGAACAGAGTCCGTAGAGTGCCGCCACCAGAAGCATCAGGGCCGATCCCGGTTCCTTGAATATGGCTCGTATCGGACCAGAGAAGCCGTCTTTCGCGCTGTCGAGGTTGAGTACATAGCCGCCGGTCACGATGAGCAGAATCCCAATGATTCCGGATGAAGACAGCGTTTCGCCCAATAGTAGCCTGCCCGTGAGAATGACAAATATCGGGGTGAAGCTGAGGAACGGCATGGTCACTGAAAGAGGGGACATGTGTATGGCGCGGAAGTGCAGGATGATGGCGACCATGGTGAGCGGGAGCACCCAGCTTAGTGCGGGAAAGAATTCAGAACCGAGCTTCGGAATCTCCATGAAACAGAGCGCGATTATGCAAAATGGAGTTACATAGAAAAAAGGAATAACGGCCATTTCCCATGGAGAGACGTCGGAGAAAAAGCGTTTCATATAGGCCGCAGTTGTCGCCATGAGAAAGGCAGCGGCCAGTGAAAGTAGGAACCAAACCATCGTCAGCGCCTGATATTTTTGAAAAAGTGTATTGTCGTGGACATATTCCGGGTATACGATGCACAATTGAATTGTACAAACAAAACTTGCGATTTACCCGGCCTGCGGGTAGAGAGCAGGAAACTTTATGCAAGGAGCAGGACGATCATGTTGAAACCGTCTGTGAGCGTTGCCCTCGAAGGCATCCCGTATATTATCATATCTGCATTTACTACGCTGATTTTTGCCATCATGGGCTGTTGGCCCATGGCGCTTCTCGGCCTTGGCATCACTTGTTTCGTTGGACATTTTTTCCGTGATCCCGAACGTGTCGGTCCGGAAAATGCGGAGGCCGTTGCCTCTCCCGCCGACGGTAAGGTCATCAAGGTTACCCGTGAGGCCGATCCCGTTACCGGAGAGCAGCGTCAGGTCATCGCCATTTTCATGAATGTTTTCAATGTTCACGTGAACCGCATGCCCGTATCCGGAAAGGTCGAGCTTATCCGTTACATCCCCGGCAAATTTTTCAACGCTTCCTTTGACAAGGCGAGCGAGGATAACGAGCGTAACATCGTTGTCGTCACCGGCAAGGGCAACCAGCGTTTCACCATGGTCCAGATTGCCGGTTTGATCGCACGTCGTATTGTCTGCTGGGCAGAGCCTGCTGATAAACTCAAGCGCGGTGAGCGGTTCGGTCTGATTAAGTTCGGCTCAAGAGTTGACCTTTACATGCCCGACGGCTATGTACCTCTTGTCAGCGTCGGCCAGAAGGTCGTTGCAGGCGAAACTCCTCTGGCTGAAAAGCGCAAAGCTTAGAGCCGGAAAACAACAGCGAAGAAACTGATGGCTAAAGAAAAGAAACTGCCGCGCCACAAGAGCGTTTACCTCCTGCCGAACCTGCTGACTACAACCAGCCTGTTCATCGGCTTTCTGGGACTCACATGGGCAATCAAGGGAGATTATACCTCCTGCGCCCTGTGTATTCTGGCAAGCTGCGTGTTCGACGGTTTGGACGGCAAGGTCGCGCGCTTGACCGGCACCACCAGCGAGTTCGGGGTTCAGTTGGATTCCTTGGCCGATCTGGTGGCTTTCGGTGTTGTGCCCGCAACCATGACGTATCTCTGGATGCTTGAAGGGTACGGGCGTCTCGGTTTGATGGCAGCGTTTCTTTTCATGGCCTGTGGAGCCTTGAGGTTGGCGCGTTTCAACGTGCAGGCCTCAACCGGGTCCAAGAAGCACTTTGTCGGTCTGCCCATCCCGGGGGCCGCGTGTACCTTGGCCACCTTGGTACTTTTTGCCGAATACATCCCTGCTTCCTATACGCAGTCGGTCCTGCCGATCAGTGCGTTGGTACTCGTCTATGTGCTCTCCTTTTTCATGGTCAGCACTATTCGTTTTTATTCCTTCAAGGAAATCAGTGCATTCAAGGCCCATCCCTTTAGCTGGATGGTAACCGCTATTTTGGTCTTTTCCCTTGTTGCATCCCGTCCCAAGTTCTTGGGATTCATTATTTTCTTGGGCTACCTTATTTCCGGCCCGATCTACACCCTTTTCCTACTATCCCGCAGAGGCAGTAAGCGACTACTACGGGATGACACGGAAGAGCTAGGTTAGCTCTCTTCATTACCATAATAGTACGTTGTACTGCCTTCAAAGTCGCCACGCACAAAAGTGCGTTGGCGATTTTTTCTATAATTACAAAATCAAGCACACACATTTATAAGAATCATATTGGAGGAAACCATGGCTGACAGAGTATATGTATTTGATACGACCTTGCGTGATGGAGAACAGTCCCCCGGCGCAACCATGAACCTGGATGAGAAAATTCGCATGGCGCGGCAGCTTGAGACTCTCGGAGTCGACATTATCGAAGCAGGATTCCCTATTGCCAGCCAGGGAGATTTTGAAGCGGTTCAGGCCATTGCAAGGGCCGTGGAAAACGTGCAGGTCGCCGGCTTGTGCCGTGCGGTCACGGGCGATATCGATCGCTGCTGGGAAGCTGTCAAAGATGCGAACCACCCTCGTATTCACACTTTTCTCGCCACAAGCGAAATTCATATGAAATACAAGCTGGGTAAAACCGCTGATGAGGTCCTCGCCATGACCGAGAAGGCTGTCAGGCACGCTGCCCAGTATACGGACAATGTCGAGTTCTCTGCTGAAGACGCATCCCGTTCCGATTGGGATTTTCTCGTCAAGGTGACAGAGACCGCCATTGATGCGGGAGCTTCTGTCGTCAATATTCCGGATACCGTGGGGTATACCCAGCCGTTTGAATATTACGACATGATCAAATACCTGATGGATAATGTGAGGAACGTGGACAAGGCAATTATCAGCGTTCATTGCCATAATGATCTGGGTTCGGCCGTCGCCAACAGTCTGGCTGCCATCAAGGCCGGTGCCCGTCAAGTGGAGTGCACGGTCCTCGGCATCGGGGAGCGTGCGGGCAACGCAGCGCTTGAAGACTTGGTCATGGCGCTCAACACGCGCAAGGAATTGTACAATGTCGAGACCGGCGTCAACACCGAGCAGTTGTTCCCGTCCTGTCGCCGCCTGTCGCAGATTATCGGCATGCCCATTCCGCCGAACAAGGCCATTGTTGGGGCAAATGCGTTTGCCCATGAATCCGGTGTGCATCAGGACGGTGTCATCAAGAATCGATTGACGTATGAAATTATGACCCCGGCCTCCATTGGCCGGACGAGCAACGACATTGTTATCGGAAAGCATTCCGGTTCCCATGCCGTGAAAAAGAAAGCTGAGGAATTGGGGTATCGTCTTGAAGATGCACAGATTCAGGTGCTTTTCAAGGCGGTCAAGGACTTGGCCGACAAGAAGGAACAGGTCTTTGACGAGGACGTGGAAGCCCTGATTCTCGAAAGTGTCTACCGTCGCAAGGATCGATTCCGTCTGGTTGACATGAGTGTGTTTTCCGGAACTGGAGATGTGCCGCCCCATGCCGCCACTGTCATGGAGTTCGGCAAGGAAGGGGAAGAAATGGAGATCAGAAAGGTCAGCGAGTTCGGGGAAGGCTCCATTGACGCTGTATTCAAGTCTATCTATTCCATGGTAGGTGTGTCTCCGAAACTTGAAGTTTATTCGGTTAACGCCGTTACAGCCGGTTCCGATGCGTTGGGGAGTGTGGCTGTTCGCATTGAACATGACGGAGTGAAATCCGTTGGCCGTGCGGCTGATGCCGATGTCGTCAAAGCCAGTGCATTGGCTATGATAAATGCCTTGAACAGAATGGAAAAAGCCAAAGAGGAGAAATAAAGATGGGTCAGACTTTAGCCGAGAAAATTCTGCAAAAGCATACAGATCAGGAAATTACGGAAGCAGGGCAGATCGTCCAGTGCCGGGTTTCCATGGTCCTTGCCAATGATATTACCGCGCCACTGGCGATCAAGTCCTTCAAAGCCATGGGTGCGAAAAAGGTGTTCGATCAGGACAAGGTCTCTCTTGTTTGCGATCACTTCACACCGAATAAGGATATTGATTCCGCCGAGCAGGTGAAAGTGGTCCGCGAGTTCGCCGAGGAAATGGGCGTGACGCATTATTACGAATGCGGTGAAGTCGGTGTTGAGCACGCGTTGTTGCCGGAAAAGGGAATTGTCGGTCCCGGAGATGTCGTCATTGGTGCGGATTCCCATACCTGCACCTACGGCGGGCTGGGAGCGTTCGCAACCGGCATGGGGTCGACCGATGTCGGTGCTGCCATGGCACTCGGTGAAACGTGGTTCAAGGTGCCGCCGACAATCAAGGTCAACATCACCGGCACTCCGAAGGAGCACGTCGGTGCCAAGGATTACGTACTCAACCAGATTGGACAGCTCGGTGTTGCCGGTGCGCTTTACAAGGCGTTGGAATACTCCGGTGACGCCGTTGACGCGCTGTCCATCGAGGGCCGCATGACTATTGCAAACATGGCCATTGAAGCGGGCGGCAAGGTCGGGTTGTTCCCGGTGGATCAGAAGACGCTGGATTATTCAGTGGCAGCAGGGCACTCAGGCGGCGAAGCCATGGTTCCTGATGCGGATGCGGTGTATGAGCGTGTCATTGATATCGATGTGACGGACATGGAACCGCAGGTTGCCTGCCCCCATCTGCCGGATAACGTGAAATCAGTGGATGACACTGCCGGATTGCAGATCCATCAGGCTGTCATCGGTTCCTGCACCAACGGACGTATCGAGGACATGCGCGTCGCTGCCGCCATTCTCAAGGGGCGCAAGGTCGATCCCAAGGTTCGCTGCATCATCTTGCCAGCCACCCCGTCCATCTGGAAGGCCTGCATGCGTGAAGGGTTGATGGAAATCTTCATGGATTCCGGCTGTATCGTCGGTCCGCCGACCTGTGGTCCCTGTCTGGGTGGTCATATGGGAATTCTGGCGGGTGGTGAACGTTGTATCGCCACGACGAACCGGAACTTCAAGGGCCGTATGGGCTCTTTGGAGGCAGAGGTCTTCTTGTCCAACCCCGCTGTGGCCGCAGCCAGTGCCATTGCCGGTGAAATCATCAACCCTGCCAAACTGTAGGAGAAATATAATGAAAGTTACCGGAACTGCTCATCAGGTGGGCGATCATATAGATACCGATGCCATCATCCCGGCCCGTTTTCTTGTGACGACTGATTCGAAAGAACTCGGTGCGAACTGCATGGAGGGACTTGAGGCCGGTTGGGTCAAGCGTGTGAAGGAGAATGATGTCATTGTGGCCGGAGAAAACTTCGGCTGCGGTTCTTCCCGCGAACATGCGCCGATCTCCATTCTCGGTGCGGGGATTCCTGTCGTCGTTGCCAAGAGTTTTGCCCGTATTTTTTACCGCAATGGTTTCAATATGGGACTGGTGCTTCTCGAAGTCGGTGATGATATTGATAAGATCAAGGATACCGATCAGATTGAAGTGGATACCGCCAAGGGTGAAATCAGGAATGTTACCACGGGTGAGACGATTGTCTGTTCTGCCGTGCCTCCTTTCATGCAGGAAATTCTGGATGCGGGCGGACTGGTTGAATACGCAAAGAAGAAATTGACGTAATTGATACGATGCCCCGCAGTCGTTTGAATCTGTAGGCTTTTAATTGAATATTCGGAGAGAGAGATGAAGATATGTGTATTGCCCGGTGACGGGATAGGAACTGAGATCGTGGCGCAGGCTTTGCGCGTGCTTGATAAGGTTGGTGATAAGTTTGGACAGTCTTTTGAAACGACTGAAGCTCTTATCGGTGGTTGCGCCATTGATGCCGAGGGAGTGCCGCTGCCTGCTGAAACCGTAGCCCGGTGCAAGGACTCGGATGCTGTGCTTCTCGGTGCGGTGGGTGGTCCCAAATGGGATACCATTGACCCGGCCATTCGTCCGGAAAAGGGATTGCTCGGTATTCGCAAGGAACTCAGCCTGTTTGCCAATCTGCGTCCTGCCCAGCTTTTCAAGCAGTTGGCAGATGCCTGTTACCTGCGCCCTGACATAGTGGAAAAGGGACTTGATGTCATGGTCGTTCGGGAGCTGACCGGCGGAATTTATTTTGGTGAACCGCGCTTTGACGGCGAGAAAGACGGTGAACGTTTCGGTTACAACACCATGACCTATTACGAGCACGAAATCAGGCGTATTGCGCGCGTTGCCTTTGAGGCCGCCCGAAAGCGTTCCGGTCGTGTTTGTTCTGTGGACAAGGCCAATGTCCTTGATGTTTCCCGCGTCTGGCGTGAGATTGTCATTGATGAGCACAAAAACTATCAGGATATCGAGCTGTCGCACATGTACGTGGACAACGCGGCCATGCAGCTTGTTCGTGACCCGTCCCAGTTCGACGTGGTCGTGACCGGCAACCTGTTTGGTGACATCCTGTCCGATGAGGCTGCCGCCATCACCGGTTCCATAGGTATGCTTCCTTCCGCATCGCTGGGCGAGGCGAATCCCGGCCTGTATGAGCCGATTCATGGATCGGCACCGGACATCGCCGGTCAGGACAAGGCTAACCCGCTGGCTACCATTCTGTCGGTGTCCATGATGCTGCGTCATTCATTCAACATGACCGAAGAAGCGGATTGCATTGATCAGGCTGTTGAGAAGACGCTGGAGCAGGGCTTTAGAACCGGTGACATCTGGCAGGAAGGCTGCAAGCCGGTTGGGTGTACGGCAATGGCCGACGCTGTTTTGGCAAATATCTGATTCGAATAGACAGGAAATTGAAAAGGCCGCATTGAAATGCGGCCTTTTTTTTGGCTTTTTGACGGGAGTTAACTCAGTCCCTTGAGACGGCTGGCGACCTTGTTGATCTTGATTGCTTTTTGGGCTGTCTTGGCATCGATAAATCCCAATGTGAGGCATGTCCCAAGAAAATCCATTTGCAGTGTGTTCATTTTGTCGAGAGCTTTTTCGTTTTGCTCCAGCGAAATTTTTCCTTCCTGAATCAGGTAACGGCTTACCTTTTCGTCATCGCTTACATCGCTGATGTCCAGATCGCTTGCGGAAATGGTTTTGATGCCTTCCTGGCTGTTGCGAAGTGTCTGTAGCTGACGTTCCTTGTCGGCAAGCTCTTCTTTCAGGGAACGGCGATGTCCGACCATGAATTCGTATTTGCTCTGTGCGGATTGCTTCTTGTTCTCAAGGGAGAATTTTTCGCTGACCTTTTTTTGGGTAATGCCACGGTAGAAGTAAAAGAAGATGAAGAGGCCGACGGCGAGTATGATGAGAGGAGTAGTCATGAGTGGCTCTATTGCTGGTATGTGTCGATTTCTTCGTCAACTTCATCAATTTTGATTTGCAGATCGACAACTTCCTGTTCAATAACTTCAATTTTTTGATTGAGCCGTGCGATATACGCATCGACTTCGCCTGTTTTTCTACGGATTTCATCAGTACAGTTGTGTTGGTGCACGAGAATCATGGCCAGCATGACGAATCCGGCCATGATGAGTATAAGGTAAAATGTACTTGTTTCTAGCATGATGAAAATGGCTTCGATTGGTTATCGTGATGACAGGTGTTGAAAAAACAAGTCCGATTTTATCCTTAAAGGAAGTTTTTTTCAAGTAACTTGGGTAAAATGCAGGGGACTGGCGGATTAGGAGACAGCTTTGTGAAGAAAAGCGATCTTGTTATTTCGATTTTGTTTTTTGACCTGAATCTCAAGTTTCAGTGCGTCGCTTTTGGAGTCCACCTGAACGAACGTTTCCAGCAATGCCGGGAGTCGGGATCGCGTATATTTTGAAGCCGTGCCTGCATTGTGTTGTTTCAACCTGCGTTCGATATCCGAGGTTATTCCGCAGTAGAGAGTATCGTCGGCACAACGAATGAGATAGACATACCAGTTCGACATGTCCGGGGTGTAGCTTGAACTTGAGCTTTCGTCAAAAAAAGGCCGCTTGCATATTGGCCTGTGCCAGTATATTTCTCCTTTCCATATTCAGGAGGAACTAACACGCATCATGTCACGAATTACTGTTCAGAATCTCGGTAAATCCTATGGCGGGGAATCCGTCTTTTCCGGTGTCGCTTTTGAGGTGTCGCCCGGAATGCGTCTTGCTCTGACCGGTCCCAACGGCTGCGGCAAGAGTACGCTGCTCAAGGTGCTGGCTGGTGAGATCGAAGCGGAAGAAGGTCAGATGACACTGACCAAGGGCGCTCGCGTCGGTTACGTGGCACAGGAAATGACTGGAGATACGCTCAATGAGCAGTTGCTTGCCTGGGTTTTGTCCGCGCTTCCTTCGTGGAATGAATTCTGGGAATCCTGGGAACGGGCTGTGGCAGATGGTGATAATGTCAAAATTGAAAAGCTCGCGCATCGTCAGGCGGAATTTGAAGAGCTGTACGGATACAATCCGGACCATAAGGCCCGTGCCATTTTGAGCGGTCTCGGTTTTGCCGAAGAAGACTTTTTCAAGCAGATCGGTGAGCTTTCCGGCGGTTGGCGTGAACGTGCCAAGCTCGCCCGTGTGCTTTTGCAGGGAGCTGATGTACTGCTTCTTGACGAACCCACCAACCATCTTGATTTGGAAGCCGTTGAATGGCTTGAAGAATATCTGCTCAATTTTCGCGGTACACTCGCTTTTGTCGTGCATGATAGAATTTTTCTCAATCGGGTTGGAACGCATGTCCTCTTTCTGGGAGCAGGAAAGCCGGTTTTTCGCAAGGGATCCTTTGATGAGTTTTTGGTGTGGGATGCGGAAAATGCTGCTCAACGGAGCAAGGAGGCGGCCAAGCTTTCTGCTCGGATTGACAATGAATACAAATACATCAATAAATTTCGGGTAAAGGCGCGCAAGGCCGCACAGGCGCAAAGCAAGCTCAAGAAGGTCGAGAAGCTTGAAGAGGAATTGAATCAGATCAAGCAGGCTCAGGCCAGTTCTCATCGTGGCAAGAGCCTGAGTTTCAAGCTGCCTGCACCGAAACGCGGTGACAAGGTGCCTGTGGCCGGAGTTGATCTTGAGTTTGAATATGAGGGTGGTGTATCTGTCTGGCCCAAGCTGAATTTTCAGCTTTTCCGGGGCAAGAAGGTTGCGCTGGTCGCTCCCAACGGTGCCGGTAAATCCACCTTGCTCAAGCTCATAATGGGTGCGCTCAAGCCGTCCGGCGGGCACGTCAAGATCGGCTCCGGTACGGAGGTCGGGTATTTCAGTCAGCATCAGCACGAAATCCTGAATCTCGACAATTCGGTTATCGGTGAGATTCGCCGTCTGTCCGATTCGAATCTGACAGAGGAACAGGTCATGAGCGTGCTCGGGCTTTTCCTGCTCGGTGAATCGTTTTTTGACCGTAAGGTGAAGGGACTCTCCGGCGGCGAGAAGAGTCGTCTGCTGCTGGCGACATTGTTTTTGGCCCGGGCGAATTTTCTTATTCTCGATGAACCCACCAACCATCTTGATATCGAAACCCGTGAGGGATTGATTCGTGCCCTGAATGACTATGACGGCACGCTGTTCTTCGTGGCGCATGACCGTTACCTGCTGAACGAGGTGGCCGAGGAAATTTGGGCGCTCGATGAAAACGGCATCACTCCCTATCTTGGCGGATTCAAGGCGTATCAGGCCAAGGTTCGACAGGAAGAGGAATGCCGGATTGATTCGGAAAACTGCGAAGTTGAAGCGGCCAAGGAAAAGCGGAAGCTGACCAAGGAAGAGAAGCGTCGTCAGGCAGAGGAGCGCAATCGTTTGTACCGGGAACTCAAGCCGCTCAGGAAGAAGTATGAAAAACTGGAAGCGGACCTCGAGAAAGTGCTTGATGAACAGGCTGAGCTTGAAGAGAAGATGAATGATCCAGCTACGTACGAAAAGCCGGAAGAAGCGCTCAAGCTGAATTCGGCATACAAGGATGCAACCGAGTGGGCGGAAACGCTGATGCACCAGATGGCAGAACTCGAAGAGCGGATCGAGGCGATAACCGCTGTCTCCGGAGATGAATGATGAAACCGTGCCTTGATGTGGTTGCCGGGATTATCTGGCAGAACGGGCTGTACCTTGCGGTGGAGCGACCTGAGGGCTTTCGGATGGCCGGATGGTGGGAATTCCCCGGCGGCAAAATCGAGAAAGGTGAATCAAGGGAAAACGCCATTATTCGGGAATTGCAGGAAGAACTTGGAGTTACTCCGTTGGATTTTGAGTTCTGGCAAGATATGGTTCATGAGTACGACGATTTTTTTGTGCGACTTCATTTTTTTAATATTCACAAGTATTCTGGTGAATTGGCTTCGCTTGAAGGGCAGCGGTGGGAGTGGGTTGATCCCGCTTTGCCGCCAGTTTTGAAGTACCTGCCGGCAGATGTCAAAATTGTCGAAGCCCTTCACGGGTAGTTTTTTCTTACTCCTGCCGGGACTTCCTGCTATTTCTCCATTGAAGGTTCAGCAAAGAAGGAGTATGTAAATCCACTTGCCTGCATTTTCGGGCAAGCCTGAATGCTGAAATTGTCAAGGAGTACCGATTTGCGTGTTTGTGATTTGATTGCAGGAAAGTCCCCGTTTATTTCGTTGGAGTTTTTTCCTCCCAAGGAAAAGGAAGCTTGGCCCGGTTTCTTTGAAGTTGTCGAAAAACTCAAGGAACTTGGTCCGCTGTTTGCGTCGGTTACCTACGGTGCCGGTGGCGGTACACAGGACAATACTCTTGAAATCGCTTCCCGCATCAAGCGTGATTACGGCATCGAACCCATTACTCATTTGACCAGCGTCGGTGCTTCCGGCGAGAAACTGGATGACTTCCTGAAAAGTCTGCGTGACGCGGATATTCAGAATGTGCTGGCCCTGCGTGGTGATCCGCCCAAGGGACAGGATGATTTCGACTTTGCTTCACAGGAATTCAGGCACGCAACCGATGTTATCGAATTCATCACTGAACGGTATCCTGAAATGTGTGTCGGCGGTGCGGCTTATCCCGAGCCTCATCCCGAATCCCCGTCCATTCAGTCTGACCTTGATATGGTCAAACTCAAGGTGGACAAAGGGGCGCAGTTTCTTGTTACACAGCTATTTTTCGATAACAGACTGTATTTCGATTACGTGGATCGCCTCAAATCCATGGGCGCGGATGTGCCGGTCATTCCGGGCGTGCTGCCCATCATGAGTTTGCGATCTGCCAAGTTCATTCTTGGCCTGTGCGGTGCTGCCATTCCGGGTAAATTTCTCAGTTCACTGGAAAGGGCGCATGAAGACGGCGGCGATGAAGCTGTTTATGCGCTGGGTATGGAATATGCCATCCGTCAGGCTCAGGAATTGATCGACGGCGGAGCGCCCGGTGTGCACCTGTATACCCTTAACAGAGCTGAAGCCTGCCTCGAAATAGGCAGGAATTTGAAGATATAAGAGAGAGATTGGGAGAGAGAACTATGAGTAAGAGTCCTGTAGTGGCTGTCTGCGGCGCAACCGGTGCCGTGGGACGTGAAATGCTGAAGGTGCTGGAACAGCGGGATTTCCCGTGCAGCAAGGTTATTCCCATGGCCTCTTCCCGCAGCGCGGGCAAGAAGGTCGAGTTCAAGGGAGAAGAACTCACCGTGGTCGAATTGACTGAAAATTCTTTTGACGGAGTCGATCTGGCGTTGTTTTCCGCCGGTGGTTCCACTTCCGAGAAATTCGCTCCCATTGCGGCCAAAGCCGGGTGCGTTGTCGTGGACAACTCTTCTGCATGGCGCATGAATGATGAATGTCCTCTGGTTGTTCCCGAGGTCAATCCGCATGATCTGGACTGGCACAAGGGTATCATTGCCAATCCGAACTGCTCCACCATCCAGATGATGGTCGCTCTCAAGCCCATTCACGATGAAGCACGAATCAAGCGCGTGGTTGTTTCCACGTATCAGGCTGTTTCCGGTACGGGCCAGAAAGCCATTGAGGAACTGGAAAATCAGGTGCGCCGTCTTATGAGCGGTCAGCCTGTCGTGCCTGAAGTCTACCCGCATCAGATCGCCTTCAACTGCCTGCCGCAGATCGATGTCTTCATGGACAACGGTTACACCAAGGAAGAGATGAAGATGGTCAACGAGACCGTCAAGATCATGGGCGATCCGACCATCAAGGTCACGGCCACCTGCGTTCGTGTGCCGGTCTTCTACGGTCACAGCGAGTCCGTGAATATCGAGACCGAAGAAAAGCTCACCGCTGACGATGTGCGTGCGCTTCTTGCCAAATCTCCCGGTATTGTCATCGAAGACTACCCCGACAAGAAAATCTACCCCATGCCGGTTAATGCCGCTGCGGAAGATCCGACCTATGTCGGTCGTATTCGTGAAGACGACACCATTGAAAATGGTATCAACATGTGGATTGTTTCCGACAACATTCGCAAGGGTGCTGCCCTGAACACTGTACAGATTGCTGAAACACTGATTGAGCGCGACCTGGTTCGCGTCCCCTAGGACTGAAAAGACAATGACGAAAGTCGCAAGCAGAGACGAATACCTTGAGGCCATGCTGGCCGTTGAGCGGCCCGGACATGCTAAAATTCATGCTTTTTACGAGCATCGTGTCGGCATGATTTGCACTGATCCCGATCTCATGCTCATGCCGTGGGATGACCATCTGGTGCATCGTGGCGACGGCGTGTTCGAGGCCATGAAATTCGTGGACGGAAAGCTCTATCAGCTTGATCCGCACCTTGAGCGCATGAAGCGTTCTTCGGCTTCCATTTTTCTGAACCCGCCATGTTCGTGGGAAGAAATTCGGGAGTTGATTCTGGATGTGTGTCGAGCTGGTGGCAAGGATTCCGGCATGCTTCGCGTTTTTCTCGGTCGCGGTCCCGGTGGTTTCGGTATCTATCCGTCGGAATGTCCTCAGACGAGCCTTTATATTGTGGCCAGCGATCTGCATGGACCCAAGGCGGAGTTTTACGAAAAGGGCGCGACGGCATTCAAGACGTCCATTCCGGCCAAGCAGTCTTACTTGGCGACGATCAAGTCCATTGACTATCTGCCGAACGTGCTCATGAAGCATGAGGCTGAGGAGAAGGGCTATGATTATCCGTTCTGCTTCGACGATAACGGAAACCTCGCCGAAGGGGCTACGGAGAACGTCTGCATCGTGAATGAGGAAGGAAGACTGGTCATTCCCGAATTCACCAATGCCCTTGCGGGTACGACCCTGATGCGGATGATCGATCTCATCAAGGATGAAGTCTCAGTGACTTTCCGCAGTTTCCGGGAAGAGGAGATTCTTCTTGCTCGCGAGGTCATTATTGTGGGGACGACCGGAGACGCCATCCCGGTAGTTCGTTTCGACGGAAAGCCCATTCATGATGTCCGGCCGGGGCCGGTTGCCAAGCGTATTCGCGAATTGCTGATTCAGGATCTGCATGAAAACGGCATTCAGTTATAGTCGTTTTCGAATTGTTTAAAGCAAGAAGGCCGTCTCTGTTGAGGCGGCCTTTTTTATCGTATTGCTTCTGACGCTGTCGGCGATGTTTCAAATTGGCGGATGGCTTCCTGTGTCAGGTGTTCGCCACCCATCTGTTTCGAATTGAAATCGTGCATCATTTTTGTCACGTCCATGGGGCCGGGGATATTCATGAAGCCGAATGCCTGAGCCCAAGCGTCTCCTCGCAAGTAGGAAAGTGCCCATCTGACTGTGTGCATATGAAAGTACGCCTGATTGTTGATGACGATCATGGCCTTGTATCGGCCGTCTTCAGCGCGCTCCCTGAATGATATCTTGCCGTGCTCACATGATGCCAGTGGGTAGTTGACGCGGAGGAACTGATTGCCTGCCAATGCTGTTTGTATCCAGAGGTCCCAATCCCGGTAAACCGTGTTGTCCCTGAAGCCCTGTGTGCTGTCCCATGCCTCGCGGCGCAGCATGACTGCGGGGCCGAGGATGTTTTGAGTTTGCAGCAGGGCATCGTCAAAGTCGGGTAGCTGCACCATGCCGGGGCGGACAGTGCTTTTTTTCGCGTTGAGTCGAATGTAGTCAGTATAAATGATGTCGGTTTCCGGCTTGTCGTCAAAGACTGACAGAGCCGTGGTCATGTACTTGGGATCAAGCCTGTAGTCAGGGCGCAGGAAAATCAGGAATTCTCCATTCGAGCTGGCTGCGGCGGCATTGCGTGCCTGAGAAGGAAGTATGTTTTTATCAAGGGGGATCTGGCGAATATTGTCAGTGCCAGCGATTGCAGACCAAACGGATGCATCTTCGGAAGAGTGGGTGGTGTTGTGTGCAATGAGAATTTCTGTCCGTTCAAGTCCAATCGACTGACTCGCCACAGATTGCAGCAGGCGCGGCAGACTGGGGTGTGTTTCCATA
Source organism: uncultured Pseudodesulfovibrio sp. (assembly GCF_963664965.1). Taxonomy (NCBI): domain Bacteria; kingdom Pseudomonadati; phylum Thermodesulfobacteriota; class Desulfovibrionia; order Desulfovibrionales; family Desulfovibrionaceae; genus Pseudodesulfovibrio; species uncultured Pseudodesulfovibrio sp. The sequence goes on along the minus strand of NZ_OY761823.1, from coordinate 2,751,567 downwards.
TCGGAAATGATTATCGAAACAAGATTCCTTGACGGCATAGTATTCCCTTCCGTGGGATTGCAAATGAAACGAGTCGGTTGGCACGATCCGTGTGCACAATTTGTCTTACTCGTGCCATTCTTATCGGCGGTTAAACGAATAACTTTATACTTTGGATTAATTTTTTTTGAAGTTGTCCGTCGAGTTTTCATCCCTCTCTTGCACAGGGGGCAACCTTCACGTATGTATTGAAAAGATTGAGAGAATGCCGGAGGCGTCTTTGCCTGAACTTTCGGTATTGAACCAAACTTCATATTGGTGGTGCTGCGTGGCGGTATTCAAATGCGATTCCTGTGGATATGAGCGAGAGGTTCCAGCCCAATTGGCGGGGAAAAAAGCAAAATGCCCTGACTGCGGAAAAGGTGTTGCAATTGTCGAATTTGTTTCGCCGGAATCCGAGATTTTTGTTGCAGCTGAGAGCGATGATATCGAATCGGATCAGGTTTGTGCTCCGGAAGAAGCGACGTCTGCCGCTCAGGAATCTTTTAATCTGGATGATGCTGATGGTCCCATGGATTTGGAAGACTCTGAAGACGTCGTTTGCTCTGAGTGCGGTCATGTTTTTGATGCCGTGGACAACAAGCTTTGTCCGGAATGTGGTCATCCTGTCCAATTGACAGACGAGTTGCCGGAACCCACTGAAGACGATGTCGATCTGAGTGATCTTGCCGAAGAAGAGAGTCGGCAAATATGGGATGCTGCTTCACCTGACGGGGAAGGGGGGCTTGAGAGTGCTCCTCTTGATGCTGTTGACAGGGAGGGGGGCTGGCGGTTGCTGGAAGGGAATGTTGCACTGAATTTGTTCGGTGGGATTGTTTCCGGTGCACTTGCATTCTTTTTTTCCGTTGCCATAGCAATGCTGGTATCTTCGCAAGACGGCGTGCGTGAGATGCTGCCATATGTTTTGTCGATTTCCTTGACGGCGATGGCTGTCGGCGGGGTCTTTTATTCATTGCAGACGCGAGTGCCCTTTGCTCTGGTCGGTTCGGAGGCCGTCGTCGGAGTCGTGCTGTTCATGCTGGTCGGAGAAATTTATCAAAGTATGGATGGCAGATATCCCGTTGAATCGATCATTCCCACTCTTGTTGCGACTCTTGCTCTCAGCGGTTTCATTGTTGGCTTCGTCATCTGGTTGATGGGGAAAATCCGGGTTGGAGAGTTCGTTCGATTCATTCCCATGCAGATTTTTGGCGGTGTGATCGCCGGTATCGGGCTTTTGATCATCATTGCCGCTTTGGGGTGGATGGGAGATTTTCCTCTTGAGTGGGCCAGTCTCTATAAGGCGATACTCACATATGATCCGGTGGCAAGCCTGTATGCGCTTGGACCTGGGGTGTTCTTTGGGATTGTTCTATTCCTTGCCCTCAGCCAGCACAAGAATTCCTTGTTTTTCCTGGCCCTTCTTATTGGAGCCTGTGCCGTCGGATATGGTGCAGAACTGTGGGGACCCGATGAAAACATCAAATCCCTTGCAGCGCCATTGCCGTATCTTGATAATGGCGTGGCTGCTTATCCTGTGGAAATTTTGAAGTCCGGCCATTTCAATATTGAATGGGAAGTCATCAAGGCGCATGGCATGTACTTCGGTGCACTTGTCGTTTTGTCTATCCTCATCACCATGCATCGTATATCCCGTCTGGAGCTTGTCAGCGGCTCTGTGGCTGATCTGAATGGCGAATATCGCGCGCTTGGTTTTGCCAATATGGTTGCAGGTTTGTGCGGTGGAATGCCTGTTTCGTTGGCGTATCGGCGCAGTGTCGGCAACCACGCAACCGGAGGACGAGGACCTGTCGCCGGTATCGTGGCGGGCTTGATCTGCGGGGTGGCATTATTCTTTTCGGATCATGTTTTCCCGTTTATTCCTCGATTCGTCGTAGAGGGCTTGCTGTTTTATCTTGGTCTTGATTTGTTGCGTGACTGGTTGTTCAGGACACGCAGCGCCTTCACGCGTCGGGATGACATGTGGATGCTGTGGCTGACGTTTTTCGCCACGGTTTTTCTTGGCGTTCTGGTCGGTATCGGTTTCGGAGCCGGATTGGCGCTCATGGTCACCGTGGGGCGCTATAGCCGGGACGGTGCCGTTCGCAACATTTTGTCCGGATCAAATCACAGGAGTAACGTGGACCGTGCTCCGGCGCAGCAGCGTACCCTGAAAGAATATGGCGATCATATTCACATTTTGCGGTTGCAGGGATTCCTGTTTCTTGGCTCCCTTGAAGGGTTGCTCAAGGACCTGAGGAAGCGGTTGGATGATCGTAACATGTTGCCTGTGGAATACCTGATTGTGGATTTCAAACTCGTGACAGGGTTGGCTTCGGCTGCCAATATCGGATTTGAGAAGCTGCATCAGCTCAAGCAGGAATATGAGTTTGAATTGATCATCACCAGTGCGCCTCTTGAACTTGAAGAGCATCTGGAAGCGTCCGGCTATGTTGGTGAGGGCGAGGGCATGTTCAGGGTTTTCTTTAATCTGGATTTTGCCCTTGAGTGGTGTGAAAACCATGTGCTTGAGGCGGAGAACATGTTGGCCCTGAAGCAGATGAGCCTTCCTGAACTGCTTGCGCCGGTTTTCCCTGAGCCGAAATACATTCCTGCCCTGATGAAGGTTCTCAAGCGTGTGTCCGTCAACAAGGGAGAAGCCGTATTCCGTCAGGGGGATGAATCCGATTCCATGTATTTTGTGGAATCCGGGCGGCTTGACGTGGAGCTTGAACTTGAAGGCGGCAAGTTGCTTCGGCTTAAAAAGGTCGGGCCGGGAGCCGTCTTTGGTGAAATGGGGATTTACACATTTGCTCCGCGTTCCGCTACGGTACGCGCCGCTGAAAAGTGCGTTCTTTATGTGATGACCATGGAAAAACTGGATGCCATTGAGAAACGGGCACCCATGCTTGTTACGGCGGTCAATCGCTATCTCATCAATATGCTGTCGGAACGACTGGGTGATGCCAACATCAAGGTACGCGATCTGATGCTGTGATTCTTATCGTGTGCCCAGTTTGAGGTCTTTGTGGACATATTCCCGGAGTGCCTCCTCCCAGTGACGGGGGGGCGCTCCGGTTGTTTTTGTGAATCTTGACAGGTCCAGTACGGAATATGCCGGACGTTCCGCCTTTGTGGGATACGCGCTTGAGGGGACCGGTTCGACTGTACAGTCTTTCCCGGCCAGCTCCACGGCTTTGGCCGCGAGGCCGTACCATGTCGTTTGGCCCGAGTTGGCGAGATGATAAATGCCGGTAGCGTCGTTTTCGAGCAGGTGCAGTGTGTTTTTTGCAATATCCGGAGCATAGGATGGTGAGCCGGTCTGATCATTCACCACGGACAGCGTGTCCCGCGAATCGCAGAGGGAGAGTATCTTTTCCACGAAGTTGATTTTGCCCGGACCGAACAGCCATGAAATGCGAATAATCAGAGTCTTGCCATATCCCAGTTTCAACAGTCCCCGTTCGCCGTCCGCCTTGCTTATGCCGTAAACGGAAAAGGGGGTCGGTTCATCGTAAACCGAGTAGGGGGATTGCCTGTCGCCGCGAAAGACAAAATCAGTGCTGTAGTGGACAAATGGAATCTGCCGTTTGGCGGCCAGTGTTGCGAGCAAGGGAGGGGCTGTTGCATTGAGGGCAAAAGCCATTTCTTCGTTGTCCTCTGCCAGATCAACCAGTGTGTAGGCCGCGGCATTGATCATGATGTCCGGATCATGCCTATCGAGCAGTTTCTCAACCGAATCAGGGGCAAGAATATCGCAGTCTTTGCTGGACAGAGGGATCGGCTTTGCACCCGTTCGTTTGAAGGCAAGGGTCAGTGCCTGACCGAGAAGTCCTGTTTTGCCGCCAAGGATGAGAATGCGTTTCCCGTTGAGATGCATCAGCTACGTTCCTCGTACCATGTGTCCATGAATGAGCGGTATTCTCCGCTTTGAACCTGTTCAAGCCACGTTGTGTTGGCCTCATACCATTCGATCGTTTTCCTGATGCCCTCGGCAAAATCGAGTGTCGGAGCAAATCCGAGTTCGTTTGCTGCGAGGGAATAATCCATGGCGTAGCGTTTGTCGTGGCCCGGTCGGTCGGTGACATAGGTAATCAGTGATTCCGGCTTGTTCACTGCCGCGAGCAGCGTCTTCACTACGTTGATGTTGGTTTCCTCCGCATTGCCGCCGAAGTTGTACGCCTGTCCTTCGCGTCCTTTGAGAAGGGTAAGTTCAATGCCGAGGCAGTGATCGTCCACAAATATCCAGTCGCGGACATTCAGACCATCACCGTAAACGGGCAACGGCTTGTCTGCCATGGCGTTCATGTACATGAGCGGAATGAGCTTTTCCGGGAATTGGTATGGCCCGTAGTTGTTGGAACAGCGGGTGATAAGTACTGGAAATCCGTATGTTTCGAAATAGGCGCGGGCCATGAGGTCGGCTCCGGCCTTGCTCGCAGAGTAAGGGCTGTTGGGAGCCAGTGGAGTCGTCTCCATGAATTTCCCTTCGTCGCCCAGTGAGCCGTATACCTCGTCCGTCGAAATATGGACAAAGCGGCTGATATTGCGCTGCCGTGCACACTCAAGGAGGTTCTGTGCACCCTGAATATTGGTGGTTACAAACGGAGACGGATCGTTGATCGAGCGGTCGACATGGGATTCCGCTGCAAAGTTGATCACGGCATCGAATGTCTGGTCGGCAAGCAAATCCATGGCAAGATCACGGTCGCAGATGTCGCCCTGCACGAAATTGTAGCGTGGTTCCTCTTTTTCAAGATCAAGCAGGTTGAGACGGTTGCCCGCGTAGGTCAGCTTGTCCAGATTGGTGATATGCCAGTCCGGATGTTTGGCAAGCATGAGCCGGATGAAGTTGGTGCCGATAAAACCGCAACCGCCAGTGACGAGTAATTTCATGTGGGTGTGCCGTGAATTGTTTGAAAATTGATGAGTTAACTATTTGTAGCAATATACATGTACTATTGGAAGTGCAATACCCGTCGTCTCTCCAAAGAGAGCGGCAGAGATTATTCGACTATCAGGTCTGTTTGTCTGAGCGCTTCAAACAGCAGTATTCCGGTGGCGGTAGACAGGTTCAGACTCCGCACTTCACCCCAGATCGGAATACGGACGCCCGCTGGATACTTTTCCATCATTTCAGAAGGGAGACCGCGAGTTTCCGGTCCCATGACGATGGCGTCGTCCGGGTGGAATTCAAAACGGTGGTGGGGCATTGTCGCTTTGGTGCTCGCCAAAACCAGTCTGGGAGGCTTGATGCGTTCCAGAAAGTCATCGAAGTTCGGATGGATGGTGACATCGACATGTGGCCAATAGTCGAGGCCTGCGCGTCTCAGGTGTTTGTCATCAACTTTGAAACCCAGCGGTTCAATGAGGTGCAGCGGGGTTTTGGTGGCAGCGCACAACCGGGCAATGTTGCCGGTATTCGGGGGAATCTCCGGTTCAAAAAGTACTATTCGCATGGGCGGGAAGTACCTGTTTCCCGGTTAGACGTCCAGCTTGATGGTCGCCTTGCCCGGTGAATACCCTTTGAGTGTGCGAACCATCTCGCGGATGGCTGCGGAGATGATGTCTTCCACGAAAGGTTTCATGCCGACAGGTGCGCCGTTGATGTCGAGTTCTATGGAATTGTGCATGGCGAGGCACGCCTTGGGGGTGGTCTTGCCCTGAATAATGTCTATGGCCAGAGCCTTGCAATTGGGGCGGCCGCAGGTTTCGCAATCCATACCGGGCAGGAAAAAGCCTTTTTCAAGAATGATTTCAGCCAATTCTTCAATGGTGGCGATGGCTGGGATGCCTTCGATTTGATGTTCACCATGCGTTGCGAGGGCCAGTTCCGGCACAAGCCAGTCCGTACCGTCTGCAAGGTCGCCATTCAGGCAGAGTATGCGAGGAAGATACCCGAGAGTTTTACCTCCCTCGACAATGAGTACGTCAGCCGTCAGCAGTGGGAGAAGGTCCGGCAGAAAGCGCTTGTGCGTCCAGTGCGTGAACGTTTCGTCCGGGCCGAGGCCTGCGACCGCGTCACAGTGTTCTGCGTATTTGGCGGTATCTGCGTCCTGCCAATCGAAGCCGTGGTGGCTGAACTTGGCGGCGGCGACTGTAAGTCCCTTGTTCTTGAAATATTCTGCGAGTTCAAGGCCGAGAGTGGTCTTGCCGGAATTCTTGGGGCCGACAATGGAAATTGCTTTCATGTTATTTCTCCGGGGAGGGACAGACTGTGTCGATGATGTTGCCTTTTTCCAGATGGATGATGCAGTCGCTGACAGCTTTAAGCCATGCCATATCATGACTGGCTATGACAAGGCTTGCGCCGTACTCTTCGCGTGCTGAAAGGGCGGCCTGTCGGATACGTGTCGAACTCTTTTCATCAAGGCTGGCTGTCGGCTCGTCCATGAGCAGCATTTTCGGCTTGAGCACAAGGCGTGCGGCGAGTGCCACGCGCTGCCGTTCGCCGCCGGATAATTCGAACCATTGACGTTTGCAAAAGACATCAGGATCAAGACCGACGGCTTCTAGAGCCCGGTAGACTTTGCCCGGGATATCGTTTTTGTTTCGAATTTTGAGCCCGTAAGACACATTGGCGAAGACGCTTCTTTTGAGCAAATATGGTTCCTGAACGAGCAGGGTGACCTCGCGGTGAATCGCGTTCGGTTTGGCGAAGGCAGGACGTCCCATGAAGGAAATGGTGCCGTTTGCCGGGGCTTCGAGGAATGCGAGCAGCCGAAGCAACGTGGATTTGCCGGAACCGTTGGGACCGGCGAGGCCGACAATGCTGCCGGGGGCGACATCAAGGCTGTCGATCGAAAGAACGGTTCGGCCGGAATAATTCTGCCGGATGTTGTTCAGGCTGATAAGTGGTGAGGTCATTGGACAGCTCTTTTCTTGAGTCCGACGGCAAAGATATTGACGAGTAATGCGACTGTCAGGAGCACCATTCCAAGCGCGATTCCCATGGCAAATTCACCTTTTCCGGTTTCCAGTGCAATGGCCGTGGTGATGGTTCTGGTGTGCCACTTGATGTTGCCGCCAACCAGCATGGAAATGCCTACTTCCGAAACAATGCGTCCATAAGCGGCCATGGCGGCGAGCATGATGGAATAGCGGGCCTCGATGACAGTTGCCCACATCATCTGGCGAGGGCTGGCTCCCAGAGTGATGAGCGTCATGGGAAGGCGTTTGTCGAGAGCTTCGACAGCCGTAGCTGTCATGGCAATGATGATGGGCAAACCGAGCAGTGTCTGTCCGATGGCGATGCCGGGAATGGTGAACAGGAGGCCCGAACCTCCGAGGGGACCGTGCCGCGTGAGAAATGCGTAAACGAGCAGACCGATGACGACGGTCGGGAATGAAAGCAGGGTGTCCACGAGTGTGCGGACGATTTTTTTGCCGGGAAATTTTCTGTAACCGAGAAGAAAGCCGAGTGGCACGCCGATGAGCAGGCTGGCCGCCATGGAAAGAGTAGACGCTCCTACAGTCGCCCATATGGCGGAATAGGTCTCGGCATTTCCTGTGAAAAGGAGTACGAACCCCTGTAAAAAACCTTGCAGTAAATAATCCATTGTTGTCCTTTTTATATCCGGGAGGAAGGAATAGTTACTTCCTCCCGGAAGGTCAACTGTATCAGACTATTTGGCGTTGGGGATAAAGAGCTTCTTGCCGAGCAGCTTGAAGTCGCCAATGGCCTTCTGGGTATCCGGAGAAGCCATCCACTTGATGAACTGCGTGGCGAGATCGTACTTGGCGTCCTTGCAGAGCTTGGTATCGACAGCCAAAGCGCTGTACTGGTTGAAGAGCACCTTGTCGCCTTCTACCAGAACCTTCAGCGGCGGGTTGCCGCCCTTGGTGTCGGCGTATTTGATGTACGTGCCGCGGTCGGTCATGGTGTAACCATTTTTCTCGGAGGCGATGTTGATGGTGGAGATCATGCCCTGACCGGTCTGGACGTACCAGGCCTGCTTTTCGGGAACAGCCATGCCGGCGGCCTTCCACAGGGAGATTTCCTTTTTGTTGGTGCCGGAGTTGTCGCCGCGGCTGGCAAAGGCTGCCTGCTTGGCTTCAATTCCCTTGAGCGCGTCAGTGACGGACATTCCCTTGACGCCTGCGGGATCGCTTTCCGGGCCGATGATGACGAAGTCGTTGTACATCAGTTCGGTACGGTCTTTGAGGACGCCCATGTCCATGTATTTCTTTTCAGCGCCGGGAGCGTGAACAAGTACCACGTCAACGTCGCAGTTCTGGGCCATTTTGAGAGCCTTGCCAGTGCCAACGGCCGTGAATTTGATTTCGATACCTGTATCTTTCTTGAACTTGGGTACGATCAATTCATCAAGCAGGCCGGTGTTGGCGGTGCTGGTCGTGGTGGCCATCATCAAAGTTTGACCCGCAATGGCGGGCATGGACAGTGCCAGGGACAGGACAAGTGCCATGGCAATAGTGTAAAAACGTTTCATTTTCCCTCCTAAGGACTATTATTTCAACAGATTATACTGTTTACTTCCTATTGTTTGTCATCCCGGTAGAATTCACCGGATTTTTGGATGTCCATTCCAAGGACTTCAGAGGCTCGTTTTGTGGCGTATTCTTCCACGTCGAGATAAAAATCCAGAAACCTGTCCATGAGTTCCTTGCCGAGTGGGGACAGATTGAAGCGCTGCCCATTTCCTTTGGTCTTTTCTACCAGAGGCTGGCCTATGCGCTGTTCGGCTTTTTTCAGTTTTCCCCAAGCTCGTCGGTAGGACATCCCGAGCGCCTCTGCCGCTTTACGCAGAGAGCCGAGTTTTTCAATGTGTTGCAGAAGCAGGGTGCTGCCTATGCCTATGTAGGTTTCTTCTTCCTGTTCGATCCATACACGAAGTCTGAGAGTTGTATTTTTGGTCATGTCAGGTCGCTTTGTTGCATATTGATATATTGGCGAAGACAGGCTGCAAATCCTGTACGCATACTATTGAAGATATGCAGTAGGTCATGAATTAAGTCAACAATGACACAATACCTGTCGTTTCGACACCGAGGGACCCTCTATATGATGATAGTCTCAAAAGAAAGTGATTTCAGGTCGATAATAAGCATTTTCCCTTTAAGTGAAGATGCTTGGGTGAGTGTCTTGATGGTTTCTGTGGCCATGATTGAAGCTATGCAGGTGACCGCAGCGGCTGGACAGCCGAGGGCTTCCTCTGCGGCGTTGTTGATCCCCATGATGTCAGCCGGTCCTGTCTGACCGGGCATGACAACACCGACATAACCGGTCCATCCGGCCAGAGCGCCAGTAACAAGCGGGATGCCGGCATCGGTTGCAGCTTGCTGAAGAGAGCGGCGCATGTCCAACCCTCCAAGCGCATCGATCGCGATATCACAGCCGTTGAGGAATTCCGGCAGTGATTTGTCGTCAAGAAATGTGTCTTGTGCGGCGAAATCGACTGAAGGGTTGATGGCTTGCGCCCGGTCTCTGGCTGCATGGGCTTTGGAGATGCCTAAATTGCTCGGAGAGGAGAGTGCTTGGCGGTTGAGGTTGGATTCCTCGAAGACGTCACCGTCCGCACCGCGAATCCTGCCGATACCGGTTCGGAGAAATATTTCCAGAAGGCTTCCACCGAGACCGCCAAGCCCGACCTGTGCAACCGAAGATTCCAAGAGTTGAACCTGTGACGCTGCGGAAATGTCGTTCATGTTGCGAAGGTAGCGTTGTGGGTGAATTCCCATTTTCAATGCTTCGGCTTCAACGACATGGCCGGATTGGTGGTGGCGAATTGCGATTTCCGCCACGTCCGAAAGGCTGATGCAATCCCCACTCCCGCCGGTAGGCAGTTCCTGTCTGACAGCAGATGCCTGAATTGCGCTCTGGAGAGAGTCAGACATTGTCTAACCGCCTCCTACAGGTGGGAACAGGCCGACACGGTCTCCATCGGCAAGTTCGCTTTCCAGATAGGCGCGGCATGAATTAATGAATATGAGTGCAATCTCGTCTTCAGGAATTCCGAGCGCGTCAACCAGTGACTTGACGGTTTCACCTTTGGCAAGAGGGTAGTCGTCGCCATTCTCGGGCAGGAACCTGGCCAGTGTCGCAAAGCATTTGATTTCAATTCCCATGAGTATGATTTAGCTGCTTGAGTGTTGAGGGTCAATGTCAGGGGATAAAAAAAGGCCGGGGAAAGTCCCCGGCCTCTTAATTGTCGTATCAGGAATGGGTTAGACCTTGGCGCCCTGAAGTTCGTCTTCGTCGATGTCCCAAACCACGTTGTGAGGCGGAAGGGGATCGGTTTCGAAGAAGCGGGGCAGTTTGTCGTCCATTTTGGTGAAGCCTGCGCGCTTGTTGAAGTCCTGCTCGTCCTTCAGTGCGTTCACGCCCAGATTGACCAGATCGTCGGCTGTGAAGGTGTTGCCTGTGTATGCCTGAACCAGATCGGCCATGGCCTGTACGCCGTTTTCCGAATCCAGAACGGCGAAAGCCACGAACAGGCAGAAGCCCATGGAGTCGATGGCTGCGGTGGCAATCTGGAGATTCTTGGACAGTTCGACGTTGCCTTCCTTCTTGTGACCGTCAACGTCGCCGCCGACTTTGAGGATATTTTGGCAGACGCCGTAACCGGCAGTGTGGTCAGCGCCCATGGTCGTTGTTGCATAGGTGACGCCGACGCCCTTGACTGCACGAGGATCGTAAGCAGGCATGGACTGTCCCTTGACGGTAGGCAGGCGTTCGACGCCGAAGGCACCGCCCGCGAAGTCCACACCGTTACCCAGGATCATTCCCATGGGATCGTCGGTGCCGACTTTGGACAGCAGTTCGATAGCGGCCTTGCCGTCGCCCCAGGGAAGGATTCCGCCGTCCATGGCGACTGCAATGGTGTTTCCGGCTTCGATGGTATCCATTCCCTTTTCGTCGCAGAGGCGGTCAAGGGCTGCGATGTCGTCGACATCCTGAATGAGTGCGTTTGCACCGAATGCCCAGACGGTCTCGTATTCGAAACCGGAGGTGACATATTCACCGTCGGCATTGTTGTACTGCTGGGAGCACTGGATGACGCAACCGGTGTGGCAACCTTCGGTGGTCTTGCCTTTGCGCGATTCGATGAGCTCGGCGATTTTTTCACCGGAGATGTCTGCTGCGTGATCGCACTGGCCAAAGCGGAAGTTCTTGGTAGGCAGTGCGCCAGCTTCGTTGACAAGGTTGACCAGAATGGAGGTACCGAATCCGGGCAGGCCCTGGCTGGTGACAGGGTGTCCCTGAAGGATGCCGACCCATTCCTTGCGAGCGGCCTTGAAGGCGTCGACATCGGCAGCGCCGACCTTGTTGTTGACGGCGGAGTCAAGGATGATGGCCTTGATCTTCTTGGAACCCATGACAGCACCGGTGCCGCCGCGTCCGGCAGAACGTGCGGGACGCTTGTAGGGATCGGTGAACTGGATGGTGGCAGTCTTGCGAAGGGTTTCACCGGCGGGGCCGATCATGCCGCAACACAGTTTGTCGCCGTATTCTTCGAGAAGTTTGTCGTGAGCGGGGTAGTTGTCCACGCCCATGATGTTGGAAGCATCCCTGAATTCGACCTTGTCTTCGGAGATGAACAGGGTGCTGAACGGAGCTGCTTCAGCAGGCTTGTCTTCAAGGATGATGGCAAGCAGATCCATTTTGGGCATCTTGTGGGCGAACAGGCCGCCGGAGTTGGATTCTTTGATGCCGCCGGTCAGCGGAGATTTGGTGCCGACGGAAAGACGGCCGGAGTTTGCTGCCGTGGAGCCGCCGAGCAGTCCTGTGGCAAAAACCAGTTTGTTTTCAGAAGACAGCGGATGGCAGTCCGCAGGAACTTCCTTGTTGATGATACGGGAAGTCAGGGCGCGACCACCGAGGTTCGCGTAAGGTCCGACTTCTTCAAAGCTGTACTCTTTGGTACGGGTGTTGATTCTGAGAATTCTGGGCATGCTAAACCTCAACTTGTTGATTTTTCAGTGCCTCTCTCAAGCACTGCTTGTGTTTTGTGCTAAACATTGCTTTTATACACGAGTTTGAGAAATAATGTCAAAGAAAACAGCATACTGTGCTCAGTTAGACATAATGCGGCGTGATTCAATACCTGCTAGAATCATCTGAAGGAGAATAATATGAATAATGTTGAGCCACTGAATATTCGTATGCGTTTCGAGTCAAAACGAAGTTGGGCTTGTTATCTGCAAAAGGGGTTCTTTCTTGACGGTTTGGCCGGAATGACTGTTCGGGATTTCCTTCATGAAGTTTTGCGGTTCGGTGAAAAACAAATAGAGACAGAGGTTCGAACTGTCTTTCTAAATAGTAGTCCTGTTGACGATATTGATACGACATACGCCAAGGATGGGGACCGCTTGGCGCTCGGGGGTGCCATGCCCGGACTTGTGGGAATATGCATGGGGCGGGATAATCCTTACAAGAGTTTTCGAAGTGATATTGTTTCCAAGAGTCATGAAGCACAGAAAAGCTCTACTCCTGTTTGCCTGTTTATAAAGATTTTCAGCACGCTGGCGGTAGATGTCGGCCCTGATTTACTTGCTCGTGGAATTATGGTCGATGCCACGGGGCTTGCTGATTTTCTGGAGGGAAAAGATTCATTGCTTGTGAGTGGAACAGGCGACAGTTCGGAGGACTTGATAGAGTCATTGAGGAGTAGAAGCGGGAAGGTTTTTGTGACCGTTCAGTTTGAATAAGATTTTTAGCAAATAATTTTTAGTGAGCGCCTTCCGATATCGGAAGGCGCTTTTTTTATAAAAACTGATCGTTTTTGATTGCAGTGGGTGAATAGGATTTCGGCACTGATCCTCATTATAAAAGTATTGATCATAAGCCCGTTTGCACTTGTGCAGGCGTTTTGAGGTTGTGAAGCTTTTTTCACTTTTCCCGTGGCTGCCTCATTTTTTAGGTGATCGAAGAAATCGCTATAGATAGGCATTTTTAAAAATAAGCTATTTTGTTTAGTGAATAAAATAAGATGGTTGTCTGATTTGAAAAAACCAACCGAAAAAGTCGGAAAATGCTTGACGAAAACGTTGAATTTAACATACCTGCTGGGTAGGTTAAAAAACCTATCGAGCCGGTAGGTATTAAAACCTACTCGTTTTATAGGGATTTGAGCCAGGTTTTGCGTAGATTTTTCGGCTGCATGGAGTGGCTGTCAAATTTTCGCATGGGGGCCGAACAAGAGTCCGACAAGGGATTCTGGAGGACATGGCCGTAATGGCTGGTTCTTTGCCATCAACGCTTTGAGGAAAGGGATCGACACATGGCAAACGGTAAAAGGATAATGCGATTGACTGCCATCTTGGTTGTGCTGGCAGGCGTGCTCGGGTTCCAGTTGGAAGCCATGGGCATGCTGGGTTCTGCGGCGGATGACGCCAAGGGACGGCCAGACGTGATCATGATCGACACCATCGCGAGGCTAGGGGAGCTGGAACAGTCTGCTGCCGTGTTTTTACACGACACGCACACCAAGGCGCTGAAAGAGCAGGGCCTTGACTGCCAGTCCTGCCACAAGACGGATGACAAGGGGAAAATGTCCCTGAAGTTCAAACGCCTTGAAGGTGAAAATCAGCCGGAGCTGACTGCTGCCGAGCTGAAAGACATTTATCATGACGGCTGTATTTCCTGTCATACGGAAACTGCGGACAAGAACCTCAAGACCGGACCCATGGTCGGGGAATGTCGCAGCTGTCATCAGGAAAGACCTGGATTCGCCGCAGATCGCGTCGATGCAGGCATGGACAACGTGCTTCACTACGCACACTGGAGTTCGAAAGAGATTCCGATGGATGCGGGCAAGGACACCAACTGTGGTGCCTGCCATACGAAGCAGGGCGAGGAAGACGGATGGCGTTTTGATCCTGCGAATGCAGGCAAGCCCATGAGTGAAGTGTATCACAACCAGTGTGTGACCTGTCACCAGTCGCTCGCCGTCAAGAAGGCCGAAAAGACCGGACCGGTCGAATGTGCCAGCTGTCATGGTGCTAACGAAGTTGCTGTCATCAAGGCCAAAGGCGCCAAGATGGTTCGCGAAATGGGCGGCGAATTGCCGCGTCTGCCGCGCAAGCAGCCTGACGCAGTGCTTATGATGCTCAAGCGTTCGGAGAACGAACCCAAGCCTGAAAAGGCAACCGGCATGGCTCCGGTAGCATTTGACCACAAGTTCCATGAAGGAGCTGTGGACACATGCAACGCATGTCACGTGAAGGGCGTTAATGCTCCCATGGATGTGAGTTTTGAAGCCATGCACAACGAAAATTCCGACAGTTCCTGTATCGGTTGCCACGCCAAGGAACAGCAGCGTCCGGAATGTGCCAGCTGTCACTTCATGCGTAGCAACGAGGTCAAGCCGTCTGATGCGTCTTGCATCTCCTGTCACAAGCCCGTTGAAAATGGTGATGTTCTGATGACCGCCTCTGATGAGGCCAAGGCTGCCGAAGCTGCACTGCTTATCGCGGCACGTCCCGAGAAGCTTCAGTTGCCGGCTCTTGACGCTATCCCGGAAACCGTGACCATCGATGCCATGGTGGACAAGTATCAGGCCAGCAAAATGCCGCATCGCAAGATCGTGCTTTCCATTGCTGACAAGATCAAGGACAGCGGGTTGGCTTCGACTTTCCATGCCACTCCCGAGGCTCTTTGTGCTGGTTGTCACCACAACGCTCCGGCGACAGTGAATCCGCCCAAGTGCGGAAGCTGCCATGCCAAGCCGTTCACGGAGACTGATTCCGCCAAGCCCGGTCTCAAGGCCGCCTATCACGGTCAGTGCATGGGTTGTCATACTGAAATGAAGCTCGAAAAGCCCGCTGCCACCAATTGTGTCGCGTGCCACGAGTTGAAGAAATAACGGATAGCCCGAAGGAGAACGATAAATGTTACGTAGAACATTCCTCGGACTGTTGGGCACCGCAGGCGCGACTGCCGCGATTTCCACACCGGCTGTAGCCGGAGGGAAGGAGTTTGCGCCTCATCCTGACACGCTGGGTGTATTGTTTGACGCCACTCGCTGCATTGGTTGCCGCAAATGCGAAGCAGCATGCAACGAAGTCAACAATCTGCCTGCACCCGAAAAGAAGTTTGACGATTTGACGGTCTTGGACCAGAAGCGTCGAACCGACGATAAAACTCTCACTGTTGTTAACAAGTATCAGGGCAAAGGCGGCCCGGTGTTCCGCAAAAGCCAGTGCAATCACTGTCTGGAACCTGCCTGTGCCTCCGCCTGTTTTGTCAAGGCCTTCAAGAAGCTGCCCAACGGCGCGGTCGAATACGATGCGTCTGTCTGTGTCGGCTGTCGTTACTGCATGGTCGCGTGTCCGTTCGAGATTCCGGCCTACGAGTATGACGAGCCTCTCACCCCGAGGGTCATGAAATGCACCATGTGTGCACCGCGTCTGGCCGAGGGCAAGCTCCCCGGTTGTGTGGAGCAGTGTCCCAAGGAAGCCCTGACCATCGGTCTGCGTAAAGATATCATCAAGATCGCCCGTGAACGTATCCGCAAGTACCCTGAAAGGTATGTGGATCACATTTACGGCGAGAATGAAATGGGCGGTACGAGCTGGATGTACATTTCCGGTGAGCCGTTCAGCGAAATCGGCATGCGTGAGGATCTCGGAACGACTTCCGCTCCCGAACTGACTTCCGGCGCTTTGGCCGCTGTGCCCATCGTGGTCGGTCTCTGGCCTGTGCTGCTGGGCGGTATTTATGCCGTGAGCAAGCGTAAGGACAAGATCGCCAACGACGAACGCGTTGCCGCAGTCAAGGAAGCATTGGCCAAGGCTGGCGCTGAAGCCGAGAAGAAGCTTTCCGAAGAACTGGGCAAGGCCGAGGTCGCCAACAAGCGGCGCATCGAGGTCGAAGTCAAGAAAGCCGTTGAAGAAGCTCTGTCCGCCAAGGACGAAGAATCCGCATCCGGTGAGGAGGAGGCCTAAATGTCCGTTGACATCACTGCGGCTGAAAAGAAATCTCTTTTCACGCCGTTCAATATCATTGCTGGAATTATTCTCATTGCCGGTCTCGTAGCGACGGTGATGCGTTTCACCGGCGGCATCGGTGCCGTTACCAACCTTGACCAGAACAACCCCTGGGGCATCTGGATCGGTTTCGATCTGATGTGCGGTGTTGCGCTGGCAGCCGGTGGATACACCACTTCTGCCGCCTGCTACGTGTTTGGTCTGAAAAAGTTCCACGCCGGAGTTCGTCCGGCCATCCTGACCGCCTTCCTGGGTTATGCCCTGGTGGTCTTCGCACTCGGTTACGACGTCGGCCGTCCCTGGCGTCTGCCTTATCCGCTCTTCGTTTCTCAGGGCACCACGTCCCTGCTGTTCGAAGTCGGTCTGTGCGTCATGCTGTACCTGACCGTGTTGTTCATCGAATTCACTCCGGCCCTGTTCGAGTGGCTGGGCATGAAGAAGATCCGCAACATCGTTGTCAAGCTGACCCTGGCCCTCACCATCTTCGGTGTGGTCCTGTCCACCCTGCATCAGTCTTCTCTCGGCGCGCTGTTCACCATCGCTCCGTCGAAGCTGCATCCGCTGTGGTATTCGCCATATCTGCCAGTGTTCTTCTTCGTGTCGAGCATCGCCGCAGGCATGTCCATGGTCATCTTCGAAGGTACGCTCTCCCATAAGCCCATGCACCACTTGATGGACGCGGAGTACCTGGACAACCACGACAGCCTCATCCTTGGCTTCGGTAAGGCTGCCTCACTGGTTCTGTTCGGGTACTTCGCCATCAAGATGATTGGTTTGGCATATGATAACAATTGGCACTACCTGAACACTGGCTACGGCGCATGGTTCATGGTGGAGATGCTCGGATTCGTTGCGCTGCCGTCATTCCTTTATGCAATCGGCGTTCGTGACAAGAACATCACCCTGATCAAGTGGGCCGCAGGACTGACCGTTCTCGGCATCATCGTCAACCGCTTCAATATCTCCATGATCGCCTTTAACTACCATCTGCCTTCCGCAGATCGGTACTTCCCGAGCTGGGGTGAGATTACCGTCTCCCTGTTCGTGGTGACCATCGGTGTATGCGTGTTCCGTTTCATAACCACCAGAATGCCCATTTTCTATGAGCATCCTGATTACAAGGGCGAGCACTAAGCCGCGGGAGGACTGAGATGGAATTCTACAATCTTCAAGAATACTACACGCATACCAAGGGAATCGTTTATCTGCTGATGGGCGGAATCCTTGTAGGCGTCACCCTGTACTGGCAGTTCCTCATGGGTGGGAACAAAAAGGACGACTAACCTTCGGGTTGCGTTCCTCAACAAGACAATCAAGGAGAAGCGGAAATGTACGATTTTCTGACTGGGCCGATGCTCTGGCTGACGTTTGTCGTCAGCTTCGGCGGCCTGATCGTTCGTGCCGTGATGTATATCAAAGGTTTGAGCTGGCAGCTTGATCGCGTGGCATACCGCCCCAACATGAGCTACGGTCTCAGGGGTGCATGGCGCTCCATTCTGGCCTTCATAATACCGTTCAATTCCAGACCCCAGCGTATTCGCCCGGGTTTCACCATCATCTTCTTTGCCTTCCATATCGGTTTGCTCGTCACTCCGATTTTCCTGGAAGCGCACAACGTGATGCTGCGTGATGCCTTCGGGATCAGTCTGCCTGCACTGCCTACCGGTGTGGCCGACTTCCTCGCATGGACATGTCTGGTCGGTGGTCTGTTCATGGTGCTTCGCCGGATCGCGTTTCCGGAAGTACGCATTCTGACCACGTCTTATGACTATCTGCTGTTGGTCATCTCCGTGATGCCGTTCATCACCGGTCTGGTGGCACGCTATGAAATGGGAGACTACAACTTCTGGTTGATGGCTCACATCATCAGCGGCGAGATCTGGCTTCTGTGCCTGCCTTTCACCAAGCTCAGCCATTCCATTCTGTTCTTCATGTCCCGCATGCAGCTCGGTATGGATTACGGCATCAAGCGCGGTGGAATGAAAGGCTCGGACATGGCCTGGTAGTCAGGTAAGATACAGCCTATTTATTTAAGGGAGATTCAAAATGCCCGAAGGACAATTTTGCAACAGGCAGCCCATCGATACCGATGAACAGCTCAAGCTGACTCTCGGTGATAAGGGCGGCGCGCAATATTACGAAGAAATGAAGTCGCTGGACGTCGACACTGAGGCTCTCTGGAGCCTCATTCAGAAGACCATGAAGTCCAGAACGAAAACCTGGCTTGAGATTTGTGCTCATTGCGGCCTTTGTGCCGAGAGCTGTTTTCTCTATCAGGTGAATGACAGGGTGCCCGAACAGGTTCCCTCATACAAGATTCAGTCTACGCTGGGTCAGATGGTCAAGAAAAAAGGCAAGGTAGACAACGAGTTCATGCGTCACTGCATGGATGTCGCGTGGTCGAAGTGCACCTGCTGCAACCGTTGCGGCATGTACTGCCCCCACGGCATCGACATGGGTGTCATGTTCTCCTACCTTCGCGGCCTGCTTTATTCTCAGGGATTTGTGCCTTGGGAACTGAAGATTGGTTCCGGCATGCACCGCGTGTACCGTGCCCAGATGGACGTCACCACGGAAGACTGGGTCGAGACATGCGAATGGATGGCCGAGGAAACCGAGGAAGAATGGCCGGGGCTCGAGATTCCTGTAGACAAGGAAGGCGCGGACATCATGTACACATGCAATGCCCGTGAGCCCAAGCACTACCCGGAAGATATCGCTGAAGCTGCGATCCTCTTCCATGTCGCCGGTGAAAACTGGACCGTTCCTTCCGAGGGATGGGAACAGACTTCTCTGTCCATGTTTGCAGGGGACTGGCAGTGCTGCAAGGATAACGTCCAGAATGTCTACGACGCTCTGGACCGCCTCAAGCCCAAGCGTGCCATCGGCACCGAGTGCGGTCACGCACACAGGGCCACGGTCATTGAAGGCCCGTACTGGGTCGGCCGTGAGGACGGGCAGCCTCCCGTTCCTTACATTCACTATGTAGAATGGCTTGCCGAAGCCTTGCGGACCGGCAAGCTCAAGATTGATCCCGCAAAGCGCATCAAGGAACCGGTTACCTTGCAGGATTCCTGCAACTACGTGCGTAATCAGGGCTTGAAAGATGTTACTCGTGAGATCATCAGTTATATTGTTGAACCGGGCTATTTCGTTGAAATGGCACCCAACCGCGAGCACAACTACTGCTGCGGCGGCGGTGGCGGATTCAACGGTATCGGTAAATATCGCGAGCAGCGCAACGTGGCTCTCCGCAAGAAGATGGATCAGATTCTTGATACGGGCTGCAAACTGGTCATCGCTCCCTGCCATAACTGCTGGGACGCCATTCGCGATCTTGAGGAAGAGTATGAGATCGGCATCCGCTGGTCCTTCCTGAAGCCGTTGGTCATCGGGATGCTTGATGTTCCCGAGCACCTGCTGCCCAAGGATGAGTAACCACGGTCCCGCCATCTGCCTTCGGGCAGATGGCAAGTCCGAAAAGACGAGGTGACACATGTTCAAAAAGATTCTGTTGGCAACCAGCGGTGATCCGTCCACCTTCGGCGCTGCCCGTGTCGCGTTCGACATGGCCAAGCGCTATGGGGCCGAAGTCCTGGTTCTCAATGTTATGGGAGTGCCGACAAAGGCGTTCTCGCACGTCGTGAATGACGTTCGTACCGGCGAAGAAATCGAGGTCGACGACGAGTACAGGGCCTGGGTCGAAGAGGAACTCAAGAATACGTTCGAAAAGCAGTTCGAAAAGGTTGAGTTCTCCAAGATTCTGCTGACCACGGGTGTGCCGCATCGCGAAATCCTTCGCGCTGCCCGTAGTGAAGACGTGGATATGATCGTGATGGGAGCCAGCTCCGGCGACTCCTCTGTATATCGCAAGGGATATCCCGGCAGCACCTTGCAGCGTGTGGCCAAGGCCGCCCGTTGCCCGGTGATGACCGTGCACAGGGAAACCGCATCCTACTGGGGCGGATTCAGCAACATCGTATTTGCTACCGACTTCTCCAAGCAGGCTGAAAATGCATTCAAGTTCTCTCTTGCTGCGGCAAAGGAGCTGGACTGCGATCTGACCCTGTTCCATGCAACGGATATCAGCGGCAAGGTCCTCGACCAGAATGAAATCGAGGATCAGCTCATGGCCGCTCGGGATCGCATCAGAGGGACGTATGTGCCGATGATGGGCGATTTCAAGAACTTCGATATCGAAGTGTGGGAAGGCGTTCCGTATGTGGAAATCGTCAAGATGGCCCGTGAACGCTCTGCGGATCTCGTGGTCATGGCGCATCACTCCAGGGAACTGGATCCGGAACGTGCCCGTATCGGTTCAACCATGGAGCAGGTCATTCTGCGTGCCGGTTGTCCGGTGGTCAGCGTGAGCAAGCCAGATAAGGTTTAGAGTTGTGTATGGAGTGCCCGGCGGGGGCCGGGCACTCAAATATTAATGCCGCGACCGGCCTTGGTGGGACCGATCGCGGCGAGATAAAGAATCAGTAACTGATTCGTGCGTACCAGGAGGATAGTATGTCCAAGAAGATTCTCATCGTTGATGACGACAAGGAAATCCGTTCTTATTTGTCCGAACTGCTTGGTGACAACGGTTATGAAACCGTGACCGCCAACGACGGAGCCGAGGCCGTGGAAATTGCAGAACAGGAAAAGCCTGATCTGATCACTCTGGATCTGGAAATGCCCAACGAGTGGGGACCCAGATTCTATCGTAAATTGAGCCAGGATGAAGAACTCAAGCGTACTCCGGTCGTGGTCATTAGCGGCCTCAACGG
This sequence comes from uncultured Pseudodesulfovibrio sp., assembly GCF_963664965.1. NCBI lineage: Bacteria > Pseudomonadati > Thermodesulfobacteriota > Desulfovibrionia > Desulfovibrionales > Desulfovibrionaceae > Pseudodesulfovibrio > uncultured Pseudodesulfovibrio sp. The sequence continues at coordinate 2,730,826 of NZ_OY761823.1, read as the reverse complement.
GATCAAGTACGCTATTCCCAAGGCGATCGCAAGTCTTACCAAGCCTTTTGATGCTGATCAGCTGTTGAAAATTGTCAAGGACGCCATTGGTTAACCCTGATAATGTAGCTCATATATTCCGGTCCGTGCAGTCAAACTGCGCGGACCGGTTATTGAGGCTTGAACTCGTGTGCAGGTTAAGTATACGTTGCAGGCGTTGCGGGGATTTTCCCCGATACCTCGAACAATAGGTAACGCTCATGCCGAAGAAAATCATGGTGGTGGATGACGATCCGGATATCGTCGACTACCTCGTCAATGTATTCGAAGATCACGGATACGATACCTGCCGCGCATCTGACGGTGTATCTGCCTTTGATGTCGCGATGACTGAAAAGCCGGACCTCATAACCCTTGATATTGAGATGCCTCATGAATGGGGCCCAAGGTTTTACCGTCGATTGACTAACGAGGAGGAATTTTCGGATATTCCGGTGATTGTCATCAGTGGATTATCCGGGATTCATCTGGCAATCCGTCGGGCCGTAGCGACTATCAAGAAGCCGTTTGACCCTGTGGATGTGATCCAGATAGTTCGTGAAGCATTGGGTGAGTGATCGCCCGAGAGCTTCAAACCTGAGGGGACGGAAGATTTCATTTGCATGAGACCAAGGGCAATGCGGTCTAAGTGAAATTTTCGGAGGGGAATGATGGACTTCAGGAAATTGATGCTCGTGGATGACGAGGAAGGCGTTCGGCGCTTCCTCGGGCTTTCTCTTATTGATCTTGGATATGAAGTCAAAACAGCCGAAAACGGCGAGGCCGCGCTGAAGCTTTTTGAAGAATTTCAGCCGGAAATCGTCTTTACAGATATCAAGATGCCGGTCATGGACGGCATCGAACTGCTCAAGAGCATCAAGGCCAAGGCTCCTGAGACTGAGGTCATCATGATCACCGGTCATGGTGATATGGACCTTGCAATAGAATCGCTTAAATACGACGCTTCGGATTTTATCACCAAGCCGATCAACAACGACGTTCTTGAAGTTTCCCTGGATCGGGCCCGTGAACGTTTCGGCATGAAGCGCCAACTGCGAGATTATACTGAAAATCTTGAGCGTCTGGTCGAGGAAAAGACCAGCCGTATCATTGAACTGGAACGCCAGAACGCGGCCTGTCAGGTCGTTACAGGGCTTTCCGACGCTTTGTCCAATGCGGCGCAGGAAGTTGAAACCGGTTCCGGTCTGTTCAATGAATTGCCGTGCCTTGTGTCCATTCATAATCGCTATCTCGAAATCGTCGCTCATAATACCTTGTTTGAGGAACGACTCGGCAATCATGTCGGTTCCAACAGTTTCGATATTTATTCCGATCGCGATGGAGCGGGAAACGCCTGTCCGGTGCAGTTGACGTTTCAGACCGGCAAGGGGCAGCGAAGCAAGGAAAATTTTCTTGGCAGGGACGGTGAGGAAATTCCGGTTACTGTTTACACCGCACCGCTTCCCAACAAGGACGGCGAAATCGAATTGGTGCTCGACATCTCCGTTGACATGTCCGAGTTGAGCCGCCTCAAAGACGAATTGCTGACTACCCAGTATAAGTACCAACGCCTTTTTGACGAAGCTCCTTGCTATATTTCCGTTCAGAATCCTGATTTTTCTATCTCTGAAGTGAATCGCCTCTTCAAGCGTGATTTTGGAGAGGGCGTCAATAATTTCTGTTATGATTCATACAAGCACCGTAACGAGCCGTGTTCAGACTGTCCGGTGCACAAAACGCTTTTGGACGGCAAGTCCCGGCAGCGTGAAACAGTGGTGACGACTTTGTCCGGTGAGCAGAAGAACGTGCTTGTCTGGTCTGCGCCCATCCGTGACGCTTCCGGCAAGATTGTGCAGGCCATGGAATTGTCCACGGATATTACCGAGATTCGCAGATTGCAGGATCATCTTACTTCGCTCGGCATCATGCTTGGTTCCATGTCGCATGGTGTCAAGGGTATGCTGACTTCGCTGGACGGAGGCATTTACCGCTTGGAATCCGGCTTGAAGAAGGGGGATGAAAAGCGCGTTCAGGATGCGACTCGCGTGCTGAAGTCCATGATCGGCCGCGTCAAGAAAATGGTCCTCGACATCCTGTATTATGCCAAGTCTCGTGAGCTTGAGACCGAAACCGTGGACGCCGCCGCTTTCCTTCGCGAGACTGTTGAAATCACCGTTCCCAAGGCCAAGGCCGCCGGAGTGGAGTTCGTTTGTACGATCCCGGATGATCTCGGAAAGTTGCAGGCTGATACCGGAGCCGTCTCCGCTGCGCTGGTCAACTTTCTTGAGAACGGCGTGGATGCCTGTGAAGGGCGTGGAGTTGACGGCGGGGGCCGGTTGGAATTCGTGGCTGAACGTGATGAACGCGGCCTGGTCATAACCGTTGCGGATAACGGAATGGGCATGGACCGGGAAACGCGCGAAAAAATATTCACCCTGTTCTTTTCGTCCAAGGGGAAGCGCGGTACCGGAATCGGACTGTTCATCTCCAACCAGACTATCGAACTGCACGGCGGTTCCATTGACGTTGATTCCTCTCCTGACAAGGGGTCGCGTTTTACCATCGTGCTTCCGGAAAAAACTTCGTTGACTGAATAGCCAAGAGCGTTTCGGGGAGCCGGTTTTCCGGCTCCTTGATTGTCTGATGGAATCTGCTAGGCTGTGGGGGACTCGGTACGGTTGTACAAATCCCTGAAATATTTTCATCATCTGAGACCTGATATATGAAACTGACCACACGAAGCAGATACGGCACACGACTTCTCCTTGATATCGCCATGCATTCCGAAGAAGGGCGCCCTGTGCCCAGCAAGGATACCGCAGAGCGTGAAGGGCTTTCTCTCAAGTATCTTGAAAAGCTTATAAAAATGCTTAAGCAGGCCGGATACGTTAAGGGTAAGCGAGGTCCGAACGGTGGGAATATGCTCGTCAAAAAACCAGAAGAAATTTCCATCGGCAAGGTGGCGCAGGTGCTGGATGGGGAAGAGCATGTTTACGGCTGCGACGCCGATGTTTCCATCTGTTCGCGTGCGGCAGTCTGCCTCAAGCGATCCATCTGGGATGATGCCAGCAACGCCATGTACAAGATGCTTGATTCGTATTCCCTCGCCGATCTGATGAAGGACGCGAGCCTGTGTCCGCATGAAAATCTTGATAAACTCAAGGTCGTCGACCCGGACGACGTTTCGTAACCCTTCTTCCCCCGGAGCCGATATGTTCAAGAGATTCCGCGAAAGCCTTATCGCCAAGATGATTCTTTCGGGTGGAGTTACGCTGATTCTGTGCGTATTTCTCTGGACCGGTTTCAATGTGTATTATTTCAAGCGAAACGTCATGACCAATGTTATGTCTGATATCGCCATGCTTTCGGATACCATCATGCTCGGGCTGCATTACGCCATGATGCTTGATTCCGAAAACGACGTTAAAGAGAACATCAACAATATCAGCAAGCAGGAAGAGATCCGGAATATCAGGGTCTACAACAAGGAAGGCGAGATAGTCTTTTCCAATACCCCTGAGGAGGTGGGAAAGGTTATCGACATGAAGTCTCCTTCCTGCTGGACCTGCCATCAGTACGAGTCCCCGCCAGCCTCCATGGATTTGTCCGAACGAAGCAGAATGCTTGAGGTCGACGGCCAGCGGCTGATGGGGATCATGACTCCCATTCCGAATTCTCCCGGCTGTTCTCCGGGGCCTTGCCATGTTCACAAGAAGGAAGAGCAGATTCTCGGTCTGCTGGACGTGACTGTGGACATGGACCACAAGTATGCCATGATCAGCATGTTTGAGCGTGCCAATGTGGGCATTTCCGTAGTGGTCTTTGCTCTTACTTTCCTGGCTTTGTTTGTTTTTTCCTATCGTTTCATTTTCCGTCCCATTAAGCGGTTTATCGCTGCGACACGCGGGATAAGTGCCGGAGAGGAATTTACCAGCATTGACGTTGAGCAGGTTGACGAGATCGGAACGCTTGGTGAGGCCTTCAACCTTATGGGAAGGCGGGTCACGGACAAGCACCGGGAATTGCTTGACCAGCGTGAGGAATTCCGCAACCTGTTTGATAATGTGCCTTGTTTTGTGAGTGTGGTGGACCGGAACTATCGGGTTGTCCGACATAACAATGCTTACGAGCGTCACTTCGGCAGTCCCATGGGGAAACAGTGTTGGCAGATCAACAAGGGGCGGCTTGAGAAATGCGAAATATGTCCTGTGGAACGCACGTTCCGTGATGGTTCTTCCCAAGTGTCAGAAGAATCAGGCATGTCCAAGGATGGCAAGCCCATTCATTATATCGTGTATACTTCACCGGTCCGTGATAAGGACGGCAATATTATCGCGGCGATGGAGATGATGATCGACATTACCCGGCGAAAGGAGCTGGAGAGCAAGCTTGCGGCTTCCGAGCATCGTTATCATGCGATTTTCGACTCCATTCCCAGTGCCGTGTTCGTGTTGGATCAGGAGACGCTGGAAATCATCAATTGCAATGAGTCTTCCAAGGATATTTATGGTTGGAATGCCGATGAACTGCGTGGCAAGTCGTTTCTTGATCTCTTCCGGGACGAGGAGGCGGATGAGTGGAACCACATTGTTCGGGCCAAGCGTGAGATAGAGCAATGCACGCATATCACGCGGGAAGGGCGATCCATTTTTGTCATCATGCGGATTTCCCCGGTTTGCTTCGAAGGACGCGATACGCTTATTGTCACCTGCTCGGACGTGACCAAGAAACTCGAAGCCGAACAGCAGCTCATTCAGGCCAGCAAGATGACCACGCTGGGCGAGATGTCCACCGGCGTGGCCCACGAACTGAACCAGCCTTTGACCATTCTCAAGGCTATCAGCAATCTGCTTTCCCGCAAGGTGACCATGAAGAAGGCACTGGAGCCTGACATCATGGAAGAGATGGCCGAAGGGATCAGTACGCACGTGGACCGGGCCAGCAAGATTATTGAGCATATGCGTGAATTCGGCCGCAAGTCTGACATGAGAACCATGCCTGTTCAGATCAATGAGGTCTTGCAGCGCGGATTCGAATTTTTCAGCAAACAACTTAGCGTTCACAACATTGAGGTCGTCTGGGAGCTTGATGAAAGTCTGCCCATGACCATGGCTGATTCCAACCGGCTGGAGCAGGTGGTTATCAATCTTCTTCTCAACGCACGGGATGCCATTGAAGATCGCTGGCATGGTGAAAGTCTGCACGCGGACAAGCGAATTCAGATCAAATCGTTCTGTTTTGATGAGAGTGTTGTTTTCCGGGTATGTGACACGGGTTCCGGTATTCCGGAATCCATTCGTGAGCGATTGTTCGAGCCGTTTTTCACCACCAAGGAAGTAGGCAAGGGAACAGGACTGGGGCTTTCCATTTCTTATGGTATTGTCGGAGACTACGGCGGCGATATCAAGGCTGTGGCGTGGGAAGGAGAAGGTGCGTGTTTCGAGATTTCCTTTCCGCGGGCAGAATGTGAATTGTAGCAGTCTGAGAATATGTAGGTAAGTGAAAGCCCTGTATGCATGTGCATATGGGGCTTCTTTTATGTGTGTCATTCCCTTTTCAAATATTTTTATGTGTGGAAAGTGTGTACGATAGCAGAGCGAGTTTTTTGACTCGTAACGGCTCATGTGTGGACGCCGTTTACAAAATGTGTGTGAATTTGCTACGTGACGGCTAAGCACATGAGTAAAAGGCGAGAAATTGCCAGATTGAAAGTGTGATATCACTACAATACTATTCAAACATTTTTGTCCCGGTATTCATGAATGTGTTGGGCCGGGACATTTTGCAAACAGTCGAGTTTTCCCTGTGGTCTTCGGTGCTGGGTTTATTTTCTTATAATGAAGTTAATGGTGGTGTTTTAAGTTGAACGTATCCCAAGCTTGGTGTCCTCAACGAATTCGACGTATTCAATGAAGGCTGAATAGGCGGTAACAGCATGAAATGGCGATTTTTATTGATTGTATTTCTTTTTATCCTCATTGGGTGTGGCAATGATCGGCCCGGGGGAGAAACAGAAGTTGATGCCGGAAAAAATGAAGTTGTTGCAGATATCCCTGCAAAAGAGGCTGAAACCATTTCGGCATCCAAGTCGAGTTCAGCCGAAACCTTTGTGGTACAAGCCGCAGCGCGTCGGTCTTCACTCACCGGATTTACCCGCGCGCGTAATTCGATGACGCTGGTTACTGAAGAGTCGGGGCGGGTGCATAAGGTTGTAGCGGATGTTGGTGATACGCTGGGCAGTCACGGTTTGTTTGCCGAACTGGACACGACGTTTATTGAGCTTGATCTGGCTGGTAATCGTGCCGAGCAGCAACGTCTCAAGAGTGAGTTGACGTATAACAAGAAGGAAATGGAGCGGTACGAAACTCTGGTGAAAAACCAGAATGCTCCTCAATCCACATTGGATAACAATATTCGCGCTCATCAGTCTGCTTACCAGCAGCTTCGAGCCAAGCAGATTGAAGAACAGGTGCTCATGGAGCGCATGAAGCGATTTTCGCTGCTGGGACCGGCTGGATGGAAGGTCGTGACTCGTTACATTGAACCGGAAGAATGGATCACCAAGGGAGAGAAGGTTGCCGAACTTGGGCGGTATGATGTTCTGCTGGTACCGTTTGCCCTGACCAGTGAAGAGTACCGGGCTCTCAAGAAGCAGGGCGATACCGTTGCCCTCAGACTGACTGATTTGGATAAAGTCATTGAGGCCAAGGTGGCGCGGGTTTCTCCGGGGTTTGATTCGCAGACTCGTAAGATCAACGTCGATCTCGAAATCGACAAGGGGGATTTCGAGTTTCGGGGTGGACTCAGGGTAGAGCTGACAATTGATCTGCCCGACCCCGGTGGTGCCGTCGTTGTACCCAAATCTGCGCTCATAAAGGCATATGAAGAGTATTTTCTGATTACTCCCGATGATACGCGTGTTCGTGTCGTGCTGCTCGGGAGCGCCGACAACGACATGCGTCGGGTTACCAGCCCGGAAGTCTCCCCCGGAGACAGATTCCTTTTGCATCCGTAACAGTTTCCCATTCAATGAAGAGTGAATATTAGACAGCTAAAAATCTAAGGTAATCTTTCCTGCTGCGGTTTCAGGGAAGGGAGGCTGCCATGTCGATTGTGAGGAAGGATACGCCGATTCAGGGGGTGATTCGGATGACCCTTGGACAAAAGGTTTTCGTCAATCTTTTGTTCATATTATTGATGGTGGTCGGCGTTTTCTGCGTCTTTGAGTTGCCGGTAGAGCGATATCCTGATGTTCGCATGGGGAAGGTCATTATCAGCGGTTTTCTACCCGGTGCCAGCCCGGATGAAGTGGAAACTCTGGTGACTCGCAAGATCGAGGATGCCTTGGAGGATCTGGAAAACGTGGAGTTCATTCGTTCTCGTTCTTTCCGGCAACGCGCCTCCATCATGGTCAAGTTCCTCGACGATACGGATTACGACACCCTGTACGACGAGTTGCGATTCAAGGTCCTTTCAATACAGAACGATTTACCTGCGGAAATGGACCCTCCGACCTTCATGGTCATTCGCGTCAGTGAATGGTTGCCTGTTATTGCGGTTAATCTTGTGGGGGATCGATCGAACAGGGCATTGACCCTGATGGCAGAGGAGATGAAAATACCGTTGCAGCGCATCGACGGGGTCAAGGAAGTTCAGATCGACGGTGAGTATTCGCGAGAGTTCCACGTTTCTCTCGATTCGCAAAAGCTGATGCGTCTGGGGGTGACTTTCGATGAAGTCGGAAAGGCTCTGGAAGGTGCTAATATTTCGGTTCCAGCCGGTGATTTTGTCAGTGAGTCAGGAGAATACGTCATTGTCGTTGACGAGAAATTCAGGTCGCGGGATGAGATTGCCTCGACTATAATTCGCAGGGATCTTGACGGCTCGTTCGTGACGGTAGGTGATGTCCTTTTTGATGCGGGTATGAGTTACCGCGACCCGTTCGTCATTTCCTCGGTCAATGGCAAGGACTCCGTTGCCGTGAAGATTATCAAGACTCCGGATGGAAATGCTCTTGATATCGGCGCAGAAGTTGAGAAGGTGGTGGCTGGGTTTCAGTCCGTTCTTGCAAAGGAAGGTGTGGAAGCGGTTCTGACGCAGGACCAGCGTGTTTACATCAACGAGAATATCAATACGCTCGGTTCCAACCTTCTGGTCGGTATTTTCCTTGTCTGCGGGTGCATTTGGGTTGTCATGGGATTTCGTAATGCCATGCTGACTACAGTAGGCGTTCCCTTCGCCTTTCTGGTTACCATGATCATCATGTGGCTGACAGGCAATTCACTTAATGAGATCACCTTGTTCTCCTTTGTGCTTGTCAGCGGTATCATCGTGGATGACGCCATCGTGGTGGTAGAGAATATCTATCGCCATGTGCAGGAAGGAAAAGCTCTCAAGGAAGCTGTCATTGGCGGGACAAGCGAGGTCTTCCTTCCTGTGCTTGCCGCTACATCCACGACTGTGGCGGCATTTTTGCCCATGCTTATAATGTCCGGTTCAACGGGTGAGTTTTTTGCACAAGTTCCCAAGGCGGTTTCTTTTGCCATCCTTGCTTCAATCATCGAATGCCTGTTTATTCTGCCTCCGCATTTTCTGGATTGGCCGGGAGCAAAGAGACTGGAAAAGGAAATCCGGACCCATGCCCGCAGGGCTTCTGATCCGAAATTCCTGGTGAAGATCAAGGAAGTGACTGAGCTTGTTTTAGAGCTTTCCATGAAACATAGGTGGAAAAGCCTGTTGGTCGTATTTGGATCTTTTTTGATGGCACTCGTGATATTCGGGGTGTCTGTCTCTGGTGTCATGCCGTTGTTGCGGATAAAGTTTTTCCCTGACGAGTACAGTCTTTATTATGTCTCCATGGAAGGACCGGTTGGGGTTGATGTCTACACGTCATCCCAGAAGGCCAAGGAGGTCTCGAGTTTCATCAAGGGGTTTGGTCCCGGCACGACCAAGTCCTGCTCCGGGCTTGGAGGGATGGATATCAATGAGGATTATGAAAGCGTATTCGGTTCCAACAGGGCCATTATCACGGTGGAATTACCGGCTAAAGGTGAACAGCATTTTATTGAGAATCCAGACAATGATCCGTTGCTCCTTCTTGATGTCGTACGGGAAAAGTTGAAACGGTTCGAGACTGATGGGTGGACATTGCGCGTCTGGCCGGAAAAGGGTGGGCCACCAGCAGGCAAGGATGTCAATATCCGCGTTCTCGGTCCTGATCAGGAGTCCGTTCTCGGTCTTGAGGAAGAAGTGTATTCGTGGGTAAAGAACAATGAAAATCTTGCTCCGTATTTATATGATTTTATGGCTGATACCGGCACGGACAACCGTGTGTTTCGGTTCAGTCCGGTTCCGAGCCTTGTGTCTGAATACGGTTTGACACCGGCGCAGGTTGTCTCGCTTGCCGGTGGTATTCTTGATGGACGTTTTGTCGGTAAATTCCGGGTTGAAGATGAGGATGTCGACCTGAGGATGAAAATTGCCAAGCGGTATCTTGAACAGCCTGAAGATGCGCTGGATATTCCTGTGCTTGAGGACGACGAAGGGCCTGTTCGAGTGGGCGATCTTGTTGAGGTGGAGACGTATCGCGAGCCGGGACAGTTGAATCGTTTTCAGGGGCAGCGAGCTGTCACTCTGACCGCGAACATACGGCCTGACGCTCCCGTAAGCGCATCGACAGTGGTTCACGACGTCAAAGAGTTTTATGAGACCATTCAGGGGAAATATCCGGGAGCGACATTGAATTTCGCAGGAGAATACGAGTCAACCGGACGTTCTTTTACTTCACTCTTGTATGCCTTTTTGATCGCGATCATGATGATTTACATGATTCTGGCTTGTCAGTTTCAATCGTATATCCAGCCGGTCATCATCTTGTCTGCGGTTGCTTTTGCATTGACAGGGGTGGTGTTTGGCACCTTTCTGACCCGGTCATTATTCACGGTCAACAGCTTTATCGCCACAGTGGGCGTCACAGGGGTTGTGGTGAATGATTCGCTGGTCCTGTTGGATTTCATCAATCGACTGTATGAAGCCGGTTACAGCCGTGCCGAAGCCATACGTGAAGGCGTGCGAATTCGTCTCAGGCCGATTTTATTGACAACATTGACCACGACGCTCGGATTGCTGCCGATGGCGCTGGGCATCCCGTATTATTCACTCGTATGGGGTACCATGGCGACAACATTTGTCACTGGTTTGTGCGTAGCCACCACTTTGACCTTGTTCATTATGCCCATCGAGTGGGACCTGATCATGCGTAGAAAGGAGCGCAAGGAAGCGAAGCGTGCAGAGAAGCTGGCGACGCAGCAGGAAAGCTGATTTTTATCGCACTGAAACAGGATAAAAAGGAACGTCAAGACCGTTGCTGTGGACTTGGCGTTCCTTTCAATTTCTGTTGTGCGCGATGCGGGGGGTGATCCCGTGACTTTCACCGTAGTGGGTTCCTTTGATTCTGGAAATCCCGGGCTGAAAGCGAGCTAGGAATAGGGTGCCTTGATTGTAATCTTTTGGGTCACGGATGTCGAAAGTCCGCGAGGCTGGATAGAAGGGCTGGAGGCGTGAGCTGTCCGGCACCTGTTTCTGTGCGATTCGTCGTTGATTTGATGAGTCTGACAACGGATGTCGGTCGCTGGTGTTGGAAATTAAAGTGAGGTATGTGGGCTGATACAACAATTCGTTACAGGAAGAACTTCAGAATGCATTACAGCCACTTTTTTTTCTTGAAGTATGAGAGCATGATTAAAACCACGCCAACCATAACACCAAGAAGCGTGTAATACCCGTATCTGTAGTGCAGCTCGGGCATGACTTCGAAATTCATGCCGTATACGCCTGCCAAAAATGACAACGGGATGAAGATGGTTGCGAACATCGTGAGGAATTTCATGACGTCGTTCAGCTTGTTGGTGATGACCATGTTATAGCTGTTGAGGTGGTCGTTGAGCATCTCCCTGTAGATATCCACTGAATCGTAGGCCTGTTCAGCCATATCCAGCAAATCCCTCAGATAGGGATGTATGTCGGGAGTTATCATTTCGTTGTCGCTCTTGACCAGTTTCAGGATGATTTCTCGGGCTGGGCGGACTGCCTTTCTGATGTAAGCGATTTCACGCCTGTAGGCGTTGATCTCTTCGAGCAGTTCCGTTGTCGGATTGTCCAGAATCTCCTCATCGAATTCCTCAATCCTTTCTCCCATGATTTCGATCACCTTGAGGTAGTTTTCGAAGACGCAGTCAAGGAGGGTATAGAGCAGGTAATCCGGTCCGAGCTTGCGAAGTCTTCCAGCCTGGTTGCGGATTCTCTCTTGGACCGGTGCGAACATTTCTCCTGGTTGTTCCAGAAAAGTCAGCAGACATTTCGTCTGTAGCACGAGACTGAGTTGCTCTGCGTGGATGCGGGTTTCCTCATCGTTGAGGGAAAGTGTTTTCAGGGAAACAAAGAGCGCTTCCGGGTACTCGTCTAGTTTGGGGCGCTGACCAGTGTTTATGATGTCTTCAAGAATCAATGAGGATATCCCGAATGTTTTGCCTATTGATTCCATCAAGGCAGGCTCGTGCAATCCCTCGACATTCAACCAACTTGTTGTTGCACTTTGAGTGCATGGAGAGAGTCCTTCCGGGGAATCCAGATAATCGTCTCGAAGCATGATGGAATCATAGTCGATTATCCGCAGACGGGGCTTTTCGATTTTTTGCTTGCCGATAAATATGAGGGATCCCGGAGGCAAGCCGTTTTTGCTGTCACGTTTTTTGAGAAATCTTGCCATACTTGTTTCCTCTTCTGACTGTGGAGGGCTGTGCACATCCTGTATCGAACGAGTGGTCACCAGTTTATAATGTAAATCGGAAAGAAAAAATTGTTTTCATTATAGTGATACTCAATACAGGGGGCAGGATGCAACAGGAAGAATGGATAGGCTGGATCATTCGCGTCGTCTTGGCATCAGTGGTTCTTGGGTTTTTGCTCGTTCTGGGTCGCTGGCTGATGGGGAACTCACGAAATTGGCGCGAATTATGGCGGGCGTTGGCCTCCACTGTTCGGCGGCAGGCCTGCGTCTTGATGTTCTGTTCCGCCATGTGTTTTCTTGTGACATTACTGTTGCCTATGGCACGTTTCGATGCCGGTTTGGTGGGCGTGATCATTCGTTTGCTGGGGGTAATATGGATTGCCTTGGGAGCATGGGCGGTTTCTCTCAGCCTCTCAATCGTTGTCGGTACCATGCAATGGAAATACAATGTGGATGTTGCGGACAACTTGCTTGCACGGCGCATGCACACGAAAATTCGAGTGTTGCAGAGAGTTGTTGTCGTGGTCATATGGGTTGCGGCCATTGCCGGGATGCTTATGCAATTCGATTCATTCAGGGCACTCGGGACGACGCTCCTCGCATCAGCCGGTGTTTTGAGCATAGTGCTCGGCATCTCGGCGCAAAAGACCTTCGGTTCGATGATCGCTGGTGTGCAGGTCGCTCTCACCCATCCCATCAATCTTGACGATGTGGTTATCGTGGAGGGCGAGTGGGGGCGCATTGAAGAAATCACCTTCACATATGTAGTGGTCAAAATATGGGACCAGCGCCGTCTCATCGTGCCCATCACCTATTTCCTCGAAACGCCTTTCCAAAACTGGACACGGAGAAACGCCGATATAACGGGGAGCGTTTTCCTTCATCTAGACTATGACACTCCTCTCGAATCGTTGCGGGCCGAGGCGCAACGGCTCTGTAAGGAGGCTGGGCCTCTGTGGGACGGAAAGACGTGCGTGCTTCAGATTACGGAAGCCGGGGCGGAAACCATGACCATCAGGGTGCTTGTCAGTTCTTCAGATGCTTCCAAAGCATGGGATTTACGGTGTTTGGTGCGCGAAGGGCTCATTGACTTCGTGAAAGCCAATTATCCTGAAAGCCTGCCCAAACGCCGGGTTGCCATTCAGGAGTCCAGGAAAGCCGATTTTCCCGATGAAAAATGATCGAGGCGTTCACTTGTTTGTAATAGTCCCTCTACAAGACGCGCGAACCAGCCCATTGGAATGTGAGAGTTCCGATAACATGCCAAGCCATGGTGTCGTTTTATTGGCCTTGCTCTCGTCTATCTCAGCCTGAGGCGGTTGCGCCTTGGACTGAAAACCTGTTACGGCAGCAGGAAGGCGGCCCGCATACAGGCCCTCTCATGTGTGGCAGCGTTCTGGTGAGAGTGTCGGACAATACCGGTGCCCAGACAGAATAAGAGATAATTGCTGCGGGCAGTTATTCTCATCTAACAAAAGGGGATCAGTCTACATGCCGTTTCCTCCCATGCCGAACCCGCACGCTTTCGCCGTCCTTCTTCTGACGGCATTTGCATTATTCCTGTTCAGCCGGGATAAGATTCCGTTGGAAACATCAAGCCTGTTGGTCTTGTCTTTGCTGGCTATCGGCTTCGAGGTTTTTCCGTTCCATGGTGGTGACAAGCCCCTCCACGCCGTCGATTTGTTCATGGGGTTCGGCAATGAGGCATTAGTTGCGGTCTGTGCCCTGATGATTGCCGGACAGGGGATACTACGGACTGGAGCCTTGGACCCCATAGGGCGCGGACTCGCCAGACTCTGGCGGCTGAGCCCGATCCTGTCACTGCTCATTACCCTGTTGCTCGGTGCCTTCATCAGCGCGTTCATCAACAACGTGCCGGTGGTGGTGCTGTTGTTGCCCGTGCTGATAAGCGTTTCCCTGAAAACGGGCCAGTCCGCAACGCCCATTCTCATGCCCATGGGGTTTTCGACATTGTTGGGTGGGACCAGTACCACCATAGGCACTTCTACCAATCTCCTCGTTGTCGCCGTTGCCGCGGAAATGGGGTTGCGGAAGTTCGGCATGTTTGATTTTGTTGTGCCTGCGGTTTTGGCCGGAGGCGTGGGCATTCTTTACCTCTGGCTCGTCGCTCCGAGAATTTTGCCCAAAAGGGATATTGCCATCAGCGATTCCTCAGCCCGCATATTCACTGCACATCTGGCTGTGGTGGAGGGGAGTCCCGTGGCCGGAAAGCCGCTGACAGAGGCGCTGTCCCTGACGGAGGGGAAGATGAAAGTCCTTGCCCTAGAGCGGGGCGAGGGAAATGCTGTCATGCTGCTCCCGGATATCATCCTCCGTCCCGGGGATCACCTCGTAATCAATGACACCCCGGAAAATCTCAAGGAATTCGAGTCGGTCCTTCATGGCACCCTGTATTCCGTGGGAGAGGAAGAGGTTCCGGTCGATGAAGACAACCCCCTGCATGACGACGATCAGCAGGTTGCGGAGATCGCGATTTTTTCCGGTTCACGGCTCAACGCCACTACACTGAATAATTTCCGCTTTGTCGATCGATACGGCCTGATCCCATTGGCCCTGCACCGAACCGGGAAACGATTTCAGCGTGTAAGAGATTCCATCGGCGACATTCGGTTGAGGGTTGGCGATATTCTTCTGGTGCAGGGGGCACGCGACAAGATTTCAGAACTCAAGCAGAGTAGCGATGTTCTGGTTCTCGATTCCACTTTTGATTTGCCATACTCCAAGAAGGCTCCTGTTGCCATGGGGATCATGTTTGCCATTGTCTTGACCGCGGCTTTGGGGTTTCTGCCCATCGCCATAAGCGCAACCTGCGGCTCTCTGCTCATGATCTTAACCGGATGCCTTGGGTGGCGTGATGCGACTCGTGCGTTGAGCGCACAGGTGATATTGATCGTGGTAGCCAGTTTGGCACTCGGGACGGCCATGCTGGCTACGGGAGGCGCGGAGTATCTGGGGCAGGTCTTTGTGAGCCTGTCCGGGCATGCTTCTCCAGCGTTGATTATTAGCGGCCTCATGATGCTCATGGCAGTATTCACGAATATCATTTCCAATAACGCAACAGCGGTCATAGGTACGCCCATAGCCGTTTCCATAGCCCAACAATTGGGACAGCCGCCAGAGCCGTTTGTCCTTGCCGTGCTCTTTGGAGCGAACCTGAGTTTTGCGACGCCCATGGCCTACAAAACGAATCTCATTGTCATGAACGCCGGAGAGTACACTTTCTCTGAATTCGTGAAGGTAGGCATTCCTCTCGTTCTCATCATGTGGGGAATGCTTTCTTTCCTGTTGCCGATTCAGTTTCTGTAAGGCGAGGAGTTCTTCAAGGCGTCCTGTTGCGGCTAGTTTTTGTCGCCCATGAATTTCATATGTCCGGCGAAGGCCGGAGCTGTCTTGAAATGAACGTCCATCTGCGGGAACGCGATTTCAATGCCCGCTTCACGGAACGCGTCGTCAATGGCGAAGCGCAGCTCCGAAGTGGTGCGGATGGTGTGGTCTATGTCGTCAACCCACACCCGGAGGATGAAATCCAGACTGCTCGCGCCGAAGTCGTTGAACAAGATGAAAGGTTCCGGCTTCTTGAGCACGTGAGGATGGGTTTCCGCTACGACAAGAAGGGTCTTTGCCACTTTTTTCGTGTCTGATCCGTAGGCGACGCCGACCAGAATATCTCTTCTGAGAGTGGGGTTGTTTTTTGTCCAGTTGGTGACTTGTGTCGTGACCAAATCTGAGTTGGGGATCATGATGACCGCGCTTTCGAACGTCTCGACCAATGTGGTCCTGATGTTGATCTTCTTGACCGTGCACCACATCCCTCCAACTTCTATGACATCCCCTTGCTGGATGGATCGACCGAACAGAAGTATGAGGCCGCTGATGAAGTTGTTGACCACGTTCTGTAGGCCGAATCCGATTCCGACACTGAGACCACCGGCGATGACAGTGATACTTGTCAGGCTGACACCGAGAATTCTCAGGGCCAGAAGGGTAAAGAACGACCATGTGGCATATGTGACAAGGGTTTGAATTGAAGGAACTGCGCCGCGTTTGGCCTTTTGCCACTTACTGCCAACGTGGTCGATCGAGACCTTGAATGCGGCGATACAGTTGTAGGTCAAGAAGAAGAGGACCACCAAGATTATCACGTCATTGAGATAAAGAGAGTATGTCCCGATGGAAGCTTTGAGTTGTACTATGGTGGATAGGGTATTCTCTCCGAGAAAGTCGACAAGCCACAGGTAGGAGATACCGAAGGCGATAGCCCAACCGAGAGGCACGAGTAAGCTTTTCGCAAGTCCTTTTTGCAATTTGGAACTTTTGTCCGTTTCCACAAAAAGGCTTTGGGACCAGACGCTGCCGAATGCCCGAATAAAGATACCCAGACACCAGATGATGGTAAGCATGCATGTGAGTCGGCCGTAGCCAAAAAAGGAAATGATGAACAAAGGTGCCAAAGAGCCACCGCGCATCGCCGTCTTTTTCAGGTGCAGGCCCTTGTTGCGCCATGCTCGTAATGTGTCACTTCCCCAAAGGGCAAGAACTATGAGGATGAAGATGAGAGTGACACTTCTGCTTGGTAGATGATGGACCAGCAACTGCGTGCTGATGAGGAATAAGAATGAAATTCTGGTATGCCCGGAGTTGGAGAGGAATGAGTCATTGCATATATATTTGGACAGCTTGAGTGTGCCGAAGAGGAACAAGGATGCAGCCAAGGCGGAGAGGGAATCATTCCCCGCCGGAAATACGATGTTTGCAGTCAGGTAAAGGGACAGTCCAACAACGACAATTGTGAAGTATAGGCTTACCTTGTTTCTGGTGAAGTCGTCGGTTTTCTTGTCTGGCACAAGCTGGACCAGTCTTTTAGCCGCGGTTCCGATTGCCGCCAAGGTCAGGAAAAGCACAACGAACTTCAAGGCGTTGGCAGTCAACGTGGTCAGTCCGGCAATGATCTCCGTTTTCTTGAGATTGAACCAGCGATTGTCGGGCAGCGGTTTGTCCCAGAAACCGGATGTGAAAACAGGCGTCTTGCCGACAAGTAGATACTGTATCCAGGTGTCATACAGGCTTTGCTTATCATTTCGGTGAGCCCTTTCCATTCGTTGGACAAGCCGTTGAGCCTGACGATCCAGGCTTTTTACTTTTGCAGTCTGGGTCTCCGTTTCAGTTATTAGGCGGCTGACTTTTTTTGTAATGTCCCTGAGAAGGTCCGAAGTCTCCTGTGAAAGGCCTGATGGAGAGGCGCCTAAAACCGAACTGAACGATTGAAGAAAATCCGACCTGAGGTCTGCTTCTCGCAAGGAGTCCTGCAATTGATCAGAGAGAGTGTTGCCCTGTTCAAGGATGTCTGCAATGGCAGCTTCGAAATGTTTCCTGCTTATGGGAGAAGTTGAAGACGCTCCTCCTGTCGCCAGCGCTTTTTGATATCTATTGAGAAGGTCGGAAATGTTTTCAGTTGTTGTTTTCAAAAAGCCTTTAGTCTGTTCAACGGCGATTTCTTCCTCGGCGAGCAGGACGGCGTAGCTTTCCACTTTGCGTTGGTATGAATCGGTTGGTGTTTCCGATAAGGCTGGCGTCGAGAAGAGGCAGGCCAACAGCAGGAAGATGTATGTGATGATGCCCTTCGAAGTTGTTCTTTGATTGTGCATAACGATTACGTGTTTGGTGTAATGGGTGTAAAGGTCCGAGTCCTACAATCTCATATATACATCCAAGTATGTGATGAGGGCAACGGCTTTCGTTATTGCACATTGGGAGTGCGGTGATGGTTGAAAGTTGGACTCCACGTTAATGGTCGGTCCAGATACCCGCTACCAATTCTCTCCAGCTTTAGAAGGGATATAGTAATGGGATCTAGTGTGATTTGTTTGAAATTGTTGCAGTAAGGTTTGAATTGCCCAACCGAGTGCCGGCCTCAACAGGGATGCCTATGGTGGTCGTGTGCGTGCCGACCTGTCCGGTCTTGATGACGTTCCGACAATCAAGGCTCCGTATCAGGAGTTTTCACCGATCATCGACACGTTTCTCAAGGAACACCTGTTCGCGGATATTTTCGCCCGCGATATCCTGACGCATCAAGAACGCGAGTTGGCGACTATTGCTTGTTTGGCAACCCTCGGTAGAGCCGAAGGCCCACTCGCATTTCATTTAGGTGCATCCATGAACACCGGTCTATCAGAGGGACAGATGCATGATTTCATCAAGGTGCTCGAAACCCGTGTTGGTAAAAAGGAGGCCGAGGATGCTCTGGAAGTGCTTACGGCTGTTATGAAAGATAGGAAATAATCAGCCAAGATTCGATTTAATAAATGAGCAAGATACTATGAGCAAAAACATTCTCATCATCTCGGCAAGTCCAAGAGAAAGAGCCAATTCTGACATCCTCTGCGACGAGTTTCTGCGGGGGGCTATGGAATCCGGCCATCAAGTGGAAAAAATCCGTTTGGTGGACAAACGTATCGACTATTGTACAGGTTGTTGTTCCTGTATCGGCAATCGTGGTGCATGCGTTCAGCAGGATGACATGAACGACCTTTTGGACAAGATACTCGCAGCCGATGTTCTGGTGTTGGCTAGCCCAGTCTATTTCCGTTCGTTCAACGGTCAGATGAAAACCTTCATGGACAGGGTCTGTCCCATTTATCCCATGATTCACGACTTGGACGTCTACTTTATCGTGTCCGCCGCCGGTGGAAGCCTTCCTGTGGAAAGCGCTTTCTTGAGCTTCAGGGTTTTTACGGATTGTCTGGACGTTGAGGAAAAAGGGACCGTCGCCGTTACCGGCGTCTGGGATGAAGGCGGCGTCAAGGGGACAAAAACCATGAAACAGGCCTATTTGCTGGGCGCCAATGCGTAATTTCTCCTTTCCATCCCAAGATGGTAGTGATGCCGGAAAAAAACAAAAAAGATGGAAAAGAATACGATTTTCCTGGAACGTTTTGGATTTTCTCCGGCTGTATGGATAAAGACGGCATGTCCATCACGGGATTGTGGTGCCGGGAAAGGTGCAGGGGTGCTGGACCGGGGAAAGGCCATTGAGAAGGGCCGTAATGTGTAACGGTTTCGGAGAGACGGAATGAAAAGCATCAAGAACTGTGTATGGACAGTATTCGCTTTTGGATTGGTTGCCTGCCTTGTTGGTGCTTGTCTTTGTACGAAAGCCTTAGCCAAAGAAAGGGATAACATTATGCAGATTGCCGTCAATGCGAACGGAAACACGATTGTTTTTGAACTCAACGACAGTCGGGCGGCAAAAGATTTGTTCGCCCAATTGCCGCTGGAAACAGCGGTTGAAAATTATAGCAGCAACGAAAAGATTTATTATCCTCCCGAAAAGCTGGAGACCTTGAATACCCCGTTGGTGCAATCAGCCCAATCCGGGACGCTCGCCTACTATGCTCCTTGGGGCGATGTTGTCATGTTTTATGGCAATTTCGGCTCCGCATCCGGGCTGTACGAACTGGGGCATGCGGTCAAAGGTGGCGAGCACATACGGTCATTGAGCGGAACGATTCGTATTGAGGTCAGCCATGCCCATTAATACAATTGCATTTTCGGCAGAGAGTGGGCGTCGTGGGCAATGCGGTCTTTGATGACGAGAGGATATTTCATTACCTTTTTTACCCAGCAAAGTCAGATGTATGAGGGCGTGCCGTTAGGGGACTGGCTTATTTGAAGAGGGCAAAAAGATAGGAGTTCGCGGCGCGACTCTCTGTGCATGCACGTAAGACTTCGGGCCTGCACAGGCGATCCCATCTTGCTCACCGTCTAGGCTATCCTCGACCTGTTCATAGCATCCATTTTTCGACCATGTGCTTCAGCGTGGCTATTCTGGTTGTACCGCAATTCGCACCCTGGCGATCCTGTTTAGTGCTCAGAAGATGTTAAATAATTTACTGAAATATTGATATGTCTGAAAAAAATTCGATGGCTGGTCCATTGTAATAGCAGGAACCGTTGACGAAAGTTGGCGGTTCTTTTCATTGGGGAAAGGGTATAAAAAAAGAATGCTAGGCCCTTTCATGGATACCTAGCATTCTTGGGAATTTCAGTGGTGCGCGATACGGGATTTGAACCTGTGACTTCCACCGTGTGAAGATGGCACTCTGACCAGCTGAGTTAATCGCGCACTTGTTTCAATGGGCTAACGCCCGAAGGAGATTTGATATATCCGCAACCTGTTTGGTTGGCAAGCCTTTTTTACGGATTTTTTACACAATTTTCTGCTACGCACTCCTGTTCATCTGCCATGTCGCGATTATAGCAGGTCAGGCCGCAACGGAGGCAGCGGCAGGTTTCCTCCTTTACTTCCTTTTCACTGATGGAACCTTCGATTTCCTTGAAAGTGCATATGCGTTCGTCACATTCGATAAGGTGTGGGACCTCGGCCTTTTCCCTGTACCTGACGTTCGGAACGTCGGTAAACATGGTGTAGGGGAGCAATTCGCGTTGCAGGCGTGGGGAATAGTGGAGTTCTCCATCTGTCAGGAATTGATGGATAGAGCGTGCGGCTTTTCTGCCTTCTCCCAGAGCGGTGATGACGATCGCCGGTCCGGTGTGCATGTCCCCGCCAGTGAAAACATGCGGCAGGAGGGTCTGGAGCGTTACCGGATCTGCTCCAAGCGTGCGCCAGCGGGTTTCCTCAAGGTGGCAATTGCCGGATTCGTCATAGAGGCAGGTAAGCTCCGGCTTCTGACCAATGGCCGTGTAGACTGTGTCCGCTTCAATGAGTGTTTCCGAACCTTCGATGGGAACGGGCCTGCGTCTGCCGGATTCATCCGGTTCCCCGAGTTCCATCTTGATGTATTCGACGTGCGTGACGTGTCCTGAATCGTCTGTGAGGATACGGGTCGGGGCAGCCAGAAAGAGATATTTGACGTTCTCCTCCTCGGCTCCGACTATTTCTTCGATGTTCGCGGGCATTTCATCTCTGGTTCGACGGTACATCAGTGTCACGTCAGATCCAAGGCGAACGCCGGTTCGTGCGGTATCGATGGCGGTATTGCCCCCGCCGATGACAACGACTTTCTTCCCGATGCCGGATTCCGTGCCGAGTCCGACTTTTGTGAGAAATTCAGTGCCGGTTTCCACACCCTTGGCATCTTCGCCGTCTATCCGGAGGGTCATGTTCATCCATGCCCCTATGCCGAGAAAGACCGCTTCGTAGCCGTCTTTCTCAAGAGATTGCAGGTCAAAGTCCGTTCCGAAAAACTTTTCGTACTCTACGTTGATGCCGAGGCCCAGTATCCCTTCGATCTCCCAATCCAGAACGGCCTTGGGGAGCCTGTATTCTGGAATGCCGTATCGTAGTTGACCACCGAGTTTCGGCATGGACTCGAAAATGGTCGGGGAATGGCCAAGGCGACGCAGGAAATAGGCACAGGACAGACCTGCTGGACCACCGCCTACGACGGCGACTTTCCGACCTGTTTTCGGCGCACACTTGATGGGCTGTCTTTGGCCGGAGTTCATTTCCCAGTCCGCTACAAAGCGTTTCACCATGTTGATTCCAACAGACTCATCCACATGCCCGCGGCGACAGACGTCTTCACACGGGTGAGGGCAGACTCGGCCGATGGAAAGCGGCATGGGGATTCGTTCGCGGATGGTTTCAAGCGCTCCGGCATAGTCGCCGCGTGAGACCTGTTCGATGTAGCGGGGAATGTTGATCTGGCCCGGACAGCGTTGACGACACGGGGCGAGGCAATCGGTTTCTTCATTGAGATGAATGAGACGGGCGGTCATGCCGACAATCGAGATAACTCCGCGAGGGCAGACCTGTGCACAACCGCCGCAGGCCGTGCATAGATTCGGATCGACGACGGGATAGCCGTTGGGGCCCATCTCGATTGCGTTGAATTGACATGCCGTGACGCAGGTGCCGAAGCCGAGACAGCCTTCCGGGCACATTTTGTTGCCGTCGTAGAGCATGCTCTGGGCGCGGCAGTCCTGAACACCGTAATATGTGTAGGTTTCCTCGGCGCGAACACCGCCGGTACAGTCCACGAATGCGATCTGTTTTTCCATGGCTGAGAATTCCAGCCCCATGATGGCGGCTACGTTTGCCGCGACCTCGTCTCCGCCGATGACACAGACCGTGGCTCCGGCCTTGCCAGCCACAACGCCTTGAGCCGCACCGGCACAGCCGGGAAATCCGCAGCCGCCGCAGTTGGCACCAGCAAGAACGCTTTCCACCTGAGCAATGCGCGGGTCTTCGTATACGTAGAGTACCTTGGAGGCGACAGCCAGAATGATTGCCGCAGTGAGGCCTATGCCGAACAGGACGAGGACTGATGATATGATCATGGCTCGGTCTCCTATGATGCCATGCCTTTGAAGGCGAAGAATGCGAGGGACATGAGCCCTGCCATGATAAGAGCCAACGGTGTTCCCTTCAGGCTGACTGGCACGCGGGCGAGGTCCAGACGTTCCCGGATTCCTGCCAGAACCACAAGGGCGAGCATGAAGCCGAAGCCGGAGGCAATGGAAAAGACAATGGTTTCAATGAGCGAATATTCTTCGCGCTGACAGATGATGGCGATGCCGAGGACTGCACAGTTGGTGGTGATCAGCGGCAGAAAAATGCCGAGTGAGTTGTACAGTGGCGGAATGGCCTTTTTCAGGAACATCTCAACGAATTGAACCAGAGAGGCGATAACCAGAATGAAGGCAATGGTTTGAAGATAGGCGAGGTCGTTGGGGGCGAGCAGGTATTTCTGGACGCACCATGTGATTGCGGCTGCCATGGTCGCGACAAATACGACAGCCAATCCCATGCCGATGGCGACACCGGATTCCTTGGATGTCCCGATAAACGGGCAGTTGCCGAGGTATTGTGCAAGAACGATGTTGTTGACGAATATGGCGGCAATAACGAGAACGAAGTAATCCATGACGTCTCCTTACGCTCCGGGTTTGTTGGCGCACATGCCGCATGTTTTGCAATCGTGGACCGGGCCTTCAATGGCGTCCAGCCCTTTTGATTTTCGCTGCCAGTTGGTGAAGGAATTCATGCCTGCCAGAACAAGGCCGAGACAGACGAATGCACCGGGGGCTTCGACCATGAAGGTGAACGGCTGGAACCAGTCGCCCATGACATGTATGCCGAACCATGTGCCATAGCCGAGCAATTCCCGGATACTGCCGAGGAAGGAGAGAGAGACGGTGAAGCCGATCCCCATGCCGAGGCCGTCGGCAACAGCCAGATAAACCGGATTTTTGGAGGCGAATGCTTCTGCGCGTCCAAGGATGATGCAGTTGACCACGATGAGCGGAACAAAGATGCCGAGCTGCTGATACAGCGGGTATGCGTATGCCTGCATGAGCAGTTCGACGCATACGACAAGCGAGGCTGCGACAACGATGAAACAGGCGATTCGGACTTTGGCGGGGATGAGTTTTCGCAGCATCGAGACCAGCATGTTGGACAGTGCCAATACGAAGATGACCGCCAATCCCATGCCGAAACCGTTGTAGGCCGTCTTGGTGACCGCAAGTACCGGGCACAGGCCGAGTACCAGCTTGAACGGCGGCAGGTCTTTCCATAATCCCTTGGAGAATTCTTTCCACAACTTACTCATGACTTTTCCTAGGAATCCCAAGTAGAAGGGAGCTTGTCTTTGATTTTGTTGAATATCTTTATCGCATCGTTGACTGCGGAAACCGTTCCGGTGGAAGAAATAGTCGCGCCGGAAATGGCTGTTATATCGCCGCCCTGTTTCTTCAGGTTGATGTTTTGTGTCGCATGTCCCTTGAACTGGGTGCGGAAATCCGGCTCCACAATGCGTGCGCCCAGACCGGGGGTTTCCTTCATGGTCGTGATGCCGATGCCTTCAAGTTTGGTTCCGTCTGTAGAAAATCCCACCATGATGCCGATGGGGCCGCCATATCCTTTCCCGAAGCGTTCAAAGGCGATGCCGGTCAGCTTACCATTTTTAATGGCGGGGAATACGGTAATCGGGCCGTCCGGCAGTTCGAAGGTTTTTCGATCCTTGACCGGGTTGTTGTCATAATCTGTGAAAATTTGCTGGAGGGCCGGTCCCTGAACATAGGTCAATACCTGTTCTTCGATGCGTTCACTTGTGGCTTGTCGCACGGTTGCCAGTGTCAAACCTGACAGTCCGCAGATCAGGGAAAGGACGAGAATCATGCGAAGCATTTCTTTCATTACGCATCGCCTCCCTGTTCATGGGAAAACGTGTAAGGACCGCCGAACGGTTTTGGGCGTATTCGGTCAAGTAGCGGTGTGAACAGACTTGCGAGGAGGATGGCAAAGGGGACGCCGTCCGGGTATATGCCATACACGCGGATGATGATGACCATTGTGCCTGCCATGATACCGTAGAGAATGGACGGAATCCGACCGATTGGGGATGAAGCGCTGTCTGTCGCCAGAAAGAATGCTCCGAATATGCCACCGCCTGCGAGGAGGTGGAAAAGGGGAGAGGCGTACATCGTCGGGTCAATGAGTTGGTAAATCCATGCCGTTGCCGTGAGGCCTGCCATGAATGAGACCGGAATTTCCCAACTGATGTGACGGCGGAGGATAAGGAACGCTCCACCTGCGAGGAGGGCGATCACCTGTACTTCGCCGAGACCTCCCAGTTGTTCGCCGAAAAGCAGTGAGGATGTCCGGATCGTTTCTATGGATTGTATGCCGAAGTATTTGAGCTGTTGCAGCGGGGCTGCCAGATCGGACATGAGCATGGTGGCATTGGTGTCCATGGCGTTGCCCCATGAAATGCGGCAGATGGCCCAGCCGACGAGTGGAGCTGAAAGCGGGTTGCCGCCGAGTCCGCCGAAAATCATTTTCCCGAGAACAATACTTGCCGCCGATCCAATGGTCACGAGCCACCACGGCGAAGATGCCGGGAGCAGGAATGCGAACAGCAGGCCCGTATGCAGTGCGCTGAGGTCGTCGACGGACTGATCGCGTTTGAACACCTTGTTGCAGAGTGCTTCCGATAATACAGCGACTGCACAGGACAGTGCCATGACCCGCAATGCCTCAATGCCGAAAATCAGTACAGCCATGGTTGCTGCTGGAAGAAGGGCGAGCAGGGTCTCTGCCATGTACCCCTTGATGGTTCGACCACAGTGGACGTGCGGTGGTACGGAAACAGTCAGTATCGGCTCAATCGGCTTCATTATTGTGTTTCTCCGTTTCGATCATTGTCGGCGTTATTACTTCGGAGGAGAGCCAGTTCATACTTGGCGAGGCGAATATATTGCAGCAAGGGACGTTGCGCCTTGCACCAATATCCGCAGATGCCGCATTCAATGCAGGAATGAATGTGGAATGCTTCTGCTCGTTCGAAATACTTGAATTCGGCGCATCTGCTCAGCATTCCCGGCATGATGCGTGCGGGGCAGCGGCGTTCACATTCTCCGCATCCGAGACAGGGGTTGTCCGATGCCATGAAGGCTTCATCTGTTCTCAGAATATTGAGTCCCG
Source organism: uncultured Pseudodesulfovibrio sp. (assembly GCF_963664965.1). Lineage (NCBI taxonomy): Bacteria > Pseudomonadati > Thermodesulfobacteriota > Desulfovibrionia > Desulfovibrionales > Desulfovibrionaceae > Pseudodesulfovibrio > uncultured Pseudodesulfovibrio sp. The sequence goes on along the minus strand of NZ_OY761823.1, from coordinate 2,705,549 downwards.
TGGTTTCCTTGGTTACTCCCTGTTCAAGGTCACGAGCCGCCATGCCGCGCATCAGCCCACCCATTATAATCCGGTCACCCGGTTGAGGCGTGATGCCGCTTTCAGAGGCCAGAAAGCCAACGGGGGTGCCAACATGAACAAGATGATTCTGCTTGCCGATGGTCATGACTGTTTCTGTCACGGGGCGTCCTGTTTCCATGACTTTGCCTATGAAATACAGTTCACGGACTGAAATGAGGACGACGTTATCCGGTTTGGCTCCAAGCAGGACTTCCTGTCCCGTTACCTTTTTTATGATCAGAGGTTCAACGCCGTTGGGATGTACAGGCGTGACATACGTTACCGTGCAGTTGGAAAATGCGTTGGTGCGGTTACCCTTGGCCGTGGCCAGATATATCTTGGACGGTGAGACAATGCGTTGCACTGTTTGCAGTCCGAGTTCGATCGTCTTGCGGTAATCGCGGAGCAGCGGTTCATGAATCGATATGCCCGGTTCAGGCGGGACTGCATTGATAACAAGCGTTGCGGCTTGTTTCATCTCGGATGTTTTGACACCGAGGTCATGCAGCCAGTCTTTCAGGGATGTGCTGCCGTCAGCAGCAAAACTGTTGGGCGACGTTCGTTCGTTGCCTGTTATCTCGATATCAATGACGTAGTCGTGAACTGCTCTTATTATTCCTGCAAGCGGGGAGTGGAGATCTCCGTCGCCATGCCGTTTTGCGGTGGCAATTTTTGTTCCGGCCAGGACCTGATCGCCTTCTGTCATGATCGGGACATGATTGTCTGACGGAATGCAAAGCCGGTCCGGAGTGTCCCCTTTACAAGTGGGCCCGTGTCGCCGGTCAGGAGGCTGAAGCTGAATTGAGTCATGGTATACTGGCCTTTTATTTCATGTGGCATTTGTAGCATGCGTCATCGCCGAATGGTCCGGCTCCCTGCTGCTCGTGGCAGCCCATGCATTGTCCGTGAAAAGCATTTGTTTTAGTCGGAATGAGTTCATTGGCAGGTTGCGTGTGGCATGTTGAGCACGCAGCAGGGGCAAGGGCTTGCCCTTGTGGCTGTTGGCGTGAATGACAGTTGCGGCATCCTTTGAGGCCTTCCTGATACATGTCGTCGTGACAATCCGCACATCGTGCGTGAGTTGCGTCACGCAGTGACGGCGCGGGGCCGGTTGCCTGTGCTTCATGACAGTCTGAACAGGCCTGAGGTTCCGGTTCTATTTCGGCATCATGGTGGCAGGATTGGCAATCCTGATCTGTGTAATCCTCTATGTGTTCTTCATGAGAAAACTTGTCGGCAGAGCTAGCAGGATGGTGGCAGGATATACAAAATTGTTTATTTATTGTTTTTTGATGGTTTGCCGTGAAAGCGGCGTCAAATTTTGCAACGTGGCAGGTGCTGCATTGTGGAGGATTCTGGTCATCGCCGGAAGTATGGTGGCAGCCCCTGCAATTGTTTCCTTCAATGGTTGCATGAGACTGATGGGCAAAAATGACTTTGCCTCCCTTGTTCTCGAGTAGAATTCGCACGGGTGGTGTGTCGGTCGTCGGCGAGAAAAGATATCCAATGGCGGCCGCAATGAAGAGTGTGATCGTCAGAATGAAGATCGGGAGATAACGTTTTTGCAATGAACTTACCTCGGAGTTATACTTATTCGAGTCTTATAGCTGAAAAAACTCGGATTAGTCCATGATTATATGGCATTGATTGGTTGCTCAATGCGAGTGGGCGGCAGTATGGCAGGAATGACAGATTTGTCATAACTGTTGTTGAAGACTGACGACACACCATAGGATGGTGTATTATGGGGGAAAAGGGAATTCTTGAGTGAGACTTAGTTCTTGAAAACAACTTTGTTGACGAGAGCCAGAGCAAAGAATGTTGCGCCCAGCCACCAAAGGGCTATGGCCAGTTCGGTTGTGGACAGAACGTAGGCGGCCTTGACTGCGTACTCCAATGGGAGTGACTGGATAAGAGAGGTAAGATCAATGCCGATGCGGCTTAATGTGTCCATCATGGTTATGGTGGGCCATGATGCTGTCAGTACCCAACTGATACCTTGGTAGGCGAGAGTCAGAAGGCAGGCGATCCAGGAGATAAGGCCGGATGATTTGAATAGTGTATGCATGTTTTTTCCAATGAGAATGTGTTTTATTCATATATAATTGATCTGCAAAAATCCATGTCCTATTTTGGGGATATGCAGGAATCCGTTAATATACTATTTGAACCGGGCGATAAAATTCTGATGGAGTTCTCGACGTTTGGAGATCGCTTTTTGAGTGTTGTCACCGATGTCGGCGCTGATGGCCGGTTGTATGTTTATGCCCCGATTCCTCCTCTCGTGGTCGAGAGGTTCAAAACGGACAGATATGCCCGGGTGCGTTTTGCTTACGAAGGTGAACTGCATGGATTTGATACAAGGGTTTTGAATGATGTCGAGGCGGCCGGGGAAATTCTTGAACTTGAGAAGCCAACGGTCATGTATGCCGCTGAGGAGCGGTTCGAGATTCGCTGCCCGTGTTGTTTTCCTGCGACTGTTGTGGAAGGGGACAAGTCTATTCAGGCGGTTGTTGAAGATATGTCCAACAGTTGTTCCCGTGTGCGTTTCTTGAATGGTGATCTTTTCCCGTTTTCTGAAGAGGGCGATCATGATGTCCGTCTGACGTTTTATCCATTCGATATGAGCGAAGGGTATTCTGTCGGTTGCAGTGTAAGAAATGCATTTATGAAAGACGGTTCACGATATGTTGTGCTGGAATATAAATCAGATGAAGATGAAGCCTGCGAAAAGATAGCGCATTTTGTTGAAGCACAGCTATTCTGCGGAATTCCGCGAATGTAGTTTCCGACTTGTTTCGTGATTGCGATACACCCTCTGCGGGAATCCCGTAGAGGGTGTATCGCGTTCTGGTTTCAGATAAAGGGGATGGTGAGCATGCGTGAAATATGGATAAATTCAGGGGCTCTGAAAATGTTGAGTCCGATGTGCATTTGATTGTGGCCGAGTGCCGGTTGCGGTTTGTAGGTCTGGAATATCCTGTCCCACCACGGGAAGTTGAAGCCATAATTCGTATTGGCTTCCTTCATGTCGATTGAGTGGTGAACGCGGTGCATGTCAGGAGTGACGACAAAGAGTCGAAGCAGTGCATCGAGTCTGACAGGCAACCTTAGATTGGCGTGATTGAAGAGAGCACATCCATTGAGCAGGATTTCGAAAATGATTACGGCAGAAGCGGCGGGGCCGAGCAGGACGATTGCTGTCAGCTTGATGAGCGTGGAGAGGAATATCTCAATCGGGTGAAACCTGATGCCCGTGCTCGTGTCTATGTCGAGATCCGCATGATGCATGCGGTGTACACGCCAGAGCAGCCGGTGCTTGTGGAATGCCACGTGTTGAAAATAGATAATCATGTCCAGCAGCAGTATGGACATTGCCAGTTCAACCCAGATCGGAAGGGAAAGAAGGTTGAAGAGGCCGATATTCTTTTCCGTGCAGAGAATGGCCAGACTGACAGGCATGATCGGGATGCCCAGTCGGATGATCAATGTGGATAGAGCGGCGATGGACAGGTTGGAAAACCAGCGGCGAGCCTTGAGAGTATCGAGATCCCGTTTGGGAAACAGTGTTTCGGCAATTCCCATGATGACGAGAATTGTTGAAAAGGAGACGATGCGTATGACTGCTTCGTTTGTCACCTTGCTCCCTTGGGTCGAAGATGTCTTAGGGGTCGAGGTCCTTGGCGGATTCCTTGGCTCCTTCCGGTGTGGCGCGTTGGCGGGCGATTTTTCCCAACACGGGAGTCCACGGTTTGCCGTGTATTCGCTGATAGAGCTTGTTGGCTTCCCGGAATTCCGGATGCATTTTCAATGACATGTCGACAGCGTTAGAGGCTTCTTCCAGCTTGCCCATGAAGTAGAATGCCTTGGCCATGTTGAAATATATGTTTTCGTCGTTTGGGGTCAGCTCCAGCGCTTGCTTGTAGGCGTGGATGGCTCCGGGGTAATCGCCATGTTTTCGAAGGTTGACACCGAGCGTATTGAACGGGTTCGGGGTGTCTGAATCGTACTTGAGAATTTCGATGAATAGCGTTTTGGTCTCTTCAAGGCGATCGAACTGGGCGTGGACATCGGCGGCTTTCTGGAGAAATTTTTTGCAGGCCTCCATGTCGCCCTTGCCCTTGTAAGCGTCGGCAAGCCCTTTGTACGCTTCGGCAAACAGGTCGTTGATCTTGACTGCTTTTTTGAATGAGACAATGGCCTTGCCGTATTTGCCCTGAACCATGAACTGGCAACCCATGTCATAGTATTTTTGCGCTTCATCCTGATAGGAGATGAGTTCTTCAAAGGCTTCGATGGCGTCGTCAAAGTCACCGCGTTCCACCATGTCCTTGGCTTCTTGCAGTTCCATTTCCTCGATTTCGGGGTAGTTGTCGAGCTGGTTGGCGAGAATCAGGTATTTTTCAAAAGTATCGATGGAATATGGTCTGAGGATATATCCGATGCAGCCTGCTGCGATACTGTCCAGAACATGGTCTTTTCGGTTTTCCAGAGTAACCATGATGATCGGGAGCGGGCGTCCGCTCATGTTTTTTCTGACGATCTGGGCGAATTTGATTCCGGACATGTCGTCCAGTGTGGCGTCGCAAAGCACAAGGTCAACACTGTTGTCAGTGATGTAGTCGATGGCGTCGACACCTTTAGTGAATGTCTTGGCGTCATGTGTGCCAAACATCTTTATGGTCGCAGTGTCGCGTTTGGCGTGGACTTCGACGTTTGTCAGTATGACGACGTTCGTATACGCGCCATATGCTTTGCTGTCTTTTTTCTGAGCCATGTCTTTAATTGTGTCTCCCTTTTACTTTTCTAATGTTTCAGACAGATTAGATCAAGGGGCAAGACAAGGATTATAACGCATGAAATTGAATACCTTTTCTTTGAGCTTTTCAATATTGTCGTCATCGGGAAGCGCGTCAAAAGCGCGGTCCAGATATTTTCTTTCAGAAAGGAGCTGAATGGATGACGCCCAATGAAGGTCGAAAACCCAGCTTATCAAGAGTAATTTGAAGTCGTTTGCGTAAAGCATGTCGTTGTATATTCCCAATTTCCCGGAATAAACTCTACTGTACATGGACATTGAATATTTGTCGGGTTCGTCGGCTACGCCGCCTGCAATGACGGAGTTGAGCGGGCCTTCGGATTCGAAGTGGCTGAGTATGACGTTGAAGATGTCCAGTTTGTCGGCATCTCGGACAACTTGTGTCGGAGTAGCGAGTTTCATTGGAAGTGAATCCCTGATGTGCATGACATTGTGCTGGGCGACGGCAAGGCGGATGGTGCGCCAGTCGTCCTGTGGCACATCGTCCGGGAGCAGGATTTGCCTTAAAGCCAGTACACCGAGTCGGGCGTGATTGGCTGATTCGGAATCCTTGAACGTGCGGAACTTGGAATATTGTGGGAACCGCCCAATATCGTGGTATAGTGCCGCAAGTTCACAGAGTCGTGCGTTGTGGGCAGGAAGGTTTTCTTTCGCCGCTATGAGTGCGGCATTGTCCTGAACTCGAAATGAATGGTCGATCTTGAGGCGGATGAGAGCGTCGTCGGCTTCGTTACCGGTCAGGTGGCTTTCTGCAAAACGGGTGAAGGCTTTAACGTGCGGTCGCAGGGACATGATCAGTCCTTGAGACCTTTCATCCGGATTTTGAATTCGATTTCGGAGATTTTACCGTCCTCGAATTCTTTTTCAAGCTCGGCCCGCTCCTGACGGCGTTCTTCTTCGGCTTCACGGTCCATTTCTTCGTCTCTGAGGAAGCCGTTGGGGCCGTAAAGAACCCGGAGAAACAACATGATGGCTCCAAGGATCAGTGTGACGAAAGCAAACCTTGCCAGTGAAGGCAGGAGATGGTCGCCATAACCGGCATTGAAAGGCCATGCACGCCATATGGGGCTGTCCAGAAAATCGAAGAATTCAGACAGGAAAAAGGGAATATCTGCTGGCTGCATATTGTTCTCCATTAAATCTTTTGAGCGTGAACCGAGGGTCTTTCCTACTGTGCAAACTGAATGGTGGCAAGCGTTTTGGTGTGAAACGACGGTGGAGATACGGGGAAGGGCGTGCATATTGAAGCACGGGTTCTTCGCGTTGAGTTTCGGTGGGGGATGGTGTAAAGGTGTCGGACCTTGACGGAGGAATCATGCGTATATTGATAGTCGAAGATGAATTTACCAGCCGCAAACTGTTGACGGCCCTGCTGACCGATTTCGGGGAGTGCGATACAGCTGTCGACGGCGTCGAATGTGTTGACGCTTTTCGAGTGGCTTTGTCGGAAGGGCGGCCTTATGATCTTGTATGCATGGACATTATGATGCCGAACAAGGATGGTCATCAGGCCCTCAAGGAGATCCGCAGCATTGAACAGGAGATGGGAGTTCAGCCCTCCAGTGAAGCCAAAGTTATCATGGTAACGGCGCTCAATGATCCCAAGACCGTGGTCAAGGCCTACTACAAGGGTGGCGCTGCCGCCTATCTGCCCAAGCCCATTGAAGTGGAAAGCCTGCATGCCATTTTGCGTGATTTGGCATTGATTGACTAATTTCGGTTACGTATTTCATTAAAACTATAAGAGATGACACGAGTGACTGATTCAAAATCCGCACCCCATGGCGTCCGATTTAGTTTAATATTCTCATTAATTACCTTTGTCAGTTTGGTCTTTGCTGATGCCTGTCTTGCTCAGCCTGCCAATCCTGATGCCCCTGTAAGCAGTATCGGCAGTGTGCTGAACATTCTGTTTTTGGGGCTGATTGCCTATTTTCTCGTTCGCGCTTTCAGGCGCCGTTCCGGCGACAATGACAGAACTCGTCAAAATCGTTGGGCGGACAGAATGCAGGACAAGGAAGACGAATCGGCTCACAGGCCCATGGACCGCCACGAGGCCGCACGGCAGATGTGGAGTGTCCTGAGCTCCGAACCGAGTGAGACCCCGGTTCGGCAGTCACCCAAGGTCGAGTCCGATAGTTTTGATGAAGCTGAGTTTCTGGAAGGGGCAAAACTGTTTTTTTCCCGTTTTCAGCAGGTGCGTGACGTGAGTGAACTCGATGAACTCAGGTCACTGCTTTCGGACAGCGCGTATGAGGATGCTGTGGCCGAGGTCCAGCGCCGGTCCGCTGATGAGCAAACTGAAATTATGCTTTTGAATGCCCGTCTCATGGATATGAAGACGGATAATAATAGAACTGATGTCAGCGTTTTTTATGACGCAGATCTTCGAAAAGGCGTTTCCGGTGAACAGTCTGTTCATGTCCGTGCCGTGTGGGAATTCTCGCGGGACGGTTCCGGGGAAAACGTTTTCTGGATTTTGGAGAAAATCAATAAAGTTGACCAGTAGCCCTTAGGGGCTCACCATATTGGAGGTTTTCGTGGCTGCGAAAGAATATAATCTGGAACAGCCCATGGACAAACTCCTCGACATTGCCGTGAAGAAATTCGGTGAGGTCGAGTTTAAGACTGTGTCCGTGGGCGAATCTTCTCTCAAGATATTACAGATCAAGAACATGCAGGGGTACATCGACAAGCTGATGGACCAGACTCGATCCGGCAAGCAGGTTGTATTGCCTCTCTGGGCGAAGGTTTGGCCTTCAAGTATTGTCATGGGTGTTTCGCTGACTCGTTTCCCGTTTGCTGATGGATGCCATATCCTTGAGATTGGCGCAGGAGGCTCGCTCAACGGCCTCGCCTTGGCGATGCGTGGATTTGACGTGACTATTACGGACACGGATCAGGATGCGTTGCTGTTCAGCCGAATTAATGCGTTGAAAAACGGTCTGGAAGATTCCGTGACAGTCAGGAAAACGGATTTGTCTGATGGTTTGGGGATGCGTTTCGATTACATCATCGGTTGTGAGATGCTTTATGACGAAGCGCAGTTTGAACGGCTTGTCGGCTTTGTGCAGGAGCATTTGGTCGAAGCACCGACTGCTGAAGTGCTGCTCGCTCTTGATCTAAAGCGCGAGGCGCGTGGCTTCTTCGTCAAGGCAAACGAATCTTTCAACATGATGAAAACCACTGCCGGCTTTTCCGATAAGGAAACCGGGGATGACAAGACAGTCAACCTGTTCCGTCTGAGAAGGAAATAGCCGTGATCGAACTCAAGGATTGTTTCAAGAAGTTTAGCACGGACCTCGATAAGGCGTGCGATCCTTCCGAGACCGTGAAGCGGGTCAAGGGATTGCTTGCGGAAAAGTGCGAAGGCGTTTTGGCTGAGACGGACCGTGTGGATACCGGGCGGCTCGAAATCCCGGTTTTCGTGAGCACCTGTGGACCTGCTGCCAAACATGTCATGCCCACCCGAAAGCAGATGGGGAAGGGCGCTTCTCCCGAGCAGGCCGAAGCTTCGGCTCTCATGGAGTTGGTTGAGCGTTTCTCCTATTTCAGTTTTTGGGCTGATGAAGAGAAGTTTACCGAGTTGACGTGGTCCGAAGCACAGGAAAAGTGGCCGGGAAAGGTCATGGATATTCGCAAGATCATCTGCTCTGTCAATGAAGAGATAACCGAAGAAGATGCTGTGCGTGTGATGGATCTCAATCGCTGGCGTTTTCATCCTGCCCTGAATATCGCGACTGGCGAGCACGAATACGTTCCTTTGGATTGGTTCAAGAAACTCAATGAGTTTAACGGTGCGTCTGCCGGAAATACTTTTGAGGAGTCCATTTCGCAGGGCGGATGTGAGTTGGTGGAACGTCATGTCTGCGCCATAATCGACCGCACTCGTCCGACTGTGCCGACAATAGACCCGAAGTCTTTTGATGATCCTGTTTTGACCCGGCTTGTGAAATGTTTCGAGCAGAATGGCGTCCAGTTGATTCTCAAGGATTTTTCCATGGGGTATCCCGTTCCCACGGTGGCAGCCGTGGCTTGGGACGTAAAAACATTCCCGGCCCTCAGTGAGATCGTGTTCACTGCTGGGACAGCCGCTTCGCCGGTCAAAGCCGCTATCCGCGCCGTCACCGAGGTGGCGCAGCTTGCCGGTGATTTCGAGACGAGCCGTGTTTATGAGGCCTCCGGACTTCCCAAGTTCACGAGTCTTGATCAGGTGAAGTGGCTTGAAGAGGGACCCGTCGTCGCCTTGGATTCCCTTCCGACGGTCGAGCACGACAATATCCTGGAAGAGCTGAGGGCGCTGGCCAACGGTTTGAGTGACAAGGGTACTCCGCTGTATTCGGTTGATACCCGCCATCCTGATCTTATGGTTACGGCCAATTACAACTTCGTTCCGGGGTTCGATTTCCGTGAACGCACGCCTAATCGCAGTGTCGGGCTGTTTGTCGGAAGGATTCTTGCGGAAGATGCGGAGTTCGGAGACGCTCTTGAGGGCCTTGATGTCCTAGAGGATGTGTATCCTGATGCGTATTTCATTCCGTTTTTCAAGGGGCTGCTCGCAATGCGTATGGGCGACATTGATTATGCTGTCGAACAGTTCGCCTTGGCTGAACCGTTGCAGCCTGCCAATGAAGAACGGGCTTTGTCCGCGTTTTATCAAGCGTATGCATTGTCCCAGCTTGAACGTTGGGATGAGGTGGTTGCGCCGCTGGACAGGGCGATCGAACTCGACAAGGAATGCAAGGAGTTCTTCAACCTGCGCGGGGTTGCCCATTTCAAGGCCGGACGATATGCGGAAGGTGCTGAAAACTTTCAGGCTGCTTTGGATATCGACAGTGGGTCGCCGCATGATCTGGCAAATCTTGGGCTTTGTCATAAATTCATGGGCAACAACGCCGAGGCGCTCGATTATCTGGAAGCGGCGCTGAATATGGACCCGAGTCTGGATTATGCCAAGGAACATTATGAAGAAATCAAGCAATCAGAGGCCGTTGAAACAGTTTCTGAATGAAAATAATTCTTCATCAGAACGCCTTTGAGGTCTTGACAAGGTGTGGGTGTGGCAGTAATGTCCACCCCACGGTTTTCGAACCGATTTTATGTATTGGTGTCAAACAGCGGATCGCTGTTTAAATGGATATGGTTACTCTGGGAAGTCCCCGGGGTCACAGCATGAAAAAACATCCCCTAGGAGGATAAAATGGCTGTAGTTGAATTTGAAGGTAGCACTTTTGAGGTTGATGAAGACGGTTTCCTGCAGAAGTTTGAAGATTGGACCCCTGTTTGGGTTGACTTCGTGAAAGATTCTGAAGGTATCAAGGAAATCACTGAAGACCACCAGAAAGTCATCGACTTCCTGCAGGACTACTACAAGAAGAACGGCATCGCACCGATGGTCCGTATCCTCTCCAAGGTCACCGGCTTCAAGCTGAAACAGATCTACGAACTGTTCCCCTCCGGACCTGGTAAGGGAGCCTGTAAGATGGCTGGCCTGCCCAAGCCCACCGGCTGCGTCTAGTTCGCACCAGAGCTTGATATTAAAGGGACGGAAGCCATGCTTCCGTCCCTTTTTTTGTGATGTGGATGTGGTGGCTGTTTTTTTGCGATAATTGAGGGGATAATCTAGACTTTTTTGAGAAGTGTGTGTAGAAAGCTTTTCCCTGAACGGGATTGCAACTGTGTTTGGAAAGAATCTTGATTTTTTTGCTTGCCAAGCGGGTTGCTCCTGAGTATAAGACCGAGTTCCACGCGAAAAAAAATGACAGGAGAGCGTCATGAAAAACGATATTCATCCGAAAACTTACAAGGCCAAGATTCGTTGCCACTGCGGTTACGAGGCTGAACTGCTGACCACCAAGGGCGAAGAGCTTGAGGTTGAAATTTGTTCCAACTGCCATCCGTTCTACACCGGTAAGCAGCGCTTTGTTGACACTGCTGGTCGTATTGACCGCTTCCGCAAGAAGTACGCGCAGTTCGACAAGAACAAAGCTGGCAAGTAGCTTTTTCTTTCTCGGCGAAAGCCGTGAACATATGCCTTCGTTGGGGTTTACCCCGCGAAGGCATATTGTTTTATTTGGCGGACTTTACAAATGGTTTGGAATTATTAATTCTGAACAGATACGAGGTGGCGCTGAGACGTCATAAGTGCGGGCTTTTTCCCGCTGTGCCTACCGGAGGGTAACAACTTGAATTTGCGATGGTTGTTTGCTTTGGCTGCACCCCAGGCCGTTGGCGGTCAGGCGGTGATTGAAGGCGTGATGATGCGCGCCAAGGATAATCTTGCCATTGCCATTCGTAAATCTGATGGCGAAATCGTGACCGAGGTCAGGCCTTGGTTTTCGCTTCTCCGTTACTCGTGGCTGAAAAAACCGTTTCTTCGTGGGTTCCCTATTCTCATGGAAACCATGGTCAACGGCATAAAAGCACTCAATTTTTCCGCAGTACAGGCAGCCGAGGACGATGATGAGGATGGCGGGGAGCTGACAACCTGGCATCTTGTCTTGACCATGATTCTCGCGCTGGGGGCCGCTCTTGGCCTTTTTGTCGTTTTGCCGCACTTTGCATCTGTTTTGATGGAACAACTCGGATGGGCCGGGGACGTTGATTCTCTGAGCTTTCATATCTGGGACGGCGCTATCAAGATGACCGTGTTCATCGGATACATTCTGGCAATCTCGTACATTCCCGACATCCGTCGGGTTTTTCAGTATCATGGGGCCGAGCACAAGGTTATCTGGACTTGGGAAGATGGGAAGGAGCTGAAACCGGCTGCGACTCATGTTTACAGCCGTTTGCATCCTCGTTGCGGCACTGCTTTTCTATTGTTCGTGCTTGCCATTTCCATTCTTTTGTACACCGTTCTTGTTCCATTTCTGTTGCATTTCTATTCGCCTGAAAACTTTGTTTTCAAGCATCTCTATATTGTTGGTTTAAAATTGTTTCTCATGATTCCGGTAAGTTGTGTTGCTTATGAAATGATCAAATTTTCAGGCAAATACAGCAAGCATGTCGTGTGCAAGCTGATGTGCTGGCCTGGGTTGATGATGCAACTGCTCACCACCAAGGAACCGGATGACAGTCAGATTGAAGTAGCCATTGCAGCTTTGCAGTGTGCCGTTAACGCCGAGGAGTGCTGATAATGTTTGGCAAGCTTGAAGAAATTGAAGTCAAATATGAAGAACTGGAGCAGGAGCTTGCTCAGCCTGACATTTTCAATGATCAGGAGCGGTACAAGAAAGTCTCTAAGGCTCACTCTGATCTTGGCGCAATAGTCAAAGTTTTTCGAGAATATAAGAAGAGCTCACAGGAACTTGAAGACAATCGCGAGATGCTCGCCGATTCCGATCCCGATATTCAAGAAATGGCAAAGATGGAAATCGAAGACATCGAAAGCCGACTTCCCGGACTTGAGGAGCAGTTGAAGATACTCCTGCTTCCCAAGGATCCCATGGATGAAAAGAACATCATTCTTGAAATTCGGGCAGGGACAGGTGGCGATGAAGCCGCGCTGTTTGCCGCTGATCTGTTCCGTATGTATTCCCGCTACGCGGAGAACAACAAATGGAAGATCGAGGAAATGAGTTCCAACACCACCGGCTCCGGCGGACTCAAGGAAATCATTGCGTCCATTTCCGGTGAGATGGTCTACAGCAAGCTTAAATTCGAATCTGGTACCCATCGAGTGCAGCGCGTTCCGGCTACCGAGTCGCAGGGACGTATTCACACTTCTGCGGTCACTGTCGCCATTATGGCCGAGGCCGAAGAAGTTGATGTTGATATCAGGAATGAAGATCTCCGTGTTGACGTCTTCCGTGCCTCCGGTCCCGGCGGGCAGTCTGTTAATACCACAGACTCAGCCATTCGTATCACTCACGTTCCGACCGGTTTGATTGTCATCTGTCAGGATGAAAAATCGCAGCACAAGAATAAGGCAAAAGCCATGAAGGTCTTGCGTTCCCGTCTGCTTCAGCTTGAACAGGAAAAGGCCAAGGCCGAGGAAGATGCCACGCGTCGCAGCCAAGTCGGTTCCGGTGATCGTTCCGAGCGTATCCGTACGTACAATTTCCCGCAGGGGCGTGTGACGGACCATCGCATTAATCTGACGCTTCACAAGTTGCCGCAGGTTATGGAAGGCGAGCTTGAGGATCTGACTGATGCCCTTATCAGCCATTATCAGGCGGAAGCCATGAAGCGACAGGGCGATTAGCCTGTCTTTGGATCGAATGCCCCCTAGTGTCATAGAATTGCTTTCGGAGTGTGAATCCCACCTTCAGGGTGTGGATTCACCCCGGCTCAGCGCCGAATTGCTTGTGGCAGAGGTCTTGGGATGTTCCCGTCTGTCATTGGTTCTGGATCGAGAACGCATGGTGACCCCAGATGAAGCCGTTCAGATCAAGGCTTATGTTACTCGTCGCGCTGCTGGCGAGCCGATTGCATACATTCTCGGGCGTAAGGAATTTTACGGAATCGACTTTACCGTTACTTCGGACGTCCTGATACCTCGTCCGGAAACAGAACATATTGTTGAGGAAGTCGAGCGCTGTTTCGAGCAGGGCTCGGCTTTTCGTTTTGCCGATTTGGGAACGGGGTCCGGCATTTTGGCCGTTACCATAGCAAAACTGTTTTCTCAGGCTTCCGGAGTAGCCGTTGACATGAGTCCGGCGGCACTTGCTGTTGCTGCTTCCAATGCCAAAGCTCATGACGTGTCTGAACGGTTGGATTTCATCCGAGCAGATTTTACCCAGCCGATATTTGATGAGTCAGAGTTTGATATGATTGTCTCAAATCCTCCATATGTCACTGAAAATGAATATGAAATTGCCAGCCACGAGGTTCGTGATTTTGAGCCGGTAGAGGCCTTGGTGAGTGGAGTGGATGGGCTTGACCATATCAGGGCCATGCTCCCGCATGTTTTTAGTGCTCTCAAGCCCGGTGGTATTTTCATGATCGAAATCGGATGCGGGCAAGGTGAAGCCATAAAAAAAATAACGTCCGGCGAGTGTTCAGGATTTGAGGATGTTACTGTTATTAAGGACCTTGCCGGACTTGATCGTGTGGTTTTTTTGAGAAAAGCCTAATCGCAAAAAAGCAACAGTTTGTGAATTTCTTGTTGTAAAAATACAAATAGTTGCGAGAATAATACAGTTCTCTAGAAAGTTTCCTGAAAAAATAATTACATAAAATTAAGCGGTTAGATCGGTTCTTGTGATTGGCATTCTTCTTGCTATATTGAAGTCGATTTTCAATCGGAGGAATGATGCTACAAACTACTATACATAAATCAGTGCGTTGCACGGGAATCGGTCTGCACAGCGGTAAGCAGGTTGAGCTGGTTCTTCGTCCCGCCACTGAGGATACCGGAATTCTGTTTTCTCTTCGTAATGGAACCGGGTCCACCTTCCTTACTCCCACGCCTTCGCATGTTGTCGGCACCGGACTTGCCACCGTTCTTGGTGACGGTCGTGAATCCGTGGCTACGGTTGAACACCTGCTTTCGGCTGTGAGTGGAATGGGTATTGATAATATTCATATCGAAGTGACCGGCAAGGAATTGCCCATTATGGACGGTAGCGCTGCTTCCTTTGTTTACCTGTTGAAACAGGCTGGTGTCCGGAAGTTGAACAAGCCTCGTCAGGTCATGGCTGTAAGCAAGGCCGTTGATTTCGAGCAGGATGGAAAATACATCAAGGCCCGCCCGTATGACGGGTATCGTGTTGATTATACCATCGAATTTGCACATCCGCTTATCGGAACGCAGCGAATGCAACTTGAAATCACGCCTGAGAATTTCAGCAAGGAAATTGCCAAGGCCCGCACATTTGGTTTCCTCAAGGAAGTCGATTATCTGCATGCCAACGGCTTGGCTCTTGGCGGCTCATTGGACAACGCCGTTGTTCTGGATGAATACGGTGTGCTTAACGCGGAAGGGTTGCGTTTCAAGGACGAATTTGTCCGTCACAAGCTGCTTGATTTTGTCGGTGATATGGCTGTGCTTGGCGCTTCCATTCAGGGACACTTTGAAGTGTTTGCTTCCGGTCATGCCATGAATAACGCCTTTTTACGCCACCTTGATGAAAACCGCAGCCTTTATCTTGAGAGCAAGATCATGCCAGTGCCCGAGACTGTCGAGGATTCCGTTCCCGAAGGTCTTGCCGAACCGGTTGCAGCTACTGCTTAAAATTCCCTTTATGCAAGGAAAGAAAAGCCCGTCTATTTGGCGGGCTTTTTTTGTTGTGCAAAGATGATTTCCGACAGAAGGCCTCCGTGCTCCCTGGGGGAAAGACGGCTAATCCCCAAGCATTCAGGAGGAGCTGTCAGGTTGGGATATGAACGAGACTTCAGATATTGTTTAAGTTCTTGAGTTCTGGCTGAATATTGTGTCTTGAGTCGGTAGCCTGCATCGGGCGATTTGTGGAGAAATTCGATTCTGACCATTCCCAACTGGGCAAGCTCACATTCATAGTGCAATTCTGTGAATTGTTCCGTGGATGATGAGTTCTTTTGGTATATGGCAGCGATATGCCTACGACCTTCGGGGAGCATCCAGGGAGCGTATAATAGCTGCCAGTTTTTTTCATGGTCCATGGACCTGTTTATCTGGTTTATGCATGAAACTACGTCACTGTACATGACAAAGGCTTCGGGAGTGTCAATGAGCCAATCCATGAATCCATGAAGGCTGTTGCCGCCATAGTTTGCCAACAGTCTGAATTTGTTTTCAAAGAGGGTGCGTGAGGTGTCGAATGTCTTGATGAGATCGAGCGGGCCCTGTTTTGCTGCCGATGGTTCAAATATGGCCTTGAGAATGATTTCAGGTGAAAGCTGTCTGATGATAAAGGTCAGATGAGTGCCTTCCGGCGCTGGCGAATGAAGATTAGCGAGAAGTTTGTGGCCGTCGATATTGACCCAAGCCATGTCCTTTGAAATCCACTTGAGAAGGATTCCACGTACTTTCTGCCCTTTTTTTCGTCCTTTGCGAAACGAATCAGAACGGTCCCGGCCTTTGCCAAAGCCTTGAAATCCTGAGCCCGACCCACGTATACGCATGGTTATGCCTGATCTATAATCAGTTCAACTTCCTCAAGGCTGAGACCGGTTGACTTGGCGAGTTGTAGAGGAGATTTGCCTGCTCGGTGTCCTTTGATGATGATTTCCCGCATAAACTGGGGTGACTTGCAGTAGTCGCTGGCCATGTCGACCAGTTTTTTCAGTTCGGCAGCTTTGGCCTCAATTTCCTGGTTCAGGGTAACAAGCTCTTGTTGCCTTTGTTCAAACGTCGCGACAAGTTCATTTTCCAGTTGCGTGTTGAACTGAAGGCGTTTGATGAACTCTTCCTGCTTGACCTGGAGGCCGGAGAGCAGGGCTTCTGATTTTTTGAGGCGGAGAAAGAACAGTATCACTATGACGAGAAGAATAACTTCACTGACTGTAAAAAGGATGAGGAGCAGGTTGGACATGCGTAAACCTTGTGCGTTGTGCTGTTGTCAGATTTTTACATTGACGATATTGCCAGACCATGGGGAAGCGCTAGAAGCACCCGTTTCAGGGGAATCATCTGGTTCTTCTTCTTTTTTCCTGCGTTCCGACTGAGCCTGCTGTTCGTTTTTTCTTCCATCGCGATCAACAGGGTCGGTTCTTTCTTTCTTATTGACCTGCTGAACTTTGCTTTGATTCTTTTGAACATGTTCAGCCATCATTGGTCCGAAAAGCTGCTGATGGATTTCCGGTTTCGCTTTTTCCACATGAGCAATTTTCGCAACATAAGGCAGTTGTGATATGAGAACTGGAAGATCCAGCGGTGTTGAACTCATGGCTACCTCACAAGGTATTGCTCAAAGAGAAGCGTTTCAAATTGGCCAAACCCCATATATTGGTTGATGATGGCCAAAAGTTCCCGTTTGAGTTTGTCGCTATTTTCCTTATCGGATAAAAACTCCAAATCCTTATTTTTCAGATAGTAGTAGAGCGCGTTGCGAACAGCATATGTTTCCTGCTTGAACTGGCGGGCCAATCCGTCATCCGTTGTGCTGACGACGATTCGGGCTTCAAGGAACCTGATCTGGTTTTCCTTGTCTTTCTGTTCAATCAGGAACGGATCAAGTCGAATAAGAATTTCCGGGTCTTCTTCAACTATTTCAGGGACAACTTCCGGTTGTACTGTTTCCACTGGCGGCGGAGGTGGTGGCGCTTCAGGTTCTCGAAGCAGGAGAATGATTATGATGGCAATCAGTATGAGAATGATGCCGGAACCGATCAAAAAGACTTTATTCGTCAGCAGTGCCTTGAAGTCAAAAGAGCGCTTATCATCGGGCTTTTCAAGAAGGGGCGTTTCCTCCTCTTCTTCCTCGATTATTTCTTCCTCTTCATCCTCGTCTTCAAGGAACGGTGCATCGTCAAGGTCGAGATCGACTTTTTGTGTTGCCCTGCTGGCTTCGCTGTCATCCAGCTGAGCTTTGGGCTGCCCGGACTCTTCGGAAGCGTCAACCGAAACATCTTCGGTTACATCTTCTGAATCATCCGGGACTAATAATACCATTGGGTGCGCCTAGCAGGCTTTTCCCTGAGGTTAGGCGAAGATTTTGTCGATCTTCTGGCCCAGGGTTTCAGGGGTGAACGGCTTGACAATGTAGTTGGAAACTTTGGCCTGCACCGCTTCAATGATGTTTTCCTGCTGTGCTTCAGCAGTAACCATCAGAAACGGGATGTCAGCGTATTCTTCACTGCCGCGAACTTTGCGGAGCAGTTCGATTCCGGACATGGTGGGCATGTTCCAGTCGGAAACAATGAAGTCGATGTTGTCTTTGTTCAGCACTTCCCAAGCGGTAGAACCGTCGTCAGCTTCGACAATGTTGGTGAAGCCGAGCTGGCGAAGAATATTTTTGATGATTTTACGCATGGTGGAAAAGTCATCAACAACAAGCACACGCATATTAGTGTCGTAACCCATGGGAGTCTCCTTTCGTCTAATTTACTCGCTTTCGTAGCGATCTCTGAAAGTTTTTCTCAATTTTTTCAAGGCCTGGGAGTGTAGTTGAGAAACTCGGCCTTCGGTTATATCCATGACCTCGGCAGTTTCTTTCATGTTTAACTCTTCGCCGTAGTATAAAGATATGACCAATTTTTCCCTTGGCGTCAATTCCTCAATGAGATTGGCTACTTTGTCAACAATTTCCTGAAATGCCGTAGACTGAAAAGGCTCATCGTCCGAGAGACCTTTGTGCCCGACAAGGTGGTCGTGAAAACTGTCGAGACTCAGGCATATTTGATTGTTGAGCGCCTCCAATCCTTGCTGAACTTCTTTTTCCGACATTCCGGTATGGTTTTGCAACTGTTCAGAGGTGGCCGGAGAGCCGGTTTCGTGTTCTATCCGCCGTTGGGCATCTTCCAGAACCTTTACTTTCTGCCGGAGTCCCCGTGAGAACCAGTCCATACGTCGAAGTTCATCAAGCATGGCTCCCTTGATGCGATTCTCCGAGTAGGTTTCGAACTTGATGCCAAGTTCCGGATTGAATTTTCCAAGGGCGTCAAGCAGTCCGAGGCTGCCTGCGCTTATCAGTTCGCCCAGTTCAACACTTTGAGGCAGTTTGGATTTAAGTCGCAGGGCGAGTATCCGGATTTTGGGCGAGTAGAAGCGGACGATGTCTTCCCGGTCTCTCGGGGAGAAATCATCCCAGTTCTTGACGCCTTTTTCCAGCTCAAGCCACGGACTGTTCCTGGAAGAGGAGCTTCTTCCAGAAGAATTTAATATTGCCATCAGTATTGTTTGTTACTTGCCAAGCGTTGATTTTCTGGGCGGTCTGTCTGACTGCCGTGCTTGCCGGAGTTTTCGGAAATTTGTGGCAGAACGGGGTCTGTGCAATTACCGAGTTGCGAACATTGGGATCAAAGGGAATGAAACCGACCAGATCCAGAGATATGCCATCAAGGAAGTGGTCGCACGCATTGAGCAGTTTGATGTACACGTCCTTTGCCGATTTGCGGTCTTTGACCATATTTACGAGAACTCGGAAGTGTTCAACGCCATGCTGGAGTTTGAGCACCTTGATAAGCGCGTAGGCATCCGTCAGTGAAGTGGGTTCCGGTGTAATCACCAGAAGGCGTTCCTGCACGGCCAGATTGAAGTAGAGGACGTTGTCATTGATTCCTGCACCCGTATCCACGATGAGATAGTCCACATCGTCTTCAAGCGTGTCCATGGCATCAAGCAGGTCGAGTTTCTGGCCTCTGTCAAGGCTGACCATGTCACTGATACCGGAAGACGCGGGCAGGATTCTGAATCCGTATGGAGTTTCATACAGAATTTTGTCGAGAGTCATGTCCTCATGAAAGAGGTGAAAGAGGTTGTGCTCAGGCGTCAGGCCGAGAATGACATCGACATTGGCGAGGCCGAGGTCTGCGTCGAGCAGAACAACCTTTTTCCCGGCCATGCTCAAGGAGTAGGCCAGATTGACGGACATGTTGGTTTTTCCTACTCCGCCCTTGCCGGACGTTACGGATAGAACCAGAGGTAATTTGGAACTCATGGCGTTTAGTATACTCCTTAAGGTTGAATGTCGCCACCGGGCAACTTACGCATGAACAGAAGCCTCCAGATCATTTCCGTCGTGGCCGGTGCGATGCTGTTTTTGAGACCGGAACCGTACGAAAGGGCGGAAACCGGTAGCCCGCTGACGAACGCCATGTTCAATATTGCACCAAATGTACAGGCTTCATCGAGTTTCGTCCAGATAACGCTTGCAAGTTGTTCACTTTTATATTTTTCGATGAATCTTTCAAACTGTTTTGTGCTGTAATACGGGTTGAGAACGAGGTGAATTGACAAATCTTCACACGTTGACAATCCATACAGGGCGGACCATTCCTCCAGTGTTGCCTTGCCGGGAAGTCCCGGCAGGTCGATGAGGATCATGTCAAACTGATCAGCCTCTTTTTGCAGAAGGAGGAAGTCGTCCCGTGTGATGATTTCCCGGAAAGCGAGGCCGGAGAGTTCTGCGTAGTGCTTGAGGACAATGCGGCCTTTTCCGCGGCCACCATCTGCCGTGGCGAGGCATATGCGCGCTTTGGGATTTCTCTTTTTTTCCTTGAGTGCGAGACGGACAAGGCTTGATGTCTTTCCAGCACCGCCCGGACCTGCAAAGGCGTGGAATGTGCCTGACCAGTTCTGTGCCTTGAAGGCCTTTACGTTTACCAAGGACTCAAGCACTGGAAGGACTGATTTGTTTTTGTCTTCGCGCAGGTCACAGAAGATGCGGGTCATTACGGTCTCATCTGCATCCTCGCGTTCCAGATATTCCATTGCAATTTTTTGTTTGGGGGAGAGTGCATTCAGATCGATTTGAGGCTTCATGAGCGCCATGATCTGTCCCTTGATCTGGCTCCACTCCCGTTGCCATCCCACAGTGTTTTCAAGGGCATCCTCCACGATGGATTCCTTGGACTGTCTTTTCGGGGCCGCTGGTGCGGAGTCTATGGCTGCAACTATTTCGCAGCATTTCGAACCGTTTTCACTGATGGTTTTGTTGGACAGGATGACAGCATCGTCGCCGAGTTCTGCCTTGATCTTTTCAAATGCCGCGGTGGATGTGGCGGCTCGAAACGTTTTCATCTGCATGTTTGCGTCCTAGAGTTCCACGTTTGCTGCGGATTGAATTTTCACGTCTGCGGGAATTTCAGCCTGCGATATGACCGGCAGGGTCGGGATGAAGCGGGTCAGGAGCTGGGCAAACTGACTCCGGATCTGCGGGCTGACCAGAAGAATGGGCTGCCCATCCGCAACCATGGCATCTTCGGTCGATCGGTTGACCGCTTGAATGATCTGTTGTGCCGTGCCCGGTTCAAGAGCAAGAAAACCACCTTGCTCTGCCGGACGCATTGCCTGACTCAGGATTTCGTCGATCTGAGGACTTAGCGTGATGATCGGCAACACGCCGTCTTCGCCCATGTAGGGCTTTACGATGGTGCGGCCCATTTTGGCCCGGACATATTCAGTCAGCTGTCCGGGGTCCTGTGTCGCTGTTGCATAGTCTGCCAAAGTTTCGACGATGGTCAACAAGTCACGGATAGAGACGTTTTCTTCGACCAGCGATTGCAGGACCTTCTGAACGCCCCCGACACTCAGCACTGCGGGAACGAGGCTTTCAACGGCCTTGGGTGCGCGTTTTGCCAGATTGTCGAGCAGTTCCTGTGTTTCCTGTCGTCCGAGGAATTCCTTCAGGTTGCGGCGGAATACTTCGGTAAGATGAGTGGCGATAACCGTTGACGGATCGACAACAGTGTAGCCTGCCAGCATGGCTTCTTCTTTCTGGGCTTCCGGAATCCAGACTGCCGGAAGATTGAATGCGGGCTCCACGGTTTCCACGCCTTCGATGCGATGTTTTGCATCGCCCGGATCCATGGCGAGAAAGTGGTCGATAAGCAGTTCGGCCTGTGCGACCGGGTTGCCTTTGATGACAACGCGGTATTCGCCCGGTTTGAGCTGGAGATTGTCACGCAGGTGCAGGGACGGGATGACAACACCCATGTCCAGCGCGAACTGGCGACGTATCGAGCGAATTCTTGAAAGCAGGTTGCCGTTCTGCTCTTCGTCTACCAGCGGGATAAGGCCGTAGCCGACTTCCAGTTCCAGCTGATCCAAAGGCAGGAGGGCCTGTACTTCTTCCGGGGTATCGAGTGTGCCAGCATCCGGGGCATCTGCGTCTTCATCGTTCACTCCGCCACCGAGTTCTTCTTGCTGTTTGGCAGATATGTAGCTGATGCCAAAAGTGATTGCTGCGAGTGTGATAAAGGGAATTGTCGGCATACCGGGAACGATTGCGAATATGAGCAGGATGATTGAGACCAATTTAAGAGCCCTGTGGTGGTAGGACAATTGACCGATGAATTCTTCACCCATTTTGGCTTCGGCCGCTGCACGCGATACGATGAGACCGGCAGAGGTCGAAATAATGAGAGATGGAATGGTGGCGACGAGGCCGTCGCCGATTGTCAGAAGCGTGTAGGTCTGGGCTGCGTCCATCCATTGCATGTCTTTCTGAATGATGCCGATAAGGAAACCACCGACAATATTGATGCCGGTAATCATGAGGCCAGCTTTGACGTCACCGGAAACAAATTTTCCTGCACCGTCCATGGCACCGTAGAAGTCTGCTTCACGGCGCATGTGTTCACGCTGCCTCGTCGCTTCCTTTTCATCAATCAGGCCTGCGTTCAAGTCTGCTTCCACTGCCATCTGTTTACCGGGCATGGCGTCGAGAGTAAAACGGGCGGCGACTTCTGCAATACGGGTTGTACCAGAAACAATAACAGTTTTATTCAGGATATACAGAATCATGAAAATAACTATACCGATGACATAGTTACCACCGACAACGAATTCGCCAAAACTTTGAATGACTGATCCTGCAGCGCTCGTTCCTTCATCGCCGTGCAGAAGGATGGCACGGGTTGTCGCCACGTTGAGTGCAAGTCGAAGGAGGGTGGTGATCAACAGCAGAGAGGGAAAAATCGAGAATTCCAGTGGGGAGGTCATGAACATGGAGGTGATAAGAACGACCAATCCGAGGGAAATGCTTACGGTCAGCATGAAGTCGATAAAAAAAGTGGGGAGTGGAATCAGCATCACGAAGAGAATGACAACCACGCCACTGGCGAGCAGAATATCGCCTTGTTTGGCAAATCTTTCGTAATTTATTTCTGGAATAGCTGACTTGCTGGCGGATTGAGACATATTTTTGACACCTCGCGAACTGTCTTGATTCTAAATCCTGGAGGTGTCTGCTTTGCTGTAACTACTGGCGGTGCTTGAATTTATCGAGCTTTGCCAGAATGGCGGCTACCGCCTGAAACAGTTCCTCCGGGATGGTTTCCCCGATTTCTACCTGTTTATACAAGGCGCGTGCCAACGGAGGGTTAGGCTCGATGGGAATGTGATTTTCCCGTGCAACTTCTTTAATTCTTTCAGCAACTCGATTGACGCCCTTAGCGAGAACCAAGGGGGCTGGAGCGACAAGAGCGTCATATTGCAAGGCAACGGCGAAGTGTGTGGGGTTGGTGACAACGACGTCGGCTTTTGGAATGTCCTGAAACATTCTGCTCGCTATCATTTCGAGCATTTTTGCTTGTTGCTGGCTTTTGATTTTGGGATCACCTTCCGCCTGCCGTCGTTCATCCTTGACCTCGTCTTTGGTCATCTTGATCGACTCTTCATAATCCCATCGCTTGTACCATGCTTCTGCTATTGCAATCAGCATCATGGGGACAAGGGCGTAGCAGGTCATTTTGTAGCCGACTGAGAGAAGATACGTGATTATT
The DNA here is from genome assembly GCF_963664965.1 of uncultured Pseudodesulfovibrio sp. Lineage (NCBI taxonomy): Bacteria > Pseudomonadati > Thermodesulfobacteriota > Desulfovibrionia > Desulfovibrionales > Desulfovibrionaceae > Pseudodesulfovibrio > uncultured Pseudodesulfovibrio sp. Next base: position 2,682,361 of record NZ_OY761823.1, on the reverse strand, counting down.
CCATAAGTGTCGGCATGAAAGAGAGGGAGCAGGTTCGCCATTTCCTGCTTGATTACTATGTACGGCGCCAGTCCTACTGCAAAAGCCTGAAGGACGCTTTTGCTTAATTTTACCAGTGCCTGCGGGCTGATCATGAGCTTTTTCAGCCCAGCCATTACGTTGAAAAGTTTGCCGAATTTTGGTTTCAACGGTTTGGTTGTCCATAGTTTCCCGACTTGAAGACGTTCAGTCAGATACGCTGTTGCGACTAAGATCAGAAGTACGGGGAGCACCAGGATTGCAATTTTCTGAACACTCCAGGTGAAAAGGCTATATGCCGTGGATTTATTGATAGCAACGCTGAAAGCATCAGTGAAGGTCCATTCATAAATTTCCGTAAATTGGTCATGATAAAAATTGATTAAAAAGCGCAGAGCAAGAAGCCCAGCAAAAAGCACCATGACTTTGGTCAGTTCACGACCTTTGGCAACATTACCTTCATTGCGCTGTTTTTTTCGTCTTTTGGCTGTTGCTTTTTCTGTTTTACTTGGATCTTTTTGTCCCATGGCAGCCTCTTAAAATGTACCCGGAGCCCCGGATTGCATGAGTGTTTTATACATGGGTGACAAGATTCTCATAAAATCAAGAACATAGGTTGACATGATGGTAAAAAGGAAGCCTATGAAAAAGAACCCCACACTGATTTTGACCGGGAATCCAAGCACCAATACATGCATCTGCGGAGCAGCCCGACCAATGAGAGCCAGAGAGAGGTCAATCAGGAATAAGGCTGCCATGACCGGTGCAGCTATTCTGACGGCCAGAGTGAACATGAGATTTGAGAATTCAAAAATATGATTCGCGAGTTCCGGAGTCAATAAAAGCCCTCCGGGAGGGATATACTCAAAGCTGGTTCCCAGTGCGCCGAGAAGTTGCAGGTGCCCATTGAGAACAAGAAACGTGAGCATCGTCGTCATATAAAGGAAGTGGGCTGTGACTGCGTTGCTGACGCCCGTAATGGGGTCAACGACGTTGACCATTGAGAATCCCATTTGGAAGCCGATGATTTGCCCTCCGAACTGGATGGCTCCGAAAAGCACCCTGACAAGCAGCCCGAGAGTCAAACCGAGGATTAATTCTCCCAAAAACATGAGTGCTATTCCCAGTCCGGTTCCAGGCATCATTGAACCGGGGAAGGAAAGCTGAGGCCACAGCGCGAGAGTCAAAACGATGAGAAGAGCCCCTTTGACAGGGTTGGGAATGGATTTTCCGCCAAAAAAAGGCAATAGAAACAACACTATGCTTATCCTGAACAAAGACAGGAAAAAGCTGAGCATGTCGTTGGGATTGAATCCGAAAATTTCCATTATGTTTTTATTGCAAATCCTGAACCATCAGCGGTTCGAAAAAATGAAGTTGTAATTTGAACTGAGTTTACTTGCGACTTCTCTTAACGAAAACACCCTCTTGGAATGATGTGTTCCAAGAGGGCGTTTGTAATGACATTCCAACCGGATGAGTTAGTTCAGGATGTACCGCTTCGGATTGACAGGTACTCCATTGAGTCGGACTTCGTAGTGAAGGTGAGGCCCGGTGCTTCGTCCTGTAGTACCGACATAACCAATCAATTCACCACGAGTAACCACTTTGCCACTCTTGATCGCAATACGATGCAGATGGGCGAAGCGAGTAGAGAGGCTGGCATTATGTTTCAGTCGGATGCTGAGACCGTAGGAACCGTCGCGCCCTGTAAACGTAACAGTCCCGCGGGCAGGAGCATAAATAGGTGTTCCTCTGGGGGCAGAGATGTCTATGCCTTTGTGGAATTCACGTTTTCCGGTGAAAGGCGATGTACGCCATGCAAAGCCAGAAGTAACCCAACCGGACGTGGGCCAAATGGACGGAGTTGCTTCCAGAATGTTCTGGTTGTTTCGCAGGGTGTGCATGATCTCCTGCTGCCTGACTTCTTCGAGGCGTGCCTCGACGTTCAGCTGGCGAAGAAATTCGTGCATCTTGCGGGCCAGAAGCTCCTGACGGTAAAGTGGCAGATAGCCCTTGGAAAAGTTTTCATTTGCCGGACCGCCTTTCGGTGCGGTGGCTTGACTGCCGTCCTGATCAAGATTGATCATGACCCGCAGCTTGGAGTCAAAGTCCCTGATCCGATCAAGGTTTTTTTGGAGAGAAGAGATTTTCTGAGAAAGGCTGAGAAGCTGGGTCTTTTGATCCTGAACCGTTTTTTCAGCAATGTTGAGGCCTTTTTCCACTCGTGAGTGATTGGCATACTTTTTCCAGAGAATCACATTCCCGGTGCCCATGCCGACCATGAGGAAAAAGAGTGCGGCAATAAGCCAGCCGCGAAGCTGGAATTTTTTGCACGAGCCCTGTTTATCCTTGAAGACTACAATATGATATTTTTTGAAAAGCATAGCCTTTACGGTCGGTTGTATGGTTTGAAGTAAGTATTTAGATTCACTACAATCCTAAATAGTCTAGACTTTTTTACTTGTCAAGTCAACCTGTTGGCGCGTTATGGCATTGAACACATTGTTTTTTATGCGTTTGTCGTTTTGCCATGCCTGTTGCAGCCAGGAGTTGACTTCGTCTCGTTTTGTGTTGCCGTTTGAGGGACATGTGTTTTCCCAGACCGGCAATTCCCATTGTTTTGCCGCCTTGATGACGGTTTTTTTGTCGAGCAGCATGGTTGGTCGAATGACCTGAAGTTTGCCGTCGAAAAACGGTTCGTTGGCAGACAGGCCGTCTGCTCGACCATTTTGAAGTATGTTCATGAAGAACGTAGTAACGTTGTCATCGGCATTGTGACCAAATGCGAGGTGGGTGAGGTTATAGTCGCGGCAAAGTTCGAAAAGGCGTTTGCGGCGAAGCATGCTACAGTAGAAGCATGGTGAGTTGCGTCTGTTCTCGTCTGAGTGAGCGCGTGGGCCGAAGTCTGTCAGTTCACTGTGTGCCGGAATGCCGTGTTCGGCGCACCAGTCTGTGAGGACGGAGTGGGATGACGGTTCGAATCCGGGATTGATGTGGAGAGCCATGAGTTCGACCGGGAAAGGCATGATCGCCTTGCGGATGGTCAGCACTTTGAGCATCAGGAAGCTGTCTACGCCCCCGGATGCGGCTATGCCGATGCGAGCTCCATGGGAAACCATATTGGTTTTCTGCATGAGCTTGCCGGTGGCCGAGACACAGTTTTTCTGTGCAAACGTGAGTTTACCCCAAGATGCCATATATTTCTCTTATGCGTGGTTTTTTGTTATGCCCAATCTAGCAGGTTCGCTGATAGATGATTCCTGCTTGACTTGCAAGTGTTGATGGGGCAAATTTATTCGCTTCGTCGATGGGTCCGGTGCCTTTGGATTTGCAGATGATGAGTTTGCACCCGTTTGGAGGGATGCTTTTTGAAGCGATTTTTCATTGCTGTCACCATTGTTCTGTTTGCCGGATTGGTCGGAGCCGGACTGTGGTACACTTCATTAAATACAGTTGATTTCAGTGACAGCCGGTGGTTGTCACGGTCCTTTGACGATGTCAGAGCCATCTCCGTTCAAGGGCGGCAGGGGGCGTATGTCTTGCGCTTGACCGATGGCGGTTGGAAGGCGCAGGTGCCGGGAGCTTCCTGGAATATCAATGCACGCGTCATTTCTGATAATGTCGTTGCGTACCTTTCTCGTATCGAGACCCTTTCGCCTTATCGGTCGATCGGTGGTTTTGATAAGGGGGGGCCGGAAGAATACGGGTTGGATGTGCCGGATTTCAAGGTCGTCATTCGATTCGACACAAAACCCGATGAACCTGTTGTCATCAAGCTGACTTCAGATAGCGCGGGCACGGTTTTTGGCTGGAATTCAGATAGCCCGGGGTTGGTCTACGAATTTGGCAGTGCTGTTTTGGCGGAACTTGATCAACCTGTAACCGATTTTCTTGATACACGGATTTTCGATATCGACCAGGAGAAAATCTGCAAAGTGCAGTTGGTGCAGCCTTTCGGTTCCAGCTGGCTTGTCGAGAAGCGCAAGGAAGGGTACTTCTTTACCCTGCCCGGTTACCTGAAAGACAAGCCTGCCTCTGATTCCGAACTGAAGCTGTACATACATTCCCTGGCCCTCCTTAAGGCGGGGAGCCTTTTGTTGGAGCCGGTCAGTACTGAAAAGAGGGTTCCTTCGTTGACTCTCCGGGTTTGGGATAATCTGAAAGGTGAACCTGCCACAGTTGATTTTTATACTGTCAAAGACAAGCCGGATGTGTACCTCGGAAAGTCAACTTGGTTGACTGTGCCATTTCTTTTGGACGCTCAGAGTGTCGGCCAGCTTGTCAAAAGCGCTTTTGATGTGCAGGGACGTTCCGTGCTGAAGCTTGACATTGGGCGGGTGGCCCGTTTTATCGTCAATCACGGTGGAACAGAGTATGTCGTTGAGCGGAAGGATGCCGGTTGGCGGGTATTTGGAACGAAAAAAGATATTCCCGGCATTGACATGTCGCTTTGGAGATTTACAGAATTACAGTTTGAGGCTTTGCCTCTGAATTCTCTGCCTGCTTCCGCCGTGCAGTTGATGTATTGCAAGTTGGTGGACAGTGATGGGGAAAAATTGACGGAACTGACATTTTATGCCGATCCCAAATTGCCTCAGGGGCAGTGTTGGATGAAAAATGGTGGGCAGATGTACTATCCCGTTTCAAGTAGACTATTGAAGGATTTACAGGGACTGTTCCCTGTTCAGGGTTCGTCCCTGCAATAAGATTCAAGGAGAAGATCATGGCACGGATTACCGTTGAAGACTGCCTGGAAAAGGTGAGCAACCGCTTTCTTATCACTCAGATGGGGATCAAGCGCGTCAAGCAGTACCGGGAAGGTTACAAGCCTTTGGTGGAAACCAAGAATAAAGAGATCGTAAATTCTCTTCGTGAAATCGCAGCAGGCAAGATTCTTCCTGACCAGCCGATTCCTGAAGCAAACATCGATGTTGAATTTCCTGAGGACGTCACTAAATAACCATGTCCAAACGCGATTATTATGAAGTTCTGGGTGTCTCTCGAGAGGCTGGCCAGGACGAAATCAAATCTGCTTATCGCAAGCTGGCTTTCAAGTTTCATCCGGATCGTAATCAGGATGACCCGGATGCGGAATCCAAATTCAAGGAAGCCGCTGAAGCGTATGAAGTCCTTGGTGATGATGGAAAGCGTCAGACCTATGATCGATTTGGCCATGACGGCCTGAACGGTAACGGCTTTTCAGGCGGCTTCTCCAGCAACGAAGATATCTTTGGCGCGTTCAGCGATATTTTTGGCGAAGTCTTCGGCTTTTCTTCCGGTGGACGTGGTGGTGCAAACCGCCCTCGGCCGGGGGCTGACCTTCGCTATAATCTGGATATCTCTTTCCGTGAGGCCGCCAAAGGCGCAGAGGTGGACATCACCATTCCTGTAGAGCAGGAATGTGATGACTGCCAAGGCTCAGGGGCCGCTCCGGGGACAACCCCGGAAGTCTGCCCTCAGTGTGGTGGAACCGGAACCGTTCAGCAGGCGCAGGGATTTTTCCGCATTTCCGTGACTTGTCCCCAGTGTCGTGGTGCGGGATCGATGATTTCCGACCCGTGTCCCGAATGCATGGGCCGCGGTACTGTTATTCGTGACAAGGACCTCAAGGTCCGTATCCCTGCCGGTGTGGACAACAATTCCCGACTTCGCCTGCGAGGTGAAGGAGAAGGGGGCACGAACGGCGGGCCTCCCGGTGATTTGTATGTCGTCATCCATGTCGAGCCGGATTCCGTGTTCGAGCGTCAGGGGCAGAGTCTGATTATTCGTCGGGAGATTACCTTTGTCGAAGCGGCTCTCGGACATCGTCTGGAAGTGCCCACCCTTGATGATCCGGTCAACCTGGATATTCCCAAGGGGACACAGAGTGGCGAAGTCTTCCGTTTGCGAGGTCTTGGATTGCCGCATCTCGGAAGTGCTCACAAGGGAGATTTGCTGGTTGAAGTGTCGGTCAAGACTCCGACGCATCTCAACAAGCGACAGGAAGAATTGCTTGCGGAATTCGCAGAAATCGAGGCTGGCAAATTAACGACCAAGGCCAAGGGCTTTTTCAAGAAGGCCAAAGACAAGGTCATGGGAGAGTAACGTGGCAGACGCATTTTCACATATGGATGAGGACGGTAATGCCCGGATGGTAGATGTTTCGGAAAAGGGCAACACCAAGCGGACGGCCATTGTGCATTGTCTGGTACGCCTTGCGCCGAAAACACTGTCCTTGCTTTTGGAGAATGCCCTGCCCAAGGGCGATGTCCTGACGACTGCGAAGATTGCGGGCATTCAGGCTGCCAAGCGTACTGCCGACCTTATCCCCATGTGTCATCCGCTTCCCATCAGCTACGTTGATATCCGTTTCAACGTGCGTGAAGCGGAAGCGGTCATTGAACTTGAATGTGAAGTTCGAACCGATTACAAGACCGGCGTCGAAATGGAAGCGCTGATCGGCGCACAGGTCGCGGCCGCCACTATTTACGATATGTGCAAAGCGGTTCAGAAAGATGTCGTTATTGACGACTGCCGACTCATGTTCAAGAGTGGCGGCAAAAGTGGAACCTTTCGAGCCGAGTAATTTGTTGCTGATATGAATAAAGGCCGCTGTTCACATGGACAGCGGCCTTTTTGTTTTTTTTATATTGGATGGTTACCAGACAGAGCGAATCTGGACTCCGGCGTTCTTCATGTACTCTTTCAGTTCAGGAATGGTGTATTCACCATAATGAACGATGGAGGCGATGAGGGCTGCCGTTGCTCGTCCTTCTGTGACCGCATCCACCATGTGCTGGGGGGAACCCGCTCCACCCGAAGCGATGACCGGGATGGTAACGGATTCGGCGACCAATCTGGTCAGTTCCAGATCATAGCCGTTTTTTACACCATCGGCGTCGATGGAGTTGAGGCAGATTTCACCTGCGCCCAGCGCCTCGCCTGTTTTGGCCCATTCAATGGCGTCCAGTCCCATGAATTTGCGTCCGCCATGGATGACGATTTCAAATCCGGAAGGAATCTGTTCAGATTTATCCACGCGTTTGACATCCATGCCGAGGACGACGCATTGCGATCCGAAGCGGACTGCGCCTTCACTGATGATATCGGGATTCTTGACCGCGCCGGAGTTGACCGAGACTTTTTCCGCGCCAGCCAAGAGGACATCACGCATGTCGTCGACAGTATTGATTCCGCCGCCGACAGAGAAGGGGATGAATATCTGTGAGGCGACTTTCTCGACTACATCAAGGAAAATACCGCGAGCTTCATGGGATGCGGTGATGTCGTAAAATACGATTTCGTCCGCGCCTTCTTCATAGTATTTCTTTGCGGTCTCAACAGGATCGCCGATGTCAACATTGTCCTTGAATTTGATCCCCTTGGTCAGGCGACCGTTGCGGACATCGAGGCAGGGAATGATGCGTTTACTGAGCATCGGCGACCTCCAGACAGTAGTTGTGGAAGTTTTTGAGCAGTTTCAGGCCGGGACGTCCACTTTTTTCCGGATGGAACTGGACTGCCCATAGACCCGGACGGCCATGAATCGAACAGAAATCTATTCCGTAACGGGTCGTCGCGATAACAAATTCGTCCTTGGGGGCAGGGAAGTAGCTGTGGACAAAATAGAAGTCCGCATCCGGATCAATGCCGGCGAGCAGTTCACATTCCTGCTTGAGCTCCACCTGATTCCATCCCATGTGCGGGACTCGGATGGTTATATTTTCATAATCAACCCATGAAGGGTTGAAGAGTCGACATTCTCCAGGGATCACTTCAAGAGCCTTGGTGTCGTTTTCTTCACTGTAATCCAGCAATATCTGGCAACCGACGCAGATACCGAGTACCGGCTTCTTTTGCCAGATGAGACCTTTTATGACGTCGTCCAGTCCGGCTGAGTGGAGTTCGTCCATAGCTTGTCCCGCAGCTCCAACACCAGGAAAGATAATGCCGTCGGCCTTATCAAGCTTTTCTGGAGCGTTGGTGATTTCATTCGGAATTCCCAGATGTTCAAGGGCTCGGTGAACACTGGTTTGGTTTCCCGCTTTGTAGTCGAAAATGGCGAGCATGCGTTCCTCCGGTAAGTATTTCTTAATTCTAGCGACTAGTAAAAAACGGTGCGGAAAACAAGGAGTTTTTTACAATTTGCAAAAATGTATAATTGCTTGATTTCATTTCAAAATTGTAAACAATTGCTTCAATTCTCCATGGCAGAGTCTGGCAACCTGTTGAATTGTTGAATGTTCGCGGTTGGCATGGAGCTTGAAAAGAGCTGTGTAACCAGGAGGAATCGTATGTTGATTGAAGCCGGTTGTATTGGTTTTGGTATGCTGGCGGTCTGTCTGGCTGTCACGGTATTGATCTGTAATGCGGAGCATGGTCCGGGCATGGTACGCAGACGGGCAAAGGCAGATCGGTTCAAGGAGCCGGATGCTGTAAAGAAAGTTCGTTTCTGGTGATTATTTCGCGAATATTTTCAGTAGCAGGTCGCCAGTCAGAGGGCCGAGTTTTCTTCCAAGCCCTTTGAGTCTGATTGGTCGTCCGACGACGAAATCGCCGGGAAGCGTCACTTCAATGGTCTTGGGGCCTTTGGAAAAGCTTTGCTCGACCGTGATGCGGATTTTCCGTCCAGGGAGCAGGTGCTGTGCAGGGAAGTAAACGACCTGCTCATGATCCATCTGTCCGGTAAACCAGGATTTGATGGAGCCTTTGATCCCTTTTGAAAAGTCCAGGTTGAGTGTGCGGTCACCCCAGTGGAGTTGGAGCTTTTTTTTCTTCAGTTCGAGTGGCCCCTTGTATCCGGGCTGCTCTTTTCTGATCTGACTATAGATGTCTTCAAAGACCTTCTTGGCAAAGGGGTCGTTCAGAATGTCCTTCAGGACATCTTCTTCCTTGTAATAGTAGCTTTGCTGTTTCGAGCGTGTGGAGCGATGCGTTTTGTGAGCGTGCGGGCGTGTCTTCTGTTGACGGGCGTATGCACGTGCTCCCTGTTTGCGGCTGGCCTTCGGGCCATCGCTTGCCGTGGTCGATTGTGTTGTTTTGCCTGCTCCGTTTTTGCGGAGCAGGTCCTTGGCCGTGACATAGGCTTCGTTGATCTGCCGGAACTTGGGGCCTGCCTCAGGCGATGTGTTCAGGTCCGGGTGATACTTGAAAGCGAGTTGACGGAATGCGGATTTGACATCATCCAATCCCGCTCCTTTGGGGAGCTTGAGTATGTTGAGGCATTCCTGAAGTGTCATGTGCGCGCCTTCTTGTATCAGTCGTCGGAAATCAGGGCATTGGGAGATGAATCGGGATCATACCGCAAAAGATCTTCATCACGCAAATACTGCTTTCCCTGTCGGACAAATTCCTTGTGTCCGGCTTCCGGATTGACGCCGGGGCAATACTCCTGAATCATTTCCCAGCTCATCTCGTCGACGAGATTCCCACGGAAATAGGGCCATGCCCTACAGACGTCGGGTCTGCCGGGGTGAACGCCGCACCCTTCCTTGTAAAAGATGCAGTATTCCTCTTCATTGACGATCAAATGCAGCTTGCCGCCGCGTTCTTCAGTATATTTTTCGACAAGTTCGCCAACGCTGATGTCGAGGTGGGCCGCAAGGCGTGCTTGATCCTTTTCGGTCATGACAATACCGCCCTTGCCGTGGCAGCAGTGGCCGCACATCCGGCATTCAAATGCAACAATACTCATCGGGAAACCCCCAGACGTTTCAGTTCAACTTTGAGACAGCGATTTTCAATAACCATGATGCCGCTGTCCTTGAGGATTTCGCGGGCTTCCGGGCTGAAGACGCCTTCCTGCATCCAGAAAAATTTTGGCAAAGGGTCCATTTTCAGAACTTCACGAGCGTGATCCGGGCAGAACTTCCCGTTGCGGAACAGGTCGACGATGTCCACCTGTTCAGTGATCTGGTCCACCGATTTGTAGGTTTTCAAGCCCCATACATCACTTCGGGCCGGATGGACCGGGATGATCTTGAAGCCCATGGACATCATTTCGCGGGCAACGCCGTCCACCGGGCGGGTCGGTTTGTCCACGGCACCGATAATCGCAATGGTCTTGACCTCTGAAAGGAGGGCGGCTAGCTCTTTATCGTTATACAGCATGAAAATAGTACCTCATTGAGTTGGAATGCCCTTGTACAGCAATATACTCTGGTTGCCTAGTTGTTAAATACGGAGGATCTCCCATGTTCGAAGCCATCGCAAATATCCCTGTCGAAGAACTTGCCCGCCGCCATGACGCGGTGAGGCGTCATTTGCAGACTGTTGCTCCAGAGGCGGGCGGCATACTCGTTTTTTCGCGCTTGAATATTTATTATCTTACCGGAACCTTCGGTCAAGGCGTCCTTTGGTTGCCTCTTTCCGGCGATCCGGTCCTCCTGATTCGCAAGGGAGTGAACAGGGCGCGTCTGGAGTCGGGAATCAAGCATGTTCTGCCTTTCAAGTCCTATTCCGAATTGGCACCGCTTTGTGCCGAGGTCGGCAGTCCGTTCACCCCAACTATTGCCGCAGTCATGAACGGATTGACGTGGCAGTTGGGGAAGATGCTTGAAGCCAAGCTCAAGGGATATTCCATTATGCCGGGGGATCACGCCGTGGCATTGGCGAAAATGGTCAAATCCGAATTCGAACTCGATATCCTGCGGCGTTGCGGCGAGAAGCACCATCGCTGTTTATACAGCATTCTTCCAAAACATCTGCATCCAGGCATGACCGAGCGGGAAATTTCCCACAAGGCATGGGAAGTCTTTTTTGCCGAAGGGCATATGGGGATTCTGCGAATGCAAGCGCATGGAGAAGAGGCGTTTCTCGGCCATGTGGCGGCAGGGGATTCCGGAAATTATCCGAGCGCATTCAACGGGCCGCTCGGGTTGCGCGGAGAGCATCCCGGCTCTGCGCTGATGGGGAATGCCGGTAAAGTGTGGAAAGAAGGTGAGCCGCTCATGCTCGATATCGGGTTCCAGCTTGAGGGATATCATACCGATAAAACGCAGGCCTATTTTGCCGGTCCAGACGCAAATATTCCCGATGCCGTTCGCAAGGCGCATGATTTTTGTATCGAGATGCAGAACTGGGTGTGTGATAACGCAAAGCCCGGTGTGACGCCTGCGGAACTGTATGCCTATTGTATTGAACAGGCTGACAGTCGCGGTTTTGCTGAGGGATTCATGGGGCTTGGTGAAAACAAGGTCCCGTTCATCGGGCACGGAATCGGCCTTACGATTGACGAGTTTCCTCCGATAGCCAAGGGGTTCGACCTGCCGCTTGAAAAAGGCATGGTGATCGCCATTGAACCGAAGCAGGGAATACGCGGGGTTGCAATGGTCGGCGTGGAGAACACATTCGAGATCACCGAAGACGGTGCTCGATGCATATCCGGCGATTCATATGAAATGGTGCCGGTGGAGTAGGCTTACGGCTTGACTCCAGCCTCCATCATGTTTCGTACTATCATGCGATGAAATGGCTTGATCAGAGTCATGTAAACGGGACCTTTCCAGTTCTGATGCTCGACCGTGGTTCCCACATGAAATCGAGTGACGCCGGTTTCATGTTGCTCTGCCGCAACAAGAATGCGCGCAATCAGGTGCGTGTCGTCAATCGCCACAGCTATGTATTGGTTGTCTTTCCCGTGTGTAACGGTAAAAACTTGGCACATGTCTCCCGGAGTGAAGGAAACATCTTCCGGTGCCGGTGGTGTGTTGGGGATGTCTGGTCGTTTAAGGCCCATTAATTTGGCCAATGCTCCCCTGACCTTGTAGAGAAAGACAAGCCATGCAGGGGAGTAGTAAATGAACTTGGGGATGAAGTGGCGTAAGTCACTGGAACCGTCGATGCTTTCTCCGTCCGCATAGTCGGCCTTGTCGAACAACGGGGCGAAATCCGTGATGGACTTGAGGTAGGCTTCTGAGTCAGACATGCGTTTCTCCCATGTGTTTTTCAATATTGCCTAGCATGTCCTGTGTGGCAGTTCAATGACCAAAAAGACAAAAGGCCGGTGTGTATTTCAGTACACACCGGCCTTGTTTTTTTTGAATGATTTTGGAGCTATTCGTATGCTTCTTCGAAAATGGCTATGACATCTTCGATGGACATGCTGATCGGCGTTACGTCGAAAAGTTTTCCCATCGTCGTGATTGCGTTTTCAGCCAGTGTCGGAATCTCCTCACGGGTTACGCCGTAGTCGGAGAGCTTTTCGTCAGCCAGACCGACCTCTGTGATGAGTTTGTCCAGAGCATCGATGAAGGCCAGTCCGTTGATTTCTTCTTCAACTTCCTCTTCCAGCGTGTCGCCCATGGCAAGCGCGAGGTCGCCGAGACGTTCTTCACCCATGGCCGCAAGAAAGGCGAAGTAGGCCTTGGAGAGCATCACCAGTCCGGCACCATGCGGCAGGTCCGGATGGAAAGCGGACAGCGCATGTTCCAGAGAATGGTGTGAAATGCAGGACGAATATGATTCACACAGACCTGCTGCGGAAGAGGCCCATGCCATGACCGTGCGCGCTTCAAGATTGTCACCATCGGCAACCGCCTCGGGTAGGGTGTGCGCGATGAGGTGGACCGCTTCAAGGGCGAGCATGTCGCTTGCGGGCTGGCGGCAGGTTGCGAGGTAGGCTTCAACGGCATGGAAAAAGGCGTCCATGCCCGTGTACGCAGTCTGTTTCGAGGGGACCGAAAGCATGAGTTTCGGGTCCACGATGGACAGATGGGGGAATGTGTCGTCGTTGCCCCAGCCGATCTTTTCGTTGGAACCGGATTTGGTGATGACGGTCCATGGATCGGCTTCAGTGCCAGTACCTGCTGTGGTCGGAATGGCAACGATGGGCAGGGCTGCCTTTTCGGGCGCCTGTCCACCACCGCTGCCGCTCTGCATGTAGTCCCAGTACTTTCCGGTGTTGGTGGCCAGAACGGCGATGGCTTTTGCGGAGTCAATGGTGGAGCCTCCGCCGAGGCCGATGACAAAATCGACATCGCTGTCGCGACAGATGGCGGCAGCTTCATCAATGTAGTCGGATTCCGGATTGGGGCGGATTTTGTCGTAGACGATGGTCTGAACATCCTGCTTGGACAACAGGCTCTGAACGCGGGCAAGATAACCGAGTTTGAGCATGACGCCGGATTCGCCGATGACGATCATGGCCTTGGAGCCGCGGGGCAGGTGCGGCGTGTCGCCGAGTTGATCGAGAGTGTCCGGTCCGAAGATGACACGGGTCGGCATGTAGTATTGAAAATTGAGCATTAGGTTCTCCTGTAATAGATGAGGGCTACTTTTCCCACGATTCCAAGATGTTTTCAAGCTGTGACTTTGTAAAGATGTCGCGCAGGACAAGCGGAGAGCGGCTATCCGGTCCGGCAGGGAAAAAGGCGGCAGTGGGAATGCTCGCACTGCCAAGGGCGCGCAACAGGTTCTCGGCCTCTGGTGTCGATTGGGTCATGTCTACCTTGATGAATGTTACGCCGAATGTTTTCTTCCAATGCATGACATTCTCATCAGTCAAAACAGATGCTTCAAGGGCTTTGCATGTGGGACACCAGTCTGCGGTGAAGTCTATTAGAAGGGGCTTCGTGCCGATGATTTCCTGCAAGGCAATCGGGATAAATTCTTCCCATACTTGGGTGTCTTGTTCTGTGGGGGTAGTCCAGACGACTAACAGTGCCAGCAGAATCAGAGAAGCTGTGCGTGTAGCCCATTTTGCCGTGAACTTGGCTGCTTTGGTGCGAATCCAGAGCCAACCACCGAACAGCAAGGCCCAGAGTGGGGCGAGGAATCGTAAGGATTCGCTGCCGACAGCGATGGAGAAGAGGTAGAAGGCCGTTGCAACCAGGAAGAAGGCGATGCCTTTTTCCACGAATTCTATCCATGGTCCGGACTTGGGAAGAAAACGAGACAGGCCGGGATTCATGGCCAGAAGCAGATATGGAAAAGCCATGCCGATACCTATTGATATGAATACGGTGGCGATAACGACCGGGCCTTGAATAAGTGCCCAGCTGAGGACGCCGCCGAGAAATGGGCCGCTACAGGGCGTGGCGAGTAGCGTTGTCAGGTTGCCGGTGAAAAAGGCCTGTACGTGCGGATTTTTGTTTTTGCTTCCGAATTTGAGATCAATGACAGGCAAATGGAAAAGTCCGAATAGACTTAATGAGAGCGCAAGAATGATTGCGGCGACGCCGAGCACCAGCCACTGATTCTGGAAGAGCGCACCCCATGCCGATCCGGTCGCGCCAAGCACGATGGCGAGAAACAGGAAAAAGGACAGCACGCCGAGCGAAAAGAATATGTTGTGTTCCCTGAATGCGGCAATGCGTTCACTTTTGCTTTCCATTGAACTGGAGTTGAGCAGGGCAGAGAGCTTGAGGCTGACTACCGGGAGTACGCAGGGCATGATGTTGAGTATCAAGCCAGCCAACAGCCCCATGAGAATTGCCGAAAGCAGGCTTGTGACTTCAAGCCCCGGTTGCAAATATTTTGGGGTGAAATCCCATTTGATCGAAGATGCTGATGCTTCGGCTGAATCAGGGAGCTGACCTGATGAGGCTGTTTTTTTGCCGATCAATTCAATCAATTGAGGCCACCAGTCCTGCTGAGAGGCCTGCGGCAGGCTGTCCAGCGGGGCGCTCGGTTGCGGTATGGATATATCGCGTCTCATGGGAACGCATTTGGTGGGGTGGCATAGCAAGAGATCGAGGCGAAGGGACAGGGGGAAAGCGCGCGCGTCGCTGCCGGGAATCAAAACGAACAGTTTTGTGCCGCTTTTATATGTATTGACCATGACTGATGGGTCGAATGAATCCGGCTTGCGGATTCCCTTGGGATAGAATGTCGTCACCGGGGTGCCGCTTGCGGTTGTTCCCGTCAGCTTAGTCGGTTTACCCATTCCGCCGGGATCGTCGGCATAGGTATACCAGTCCGGCTGCAAATCCAGTTGCAAAGCCACGAGGAGTGTCCCGGAAAGGCCGGACGTTTGTCGGGCCTCATCCAAGAGTCTGTAAAAGGAGACTTGCGTGTGCAGCAGATCGCTTTTCGGCGTATCGAGCGCATGCGCCGGACTGCCGAGCAGGATAATGAAAAACAAGAAGAGCAGGGGGGATAGTTGTTTCATCCGAGACATCGCAGGCCTTTTGAAAAAAATGATTTTTTTGGTTTTTGTTGTTGACAAATAATCGCTCCACTTATAGAAACCTCTTCGTCGACGCGGCAACGCGTTGAACGGAGTGGGTCACTAGCTCAATTGGCAGAGCAGCGGACTCTTAATCCGGAGGTTCAAGGTTCGATTCCTTGGTGACCCACCACTCTTGAAAGTCAATGGAATCAGCTTTTTAGCTGGTTCCATTTTTTTGTTGAAAAAGTCGAATTTCGCCATTTTATTTGAACTGCTTGTTGGATTTATTAACAATGACGCATTATCGGTAGCGTTGGGGAAATGACCTTGACTCCTCGACGTACTACCAAGCAATCGAATTGTGTTAGTTTACTACTCGCAGGGGCGTTGAAAATCAATAAATGACTCTTGCACCCTATGTGATTTAATGCGTTTTTGGTAGAGACTGACACCGATAAATCGAGTTGTTTCTTTTTTAGAATGGATATCTATTCCACCTTTGCAGACGCATGGGAATCAAGGCGAATCATTCCTGTTAATTGGTTTTTTAAAAATAATGAAAAATAGTGTTGACAATTTGAAGTGAGCTTTATAGAAACAGCTCCTCACGTGACGGCAACGTCATTCAAAGCGTGGGTCACTAGCTCAATTGGCAGAGCAGCGGACTCTTAATCCGGAGGTTCAAGGTTCGATTCCTTGGTGACCCACCATCAAGAAAATAAAAGGACTTCAAGAGATAATCTTGAAGTCCTTTTTCTTTGTTTTATCTATTCAGCGACAGAGCTTTTCTCTCATATTGTATTTCAAATTGAATTAACACGCCGTCCGATAGTTAGGATTCCAGTGTGTTGCTCGAATGTTGTATGCCTCATCATTTTTGGTAGTTCGCCAAGAATTCATACTTGTTCGGGAATATGCAGCATTCAGAATAGTTGCATATGCTTGTAGCTAATTCGTAACTACAAAAGTGAGCCAGCTTCGTTCACACTGGAATCGAAAAGAGAAATCCTTTCAATTTGAGGGGAAGTTTGGCATAGAGGGCTCCTGCCTTAAGCATGGTTTTAATTAATTCAAAGGGATTGAATATGACAATATTAGGAACAGCCAAGACTGCATCGGCAAAGAAAATGATGCTTCTTGGTGGTGGCGAGCTTGGTAAGGAAGTCGTGATTGAAGCGCAGCGTCTGGGCGTCGAGGTCATCGTGGTTGACCGCTATGAAGATACTCCTGCCATGCAGGTGGCGCACCGCTCTTATACAATGTCCATGTTGGATGGTGATGCGCTTCGTCGGGTTATCACGGAAGAGAAGCCTGACTATATTGTGCCTGAGATCGAGGCTATTGCTACGTCTACCTTGGTCGAGCTTGAGAAAGAGGGATTCAATGTTGTCCCCACTGCCAATGCGACCAAGCTGACAATGGATCGTGAAGGCATTCGGCGTCTTGCTGCCGAGGAGGTTGGCCTGACCACATCGCCATACCGCTTCGCGGATACAGAAGAAGAATACCGTGCGGCAGTGGCTGAAATCGGTATCCCATGTGTGATCAAGCCTGTTATGAGCTCTTCGGGAAAAGGGCAGTCCACTGTGAAAAGTGAGGCTGATATCCAAAAGGCTTGGGATTATTCCCAGTCTGGCGGTCGCACCGGTGAAGGGCGTATCATTATCGAAAAATTCGTGCCTTTTGATTATGAAATCACCCTTTTAACCGTGCGTCACATTGATGGAACAACGTTCTGTGAACCGATCGGGCACCGGCAGGAAGATGGGGATTACCGTGAATCCTGGCAGCCGCAGCCCATGACTGAGGCGGCCCTTGTGAAAGCGCAGGAATATGCACGCAAGATCACAGGCGCCTTGGGCGGACGCGGCCTTTTCGGGGTTGAACTGTTTGTGAAAGATAATGATGTCATTTTCAGTGAAGTTTCCCCCCGCCCTCACGACACGGGACTCGTGACTGTCATCTCTCAGGATCTGAGCGAATTTGCTTTGCATGTCAGAGCGGTTTTGGGCTTGCCGATTCCGGGTATTCGTCAATACGGAGCCGCCGCTTCGAGTGTGATTTTATCTAACGGCACATCAGACAAGCCCGCCTTTGAAGGCGTTGATGTTGCGCTTCGTGAAGCAGACACGAAAGTCTTGATTTTCGGAAAAGGCGAATGCGCCGGAGTCCGCCGTCTAGGCGTTGCCTTGGCCCTTGCTGACGACGTTGAGGCTGCTGTAGACAAGGCAAAAAGAGTTTCTTCTGCCGTAACAGTTTCGTATTAGTAGCACTTTGTACCGATTTTATGATTGATGAGAGTCTGTAGAGTAGGGGCGCTCACTTCTTTTCCCTTACATTTGACTCGTTCGTTACAAGTAACAAAGCCGAGTGCGTTTATTCGCACTCGGCTTATACAATAAAAAACGACACCCACAGTTGCCTGCGGGTGTCGTTGTTATTTTGTTTCCGTAACGACTATTTGTCGTCGCAGCCTTCGCCGGCCATGTGCTTGAGGGCGGCGTAGCGGATGTTGTAGTCCTTTTCGATCTGGGCGCGGAACTGCTTGGAGAACTCGGGGTAGAGCCTTTCCAGCATGGCGTAACGGTTTTCGCCGGACAGGAATTCCTGCAAGGAGCCGTCAGGAGCCTTGGATTCCAGCTGGAAGGGGTTCTTGCCTTCTTCCACCAGATTCGGGTTGTAGCGGTAGAGCGGCCAGTAGCCGGAGTCCACTGCCAGCTTCTGTTCGAGCTGGGTCTTGCCCATACCCTTCTTGATGCCTTGGTTGATGCACGGGGCGTAGGCGATGATCAGGGACGGTCCGGGATAGGCCTCGGCTTCCTTGATCGCCTTGAGGAACTGCTGTTTGTTGGCACCCATGGCGACCGAAGCAACGTAAACGTAGCCGTACGTGATTGCCATGCGTCCGAGATCCTTCTTGCCAGTGCCCTTGCCTGCGGCAGCGAACTTCGCGATGGAGCCGAGCGGTGTCGCCTTGGAGGACTGGCCGCCGGTGTTGGAGTAGACCTCGGTATCCATGACCAGGACATTGATATCCTTGCCGGATGCGAGGACATGGTCCAGACCGCCGTAACCGATGTCGTAGGCCCAGCCGTCACCACCGAATATCCACATGGATTTTTTGGTGAACAGATCGGACATGGAGGCGATTTCCTTCAGCGCCTTCTTGCGCGTGCCCTTGAGGACCTCTTTCAGCTTGTCACCTGCGATCTTGGATTCCTCGGCATCATCACGGACCTTGATCCAGTTTTTCATGGCGGTTTTGATCTTGCCGGATTCATCCTTGGCAGCTTCGGTCATCAGGCTGACGAGATGGGCGCGGCGCTGGTCCAGAGCCATTTCGATACCGAACCCGAATTCGGCGGCGTCCTCGAACAGGGAGTTGCCCCATGCGGGACCGTGGCCGTCTTCGTTTGTGCAGTACGGTGTAGTCGGTGCGGATGCGCCCCAGATGGAGGAACAACCCGTGGCGTTGGCAATCACCATGCGCTCACCAAAGAGCTGGGTGATGACCTTGACGTACGGTGTCTCACCGCAACCTGCACAGGCTCCGGAGAATTCCATAAGGGATTTGCGGAACTGGCTGCCCTTGACGGTGTCGCGGCCAAAGGCCTCTTTGTAGGAAACCTTTTCCGAGTAGTTGAAGTTGCGTACCTGTTCGGTCGTCTGGGTGGCGATGGGCTTCATTACCAACGCCTTTTCCTTGGCCGGACAGATGTCGGCGCAGTTGCCGCAGCCCAGACAATCAAGTGTGTTGACCTGCATGCGGTACTGCATGCCCTTGACGTCCTTGCCCTTGGCTTCAAGGGTGGCGAAGGACTTGGGTGCCTTCTGGGCCTCGGCATCGGTGAGGAGTACCGGGCGCAGGGCGGAATGCGGACAGACGAACGCACATTGGTTGCACTGGATGCAGTTGTCCGCGATCCATTCGGGAACCATGATGGCGACGCCGCGTTTTTCGTATTTGCTGGTGGCCGAAGGCATGGTGCCGTCATCGGTGAATGCCGAGACGGGCAGATCGTCGCCTTTCTGGGCCAGCACGGGACGCATGACGTCCTTGACGTATGCGGGTTCCTTGCGGGCTTTGGGTTTGTCGTCTTCAAGCTTTTTCCAGGCTGCTGGGACCGGGATTTCGACAATGGCGTCGATGGCGTTGTCAACGGCAGCATTGTTCATGTTGACGATCTTCGGTCCCTTCTTGCCGTAAGCGGCTTCGATGCCGTCCTTGAGCAGGGCCACGGCCTTCTTGAACGGAATGACGTCAGCCAGTTTGAAGAAGGCGGTCTGCATGATCATGTTGATGCGTCCGCCGAGGCCGACTTCACCCGCTATCTTGACAGCATCCACGGTGTAGAACTTGAGGTTCTTCTGTGCAATGGTGCGGCGCATGGCTGCGGGCAGTTCCTTCTCCATCTGTTCTGCTGTCCAGGGACAGTTGAGCACGAAGGTGCCGCCGTCCTTGATGCCGTCCAGCACGTCATAGAGATGCACATAGCTGGGGTTGTGGCAGGCGATATAGTCCGCGTCCGTGATCAGGTAGGTGGACTGAATCGGTTTCTTGCCAAAACGCAGATGGGAAATGGTGATGCCGCCGGATTTTTTGGAGTCGTAGGCAAAATAACCCTGTGCGTACATTCGGGTGTTGTCGCCGATGATCTTGATGGCTTGCTTGTTCGCGCCGACTGTGCCGTCGGAACCGAGACCCCAGAATTTGCACTGGACCGTGCCTTCGGGGGTGGTGTCCACGCAGCCGCAGTGCGGCAGGGACAGACCCGTGACATCGTCTTCGATACCCACGGTGAAGTTGTGTTTGGGACGGGCAAGGGAGTCAAACACGGCTACAGCCATGGCCGGAGAGAATTCCTTGGAACCGAGTCCGTAGCGCCCGCCGACGATCTTGGGAGCGTTGGCCTTGCCGAAGTAGGCGGAGCAGACATCCTGATACAGGGGTTCGCCCAGTGAGCCGGGTTCCTTGGTGCGATCCAGTACCGCGATTTTCTTGACGGTCTTGGGGATCACGCGGAGCATGTGTTTGACCGAGAACGGACGGAAAAGGCGAACCTTGACCAGACCGACCTTGCGGCCATTGGCATTGAGGTGGTTGACTGCTTCTTCAATGCATTCGCAGGCCGAACCCATGGCGACGATGATGCGATCCGCCTTGGGGTGACCCACGTAGTCGAACAGTTTGTAACGGCGGCGGGTGAGCTTGCCGACCTTTTTCATGGCGTCTTCCACGATGGCCGGGAGGTCGTCATAATACTTGTTGGCAATCTCGCGGCCTTGGAAATAGATGTCCGGGTTCTGGGCGGTGCCTCGGATGTTCGGATGCTCCGGGTTCATGGATTTGGCTCGGAACGCTTCGAGTTTTTCCATGTTGACCAGCGGCTTCATGTCGTCATAGTCGATGACTTCGATTTTCTGAATTTCATGGGAAGTCCGGAAGCCGTCAAAGAAGCTGATGAAGGGAACGCTGGCCTCGATTGCGGCCAGATGTGCAACCAGGGAAAGGTCCATGACTTCCTGAACCGAGTTGGAAGCGAGCATGGCGAAACCGGTCTGACGAGTTGCCATGACATCCTGATGGTCACCGAAGATGGACAGCGCGTGACCGGCAACTGCGCGAGCAGACACATGGAAAACGCTGGGTAGCAGCTCACCGGCAATCTTGTACATGTTCGGGATCATCAGCAGGAGTCCCTGAGAGGCCGTAAACGTGGTAGTCAGAGCACCGCCTGCCAAAGAACCGTGTACTGCGCCGGCTGCACCGGCTTCGGACTGCAACTGACGTATCTGGACTTTTTGCCCGAAAATGTTTTTTCGTCCCTGAGCTGCCCATTCGTCAGCTACTTCACCCATCGTCGAGGAGGGGGTGATGGGATAGATGGCAGCCGTCTCGCTCATGGCGTATGCCACATGCGCGGCAGCGGTGTTGCCGTCCATTGTTTTCATCTTTTTTGACATGTTTTACTCCGAGTTTTGAATTGGACCTATAGCAAACAATAAATTCTGGCGCTGCGGACCAGTATTATTTTTTTGTGCTGCATTCACCTGCTGCCGGTTTTTTCCCGAAAGCTTTTAGCGAAAAATTCCGATTTTTGTCGATTTGAATTCGAGTGATGCACGCATCGTGCTATTTTTTCGCGCTTTATTGCAAAAGGGTCAAGTTCTTTCCGTGCCGTTGCCCGAAGAAAGACTGCCATTTACCGATTAATTGCAGTGCGTGATAGTATGAAACGGGGCGTTCGCCTACTTTATGCTCCCGTTCACCGGGCTGCTTGCAACGAATGCCGTTTGCGGTCACACTGTGGCAACTATCTCCATGGATTATGAATGAAAAGGGACACTACAAATAAAGCGAGTGCTGCGGGACAGCATCGGATGACTGCCGTGATGGCGAGCGGTTTTCTTGTGGCGCTCGGTGTCGGGCTGTTTTCATTTGTTCTGCCTCTCATGAGTCTGGATGAAAAGATCAGCGGCGCATGGCTTGGCAGTGGATTTGCCGGGTATTATTTTGCCCGGATAGTCATCGGGCCGTTGGCTGGGAAGTGGACAGACCATTCTGGTGCGCGCATCCCATTGCTGTTCGCAACAGGTCTCGGCGCTGTCGTTCCCTTGGTATATTTTGCGGTGCCTTCCATAACAATATTATATGCTATTCAGTGTGTTATGGGGATTGTCTCCGGGCTTGTCAGGCCTGTCGGCATGGCTGTCATAGGGGGGAGTTCAGGCAACGCCAAGGTCCGTTGGTTTTCTGCTCATACCTTTTTATTCCATGTTGCAATGTTTGTCGGACCTCTTGCGGGAGGCTGGCTGTATCTGGGGCGGGAAGTGCAACCTGTGCTTGTCGGTACTGCCTGCTGTATGGGGTTGGCATTGTTGGTTGTTGCTGTATTTTTTCCAAAAGAAGCAGAGGTTGGTCCTCGGACTGATGATTCTGAAGAGAATTGGTCCGGTCATGATGGAGATTATTCCCTGTTTCTTTTGTATACCGCCATTGCCGGACGAACCTTTGGCATAGGACTGGTTGCGGCTTTTTATCCCATTCTGCTTTCGTTGACCCTTGGAAGGAGCGGGCTTGTCGTCGGAATGCTGTTTGCCATTCCCGGACTGGCTGTTTGTTTCGGGCTTCCGGTTGCAGGGCGTATACTTGATGGGCGGTCGGAAAGCGTGCTGACTTTTTGCGGGTTGATGCTGAGCGCTGTCGCTCTTTATGGAGTCGGAGCGAGCAGAGAGCTTTGGCAGTTTGCTCTTTGGGGCGGTGTCATGGGGCTTGGCAGTTCTGTTTCGATACCGTCTTCCATGACTCTTGCCTCTCGTCTGTCTCCCCGGCAGGGGCGGGGGTTCGGGATGGCACATGCCGTATCCGGAGTTGGTTTCATGGCGGGACCGCTGGCTGGCGGTTTGATGGTTCAGTACGCACATCAACTGGATGTTGTTTTTCAGTTGGCTGCATTTTGGGGATTATTGTGCTGCCTTCCTTTTGGGAGTCAGGTGCTTGGGAAAAAGTTGTATCTGGGCAGAAAAGTGACATGGGCGATTGGTCTTTTCAGCGCGTTGTTTCTGTTCGTGCTCGGCGGTCTGCATGTGCATGCTCACCGGAAAAATGCTGCGGATTATGAAAGCGCGTACAAATATACTGACACTGCCATGGGAACCATCGTCAGCCTGACTCTTGTTGCCGACAGCCGCAGGGCCGCGGACGAAGCGTCGCGCAAGGTCATGGCTTTCATGCGTGAATTGCAGAAGGATCTGGATTTCAGGAATCCACGAGGATCAGTTGGGCGCATCAATCATTCTGCCGGAAGGAATTGGAGTACTCCGTCAAAAAGGACATATGCCCTGATTCGGCGGACGATTCGGTTCAGTGATGAGACTGGTGGTGTATTCGATCCGACCATCGGTGCCTTGACGACTTCTCCCTTGTATTATGCGCTTGATGAGAGTGTTGCCCGGTCAAAAAAGGATCTGGTTGATTACCACAAGGTTCAGTTTGACGAAGCGCAACGAAGAGTGCGGTTGGAGAAAACCGGCATGGCGCTTGATCTTGGCGGTGTAGCCAAGGGGACGATTATTGACGCTTCAGTCAAGATGTTGCGCGGACTAGGGATTGCGGCTGGCATTGTCGAGGCCGGGGGGGATTTTTACTGTTTTGGAGATCGTGATTGGAAGGTTGGTATCAGGCATCCCCGTAAGGATGCTGTTTTTGCGACCATTGCCGTTCGTGAAAAAGGCGTTTGCGGTTCAGGTGATTATCAGCAGTTCGTTCTTTTGGAAAAGGATGGAGAAACCGACCTGCGGCATCACATCATAAATCCCGTTGACATGGAGCCTGCTGACAAGGTCGCTGGGGTCACTGTTGTGGCTGACAGTGCTGAGTCCGCAGACAGCTTGGCAACAGCGTTGTTCATCATGGGCGGCACCGAGGGAATGCGGTTTGTTCGGGAGAAGTATCCTGACGTCGCAGCCATGTGGTTCAAATCTGATATGTCAGTTACGGTGACGGAAAATTTCCCATCAAAGAATCCCTGAAACATCGGTTGCAGGGATTTTTTGATGGATTTCAGATTTGGTGCCGTTTGATTTGCTATTTCTCCAGCGGATATCCGGCACGTGTCCAGGCGATGGCTCCGCCTGCGAGGGCTCGCACATTCCAGTAGCCGTGGCGTTGCAGATAAGATGCCGCAATGTTTGAGCGGTAGCCTGAAGCGCAATAAATGATATGGTGATCCTCCTCCGGGAGATCGAATTTCCCGTCCAGAATGTCGATCAGAGAAACCGTGGCCGCTCCGGGGATTTTCCCTTGCGCTATTTCCGCAGGTGTCCGTATGTCCACAATGCTCAGTTTCTTGCCGTCTTCAAGGCACTGTTCAACTTCCTGAGCAGAATCGATGGAAAGCTTGTCTACCGGGCGTCCGCTGTAAACCCATGACTCGATGCCACCCATGAGATAGCCGTGGATATTGTCGTAACCGATCCGGTGCAGTTCTGTCCGCATCCGTTCATAATCCGCTTGGGAATCAACGACCAGAAGCAGGTCCGACTTCGGATCGACAACCATCCCGACCCAGTTGGCGAGGCTCGGTTCGAAGCCGATATTGATGGAGCCGGGAATGTGAAAACCTGCGTAGGCCGCAGCGTTGCGAACATCGATGACGACAGCCGAGTCCAGCATTCGTTCCTCAAAACGGTCCGGCTCCATGGCGAGATCCATGGGGCACCGTTCCAGAAGTCGTGCGCCCGAGGCATTGGTGGAAATGATATGAGTGAAGCTCTTGGGCCGTGTCGGGAATTGCTGACTCATGGCGAGGTGAAAGGCTTCAAAGCTGTCAAAACCGAGCATGGGGTTGTGGCGTCGTTCGAAACCGAGGGTGGAGTTGGGTTTTGAACTCATGCCGCGGCCACAAAGGGACCCTGCGCCGTGGGCTGGAAAGACTTCCAGATGATCCGGGTAGCTGGCAAGCTTGACGTAAAGGGAGTTGTAGAGGTTAGTGATTTGTTCATCGAGTTTCGCATTGCCCACGAGATCGGGTCTGCCGATGTCCCCGACGAAGAGGACATCACCCGTCAGAACCATCCATGGTTCCTGCCCCCGGCTGAAATCCGTAACAAGCAGTGACAGTGAATCCGGCGTATGGCCGGGAGTGTGCAGCACTTCAAGCCCCGCGTTTCCGGCAGTCAATTTCTGGCCTTCTTTCAGCGGAGTGAAATTGAATGTGACCGGGGATGTCTCATACATCATTATGTCACAGCCGGTATGCGACTTGAGTTCATGAGCTCCGGTAACATGATCGGCGTGAACATGCGTATCAATGACATGAGTGATTTTCATGCCTTCCTGCCGTGAGATATCCAGATAATCCTGCACGTCGCGTTTGGGATCGACAACGATCATTTCACGCGCTGCGGGGCATCCGATCACATAGGAAAAACAGCCGAGTCCGGGAGTGGTTATCTGCTTGAAATACATTGCAACTCCTTTGATGCAGTTAATGTCTTCCAGTAGGAATCATAAGCACAAATACAGAGTAAAGCGTATCCCGTTGGGGAGAGTCCTTATTTCAGTTTTGCAGCCTCTTGGAGAAAGCGTTTTGACATTTTGTCCAATAGTTCTGAGGCCGTTTTGAAAGTGGGGAGACGTTTTACCGGTTCTCCGAGTACTCTGCGGTAAGCCCACTGCGCTATGTAGAAGGCCTCAGAGGAACTGCATCCGGGGCAATGCCGTTTGATTCGGCTGACAATGGAATTCTTGACGTGTTCCCGTTGCAGTATTGCCTGTTTGAGACGCTGTCCCGCTTTGGCCGTATCCTTTTCGTCGGCAATGGCGGTCTGCAATTGACCGTTGGCCCGTTCCAC
This sequence comes from uncultured Pseudodesulfovibrio sp., assembly GCF_963664965.1. Classification (NCBI taxonomy): domain Bacteria; kingdom Pseudomonadati; phylum Thermodesulfobacteriota; class Desulfovibrionia; order Desulfovibrionales; family Desulfovibrionaceae; genus Pseudodesulfovibrio; species uncultured Pseudodesulfovibrio sp. The sequence goes on along the minus strand of NZ_OY761823.1, from coordinate 2,656,896 downwards.
GGCTTTGGCGGAACGAAGATATTTGCCTGCCAGTTCGGTTATGGTCGGGTCGTTGGCGATGATTCTGAATATGGATGCCGTCTGTTTCAGGACATTGGCATTCAGTCTCAGCATTTCACTGGTTTCTGCAACAGTCAGGGGGCGAATTTCCTTATCCATCCCAACGGTATATTCGCGCTCTTGCGTTGTGGCTGAATCTACAAGATATGCCAGGAAAGCCGGAGAATATATTTGTTCCAGAGTTTTCAGCATCGAAGGTGTAAATGCGTAATCAAGCACAGCCTTGCGTGCGGTCCGAATATCGTCACCGGGGACGGAGAAGCCTGTCAGTTCCTGTCCGAAGTGCATGTTGACCGATTTGGCGCTGACACCGGTGGTCGAAACGCCGGAAGTATCAGCCGGTACGAAACGGGACAGGAAAAAGTTGGAGAGCGCTTCGACAAAAGAGAGAGTAACTACGCTGTCCTCTTTGACTTCGATAACCTGAGGTACATATTCCGGTTCTTGCTTCGGAGGCACGGGAGTCGCGTTGTGGGCTTCTGCCTGAGCCGGAGTATAGTCAGGTTCGGGAGTCTGGCCGCTGTCTACCCAGGCGGGGGCCTTGACGTCTTCTGGCGGTGGTTTGACCGCTTCACGGTGGACGACATATTCCTCCTTGGGGGCTTCTGACAGGAGGACGTACGCCCCCGCAGCAAGGGCGAGGGCGCAGAAGATAAGCAGAACAGCAAGTTGACGTCGATTCATTGAACGGTCTCCATTGAGCCATTGAGTAGCAGTTTATTCTTTCGGTTTCCAGGCGTAATCATTGTTTTCGGTCGCGGTCGAGCAGGTGATGTCAATGTCTCGAATCATGGCCCAGTGGGTCGTTCCCTTGGCGGCCTGTTCGCACATGACGCGCATGCGTGAGTAATAGTCAAGCAAAGCGACCATCTGGTTAAGATCTATTCGGCCTTGAGCACCAAGGCGGAGCAGGGCTTCTTTCAATTCATTGTAATGGACGTGCAGATCTTTCAGGAGTTTTTCCAGTTCTGCGAATTCGGGCGCACAGGGCGTGTGTGCCACATTCAAAATATCACGTATTTCCCTGCGAAAATTGCGGGCCGTGGCTGCTGCGGTACCGGGGATTTGATGATTCAATAATGCGTGGTCTTTGGATACATCGTCAACAATGGTAATGAGTTTTTGAAAATACTGCACAACGCGAAGCGCTTTGGGGAGCTTGTCTGCCACGGACTCGGGCAGGTCCAGATGCTGCATCTTCACGCAGTATTTCTTGATTGCGAGAATCAGGTTGTCCAGTGCGGCCTTGTCCTTGATGAAATCCTTGTGGCGGAATTTCGAGGTAATGGCTTTTTGTCCGACAAGGCGTGCGGCTTCACCGAGGCTGCCCAGTTCCATGAACAGTGCGTCCATGGCGAAGGTCGGTGTTTTGAGTGTGTTGCTGTCAAGGTATCTGGGCTTGCCGAGTTCGGCCATTTCACGGCCGATATGTCGATCAAGGAATGATACAAGTTGGCCAGTGAAGGGGAGGAATACGCAGACGCCCAACAGATTGAAAGACGTATGGAATATTGCGAGGCTGGCCGCCATGTTAAAATCGAATGATTGGGAAACCAGAAGAAAGACAGGGATGAGAAAGAGGGCGATGATCCCTGTGCCCAGATTGAAAATGATATGCGCCGCGGCGACTTTTTTTGCGTTGAATGTCGCGCCGATAACGGAAAACAGGGCTGTGGTCGTGGTGCCGATATTGGTGCCGATGACAGCGGCTGCCGCACTTTCCATGGTTACTATGCCAGACATGGCGGCTGTGAGAACCAGAGCCATGGCTGCGCTGGAACTTTGCATGAGCAGTGTCAGCAGGAAGCCTATGAAAACGAAAATGACGATGTCAAACACGTTGCCGAAGGTGAAGGCCGCAAGGTTGATGCTGCTTTCAACTGAGTGAAACGAGCTTTGAAGTATCTCGATTCCCAAAAAGAAGATGCCGAAGCCGGTCAGGGCATCGCCAATATACTTTCGGCGAGTATTGGCACCGGTCAGGCGTAACAACGCTCCGATGCCGATGAGCGGGAGAGCGAGGGCCTTGACTTTGACGCTTACTCCTACGGCGGCAACGATCCAGCCTGTTACAGTCGTGCCGATGTTGCTGCCGAATATGACTCCGACGGATTGGGCCATGGACATGAGACCGGCATTAACGAAACCGATGACCGCGACGGTTATGGCGCTGGAAGACTGCACCAATGCCGTAATCATGAATCCGGAGAAGAGTCCTCTGAATGGTGTTTTGGTCCAATTACTGAGGATTTTTCGCAAAGCCGGTCCCGCGGCATTTCGTAGGCCTTTTGTCATCAGGCGCATGCCGAGCAGAAAGAGGCCCAAGCCGCCGAAAAGTCCGGCGAGAATAGAAAATGTCATGGCTGCGTTTCAACTCCTTTCAGTTCGTCGCAGTCTATAACTTAATGACTTAGAATCGTGAAGTAAACAGCTTTTGAGAGAGTATCAGTCGAGTGTGCGCCGGTATCGCTTGAGGCCGATGGCGATGATGGCAAGCCAGAAAACAAGAATGGGCCAGCCGTGCTGTACGGAATTTCCTAAATCATTACCTTTAAGAAGTATGCCGCGGATCAGACGGAGGTAATGCGTCAACGGAAGAATTGATCCGATTGCCTGCGCCCATTGGGGCATTCCCCTGAATGGGAACATGAATCCGGACAGCAACAGCGACGGCAGGAAAAAAAATATGGACATTTGAACCGCCTGCAACTGGTTGCGGGCCATGGTCGATATGGTGACGCCTACGGAAAGGTTGGCACCGATGAAGACGATTGATGAGGCGAAAACCAGTAGAATGCTACCGTGCATGGGGACGTCGAAAAGGAAGCGGGATGCTGTAATAATTAGTAATATTTGAATATATCCCACAAGAATATAGGGGATGATTTTGCCGAGCATGACTTCCAGAGGCTGAATGGGGGTGGAAAGCAGGTGTTCCATGGTACCGCGTTCTGACTCTCGCGTGATGGCGAGCGAGGTTATCATGACCAGCGTCAGTGTCAGGATGACTCCCATCAGGCCCGGGACAATGTTGTATTGGGTCTGGGCTTCCGGGTTGTAATCATTATGGATTCGAATATCCACGGGAGCCTGCTTCTGGTTCAGGACGGCGTTGGGACCATTCAGTTCATGGCTGAGTGCCTGCCGAACTATTTCCGGGAATGACGAGGCGGCTTTGGCGGTTGCCGTCGGGTCCGTGGCGTCAGCTTCAAGCAGAAGCACAGGTCTGTCGCCGCGCAATAGTGAGCGGCCGAAGTTTTCCGGTATGGTGAGCGCGAATTGGACCGTGCCTTCGCGGACAAGACGAATGGCTTCAGTGCGGGTTTTCGGGTGATGTGTAATATCGAAGAAGGTACTTGTCTGCATTCCCGCCACAATGGTGCGCGAATAGGGAGTGTTGTCGGCGGACAGAACGGCTGTCGGCAGATGGCGTGGGTCCGAGTTAATCGCATAGCCGAACAGTACGAGCTGGATGAGGGGGATGCCGATCATCATGGCAAAAGTGAGTCTGTCCCGGCGCATCTGGATGAATTCCTTGATTACCATCGCAGAAAACCGTTTGGGCGAGAAACTGCTCATTTCAGTCCTGCCTTGCTCTTTTGCATGAGGTCGATGAAAACTTCCTCCAGACTTGTTTCAATGAGTTCCCATGAAAATCGTTCTGTCTGGAAAGGCTTGATACTGTCTTTGATGCGTTGCGGATTGCGGCCGCTTACGTGGAGCGTGGTGCCGAATGCGACAACCTGATCGATACCGGGCAGATTCCTGAGTTGCTCGGAAAGTGCGTGCAGTTCTGTTTCATTTTGATCGGATGTTACGCTCCATGTCGTCAATTGTGCATCATGTATCATTTCTTCGGAAGTACCTGAGGCGAGGAGGTTGCCATATGCGATGTACGCGAGACGATGGCAGCGTTCGGCTTCATCCATGTAATGAGTGCTGATGAGGGCTGTTATTCCCTGTGACGCAAGGGTGTGCACCTGATCCCAGAAATCGCGTCGGGCGCCGGGATCGACCCCTGCGGTCGGTTCATCGAGCAGCAGAAGTTTCGGAGAATGCAGTGTGCAGGCCCCGAGGGCGAGGCGTTGTTTCCACCCACCTGAGAGTGCGCCAGCAAGCTGGTTTTCAAATTGTCCGAGTTCCATGCGGTCGATACACTCATTTACCATTGCTGCTGGGGTTTCCAAGGCGAATACTTTTGCTGTGAATTCGAGATTCTCCCTGACTGTCAGGTCTTCGTAAAGACTGAATTTCTGTGTCATGTAGCCCACATGAGGCCGAATGAGGTCGGATTCCGTTCTTATGTCATATCCCAGACAGGAGCCGGAACCCGAGTTGGGTTTCAGAAGACCGCAGAGCATGCGGATCGAGGTGGTCTTTCCGGAGCCGTTCGGACCGAGGAATCCGTAAATTTCCCCTTTACGAATGGTCATGTCCAGATTGTTGACCACAGTCTTTTTACCAAACGACTTGGTTAATCCGTGCACATCTATGACAGTTTCGGCAGACACACTATTTCCTTGTTTTTAAGGGGAAAGGGCAGGGATAGTGACATCTACCGGCTGTCCGGGATGCAGTAGGTGAGCGTCCTTGATTTTCGGTTTGGCTTTGATTCTGAAAACAAGTTTGGCTCGGCTTTCGCTCGAAAAGATAACCGGGGGAGTATATTCAGCTGATGGTGATATATAATAGATTTCAGCCGGTATGGGAGATGACGCCCCATCGAATGTTACTACGGTCTTTTGACCGATCGAAAGGGACCCCACGAGGGGTTCCGGTACGAAAAAAATGACTTCCATGTTGGATGGGGGAAGAAGGCTGACAATGGGTTTGCCGGCAGGGACCCATTCTCCGGCGCGGTAGAGCGTATCGAAAACAAGTCCGTCCTGTGGAGCACTTTGCTTTTTCTGGTTGAGGTTCCAGAGAGCCTGTTCCAGAGCCGCTTCTGCCTGAAGTGCTTGAGCGGCTGCCGCTCTGATTTCGTCACTCCGGGCACCGAGGCGGGCAGTCGCCAGCTCGGATGCTATTTCATGAACCTGCTGTGATTTCTGATCATAATCACTTTTTGCCCGGTCAAGCTCTTCCTGCGAAATGGTGTGTTCGCTGATAAGCTTCACGCGGCGGGTGTATTCTATTTGAGCAAGAGCCGAAGATGCCTTGGCCTGTTTGAGACGGGCAAGGATTGTTGCTATTTCGGAAGGGCGTTTTCCTTTTTCAAGATTGGCGAGATTATTTTGAGCAGCTTGCAATTCATGGCGGGCTTTTTTGACAGCAGCCTTTTCAAAGTCCTGATCCAGTGTAAACAGTGGCGCGTCTTGTTGAACGTTTTGTCCACGGGTGACGTGTAGTTCTTTGAGGGCACCGCCGATAGGGGATGATATGTATACGTATTCGCCTTCCCCATAGCCTTGAAATGTGTTGGCAGGTGTGTCTGAACATGCGGAAAGCAGGGCTGTAGTAATCAGCAACGTCAATACAGTTGCGAGGTGCTTCATGGTTTTGCCTTTTTGTTGAAGATGCAACCATGTATAACGTGGCAGTGGCAGTGGATAAAAGTCAAGAAAAAAGCCGCGCAAGGCGCGGCTTTCAAAAACAGTCTGGTGATTGGGGGCTAGCTGAAGTAGCGGTTTTTATCTTCTCGTTCTTTGGCTGTATCAAAGTCGATATTGATATTGGGGCGGTTGGTTGTCTGTGTTCGAGAGCCCCTTGCATAAAGCACAAGGCCCAGAATTGCGCCACAGCCGACAATGATTGAAGCAATTGATATGATTTCCATAAGGGGGAGGTAATAGCTGATTCAGTTGCCGGCTTCAAGCTATTTCAGCCATATTAGAAATGACAGTTGTGGTGATGTATTTAATTCACCGTAATATATTGTTTTTTATTAATTAAGCCAAAGAAAAAGCCCTCGATAGTTATCGAGGGCTTTGATTTTCTTGGCTCCCCAGCACGGACTTGAACCGCGAACCTAGTGATTAACAGTCACCCGCTCTGCCGATTGAGCCACTGGGGAGCATTTCTCGCTGCGTTTGAACGTCAACGAGGAGGGAGTAATAGCTGAATAAGGTTCAGGTTTCAAGTGGTTTTATTCATTCCAAGCAAAAAAAATTGAGAGAGTCTTGGAGGTTGGTATTTATAGGGTAAACCAAAGAAAAAACCCTCGGCAATTACCGAGGGTTTTGATTTTCTTGGCTCCCCAGCACGGACTTGAACCGCGAACCTAGTGATTAACAGTCACCCGCTCTGCCGATTGAGCCACTGGGGAGCATTTCTCGTTGCGTTTGAACGTCAACGAGGAGGGAGTAATAGCTGAATGAGGTTCAGATTTCAAGTGCTTTTATTCATATCGTGTAAAAAAATGAGACAGCCTTGAAAATACTGTTTTGCGTTGTAAATAAAAGAAAAACCCTCGGTAATTACCGAGGGTTTGATTCTCTTGGCTCCCCAGCACGGACTTGAACCGCGAACCTAGTGATTAACAGTCACCCGCTCTGCCGATTGAGCTACTGGGGAATGCTTGCCGTTGAAGCGAAAAAGGTTCTAAGGAAAACCCGAATACCGGTCAAGAAAAAAGTTCAAAATTTTTGAAAAAAATCAAAATGGGCAAATCGAATGTTAAAGGGCTCATTTTCTTGACGGGAAACGTTATATGGCTTACGCATTCAACGTCTCTTGTTTTTTTCTAGACTTTGCAGGAGACGGGGAAAGGTAAATTGTCACAGAATAAGAAAAAGAATAAGAAAATCAAGCTTGCAACCAAGTCGGTTCATGCTGAACGGTTCATGCCCATGCTCGAAGCCTTGCAGGCCAAGGACGAGCTGAATCCTGTTATCAAGACTCGTGTTGAGAAAGCATGCCATCTTCTTGATGAAGATGTGCATCTTTACCCGAATGATTTCAGGCGTGATACTGAAGTGCAATCCATATGGGATCAGTACTCCGAAGTTGAGGGCGAAGAGCTCGTGGCCGAGGATCTTGATTTCGCGATTGCCGGTCGCGTCGTTTCTTACCGTTCGTTCGGTAAGGTCACATTTTTCCATCTTCAGGATCGCAGTGCGAAGATTCAGGTTTATGCCGCCAGGGATGAGCTTGGAACCGAAGCCTATCAGCTGTTCAAGAAGACTGATATCGGCGATATCGTCGGTGTTCATGGCGGTCTTTTCCGCACCAAGACCGGTGAGTTGACCGTCAAGACGAAGTCGTTTCGCTTGCTGTCCAAGTCCATGCGGCCCCTGCCTGAGAAATACCACGGCCTCAAGGACGTCGAGATTCGATACCGTCAGCGGTATGTAGATCTGATCGTTACGCCGAGAACCAAGGAAATCTTCGAGATGCGTACGACCATCGTTCGTGAGCTTCGAAACTTCCTGAATGAGAAAGGCTTCATGGAAGTGGAAACTCCCATGATGCAGGCCATTCCGGGTGGCGCGACAGCCAAGCCTTTTGAGACGTTCCATAATGCGCTCGACATGAAGCTCTATATGCGTATTGCGCCAGAGTTGTATCTCAAGCGTCTTCTGGTCGGCGGGTTTGAGCGGGTTTACGAGATCAACAGGAACTTTCGCAACGAAGGTATTTCAACGCAGCACAATCCGGAATTCACCATGCTTGAATTCTATTGGGCGTATGCGAACTTTGAAGATCTCATGGATTTGACGGAAGAGATGTTTTCGCGTGTGGCCATCAAGGCTACGGGGTCGAGCGTTGTTCCGTATCAGGGAGAGCAGATCGACTTGTCTGTCGGTGCCTGGACCCGCTTGGCCTTTCATGATTCTCTGGAGCAGATTGGTGGTGTGTCGCCTGAAGTCTACTCGGATTATGAAAAATGTAAGGCCTTGGTCAAAGAGAAGGGTGAAAAGGTTGTCGAGGGAGAAAAGCTCGGCAAATTGCAGGCCAAACTCTTTGACATGCTTGTTGAACCCAAGTTGATACAGCCGCACTTTATTTACCATTATCCGACTGATATTTCTCCGCTTTCCAGAAGGAATGAAGAGAATCCGGATATTACGGATCGCTTTGAACTGTTTATGACAGGCCGTGAGTTGGCCAATGCTTTCTCTGAGCTCAATGATCCTGTGGATCAGCGTGGGCGGTTTGAGGAGCAGGTCAAGGAAAAAGAAGCTGGAGATGAGGAAGCGCATTTCATGGACGAAGATTACGTCAGGGCACTTGAGTACGGTATGCCCCCGGCTGCCGGACAGGGCGTTGGCATCGACCGTCTGGTCATGCTTCTGACGGATAGTGCGTCCATTCGTGAGGTCATCCTGTTCCCGCTTCTGAGGCCGGAGATCGGATAACGTTCTTGAGTGTGCTTATGGGAAGCTGTGTATGAGGTTTGAGACATTTGTGGCATTGAGATATCTGTTCGCACTGCGTAAGCAGTCGTTCATATCCATTGTTTCGCTTTTCGCCGTATGCGGTGTTGCGATCGGTGTGGGTGCCCTGATTGTCGTAATAGGCGTCATGAACGGTTTTTCAACTGATTTTCAAGAAAAGATACTAGGCGTCAATGCTCATATCATGGTGACTTCCCTTCGGGGTGGAATTAAGGATTATGAGAAATTGGCCGATGAAGCTTCAAGAGTTCAAGGGGTTGTCGGAGTGACGCCTTTTGTCTACTCCGAAGTGATGCTGTCGACCAGAAGTGGAGTCAAGGGAGTGGTTTTGCGAGGGATTGACCCTGCCACTTCTGATTCCGTTTTGAGCTTGTCCAAGGATATGGTCAGCGGAGACGTTACCAATCTTGAAGGACATGGCGATTTTCCGGGAATCATTGTTGGGTCCGAGCTGGCTAAACGCCTTGGTTTGACGCAAGGGTCGGAAGTCAATCTTCTTTCTCCTTCAGGGCGGTCCGGTTCAGCCGGGTTTACGCCTAGGGTTCGCCGTTTTATTGTTGCCGGTATTTTTCGAACCGGGATGTTTGAGTATGATTCATCACTCGGATATGTTTCGATTCCGGCTGCGCGAAAGCTGCTTGGATTCAAGGGCGACGTTGTGTCGGGATTGGAGATCAGTGTTGATGACGTCTATAACGTCGAACAGATTTCCGGTGATCTGAGGGAAGCCATAGGTTCATTTACGGTTTATGTGCGTCATTGGCAGGAAATGAATGCGAATCTTTTTGCGGCGTTGAAGCTTGAAAAGACTGCGATGTTCATTATTTTGGCAATGATTGTACTCGTTGGTTCCTTCAGTATCGTCACGAGCTTGGTGATGTTGGTCATTCAGAAAACAAAAGACATTGCTGTATTGATGTCTATCGGGGCCAACGTGGCGAGTATTCGTCGGATTTTCATGTTGCAGGGGACGTTTATTGGATTGGCCGGAACATTCATCGGTTTTTTGATTGGGGTTCCTGTCAGTCTGTTGCTCAAGAAATACCAGTTTATCAAACTGCCAAGCAACGTTTACCCGGTGGACTACCTGCCGGTCCGGCTTGAGGCGTTCGATCTTGTGGCTATTGGGGCAGCGGCGTTTTTATTGTGTTTTTTGGCAACGATTTATCCGGCGAGACGTGCTGCTGCATTGAGTCCGAGTGAAGCCTTGCGTTATGAGTAAAGACTTCTTATACCGCTTGGTTGCCGTCAGTAAGGACTTTGCAGGTCCTTCTGAAACGGTTCGAGTGCTGCGACAGGTTGATATGACTATAGATCGTGGAGAGTCACTGGCAGTGCTCGGTGCCTCCGGATCAGGAAAAACGACCTTGCTTCATCTGTTGGGAACGCTGGATACGGCTTCGGCAGGTGATATATATTTAAATGGTATTAACCTGAGTTCTCTCGGGGATAGGCAACGTGCTGAATTGAGAAATCGTGAAATTGGATTTGTGTTTCAATTTCATCATTTGTTGCCTGAGTTTTCAACTTTGGAAAATGTTGCCATGCCCGCATTTATAGCGGGTAAAGGACGTTCCGAAGGACTGAAGTTGGCTGAAGAAGCTCTTGATCTGGTTGGGTTGTCGCACAGGCTTGAATACAAGGTGACGACATTATCAGGCGGAGAGCGGCAGAGGGCAGCGATTGCCAGAGCGATATTACTCAGGCCGAAAGTGTTGCTAGCTGATGAGCCGACAGGAAATCTTGATGAGGAGAGCGGGGCCAGAATTGGTGAATTGCTGGTCTCTCTTAATAATGAATTGGGTATGACGTTTGTCGTCGTAACACATAATCCCAATCTGGCTGAAATGATGCATCGGCGTGTGGAATTGCGCTCAGGAGAACTGTATGCCCGTTAGTCGCGTACGTTGTTTTATTGTCGGGGTTGTCGTTACTCTCATGCTGGTGGCATCAGCCGCCGGTGCAGCAGAGAGCGTCACTCAGGATGTGAAGGTCGCCGTATTGCCTTTTCAGGTGAATGCGGGGGAAGACCTTTCCTACCTTCAGGACAGTCTGCCTGAGCTGTTGACTGACCGTTTGCGTGAAGCCGGTTTTGAAGTCGTTGATCCTGCTGAGATAAATCGACTTATTGAAGAGAAAGGTGTTTCTTCCGTTTCCACGCAGTCGGCGCGAGAATTGGCTCTGCTTACCGGTGCCGGTTTTTCCGTTTTTGGATCTCTGAATCAGATCGGCGATGATCTGACCTTGGATGCCCGTCTTGTGGATACTTACGGCACCCATCCAGGCAAGAAGATGTCTGTCACAAAGGAAGGTCTTATCAATCTTCTTCCCGCGGTTGATGAGCTTGTCGACAGAATGAAGATGGATCTTCTCCGTCTTGACATTATTGCAGAGGTCGAAGTTGAAGGCACGAAAGTCTTGGATAAAGACGTTGTTCTCATGCGACTTACTTTGCAGAAAGGTGACATGTTGACGGCTAAAGCTGTCAATACTGCCTTGAAAAATATTTATGATCTCGGATATTTCGATGATGTTGAAGTGAAGGTCGACACTATTCCTGACGGTAAGAAGGTCATTTTTGTCGTTGAGGAAAAGCCCCGCATTCAGGCTTTGGGTGTGAAGGGATCGGACGCCATTGATTCCGAGGATATTATTGAAGCAATTTCCACGAAGAAAGGTGGAATCGTCAACCCCAAAGTGCTTGCTGACGATATCCGTGTGATTCGCGAGATGTATCGCAAGGAAGGTTACTACAAAGCCAAAGTGACCCACGAAATCGAGGAAGCCGGAACCGGAGTTGCTCGATTGACCTTTGTTATTGACGAAGGGCCCAAGCTGTACATCAAGAATGTTGTTATCGACGGGGCAAAGCAGTTGGATCCTGACGATATCAAGGATGTCTTGGCTCTTAAGGAGCGAGGCTGGCTGTCTTGGATCAGTAACTCCGGAGTCCTGAAAGAGGAACTCTTGGATCGTGATGCCGCTGCCATTCAGGCGTATTACACCAGCAAAGGTTTTATTGACGTCAAAGTTGGTCGTCCTGAAGTAGAAATCAAGGATGATGGAATCGATGTCATCTATCAGGTCTGGGAAGGTGACCGCTACAAGATGGGTGAGACCATTTTCAAGGGGGATTTGATCGATTCTCTTGAAAAACTGAAAGAAGTTACCAAGATCGACAAGCTGAAAGAAGATGACGATTACTTTGATCGTTCCATTATCAAGAGTGATGTCGACTCACTGACCAATTATTATAATGATTATGGGTATGCCTATGTGGATGTTCAGGTAAATCTGAAAGACGATGCTGAAAAGAAAATTGTAGACGTTGTCTACAGCATTTCCAAGCATCAGCGAGTGCATATTCGCCGTGTCCTGATTGAAGGCAATACGATGACGCGGGATAATGTCATCATGCGTGAGATGCGTCTGGCTGATGGCGATATGTTCAGTGGTGACAACTTGAACAGATCACATCAACGTCTTAACAATCTCGGATTTTTTGAAAAAGTTGATATCTCTCCGGTTCCTACAGGCAATCCTGAAGAGATGGATTTAATTGTCAAGGTGAAGGATAAGCCTACGGGCAAGATCGGTGGTGGTATCGGTTACTCCACGTACGATAGTGTTTATCTGGCTGCTGGTATCACTGAGTCAAACCTTTTTGGTAAAGGATATTCTTTAGGATTCAATGGTGCTTTCAGTAGTACCAAAACGGCATTTACAGCGAATTTTGTTAATCCTCATATCAATGATTCTGATGTGGGCTTCGGTCTTGAAGCGCATAATCGGAAGGAAGATTTCAGTGACTATGACAAGGATAGTATTGGTTCTACCATAAACTTTTTCTATCCTGTCGGAGAGTACTCCACGCTTTCCTGGGATTACACCGCTGAATATTACACTATTCGTGATATCAGTGATGATGCCGCTGATTCTGTAAAAGATGACAAGGGCTCTCATGTTCTCAGTCAGATAAGCGCGACTTTTACTCGTGATACCCGTGACAGGGTTATGAGAACCACCACTGGTACTGTTGGCAGTGCTTCAATTATCTTTGGTGGTGGACCTTTGCAGGGGTCTGATGATTTCGTTAAGTATTTGGGCTTGTTCGAATGGTATACCCCTGTATTTGAGGAAGTGATTTTCCATACCAAGACATGGGCCGGACTTGTTCATAAAAACATCAGTGGATCGAGTATTCCGACTGACCAGAGGTTCCAGTTGGGTGGCTTGGGGTCTGTGCGAGGGTATTCCCGATACGCTATTACGCCCTTGGATTCTGATAACAAGTCTGAAGGTGGTAATAAGGCCTTCTATGTGAATTTGGAATTGACGCGAGTTTTAAGTAAGGAATACGGAATAGCCGGATTGGTCTTTTTGGATGCCGGTAACTCATGGAAAGAGGGCGAGATGTTTTTCTCTTCGCCTTCACGAAAGGGAACCAGTCCGACGCTTGGTCTTTACAAGGGCGTTGGTCTCGGCTTCAACTGGTATTCGCCTATGGGGCCGGTCGGATTCGCGTACGGTTACGGTCTCGACAAGATCGGTACAAGCGGTCGGCATAAGTTCGAGTTGATGATGGGTCAGCAATTCTAGATTTTGAAATTAATTTTAAGGAGATATTTGATGAAAAAAGTAATGTTTCTCGCAATTGCCTTTGTTTTGGTTTTTCAGGTGTCCGCTTTTGCAGAGAGCAAGATCGGCGTATTCAACATGCAGGCTGTCATGCTTCAATGTGACTACGGCAAAGCCGTTGCCGCTAAACTGAAAGCCAAGTTTACGCCCATGGAAAAAGACCTCAAGAAAGATGGTGAAGCCATCAAGAAGCTTGAGGCCGAGCTCAAGAATCAGGATCTGGCTCTGAAGTTGGAAGCCAAGCAGGACAAGCAGCGTGAATTTCGTCGTCTTGCTCGTGACTACCAGGACAGCGTTGCCGCTTACCGTCAGAAGCGTCAGATGGAGCAGCAGAAACTTGGTCAGCCGATTGTCGAAAAAATCGTCAAGGTCATGTCTGAATATGGCAAGGCTAATGGGTACACGGTTATTTTCGAGATGGCAGCAAGTGGTGTTTCTTACGTAGGTGATGGCATTGATATCACCAAGCCTCTTATTGCCGAACTGAACAAGCTCAAGAAAGCTGGCAAGTAGCGGCAATGAATATCAGGCTGTCTGCTCTGGCCGAAAAGCTGGGGCTTGAATACACTGGGGAAGACCGGGATATTACTGGCGTCAGCACCTTGGACAAGGCGCAGGCGGATGAAATGTCCTTTTTGGTCAATCCCAAATATGCTTCTCAGTTGGAAACAACCGGGGCCGGATGTGTACTCACATCCGCCCCGTATGTGGAAAAGCTGGATTGTGCCTTGGTCAGTTCCAATGTTTACATGGATTTGGCCAAGGTAGTGAATTTGTTTGCTCAGCCTCAGGGGTGCCTTGAAGGTGTGAGTGAACTTGCCTACGTACATCCGGATGCGGATATCGCAGATGATGCTGTGATTTACCCATTCGCTTTTGTCGGCGCGGACGCCGTTGTCGGTCCCGGATGTGTTCTTTTTGCCGGGTGTTATCTTGGTGAAAGGAGTCGTTTGGGCAGCAAATGTATCATGTATCCTAATTCGGTTGTCATGGGTGGAATCACATTGGGCAATAATGTTATCTTACAGCCCGGGGCCGTCCTGGGTGGTGATGGCTTTGGATATGCCCAAACACCCGCAGGACATATGAAAATCCCTCAAATAGGTACTCTTGATGTCGCTGATAACGTAGAGATCGGAGCCAATTCAGCCATTGACCGAGCGGCACTTGATTCGACCAGAATCGGGGCCGGGACCAAGATCGATAATCTTGTTCAGATCGGACACAATGTCCAGATCGGTGAGCATTGCCTTATAGTCGGTCAGGTCGGCATTGGCGGCAGTACTCAGGTCGGCAACGGTGTTGTGCTTGCCGGTCAGGTCGGCGTTGCTGACAATGTTGATATTGGTGATGATGTTGTTATCGGCGCACAGGGCGGTGTTTCCGGTAAAGTCGCTTCAGGCAGTGTCCTCATGGGAACGCCTGCCATGCCCGCCGGGACATACAGAAAGGCCGCCGGTGTATGCCTTCCAAAACTGCCGGATCTTTTCAAACGGGTACGAAAACTCGAAAAAGAACTCAAAGCGGTGAAAGATGCCGCCGGGAGTGATGATTAGAATGAGCAATGAATTTAATCTCGATATCAAGCAGATAATGGAGATGCTGCCGCATCGTTATCCTTTTTTGCTGGTAGACAGAGTGCTTGAATTTGAAAGTGGTGTCCGGCTTAAGGCGTATAAGAACGTCAGCATCAATGAGCCTTTTTTCCAAGGCCATTTTCCGGGTCTTCCTGTTATGCCGGGTGTGCTTATTCTTGAGGCTTTGGCTCAGGCCGGTGGTGTCTTTGTCATGAGCACCGTGAAGGAACCGCTCGGGGACAAGGTCTTTTTGTTTACCGGTCTGAACAAGGTGAAATTTCGCAAACCCGTCGTGCCTGGAGATAAGCTTATTCTCAATGTTTCGTACGAAAAGCATAAGATGAATATCTGGCGGATGAAAGGCGTTGCGGAAGTGGATGGACAGATTGTGGCTCAGGGCGAGTTTTCCGCGGCTGTAGCCCATAAAGGGGATATGTAGTGGCTTCCGATATTCATCCGAGTGCGGTAATTGATTCAACCGCAGAGTTGGGGGCTGATGTCAAAATTGGCCCCTATGTCGTTGTTGGTGCAGAATGCAAGATCGGAGACGGAACGTTTCTTGAGTCTCATGTCGTCATCAAGGATTATACCGAATTGGGGGCAGGCAATCATGTTCACTCTCATGCGGTCATAGGTGGCGAACCTCAACACACCGCGTATCAGGGAGAAAAAACCTACACCCGAATTGGTGATAATAACAGCATTCGTGAGTGTGTAACTATTCACCGAGGCACTGTGCAGGGGGCTGGTGAAACCCGCATTGGCTCGAACTGCATGTTTATGGCTTACGCTCATATCGCTCATGACTGCATCGTGGATGATAATGTCATCATGGCCAATGCCGTTAACCTTGCCGGTCATGTTGAAGTTGGACGTAACGTGATCATCAGCGGTATGTCCGCTGTTCAGCAGTTTATCCGAATCGGTGAGTATACTTTCCTTGGCGGAGCAAGCGGTTATAAACTTGATGTGCCTCCTTACATGCTCGCTCATGGTGTGCGTGGAAAATTGTTTGGACCGAACCTTATAGGACTCAGGCGGAATGGCTTTGACGCAGCAACCTGCAAAGGGTTGAAAAAAGCCTATAAAATCATCTTCCGCTCCGGTTTGACCCGTGAGCAGAGTCTTGCCCAAGTTGAGGCGGAAATTGTCGGTATTCCCGAGGTTGAGCGACTTGTTGCATTCATTCGAGAAAGCAAGAATGGCGTAACTCCTGACCATAAACAACGTCACGGTAACAGTGATTCCTAGCGGGCGCGCATGACAAAGACAGGCTCCACGATTGGCTTGATCGCAGGCGGACTTCAGTTTCCCATTTTAGTTGCAAAAGGCATTAAGGCACATGGACACCGATTGGTTGTTGCCGGGTTTACCGGTCACACCAATATGGATGTTGTTCCCTATGCTGATGTCTGGAAGGAATTGAAACTTGGCAAGCTTGGTAAGCTCATTGATTATTTCAAGTCGAACGGGGTTGATCGGGTCATTATGGCCGGTACGATCAGTAAGCCGAAAGTCATGGATATCCGGCATCTTGACATGCGCGCAGTCAAGCTCCTGTTTCAGCAGAAGAACAAAGGCGATTCCGCCATACTGGGAGCGCTGTCTGGAGAACTGGAACGAGAAGGGATGCCGGTTGTTCCCGCACATGAATTTTTGCCGGAACTGCTCACGCCCGCAGGAGTTTTGACCAAGCGGAAGCCTGACGACAGAGAGATGGAAGACCTTCAGTTCTCATGGAAGATCGCCAAGGAACTTGGTCGAATGGATGTAGGTCAGTGTCTTGTCGTCCGCGAAGGTATTGTCTCAGCGGTTGAAGCCTTGGAGGGGACAGATGAGGCTATACGCCGTGGTTGCAAGCTCGGTGGACCCGGTTGTGTGGTGACCAAGGTGTTCAAGCCGGGACAGCAGGAGCAGGTAGATTTGCCCAGCTTTGGCCTTGATACCATCAAGGTGATGGCTGACGGTGGTGCTACATGCCTTGGGGTGGAAGCTGGCAAAAGTCTTTTCTTCGACAGTCAGGAAGCCATTGCTTGTGCTGATAAATCAGGTATCTCCATCATAGGTTTGACCGCTGGGCAGTTCGATTCTTAGTTTTTTCCCAAGATCCAAAAAAACATTTTGACTTCCATGTACTGTTAAGTGAAATGACGTTTAACGTAACGATTGTTACGTTATCAGGTCGTTTTGTTGTGTCATTCTTTGGAAGTGATTTTTAGTATCTTCTCTTTTTATTTTTCCCTTAATTAACGTTTTTCTTTTTCTTGCTTGCAAACATTCTTGCAAGTAGTGCTTACTCATGCCATTGGACTTTGAGTTTATTGTTTTTCGTAATTGTAATTAGTTGCAGTAATTAGTATTATTTTATAAAAATATCCTTATAAGGTGTGGAGAAATGAATACCTCTCTTGAATGCATGCCCTGCTTCATGAAAATGGTTTTGCGGGAAGCACAGCTTGCCTGCCCGAATGACGAGGAAATGCATCAGAAAATTGTCATGGCTTGGGGGCGCAAACTCGGAGAACTGGACTTGACTCTTTCTCCTCCTGCCATTGCTCGCCATTTGGGAAATCTTGTTTCCGAAATGACGGGGTGTAGCGATCTCTATTTGGAAGATAAGCGTGAAGCCAACCTTTGTGTTCTGAAGATGCTTCCAGCTCTTAAGAAGCTGGTAGAAGACGAGCGCGTGGCGAAGGATGGGGATTCGTTTGGGTTGGCGTTGGAGCTTGCTATTATTGGCAATTATATCGACCGGGGAGTGGATATTGATATCGATTGGGAGTCCGAGTTGAAGAGTGTATCCCAATCAGTGTCTCCTGATACCTTGAATGAAGTGAAGGCGAAGGCTGCACCTGGAGCAAATATCCTTGTTTTAGGCGATAATACAGGGGAGATTGTTCTCGACATGCTCTTGGTGGAGGAATTGCAGCGACGGGGATGCAAGGTTACGTATGTCGTTCGTTCTCAGCCTGTTATCAACGACTCGACCATGGTTGATGCAGAATTTGTCGGTATGACAAAGCTATGTGAAGTCATTGAGAGTGGTGTAGATACGCCCGGTACTGTTCTTGAGCGGTGTAAGCCTGAGTTTTTGGATCAAATGCGCGAGGCTGATTTGATACTGAGCAAGGGGCAGGGAAATTTCGAAGCCTTAGAAGGGCGTTGGCCAAATGTGTACTGCGCGTTCAAAGTCAAGTGCAAGCGCGTTGCAGCAGATGCCGGATTGGATTTGTGGAGTTCTGTGCTTTACAAGACCAAGGCACCGGCTTCAGACGTTAAAGATTGATTTGGAGGCAGCAAGAAGTGAGGATGTTCAGTCGGTTTCTTACTCTTTTGGGAGAGATCGTATTTTTCTGTGTCCTCATGTTTGCTGGGGGGCTTTTCTGGGCATCTCATTATGTTGATACGGATGGGTTCAGGGAGCGATTTACCGAGGTACTTGAAGGTGTGGCCGGGGTACCGGTAGTCCTCCACGGCGAGCTTAATATAGCTGTTTATCCAAAACTTTCGCTTGAAATTCTTGATTTGGCTGTCGGTTCGTCTGGTGATGAAATTCCTCTTGTCCGTATTGATTCCATTCTCGTAAGTGCGAAACTGATACCTTTGCTGTCCCGGCAACTCAATCTCCGAACTGTCGTGATTGAAGGGATGGACATCAATGTTGTTCAATCTCCTGAAGGTGAACTCAACTGGCAGCCTGTTGTTGACAGGTGGACCGGAAAAGAGGCCGCAGCAGTTGATGAAAACCCTTTTGAAGAAATCTCAATTAACGGTGTGGATGTTGTTGATGCCACTGTGGTGTATGCTGGCAATACTGAAACAGAGTCATTTGAACTCAGCGGTGTCAACATTCGAACAGGTGTCATTATACCCGGTCAGGATATTGCTTTTTCTGCCAACAGTGATTTTTCATGGGAGAATGGGCTGGTTGAATCCAGCTTGGCGCTTAAAGGTGGAGTGGGCGTAGAAGAGGGGCATCTTCAACTCCAGGATGCAACCGTGTATGCGTCGATTGGTGGAGAATTCCTGCCAAAGGGGGCCAATCCCGGCGAGTTGGTCGGACGGCTTGTCGTTGATTCGAGGACCCAAACCGTATCTATGGAAGGTTTGCGTGCCCGTTTTCTCGGAGTGCGTGCCGATGGTCAATTGAAGACCGGTGATTTGCGTCATGGATTGAATGCAAAAGGGTATTTGACCGTGCATTCCTTCACCCCTTCGACACTTGTTAAACGTTTCTTCCCGACCGTTCCTGTCGCATCGGTCGATGGGTTGAATAAGAGTAATTGTTCATTTTTATTTGATGTTTCTGAATCAGGCGTGGTGTTAAACAAGTTATCCGTACTGCTTGATGATTTGACCGTACGCGGTTCCGTTGAAATGAAGGGCTATGCACACCCTCGTTTTTCTTTTCGGCTGCGTAGCGGGATGATTGACCTTGATCGCTATCTGCCACTGTTTAAGACGGATACACCTTTTGTCTGGGGTGATTATCCCCTTGCTTTTTTCCGTTGGCTCAAAGGAGCAGGCGAGGTGCAGGCCGAAGGGTTCAAGGTGCTTGATATCCCTCTTTCCGGTGTTCAGGTTTCCATGAATTCCAAAGGGAAAAACTTGCATTTCAATGCCAAGGCCACAAGTTCGGAAGATGGTCCGATTACGGGAACGCTTGACTGCCTTTGGGGGTATGACAAGCGATTGAATGCGCCGACTTTGGGGTTGGCAACGAAATGGACTGTCGAATCTTCGGAAAACGGTTTTGCTTTTCTCAAGGGCGATTCTTTGGAACTTACCGGGAAAAGTGTTTTGCAGGCGCATGTTGAAACGAAAAGCATGACCTGTCAGCCTCGGGAACGCTCGATCAATGTCTTGAAATATCTGTCTGGCAATATGTCTCTTGAAATGGATGCCGGGAAAGGGCGCTATGTGAAAAGTCCTGATTCCGTATTTCCCGTGACTTGGAGCAAGGCTGGTTTGAATGTGAGATTCAGCCCTGTTGCTACTGAAAAAAAGGATAATTTCATATTCAATATCAGCAGCAACCTTCAAGGAAAGGGAGCGCAACGGTTTGACTCATTCAGTTTGTCCGTTCAGGGGCCTGTTCGATTTGGGGTGGATAAATCCTTTTTGAACATCTCCAACATGAAAGTGAAAAGCCATGTTGCCGGTCCATTGTATACGAAAGCTGCAAGCCGTCTGGCTGCCGAGGGGGTGGTCGGATTTGATTCCGTAGCCAAGCGGGTTTCCGTAGAAAGTGCTTTGGTTAAGACTTTGGAAGCAAGCGTAAAGGGCAATGCGAACATTTCCTGGACCGATAAAGATTTCAAGGTCAGTGGAAGGGTTGATGCTCCCGATGTGAACGTTCGCAGGATCATCTACCTTTTGAGTGGGGTGACTTTGGATCCCAATGATCCTGATGCGTTGAAATCCGCCAGTCTTTCGGCTGATTATGTGTTGAATCCCGATGGGTTTACCCTGAGCGGTCTGCGAGGCAATCTGGATGGCATGGACATAAGCGGACATGTTGTCGGTCAGGGGTTGTGGAATCCGATGTGTTCGTTCTCCTTTGCGGCGGGCAAGCTGGATATTGACAGATATTTGCCCCGTTCACCGGAACCGAGCCTTGAAGAGCAGCGGGCCGGGAAGGTTTACGACGCGCCGCCTGTTGATCTGCCGTTGACTTTTCTTCGTATGCTGCGCCTGAACGGCAAGGGGCGATTTGAAGAGTTCAAACTGGCCAAGATCAGGGCTCAGTCTGTTACCGCAGAATTGAAGGCTGACAATGGAGATATCAGGGTCAAGAACATCGTTGGGGTCGTGAACCGTGGTGCTCTCAACGGCAAGCTGACAGGACAGGTGAGCGCAGAGCGCTTGCGAACTCAATTGAAGCTGCATGTCGAAGACATGGCGGCAGGACCGTTCATGACGGAAATCGCCAAGCGTGATTACGTTCGCGGTGAGGCTGACTTGGATTTTGACGTCACCAGTTTCGGGGTGACGGATGAGGATATCGTGGCAAATCTCGCGGGGCAGGCTTCGGTCAAGATAAAGGATGGTTCCTACAAGTTCACCGGCTATGATGACGCTCCCAGCCATTTAAGCAATGGCTCTGCCACATCATCCATTGAACCGAGAAAACGGCGGACCGCGTTCAGTAGAAGTGAAGGCCTCTTTTCCATCAGAAAAGGGGTATTTACGGCGGATAAACTGCGTATGGAGGCACCTCCGGTGCTTCAGTCCTATGGAACCGGCAATTTCAGTCTGCCCGGTGATTCGATCAATCTGTCCATCAAGAATGATTTCGTGGCTGTGCCGAGCGTGACGATAAATATTACCGGGCGTTTAACGGATCCCAAGGTGAATATACCGAAAGGGAAGATTTTGAGTGACACCGTGAGGAATGTGTTGAGCCTGCCTGAAAAATCTTTCGAATTCTTGCGTGATCTGTTCAGGATGAATTGAGTTGCTTGCCTGTTCTTCGGATTTGGATATATTACTATTGGTAATGAATATTTGTGCGTTGGAGAAAATATGAGTGCTGCCAAACTGAAGAGATCGTCCTTGGTCAAATCGTTTTTTTCCGAGGGTATCTGGGTACGAAATGCGCCGGAAACTCCGGTTCTGCTTCGTATCTGGCGCGGTGCATGCCGCCTGCTGTATCTGATCGGTTTCGGGTTCATGAAGGATCAGTGTGTCATTCGTGCGGCGGCCCTGACGTTTACCACGATACTGTCCATTGTTCCGTTTTTGGCGGTCGGGTTTTCCATTTCAAAGGGATTCGGTCTTCAGAATACCGAGTTTATCAGGACGCTTATACTTAAGCTGACGACAGGGCGTGTGGAAGTAGCCGACAAGATTATCGAATACATCGACAGGACGAATGTTCAGGCCCTTGGATGGGTCGGTGTCGCGACATTGCTGTTCACGGTGTTCTCTCTGATCGGCACTATTGAAAAAGCGTTTAACACGATCTGGAACGTGCAGCGAGGGCGAACTGCGTGGCGTAAAGTCGCCGATTTTTTCCCGGTCATCCTCATATGCCCGCTGGTTCTGTTGGTCGCGTCCAGTTTCAACGTGAGTCTACAGCAGCAGGAGATCGTGCAGGGACTCTTGAGCGTTCAGGCAATCGGCTTTCTCGAAGCAATGTTCCTGAAGGCCACGCCGTACCTGCTGATTTCCATGGCTTTCGCGTTCATGTACGCATTTATCCCCTATACCAAGGTACACTTGCCTGCGGCCTTGCTGGGCGGTGTCATTGGGGGCGTGCTGTGGCAGATGGCGCAATGGTTTTACATCAATTGGCAGATTGGAGCGGCAAAGTACAACGCCATTTACGGCAGTTTTGCCCAGCTTCCGCTGTTGTTGATCTGGATTTATATCAGTTGGCTGATCGTTTTGCTCGGATCGGAGGTCACTTACGCGTGGCAGAACATCAATTCATTCGTCAAGCAGCGCTACTTCGGACAGGCCACGCCGTTTGAGCGGCAAAAGATTGCCGTTCTCATGATGATAGTGCTTGCCAAACGGTTCAGGGAGGGGCTGCCGCTCCCTTCGGTTCAGGATATTTCAGATGGCCTCATGGCTCCGGCTCCCCTGATTTCCGATCTGTTCAGTCTGCTTGCCAAGGCCGGATATACTGTTCTGACCGAGAATGTTGATAGCGAAGTCTACGCGCCTGCTAGAACACTGGAAGATGTTCGCGTGGTGGACATCATCAGTGTCGTGAACATGGATGGCGACAATCGAGTCTTTGCGGAATTTGCCGAGAAATTCGGTTTCCTGGACGCTCTGTTTTCCCGGTTGGGTGAAGCGGTTACGGCAAGTCCCGGTAATATGACGCTTTACGAATGTGCGGAGAAATATCCGTCATATGTTCTTGAAATCGTGCCTGAAAATTCAACAGATTCTCAGGAATGAGCCTCTTGAACGTCTGAAGACCGGTATACGCCGCCCAGCAGGTAGTGAATGGTTTTTGCGAATTCCATTACCAGCAGTTGTGCTGACCGCTGATCCTTCCACCACCATTTCTCGAAAGTCCCTTCTTTCGGCATTGACATGTAGATGGTGCAGTTGGGCAGGGCTTTTTCAAAGATCATTTTTGCCCGTTTGGCATGGTAGGGCGAGGTGACAATCAGCAGGCGTTTCGGTTGTCCGCCAAGGTAAACCCTGAGGGCTTCCGCTTCTTCAACCGTGCTGACATGGCCGTTTCCGAACGTTTCGACATGGGCACTGGCTGCGCCGAGTTGCTGTAGTATCAGTTTTCGGAACTGCTCTCTTGTGTATTGAGGGAATCCCATCTTCCATTTCAGCCTGTCGAATCGGGACGGCGGGATCGATACAGCGTTGCTGAACAGAATGGTCGGCGCGTACCCTTCACGATAGAGTTCCGCCGCCCGCATGATTCTGTGTTCATCACCGGCAAGCGGGATGATGTAGTCTGCTTTTGCAGGTTCGTCTTCGACGCTCATCCAGTATCCAGCAAAAATGGCGAGACCGAATCCGGCTAATACTGCCAGAAGGGTCAGCAAGCCGATACATTGCAGAGAATACCGGATGAACGTTTTCATTTTCTATCCCGCGTAGACCGCTTCGTAATGGCTTTTCAGCTCCTGGAATGTACCATTTTCAATGGCGGCACGAACTTGCTTCATCAGATCAAGGTAGAAATACAGGTTGTGGTATGTATTCAACCGGTACGACAGAAGTTCTTTTGCCTGATACAGGTGTCGCAGATAGGCCTTGGTGAAATTGCGGCAGGTGTAGCAGTTGCAGTTCGGATCGAGAGGGGAGTCATCTTCGGCGAATTCTGCTCGCTTGATGTTGATCTTGCCCATGGAAGTGAACAGGGTGCCGTTGCGTGCATTGCGTGAGGGCAGGACGCAGTCGAACATGTCCACGCCCGCAGAGACGCCTTCAAGCAGATCCAGCGGAGTGCCGACACCCATCAGGTACCGGGGTTTGTTCTCGGGCATCATCGGAGCGATGTGATGCAGGATGTCATACATCTCGTCGGTTGACTCGCCCACGGAAAGTCCGCCGATGGCAAACCCTTCGAAATCGATTTCCCGAAGCTGTTCAAGGCTGCGTTCACGGAGGTCCTTGAAGAATCCACCCTGAACGATGCCGAACATGAGCTGGTCGCCGGACCCTTTGGGGTAGTGATCGCGGCAGCGCTGTGCCCATCGGGTCGTCATCTCAAGAGATTTTTCCGTATATTTTCTGTCTTCACCGTATCCGACGCATTCGTCCAGAACCATCATGATGTCCGAGCCGAGATTTTTCTGAATATCAATGGCCTTTTCCGGGGAGAAAAAGTGCTTTGAGCCGTCAATGTATGACCGGAACTCAACCCCCTCTTCGGACAGCTTGCGAATGGATTGCAGACTGAAAACCTGAAAACCGCCGCTGTCGGTCAGGATGGGGCGTTTCCAGTTGGCGAATTTGTGCAGGCCACCGCGTCGGGCGACAAGCTCATCCCCGGGACGCAGGTAGAGGTGATAGGTGTTGCCGAGGATGATCTGGGCTTCCATCTCCTCCAAGTCGAGCGGACTGAGACTTTTGACGGTCCCCTGTGTGCCGACCGGCATGAAAACCGGTGTCTGAATATCGCCATGAGCGGTGCTCAGGGTGGATCGACGTGCGTTGCCGTCGGTAGCATGTATTGTGAAATCGCCTGGTTTTGTCATTTATTTCACTCCCTTTTTCGGGCAGATGTCTTCAAGTTCACAGATGTCGCATTTCGGTTTTCGCGCGGGGCAGACCTCGCGTCCGAAAAAGACGAGACAGTGGTTGATATCGCCCCATGCTTCATTGGGATACAGTGGCATGAGGTCTTTTTCAATGCGTGTGGGATCCGTGTTTTTTGTCAGTCCCATACGGAATGCGAGTCGTTTGACGTGAGTGTCGACGGCAATGCCTTCATGAATATTGAACGCATTGGACAGCACTATGTTTGCTGTCTTGCGGGCAACCCCGCCCAGCGTGATGAGTTCCTGCATGCTTGCCGGGACTTCGCCTTCGTATACTTCCATTATTCGCTGAGCCGCTGCCTTGAGGTTTTTGGCCTTGTTCCGAAAAAAGCCTGTGGAACGGATTTCATTTTCGATATCCGTAACATCGGCAGCTGCTGTGTCTGCAATGGTCGGCCATTTTCGGAAGTAGCCGGGGGTCACCTTGTTTACCCGCTCATCCGTGCATTGTGCAGATAGGGCAGTAGCCACAAGCAGTTCCCACGGAGTGCTCCAGTGAAGGGCCGGCGTTGGCGCTGGATAGCGTTTTTTAAGCCGGTTGTATATTTCGGTTGCGCGATCCTGTTTTTTCATGACGTCTCCCTGCATTTGACGAACTCTGGTTAGCACCTGTCTGTTCGCGGCTCAAGTCTCAATTTCCCGAGTCGATATGAGTTGCGGCTGGTCGGGAAGAGTGTATCATTGCATTACAAGTCTTTTAAGGGGGCTGCCATGTCTGAACTGTTTGTTTACATGACGTGCTCGTCGAAAGAGGAAGCTCGAGACATCGGGACGGTGCTGGTTGAACGCCGTTTGGCTGCCTGCGTCAATATCATTGATAGCATGCATTCAATGTATTGGTGGAACGGCAAGGTTGAGACAGCCGAAGAAGTGGTACTCATTGCAAAGACCCGTGACGGACTTCTCGCGGAACTGACTGAGGCGGTGAAGGTCATGCACAGTTACGAGGTGCCGTGTGTCGTCGCTTTGCCCATTACGGGCGGAAATCCTGAATTTCTGGGCTGGATTCGGGAAGAAACCGCTAAATATCGAGGTAATTGAGGGACAGCGGCTTATCGATATTGACATGTGAGGATACCGGGACTTACTCTCTGCGCGAAAAAACGCCATCTTCAGGAGGAAGAATGCAGATTTATATTTCCGGTTCCCTTGCTTTTGATCGTATCATGACGTTCCCTGACAAATTCGCCAACCATATCCTTCCCGACAAGATTCATATCCTCAATGTCTGCTTTCTTGTGGACGGATTGGATGAACGTTTTGGCGGGACCGGTGGAAACATTGCATACAGCCTTTCCCTGTTGGGCGAAAAGTCCGTCCTCCTCAGTCAGGTCGGCAAGGACTTTTCCTCGTATGATGCATGGCTTCAGGAACACGGCATCTCCATCGCCGGTATCCGGACCATTGAACAGGAATTCACCGCCGGTGCGTATATCACCACGGACAAGTCGGACAACCAGATTACCGGGTTCAATCCCGGTGCCATGAAATATCCCTGTCAGTTTGACATGACCAAGATTGATTCCGCGGACGCTCTCGGCATCATTTCTCCCGGTAATTTTGATGACATGATTGCTCATCCGAAGTATTATCGTGAGAACGGTATTCCGTTTATTTTCGATCCGGGTCAGCAGATTCCCGTGTTCAGTGGTGAGCAGCTTCTTGAGGCTTTTGATGGTGCGGAAATTCTGATCACCAACGATTACGAATTGGAGATGATCAAGAATTCTACTGGCTTGTCAAAGGAAGAGATCGTTGACCGTGTGGCTTACTTGATCACCACACTCGGCGAAAACGGCTGTGCCGTGAACTGCAAAGGTGAAGAAACGCTGGTTTCCGCGGTTCCTGTTTCCGCTGTTGTCGATCCCACTGGCGCAGGCGATGCATTCCGTTCCGGCCTGCTCAAGGGACTGTCCATGGGCAAAACCGTTGTGGAAGCCGCCAAGCTCGGGTCTGTCTGTGGTGCGTATGCAGTCGAGTGCAACGGCACGCAGGAACATTGCTTCACCTTGGAAGAGTTTACCAAACGTTTCGAGGCGAGTTTCGGACCCATGGAATAAATAGCAGTCCGTTGCCTGCCTCGCAAAGGAGGCGTCATGATCGATTTGAAGATCGGGAACATCGAGGAATATCTTAAACGAGCCTTCGGTGACGACGCGGTACTGCTCGGGGCGGGCGATATCGGCAATCTGGACGAACAAGGGATGAAGGGTTTCGGTTACGGAAAGCCCTTGCTTATTCGTTTTCGGGTTGGTGGAGAGAATAAAGAGGCCGTACTGTCCGTCATGAAGGGGGACAAGTACGGCCATCAATTTTATTGGGACCGTGCTGCCATACTGATGTTTCAGTACGAGACCTCGGCGCGTATGGAGAAGCATGTCCGCCCAATCGGTCTGGGGTATGTCGATGCCGGAGACCGGCTGGTGCCTGTGGACGAGCCTAAAGAGTTTTTCATTTTGAATGAGAAGCTTGAAGGCCATGACTATTTTCTCGATCTGGAGCGTATTCGCAGCGGTGATTTTCGTGAATCCGATACTGATACGGCTCGCGAGTTCGCTCTCTGGTTGGCGCGTGTCCATAGTGTGAAACATGATGATGCTCATTTGTATTATCGGCGGATTCGCAACCTGCTCGGGTCCAGTGAGTGCATCCTCGGGTTGATTGATGAGGCGTATGTTCATCCGTATGCCTATTGCCTGCCTGACGTTTTCATTCGAATCGAAAAACGGCTTATCGACTGGCGCTGGAAACTCAAGGAGTACGCACATCGTCTGAGTGCAGTGCACGGTGATTTCCATCCATGGAATGTGTTGGTCGATCACACAGGTCGATTTTCCGTTTTGGACCGCAGCCGGGGAGAGTGGGGCGAACCGGGCGGCGACCTCGCGACCATGGCGGTCAATTATCTGTTATGGAGTCTGTATGAGCATGATGGTTTGAGTGGGGAATACGAGACCTTGTACCGGACATACTTCCAGACGTATCTGGAAGCGACTGGTGATGCTGAAGTCCTTGAAGTCATGGCACCGTTTCTGGTCTTTCGGGGGTTGGTCATTGCCTCGCCAGAGTGGTACCCGGACCATCCTGAGAGTGTACGTAAGCGATTGCATAATCTCATGGTCAATGTCCTGAAGGATGATGTTTTCGACTGGGAAAATATCAATAAGTATATGGAGCCTCTCTGATGAAGATGTCCGGTCAGGGTTGGGCAATATGGTTTGTCGGCCTGCCGGGGAGCGGCAAGACAACGTTGGCTCGCGGTGTGTATGAGTATCTTCAAGTGCAGGGGCATGATGTTACTCTGCTGCAAATGGATAAGCGCAGGAAGATCTACTTCCCGTCTCCTGAATACACTGTTCAGGAGCGAGAGCGGGCCTATGCACTGTTTGTGGACGAGGCCGCTGATTTGACGCGGCAGGGCAAGGCGGTTCTCATGGATGGGTCGGCCTATCGGGTCGAGATGAGACAGTATGCCAGACAGTCTATTGCATGCTTTGCAGAAATTTTTGTTCAGTGTGAGCTTGGTGAGGCCATGCGTAGAGAGGCGGCTCGCCCCAAAGGGGAGATTGTCGCCGATATGTATGCCAAGGCCTTGCAGAGACAGAAGACCGGAGAACAGTTTGAAGGGCTGGGGGATGTCATCGGCGTGGATATTGAATTTGAAGTCGACCCACGCGCTGAGCTGATTATTGACAATACGCTTCTCACCAAAGAGGAAACCCTGAGAAAAGCATTGCACTTTCTGGACACTTGGCTTCACAGTGATTAACTCGTTTGCAACCGGATATTCTTTCAAGAAAACTTCAATTGCCCCATATGGGCAGGACATCATAGATTTATGAAATTTCATATCACCACTTTTGGGTGCCAGATGAATGTTCACGATTCGGACTGGCTGACCCGTGCTCTGGAAAGCCGCGGATGGGAACAGGCAGACGAGGGAGAAGCTCAGGTATACATACTCAATACATGCAGTGTTCGCGATAAGCCTGAGCAGAAGGTTTACAGTGAGCTTGGGCGGATTGCCGCACATCTCAAGCGGGATGAGAACATTTTTGCCGCTGTCGGAGGCTGTGTCGCGCAGCAGGTCGGCCGTGGATTTTTCGAGCGTTTTCCCTTTGTGAAACTGGTTTTCGGTTCCGATGGAATCGCCGGTGCTCCCAATGCGCTTGAGCGTATTGCCGAAGGTGGAGACGATCGGGTCGCATTGCTTGATTTTGTCTCCATCTACGAAGAGCGTGAAACATCCGAAGAGCGCACTGTTTCGCTGCCGGAAACCCGGCAGGCCTTTGTCAACATCATGCAGGGATGCGACAACTTCTGTTCCTACTGCATTGTGCCGTATACTCGTGGACGCCAGAAGTCGCGTCTTCCTGATGTCGTCGTCGAGGAGTGTCGTGCGCTCGTTGCATCCGGCATTCGCGAGATCACTCTGCTTGGGCAGAACGTCAACAGTTTTGGGCAGGACAAGGGGGGCGTCGGCGTCAGTTTTGCCGACTTGCTGTACCGGGTTGCCGAAATCGACGGACTGCATCGTCTGCGATTCACCACTTCCCACCCCAAGGATATAGCGCCGGAAGTCATCCGTGCTTTCGGTGAACTTGAGAATCTCTGCCCATCGTTGCATCTGCCGTTGCAGTCCGGTTCGGATGCAGTGCTCAAGGCCATGCGAAGAAAGTATACTCAGGAGCGTTATCTTTCCATTGTCGAAGGCCTGAAACAAGCCCGTCCCGACATCGCGTTGACAACCGATCTGATCGTCGGTTTTCCCGGTGAGACAGAAGCTGATTTTCAGGAAACACTCGATATGGTTGAGCGTGTCGGCTATGAATCGAGTTTTTCCTTCAAGTATTCCGACCGTCCCGGAGTGGCAGCCGTGAACATGGAGCCGAAGGTCTCCCCGGAAGAAGCGTCGGAGCGGCTGATGCGCTTGCAGACTTTGCAAAATAATATTACTAAAAAATGTCTAGAAAATTTGGTGGGTCTTGAAACTGTCGCTTTTATCGAAGGGATGAGCCGTAAACAGAACGGTGAAGAGACTTTCTGGAAAGGGCGTGACCCGGCAGGACGTATCGTGAATGTCGCCATGCCTGAAAGCGACGGACTGGTCGGCATGATGGTGCCGGTAAGGATTATCGAAGCCAAGAAACACTCGCTTATGGGCGAAAGGATCGGCATTCCATGGTAGTCGTGGAGATTTTCGGATTGGCGTTGGATGAGAAAACCAAGTCACCCATTCTCGTTCTCAAGAATGGGGATCAGGGGCGTGTGTTGCCTATATGGATTGGAGCATTGGAAGCAATGGCCATTTCCATGGCGATCAACAAAACCCCTTTTCCGCGTCCCATGACGCACGACCTGCTTCTGAACATGATTCATTCTCTTGGCGGAAAAGTGACAGGAGTGGAAGTCACTTCCATTGAGTCCGGTACTTTCTTTGCCGAAATCATCGTCACAACTGAAAATGAAACGCTCCGTATGGACAGTCGTCCTTCGGACGCCATTGCGTTGGCCGTGCGGGCAGAGTGTCCCATTGCGGTCGAGGAAAGCGTGTTGGAAGAAGCCGGTACTCTGTTTCAGGAAGACAGTGAAAGCGTTATCAAGACCGAGGATTCTGACAAGTGGCTGGAAGAGCTTGAAAAGCTTTCGGAAGAAGACATAAAATACAAGATGTAGAAGAACTATGATCGACCTGCATACCCACACGGTTTTCAGTGACGGGGAGCTTATCCCCGCAGAACTCGTCCGCAGGGCCGAGGTTATCGGTTACAAAGGCATTTGCATGACCGATCATGCGGATGAAAGCACTCTGTATCATGCTGTTGAAAATATTCTCCGTTTCGTCAAGAAACATGGATATTTTTACGATATCAACGTGTTGGCCGGTGTCGAGCTGACGCACATCCCGCCTGCTCTTATCGGAGAAATGGTCGAAAAGGCACGGGAAGCCGGTGCACAGATTGTTGTCATGCATGGTGAAACTCCGGTGGAGCCTGTGGCACCCGGAACCAACTTGGCGGCTATTGAGGCCGGTGTCGATGTGTTGGCCCATCCCGGCATGATTACGGATCAGGAAGTGCAACTCGCCGTGGAAAAAGGGGTTGCCCTCGAAATAACCACACGAGGTGGTCATAGTTACACCAATGGACACGTTGCGGCTCTCGCCCGGAAGCATGGGGCAAAGCTTGTCGTGAATAATGATGCACACGCACCGAAGGATCTGGTCAGCAAGGAAATGCGAAAGACTATCGCCCTGGGGGCAGGGCTTACTCTTGATGAATATCGTCAAACCGAGGCGAACGCCTGGGAGATCGTGCAGCGATGCATGAAATAGTCGGCGCAGACTGCATACAGGCGGTGACTCGCTGATAATCTGTGGACAGACCAAGCCGTGACCTTGTCTGGTGCGGCTTTTCTTGTAAGAAGCAGGCTCGTTTCGGGCCATAAACATTGTGGGTACACGCATGAATTTTCTGCCTGACAGCGACATCCTGACCCTGCTCACGGGCGCGACTCTGGCCGTGAAGCTGGTAATGATCTTTCTCGGCCTCATGTCCCTGTGGAGCTGGACCATCATTTTCTTCAAGTTCTTCACCATCGGTTCAGCGCGCAAGAAAGTCATGCGTGGGTATGACGCCTTCATGGAAGCAGGTGACCTCGCTTCCGGGCTCAAGGCCATCGGCTCCAAGGACGATTCCCCGTTGGCACGCGTCAGCACCATGGCTGTGGCCGAATTCCGGCTGCTCGAAAAAGCCGAGGTCAACCGGGAACGCAAGCGGCTTCTGGTCAAGGACACTCTCCGCCGTGTGCTCAAGCAGGGTATCACCAAGGAGATGCGCGTCCTGACCCGCAACCTGCCGTTTCTCGCCACCTGCGCCAATGCGGCCCCGTTCATCGGGCTGTTCGGAACGGTCTGGGGCATCATGCACTCATTCCATTCCATCGGGCTGGCCCAGTCCGCAGCGCTCGCCACTGTCGCTCCCGGCATTTCCGAAGCCCTGATCGCCACGGCCATCGGCCTGCTCGTCGCCATCCCGGCAACCATTTTCTACAACTACTTTCTTGGAAAGCTGAACGAAGTCGAGACCGGCCTGATTGATTTTGCCGGTGCCTTCCTCAACCGCGCCGAACGCGAAATCGCGTGGGCTTCCAAAAAAGACCACAAGTAGGGGATACCCATGGCGATCAAGACCGGCGGCGGATTTCTCAATGAAATCAATGTCACTCCCTTTGTGGACGTGATGCTCGTCCTGCTCATCATCTTCATGGTCACGGCCCCGCTCATGACGCAGGGGGTCGAGGTCGACCTGCCGACCACCAAGACCGTGAAGAACCTGCCGCAGGATTCCGAACACCTTGTCCTTTCGGTGAAAAAGGACGGCACGTTGTTTCTGGACGAATTTCAGGTCGGCATGGACGAGCTGGAAGATCACCTGAAACGGCTGGTGGCAAAGCAGAAGAAACAGCTTTTCCTCCGGGCGGACTCGGAAGTCGCCTACGGTGTCGTGGTGCACGTCATGGGTGAAGTCAAGGCTGCGGGCATCGACCGGCTCGGCATTGTGGCCGAGCAGGACCGTCCCGGACCGGGCAGGAAAGAAAAGAAGTAATTCCTGCGGGAACCAATACAATATGCGGCAAAGTTTCGGACTCGTACTTTCAATTATCCTGCATGCCTCACTTGCAGCTATCGCAGTGTTTGGCCTTGGCGGACAGGCGGTGAAAGTGAACATGGATCGTCCAGTTTATACGGTCGATCTTGTTTCTCTGGCTCCTCCTCCGCCTCTTGCTCCGGCTCCGGTTGTTGAGGTTCCTGCCGCGTCTGTGCCGGATTCAAGCGTGCCTCAGGTAGAGGCGCAACCGGATCCGGTTGTCGAGGTCAGGAAAGCTCCGGTTGTCGAGGCAACGCCTGAATCCGAGGTGCAGAAAATCAGCCCGAAAAAGGTTAAGAAAAAGACTGTCGTCAAGAAAAAGGAAGCCCCCAAGCCAAAAGAAAAGCCGAAACCGGAACCCAAGCCAAAGCCGAAAAAAACAGCGAAACAGCTTCTTGCGGAGGGACTTGCCTCAGCCAAGGCCAGAACGGAAAGAGAAGACAGGAAAAAGGCCAAGGCGCTCAAGAATGAGCTTGCAGCTTTGAAAAAACGCGAGGGGACGCAGGTTTATGCTCATGGCGGACAGCCGGGGGGCGTTGAAGGCGGCGTTGAGGGAGGTTCCCGAGGCGGCACCGGTTCCGGACTGTCCGAGGTGTATGCCTTGATAGTCGGAACAGCGATCAAGAAAAACTGGCGATATCCTTCATTTGCCGGTGAAGCCAATCTGTTGGTAACGATTGAGATCGTATTGGATCAGGAAGGAAAAATTTTGTCATCAAAGGTACTGGAGTCGTCGGGGAATCCCGAGTTTGACAGTTCAGCACTTCGGGCCATACGCGAAACAGAAAACGTGGAACGACCGAGAACAGACAGGGACCGTGTCCTCCGCATCAACTTCAACAGCCAGGAACTCGCAGAGTAATCGTCATGAAACGTATTCTGACAGCATGTGTTTGCAGCATTCTCACTCTTTTTGTCTTTTCGACGGCTTTTGCGGCCGGTCCCCTTACCGTGGATATCCATGGGCCGGGACAGCGCATGGTCAACATCATTCTGCTGCCGCCCAAGGGCTTGGCAGGGACACAGATTCCCGATGCTCCTGCCAAGGCATTTGAGGAGTTGGTTGCCAATAATCTGAGTTATATTCCGTTCTTGAAATTGATTCCAGTCTCGGAAATGCTTGGTGGCGATCCGAGTACCGGGGTGACCGGCAAGGATATCAATTTCAAGCCGATGCAGCTTTCGCGTGTGGATTTGTGCATGACGACTGGCTGGAACGGCAACTATATTGAGGCCCGCGTTTACGAGACATTCAGCGGACGCCGTGTTGTGGGCAAGTCCTACAAGGATGTCAGCGAAATGACGCTTTCTCAGGCTGCCGATCGTTTTTGCTCGGCATTCCTTGAGGCCCTTACCGGCAAGAAGGGCTTTTTTGATTCGCCTATCGCTTTTGTACGACAGACTGGAAAAGACAAGGAAATTTTCACGGTTCTGCCGCAGGGAAGGGATTTGCGACAGATCACTCGCCTTGGAGGATTCAACCTGAGTCCTTCATGGTCGTCTGATGGATCGAAGATTGCCTTTACCCACATTGGAAAGACGCGGCATGAGCTTGGAATTTATGACAGCAAGACAAAGAAAATCACGCTGAAAACCAAGGGACTTGGTCAGACTGTTATCAGTCCCGTTTTTGCGCCCGGAGATCGATTGATCGTCGCGCTCAATCGGAACGGAGCGACCAATATTTATCAGCTTGATAGCCAGTTCAGGCCGGGGCGGACATTGGCACGCAGTTCATATATCGAGGTTTCTCCGAGTTTTGACCGGACTGGAAACAAGATGGTTTTTACTTCAGGGCGTGCAGGGAATCCGCATATTTATCTGATGGATATGAAGTCTGGCGATGTTCGGCGAGTCACCCTTACCGGGAAGTACAACACGCATCCGTGCCTGAGTCCCAACGGACGGTATGTGGCTTACACGCATCGTACATCAAACGGGCATAGGATTTATCTGCACGATCTGGAAACCGGACGCGAGAAACAGCTGACGTTTGGTCCGGGAAGTGATGAATATCCGGCATTTGGACCTGATGGTTACTTTGTCGCATTTGCTTCGAGCCGTTCCGGTGAATACAAATTGTACTTGACGACGCGGCACGGTGATGCACCTCGAAAAATCTCCACTGGAAAGGGACAGGCGTTTGCTCCTGCGTGGGATACGACGCTTCAGTGGTGATTTGTCACAGGCAGAGGGTTGATTTTTATTGCAGAAAAGGTACATCTTAAATCACGATGAACCTAATGGCTGGAAAGCTTTTTACTGATAATGGCCGATTGACGGCTTTACCGAAGGAGTGGG
Organism: uncultured Pseudodesulfovibrio sp.; assembly: GCF_963664965.1. Lineage (NCBI taxonomy): Bacteria > Pseudomonadati > Thermodesulfobacteriota > Desulfovibrionia > Desulfovibrionales > Desulfovibrionaceae > Pseudodesulfovibrio > uncultured Pseudodesulfovibrio sp. The sequence continues at coordinate 2,622,592 of NZ_OY761823.1, read as the reverse complement.
CATGAAATCAAGATGGCATCTTGCAATTTTGGTCCTTTTGGCTTTTGCGCTCGTTATTGGCGCTGGTTGTGCCAAGAAAAAGACGACCAGCACCCCCCCCGGCGCACAGGTTGAGGTCAAGGACGACACCAAGTGGGCTCCGCCTCCGCCGCCTGAAGAACCGAAGGTGGATGAAGCTGCCCTGGCCGCTGAAGCAGAGGCTCGTGCCAAGGCTGAGGCCAAGGAAGAGCTGACCAGCGTAACCATTCATTTCGCTTTTGATTCCTATGAATTGGATGAAGAAGCCCGCGCCGTTTTGGCTCTCAAGGCCAATATCATGCGCCGATATTCCGGCTTCCGTGTCGTCATCGAAGGCCATTGTGATGAACGTGGTACGGAAGAATACAATCTTGCGCTTGGTGAACGCCGTGCCCGTGCTGCCTATGAGCACCTTGTCATTCTCGGTGTCGCTCCGGAACGCATGAGCATTGTGAGCTTCGGTGAAGAACGTCCGGCTAATCCGGCGCATAACGAAACTGCATGGGCTGAAAACCGCAGAGACGAGTTCGTGGTTCAGTAGATTTTAATTCGCATGAAATAGAAAAACGCCGCATCCGTTTGGGTGCGGCGTTTTTTTTGGCGAATTAATTAAATGAAAGAGCTGATGAGATGCAGGCAACCCAGTGCATAAAGACCTGCCACGCCGTCGTCGATCATGACACCGAGACCACCGGGAAAAGCATTTTCTGCCCACTTGACGGGCCATGGTTTGAAAATGTCAAAAACACGAAACAGTACAAAGGCCAATGCAAGCTGCCAAAGCGGCATGGCGGCAAAAAAGAGCAGGGTGAGCCATTGCCCGAAGAGTTCGTCGATGATGACGCAACCGGGGTCCTTCTTTTTGAAAACAGCCTCAGCACGGGAACAGGCCCATGTGCCGACGGCCAGTATCGCTATTAGCACGGCAATGCGTTCACCCAGTTGCAGGGGCAGGAACAGCCACGGTGCGGCGATAATGGAAGCCAGTGATCCCCATGTGCCGGGAGCTTTTGGGAAATGCCCGATAGGACCGAGGGTCGCAAGAGCCGTAGCCAGTATGTCTATGGGAGATTTTTGATTCATCAGTTTTTCCGGGGTTGAATGATTCCGGTATCAAGAAGTTCCTCCAGCACTCGCGCAACAGGCAGGCCGACAACGTTGGTGTATGAGCCTCTGATGGCCGTCACAAGAAACGTTCCGATTCCTTGAATGGCGTAGGCTCCCGCCTTGTCCATGGGTTCACCAGTGGCGATGTAGCTTTCAAGTTCCTCCTTGCCGGAGGCACGCATGTCAACATCCGTACTGACAGCCTGTGTCGTTGTGTTGCCGTCAGGCAGAAAGAGACAGAAAGCCGTGATGACTTGGTGGGTTTTTCCTGAAAGTGACGTGAGTTTGGCAAGGGCATCTATTTCGTCTGCCGGTTTTCCCATGATCTGTCCGTCCAGGACGACGATGGTGTCTGCGCCAAGTACGGTTCTGCCTGTGAAACTCGTTGCGACGTCCAGCGTTTTCATTTCCGCCATGCGTTTGGCGTATTGGGTTGCATCTTCGTCTGGTAAGGGGGCGGGTTCGTCCGCTGTGCTTGGGTGGACTTCAAAGTCCAGCCCCAAATCGGCGAGCAGTTCCCGCCTGCGCGGTGAACCTGATGCAAGGATAATGGTTTCCGTTGTCTTGAAAGGACCGTTTGTTGTTTTATTCATGGCAGGTCTTTTCTCACTGAAAAAACGGGGTGAGTCAATTCGTGCTATGTGTCGTTTTTTTGGCTTCAATTTGTCTTCTTTGATCTCTGATAAAATTATTCCAATGATTACAGTATGTTTTGTCTGTGGCAAAATTCTTGCTTAGTACGTGCGCGGGCACCCGCAGGAGTATGTATGCGAGATATGGAAAAGAATTTTACCCGGAATTTTTCGTCATTCGAAGAGACTGACGGATCGTCACATGCACACGGCATGAATGACTGGGTAGTGCCGTGGGCTGACTTGATGATGGTCATGTTCGTTCTGTTCGTTGTGTTGTTTATTTATGCGAGCTCACATCAGGACGTGAAAATTCTGTTCAGCCAGCAGAGCGCCGAGGACGCAAGCAGTGCGAGTTCGCTCGATCCCTTGATCGGTCTGATTGGACAGATTGCAAGCAGGGCGGATACTCGCGGGTCACAGGATATTGTTCGCATGGCAGAGGATCAGGTGTTGTATCGTTCTCGTGCAGACGGCGTTTCCGTCGTGCGCGAAGGATCGGGCCGGATTCGGGTCACGTTGCGGGGTGAGGTCTTTTTCGGGGAAAACCAGTCGGACTTGAAGGTCGGATCTGAGCGATATTTGCAGGAAATAGCAGAGGTCGTAAAACTGAGTGTCGGTGCTGTCCATGTCATCGGATATGCGTCGGAAGACGAAACGACCGGAACTGACGGGCTGACTCTCTCCAGCCAACGAGCGGCAGATGTCGCCCGACATTTGATTGAAGAGTTCGAGATTCTTCCCAAGCGGCTGAGCATAACCGGACGGGGTTCCTTTCATCCGGAATTGCCCGGTACTTCGCAAGCCAATCAGGCGCTTAATCGGCGAGTTGAAATTATCATAACCAATACGATCTGAATCGGTTGGAGGAAAACATGAACAGGAAAAACCTGGCAGGCGTTGTTATAAGCCTCATTATCTTTATCGGCAGTTTTTTGTTGACTGGTGCCGCCGCAGCCTACTGGAATGTCGCGGCTCTGCTGGTTGTCGTCTCCGGACTGACGGCTGCGATGTTCATCAGCTATCCAGTCTCTCACGTGAAGAATGCCTTCAAGGTCGCGAAAAATGCGTATGCAAATGGTCGTATTTCTTCCGAGGAGATAGTGAATACGCTTCTTGATCTGTCCGTGAAGAGCAAGGTTGACGGCGTCTTGTCACTTGAACGGAGCGAAGCCAAGGCTACCAGTTCCTTTTTGAAAAACGGATTGATTCTTCTGGTGGACAATTACAAGGAAGAAGAGATTCGTGAAACACTGAATGCCGAGATGGCTTTTTTCAATCTCCGTCGGCAGCAGAGTGAGCGTTTTTTCCAGACATTGGCCCGAATGGCTCCCGCATTTGGTGTTGCCGGAAGTGTTATCGGACTGATCGGTCTGCTTATGGGTATCAATGACACCGCCGTGATTCTGAAAAACATACCTGTGGCTTTCATATCCACTCTGTACGGACTTGTTTTGAGCAACCTGCTTTTTTCTCCCATTGCCGAAAACATCAACTTTTCCACCCGATCCGAATTGTTGAATCAGAAGCTCGTTCTTGAAGGTATCGTTGCTATAAGCAAGGAGCAGAATTCCTATAAGCTTGAACGCAAGCTCGCATCCTTCCTCAGCCCGAGTGAGCGCGAAGGCAAGACGGAAACTTTGCGGCGTATAACCCGTGAATACGTGCAGAGGAGAAAACAGCCTGTGGAGCCTGCGGATGCAGAAGAAGAGAAGTCTTTGATGTCCGATGTGACAGAAGCTGCGTAGCTGTTTCTCCGATCGATTCAGAAGAAAAAGGGGCCTTTGGGCTCCTTTTTTTTTCATGGGTTTGTGTTAGTCTTCTTTTCCACGGGAGGAATTGAATTCATGGCGTATATTCTGGCTGCTGATATCGGCGGCACCAATAGTCGATTTGCATGTTTTTCCATCAAGGGCGGTGCGCCTGTCATGGAAAAATCAATTTGGTTGAAAACGCATGAAGCAACATCGTTTCCTCATTTGCTGGAAATGCTGTGGGAGAGTGATTTCGGTTTCACTCACGACATGTTCAGTGCCGTGAGCATAGCTGTTCCAGGGGCGGTGCAGCATGGAGTGGTGTCGGGGTGTCTGCCGAATGCGCCGTGGGGCGTTGATCTGAGAAATATCGACTACGGGTGGAAGCGGGCCTGTTTGATAAATGATTTTGCGGCGCAGGCGTTCGCTTGCCGCACGGGGATAGTCGATGACGCCATGGTCATTCAGGAGGGAGTGCCGCTTGAAGATGGTGTGATCGGAGTCATTGGGGCCGGAACTGGACTTGGATATTCCGCGCTTGTTCCGTGCGGGAAAGGGTGGACCGCCCTGCCTTCGGAAGGCGGACACATGGCGTTCCCTTTTACCGGGATGAAAGAAGCGGAGTATGGCGAATTCAATCGTCGGGAAAGCGGGCGCAACTGGGCTGAAGGTGATACGGTTGTAACCGGACTCGGGCTGCGGTTGATTCACAAATATTTGACGGGTGAGGAGCTGACAGCCGAAGAAATATCAAGCCAAATAATCCCAGAGAGCGAGACGACCAGATGGTACGCACGTTTTTATGGGCGCGCTTGTCGAAATTGGGCCATTGCCATGATGGCCTACGGTGGAATGTTTATCGCTGGCGGGGTGGCTGCGAAAAATCCCATGCTGGTCACTGCTCCCGAGTTTCTGGAAGAGTTTCACAATTCGCATTTTTACGAAGAGTTTTTGCGTTCCGTTCCGATTCGGCTCAATGCGAATGAGGAGAGCGGGTTGTACGGTGCGGCGTTTCATGGAGTACAGCTTCTGAATCATTAAAGGAGTCGTCAGTGATGCGGTCCGGAATGATAAAGCGAATTCTTGTTGTTTCCGTCATTATCTGTTTGATTGCATCGTACTTCTTTTTTGATTTTGACCAGTATTTATCCCTTGAATACATCAAGTCCTCGCGAGAACGGTTTCAGGTTCTTTATGCCGAACATACATTTACGGTCATAGCAGTCTATTTCGCCGTGTATGTTGCGGCGACGGCCTTGGCTCTTCCCGCGGCAGCGGTGCTCACCCTTGCCGGGGGAGCGCTGTTCGGGTTCATGGCCGGTACGGTCATTGTTTCCTTTGCCAGCAGCATCGGAGCCACCGTAGCCTTTATCGTCGCCAGATACCTGCTGCGGGACTGGGTGCAGGGGCGATTTGCTGATAAGCTTCGAAAAATAAATGAGGGCGTCGAGAGGGACGGTGCCTTTTATCTGTTTACTCTTCGTTTGATTCCGATTTTTCCTTTTTTCGCTATCAATACGGTTGTTGCGCTGACACCCATGCGGCTGTTTACCTATTACTGGGTTTCACAGGTGGGCATGTTTCCGGCGACTCTTGTATACGTCAATGCGGGCAAGGAGCTTGGGCGGATTGATTCCTTTTCCGGGCTTCTTTCCCCGAGCCTCATTATATCGTTTGCGATATTGGGCATATTCCCCTTGGTCATGAAGAAAGTGCTTGGTTGGTATCAGGCACGGAGGCGGAAGGATGGCGAAATATGATTATGATATCGGCGTGATCGGTGGCGGAGCGGCAGGGCTGACTGTTGCTTCGGGAGCATCCCAACTCGGTCTCAAGACGCTTTTGATCGAGAAAGCCCCTTTGCTCGGCGGAGATTGCCTTCATTATGGATGCGTACCCAGCAAGACGCTTATCAAGACGGCATCTGTCTATCATCAGATGCGTCATGCCGACGAATACGGGTTGCCGCCGGTTGACCTTCCCGCTGTGAATTTCAAGCAGATAGCGCGACGAATTCAGTCCGTCATTGAAAGTGTGCAGGTGCATGATTCCGAGGAGCGTTTTTGCAGTCTTGGTGTGGAAGTCTCATTTGGCGAGGCTTCTTTCATCGACGAGCATCAGGTTGATTTGGGCGAGAGGCGGGTTTCCGCAAAATTCTGGGTGCTGGCGACTGGGTCCGAGCCTTCGGTTCCTCCCATTCCGGGCCTTGCTGATGTCGATTACCTGACAAACAAGGACATTTTTTCACTTGATGCCTTGCCGTCTTCGCTTATTGTTGTCGGTGGTGGGCCGATCGGGTGCGAGATGTCGCAGGCGTTTGCCCGTCTTGGAACGGATGTGCGTATCTTGCAGCGAAATTGTCAGGTCTTGCCTGTTGAAGATGAAGACATGGCAGCGGTGGTGCAGGATTCGCTGAGAGCCGAAGGTGTCGGGCTGGATTTGTGTGCGAATACGAAAGTAGTGCGTAAGATTCCCGGTGGTATTGAAGTCGAGTATGAAAGTGATGGCGTGTCACATGTCATCAAGGCGGAAAAGATACTGGTTGCGGCGGGGCGTGCGCCTAATGTTGGAAGTCTGAAGCTCGAAAACGCGGGAGTGGAATACGACAGGCGGGGGGTAAAAACGGATACCCGTCTCAGGACGTCACAAAAGCATATTTTCGCGGCAGGGGATGTGTTGGGCAAGTATCTCTTTACGCATGCTGCGGGTTATGAAGGGGGAGTCATCATTTCCAATGCGGTATTCAGGTTGCCGCGCAAAGTCGATTACAAGTGGCTGCCGTGGTGCACCTATACCGAACCGGAATTGGCAAGTGTCGGGATGAATGAAAAAGCTGCTGGAAAGGCCGGTCTTGAATGTTCCGTATGGAAAGAGGATTTTGCCGATAATGACCGTGCCCGGGCTGAAGGTGCGTCGGTCGGGAAAATCAAATTGTTGCTCGACAAGAGGGAAAAGCCTTTGGGGGTGCAGATTGTCGGTGTGCATGCCGGTGAAATTGCAGCGGAATGGGTAGCCGCCTTGAATGCGAAAATGGGGTTGGCTTCCATGGCCTCGGCGATACATCCATATCCGACTGTAAGCGAAATCAACAAGCGTGTGGCTGGTAAAGTCCTTTCCTCAAAACTGTTTTCTGAAAAAGTGCGTAAGACGCTTGGATTTATTTTCGATTACAAAGGGCGTGCCTGTTCTCTTGATTAATTGGAAAAACATGGGTATTGGAGCGCACCCCTTCATTCTTTTAGGGAAAATCGAGGAGAATATTCTGCATGGGTGACAAGAGTCGTTATCAAAAAATGTACCCGGTTTCGTGGGAACAGTTGCATCGTGATTGTCGGGCGCTTTCTTGGCGTTTGATGGAAAAAGGTCCTTGGAAAGGGATTATCGCCATTACTCGCGGAGGCCTTGTTCCGGCTGCCATTCTTGCCCGTGAACTTGATATCCATCTGATCGATACCATTTGTCTTTCGAGTTATGACTGGAAAGAGCAGGGTGATACGAATGTCCTCAAAGCTGTCGAAAATGACGGTGAAGGCTGGCTCTTGATAGACGATCTGGTCGATACCGGAAAAACGGCCAAGGTAGCAAAAGACATGGTGCCGAATGCCCATTTTGCTACGGTTTACGCCAAGCCTGAAGGACGTCCCATGGTGGATACATTTATTACCGAAGTCAGTCAGGATACGTGGATTCTTTTCCCGTGGGATGCCGGTTCTCAGTTTGTGGAACCGATCATTCAGGTTTCCGAGTAAGCTCGATAAAAAAGTTTGTCTGTAATTTGTGGAGATAGATTCCTTTGCGTTGAATGAGGTATTGCCCAAAAACGCGCACTGGGATATTGGCATCAGATAAAAAACTGCTAATCGTGAGGTCCACATGAAAAAAATGCTGAAACTGTTTGTTGCATTCGCCGCCATGGCGTTGCTGCTGTCCCTCGTCGCGTGTGGCGAAGCCCCGCAGGAGAAAAAGGCTGAAGAGCCTGCCGCTGAAAAAGCGGAAGCTCCCAAGGAAGAGCCCAAAACCATCAAGGCCGGATTCGTTTACGTTTCACCGGTCGGCGATGCCGGTTACTCCTACGCCCACGATCTGGGCCGCAAGGCTGTAGACGCTCTGGACTACACCACGACCGCTTTTGTCGAATCCGTTCCTGAAGGTGCTGATTCCGAGCGTGTAATCCGCAACATGGCCCGTAAAGGCTTTGATATCATCTTCACCACCAGTTTCGGTTACATGGACCCGACCATCAAGGTCGCCAAGGAATTTCCCGAAGTTGATTTCATGCACTGCTCCGGCTTCAAGAAAGCTGAGAACGTGAACAACTACTTCGGTCGTATTTACCAGTCCCGTTATCTGACCGGTATGGTTTCCGGCGCCATGACCAAGACCAACAAGCTTGGCTATGTTGCTGCTTTCCCGATTCCGGAAGTCATTCGCGGCATCAATGCTTTTGCTCTCGGTGCCCGTGAAGTGAATCCTGACGCCGAAATTCGTGTCGTCTGGACAAAGACCTGGTACGATCCGGCTCTGGAAAAAGACGCAGCCAAGAGCCTTCTGGATGCTGGCTGTGACGTGATCGCACAGCATCAGGATTCTCCCGCACCGCAGGAAGCCGCTCAGGAAGCCGGAGCCTACTCCGTCGGGTACAACTCCGATATGTCTTCCTTTGCTCCCAAGGCGCATCTGACTTCCGCCATCTGGAACTGGGGGCCGATGTACGTCAAGATGATTGAGCAGGTGAAGAACGGTACATGGAAGGGTGACCAGTCCATGTGGTGGTCCATGCAGGACGGTGTCGTTGATATCGCTCCCATGGGTCCGATGGTTCCTGAAGACGTCAAGGCCAAGGTCAACGCCCGCAAGGCCGAACTCAAGGCAGGCAAGGACACCATCTTTGCCGGTCCGATCAAGAACCAGAAAGGTGAAGTAGTTATCGCAGAAGGTACGACTGCTCCTGACGGCGACCTGCTCGGCATGACCTGGTTTGTCGAAGGCGTTGTCGGTACTACTGAATAACCCTATGGGTACTTGTGTTTAAGATAATAAAAAGAGACGAACCCTGGAAGTGGGGCGCCCTGGTGATACTCCTGGGCGCCCTGCTCTTTTCCCTGGCCGTGAGCGCATTGCTGCTCGTCGGGCAGGGTAAAGACGTTTTCGAGGGGTTGAATATTTTGTGGCAGGGGAGTTTCGGCCATCTTTGGGCCTTGGAAGGTGCATTGCTTAAAGCCATTCCGCTTTTCCTGTGCTCCCTCGGCGTCGCCGTCGCCTTTCGCATGCAGATATGGAATATCGGTGCGGAGGGGCAGTTTGCGCTTGGTGCCATCGGCGCGACGTGGATGGCTCTCAGTTTTCCCGATTTGTCCCCAGTCATTCTGATGCCGCTCATGTTTATCATGGCGTTTATTCTTGGCGGTATCTGGGCGCTCATTCCTGCCATTCTCAAATTGAAACTCCGGGTGAATGAAATCATTTCCACCCTGATGCTCAATTATATCGCCATACTGCTGCTTGACTATCTTGTCTTCGGCGTCTGGAAAGACCCGACCAGCTTCGGTTTTCCCATGACTCCCGAATTTTCGTCTAATGCCATTATTCACGGCATCGCCGGGACCAAGGTTCACTGGGGTCTGCTTTTCTGCTTTGTCGTCGGCGTCGGCCTGTGGGCCTTTATGCGCTTCACTCGTCTCGGTTACGAGCTTCAGGCGAGTGGTGAGGGCGCCCGTGTGGCCAAGTATGCCAAGATTCGTTACGGCATGCTTGTCATGTTCGTCATGTGTCTTTCCGGCGGATTTGCCGGATGGGCCGGATGCGTCGAGACATCAGCCGTTCTCAACCGGCTTCAGCCGAGCCTGATGGTCGGATACGGATATACCGCCATTGTCGTGGCATGGCTTGCGCGGCTTGAGCCGCTGAATATTGCTTTTGCTTCATTTTTACTTGCAGCACTTCGAGTTGGCGTCGAGAATCTCCAGCTCGAACTGCAAATCCCGGCTGCTTACGGTTCCATTCTTGAAGGGCTGATTCTGCTTTCGGTGTTGGCTGGACAGTTCTTTCTTACATATAAACTGGAACGGAAGCGTTCCCAGGTGAAATAAACGATCATGTGGGAATTCCTTATACCGCTGCTGGCTGCCACGGTGCAGTCCGGGACGCCGATTTTGTATGCCACCCTCGGTGAAATGATGACCGAGAAGGGCGGGGTGCTGAACCTCGGCGTCGAAGGCATGATGTCTGTTGCCGCACTGGCAGCATTCTGGACGAGTCTGTCCACAGGGTCTCCGTGGCTTGGTTTCATTGCCGGGGGAATTGCCGGCATGGCCATGGGTGCCTTGCACGGCTTTGTCTGCATCAGCTGTCTTGGCAATCAGGTCGTTTCAGGGCTGGCCATTACAATTCTCGGACTGGGATTGACCAACTTTTTCGGAGTGCCTTTTGTTGGCCTTCCCGCACCCGGTTTTGACCCGTTCAATTTCCCAGTCCTTTCTCAGATTCCTGTTTTGGGTGAGATCTTTTTCAAGCACGACATGCTTGTTTATATTTCGTTTATCGTGCCGGTTCTTTTCTGGTTTTTCTTCCGACGTACAAGTCTTGGCATGCATGTGACGGCTACCGGTGAAATGCCGCAGGCCGCGGGTGCAGCAGGACTCAAACCGCGTGTCCTGAGGTATTTTGCCGTTGTTGGCGGTGGATTCCTCATTGGGCTTGGTGGAGCGTACCTGTCATTGGCATATACTCACCTCTGGACCAATGGTTTGTCTGGAGGCAGAGGATGGATTGCCGTCGCCCTTGTTATTTTTGCCTTCTGGCGTCCCGGTCGGGCCGTTATCGGAGCATATCTGTTCGGCGGTGTGATGGCTTTTCAGCTTCGGTTACAGGCGATGGGTACCAATCTTCCGTCTTCGCTGCTTTTGATGCTGCCCTATGTCCTGACCATTCTGGTGCTCATTCTTTCCGCATGGCGCGGTCGTCGCATTGATGCCCCTGCCGCCCTCGGAACCAACATCGAGCCGGAGGGTTAGGAATATGTCTGAATTGAAATTTGCTCGTCCCGCCGGTGTGCGATCCTTGCCGGAAGGCGTACAGCCGGTCGTCAGCTTGAAGGGGCTGACCAAACGTTTCGGCAAAGTTGTCGCCAATGATTCGATCACGTTGGACGTGTATCCCGGACGAATCAAGGCCCTGCTCGGTGAAAACGGTGCGGGCAAGTCAACCATGATGAGCATGCTCGCCGGCCGGTATCAGCCGGATGACGGTCATATCGAGGTGGACGGAAAGCCGGTCAAGTTTGCTTCATCCAAAGATGCCATCGAAGCCGGAATCGGCATGGTGTATCAGCATTTCATGCTTGTTGATTCGATGACTGTTGCCGAGAATGTCCTGCTTGGTCAGGAAGGAAAATTTTTCGTTTCTCCTCGTGAGATGCAAAAGCGGGTTGGTGAACTCGCCGACGCCTACGGTCTTGAGATTGATCCCGGTGCCTATGTCTGTGATTTGTCCATGGGCGAACGGCAGGTCGTTGAAATTCTCAAGCTGCTGTACCGGGAAAGTCGAATTCTCATTTTTGACGAACCGACGGCAGTGCTGACTCCCGAAGAGACCAACAAGCTGTTCGAAGCGCTTTGGCGTATGACTGAACAGGGTAAATCGATCATTTTCATCAGTCATAAGCTTGAGGAAGTGATTGCTTTTGCTGACGAGATTGCCATCCTGCGCCGGGGCAGAATCGAGGGAGAACTTGATCCTGCTGCCATCGAATCCAAGGCTGATCTGGCGTCCCGCATGGTCGGTAAGGAAGTCTTGCTTGAGGTCGATCGTGAGCCTGCCGAGGTCGGCGACACCGTCCTTGAAGTCAAGAATTTGACCGGACTGGGACTGCATGGTGTCGATCTCGAGGTACGTCAAGGTGAAGTCGTTGCTGTTGTCGGCGTTGCCGGAAACGGACAGAAAGCTTTGGTCGAGGCTGTGACGGGTTTGACCAAACCACCGCTCGACACCGTTTTTATCATGGGGCATCCGTGGCGGAAGTTTTTTGCAGAATCCACGTGGAATCGGTCCATGTGCTATATCCCTGAAGATCGGCTCGGACTGGCTACACTACGAAATCAGAATCTTGTGGACAATCTTTTGCTGACAACACGCAAGGGGTTTGCCAAGGGATTGCTGCTTGACAAAAAGCGCGCCGAAAAGGACACCATTGACCTGATCGAGAAATTCGATATCCGTCCGGGCCGCATTCATGCACTTGCGTGGCAGTTGTCCGGCGGCAATCTGCAAAAAGCGGTTCTTGCCCGGGAACTGTACCGGGAACCCCGGTTTATCGTTGCGGAACAGCCGACACAGGGACTTGATGTCTCGGCGACGGAAGAGGTCTGGAAACGACTGCTCGCCGCTCGCGAAATGGCGGGAGTCCTGCTGGTGACCGGCGACCTCAATGAGGCGCTGCAATTGGCTGATCGTATCGCCGTCATCTACAGGGGGCAGATACTTGGCCTGTTGTCCACATCAGATGCTGAAACCCCAGGTAAAATCGGACCGCTCATGGCGGGGGTCACGGATTAACCCTATAGGTATAAATTTTGTTTCAAGCTGAATACAGCTTGAAGTAACCCCATTCAATTTAAGGAGAAAGGATATGAAGTTCAACAAGTTCAATCTCACCGTAGTTGCGGCTCTCGCATTGCTCCTGAGTCTCTGTGTCGGTTCTGCATTTGCAGGCACCACCCTTGAAAAAATCAAGGAAAAAGGCGTTATCACCGTTGGCAACAGCCCGGACTATCCGCCGTTCGAATCCATTGGCGACAATGGTGAACGTGTCGGCTTTGATATCGATCTCCTGAACGCCATGACCGAAAAGATGGGCCTCAAGGTCAAGTGGGTCACCATGGAATTTTCCGCAATCGTCACTGCCGTCCAGAGCGGTCAGGTTGACATGGGCATGTCCGGATTCAGCGTTACCCCTGATCGTGCCAAGCAGGTCAGCTTCTCCAATGCGTATTTTTCCAGTGGTCAGGTCCTCGTTGTCCGTTCCGATTCCGATATCACCGGCCCTGCGGACCTCAAGGGTAAGAAGATCGCAGTGCAGCTCGGCACCACCGGTGAACAGCAGGCTGACAAGATCGAGGGCGCTCAGGTTGTCAAGCCCGAGACTTACAACATCGCTTTCATGATGCTTCACAACAAGGCTGCCGACGCTGTTGTCGCCGATATTTCCGTTGCTGACGAATTCGTCAAGAAAGGCACTTTCAAGCGTGCTGGCGAGCCGCTGGCATTTGAAGAACTGGCAATCATTTCCCGTAAGGCCAACACTGATTTCCTCAATGCCCTGAACAAGGCACTTGATGAAGTCAAGAAAGAAGGCACATACGACAAGATCGTCAAGAAGTGGAATCTCTAATATAAGTAACACCGGGAGAAGTCTGTGCTTCTCCCGGTATTTTCATTTTTAGGAGCGGGTTGTGGATTTTTCTCTCGTCTTTAAACATTACGATATGCTGCTCAGGGGGGCGACCGCCACTCTTGAGGTGACTTTCGGCGCACTCGCTCTCGGCCTGTTTCTGGGAATTATTGCGGGAACATGCCGCATCAGTCGTCGGTTGTATATTCGGATTTTTGCGGATGCCTACATTCAGGTTATTCGCGGTACTCCGATGCTTTTGCAGATTTTCTTTTTCTACCTCGGATTTCCGCAAATTTACATGATGATTACCGGTGAAGGCATTTCGCCTGATCCGTTGATTACCGGTATTATCGCCCTTGGTATCAATAGCGGTGCATACAATGCGGAGATTATTCGTGCAGGTATCCAGTCCATTAACAAGGGACAGATGGAGGCGGCCCGCAGCAGTGGGTTGAGTCATACGCAGTCCATGATCTATGTGATTCTGCCTCAGGCGTTGAGGCGAATGATTCCGCCTCTCGCAAACGAACTGGTCGTTCTGCTGAAGGATTCTTCGCTCATCTCCACCATTGGCGTTGCAGAGCTGATGTACTCCGCCAAGGTCCTTGGTGCGAAGTACTACACCTATGTGCCGTTCCTGGTCGGAGCTGGTTGCATCTACCTGACACTGACATTCTCGTTCTCGCGCCTTTTCAATGCATTGGAGCGGAAGCTGTCTTCGGGCAGTGGAGCACGGGCCAATGCAGGCAAGGCTCCGGATCTAGGATAATTCGATCTGAATACGAATAAAACAAGCCCCTTCCATCGAATCATGATGGAAGGGGCTTTTCTTTCGCTGCGGTTCACAGTACGTCTTTCTATGAACAAGGGGGAACCGTGAAAAACTGTTTTTATTCGGCATATGACTTCGAGTCCATCGGACAGGGGCAGGCCAAGCATCAGAAAGGGCGCACTCCGTTTGAGGTGGACCGGGATCGTATCATCTACTCACCGGCTTTTCGCAGGCTGCAATCAAAGACGCAGGTTTTCCTGTCCGGTGAATTTGATTTTTACCGCACGCGCCTGACGCATTCCATTGAGGTCTCACAGATCGGACGATCCATTGTTAATCACCTGAATCGGACTGCACCTGAGCTTGGCGATGGTTTTCATATAGATCAGGATTTGGTTGAATCCATCTGTCTGGCTCATGATATCGGGCATCCGTCCTTTGGACATGCCGGTGAACGTGTGCTCAACGAGATGATGCTTGAAGCCGGCGGATTTGAGGGGAATGCTCAAAATCTCCGTATTCTGGTTGACCTGTTCTATCGCAAGGGATCCACTTGGTCGGGGATGAATCCGACCCGGGCCTTTTTGGACGGCATGCTGAAATACAAGATTTTGTTCAGTGCATCCGAGGCCAAAAAGAATCATTTCATTTATGATTTTCAGGAAGAAGTTCTGCGTTTCGTCAGCCCGGACGTTGCCTTCTCTGAGTGTTTTGAAACTGAAAAGGAACTCAATGGTTTCAAATCGGTAGAGTGCCGGATAATGGATTGGGCTGATGACATTGCCTATTCCATTCACGATCTCGATGATGGCATTCGTGCCGGATTTATTACAGTAAAGAAGGTTCGTAACTGGATTGATGTAAAGGACAAGGAGATTACCGGGAGCGATACTGAGTTCCTTGAGTCGCTGTGTTCGGCCATTCAGGATGATACGTTCAGTTCCTTTCTCGCTCGTCGAATTGGAGAGTTCATCCATGCGACATCGCTCGTCAAGCGAGACAATCCGTTTGCCGAAAAAACGAATCGTTACCTTTATGACATAGAGGTCGTCGAAGAGAGCAGACTGCTTTGCAATCTCTTGAAAAAACTTGCAGTGGCGTTGGTCTTTCATACGCCACAGGTGCATCAGGTCGAGTTCAAGGGAGGCCGGATTCTCCGCCAACTGTTCGAGGTGATGGATTCCGAATATGCCAAAGGGGATACGGCTGATTTCCAGCTCTTGCCTGCACACTACCATTCTGCTCTTTTGGAAATGGATCAAGAGCGGAGGAAGCGGATGCTTTGTGATTATCTGTCCGGGATGACAGATGGATTTGTTGTCAGAACGTATAAACGACTTTTCGATCCGGATTTCGGCTCGATTCTGGATTTGATTTGATTAAAACAAAAGCCCCGCTTGGCGGGGCTTTTATTTTATTCGCTTTCCTGAATGACTTGGATGTCTTTTTGATTGAGAATGATTTCTTTGCCTTTCTCGTTTTTGAATTTGTAGGTTTCTGACTTGACGTCATAATCCAGTGAGCCATTCGCGGTGTAGGTCTGACCTGATTTCGTGGTGACCTGATAGGTCTTGGTTCCGCACGCTGCCAGAGCAAGGATGAGGCAGAATGACAGTGCCAATGTGATTCTTCTCAGCATTTCGTTCCTCTTGTTGGAGTTGCACACGATTGCAGTTTCTATACTCTGTTTTTTCGGTTTATTCCATAGGAATTTATCAAAACGATATTAAGAGCATAAGAGATGTGATGCGTTGTTGAGAAGTGATTCCAACGCAGTTTCCGAAAGATGCAGACGGGATTTCAGACGATCGATTTCGGAAGCTGGATCGTACAAGGGATAATCGCTGCCGAAGAGAGTCCGGTCACTGCCAAAAGAATCAAAAAGCTGTTTCAAAAGCGAATCATCAACAAAGTCCATGACGCTGGATGAATCGACATACACGTTTGTGTCCGCGAGGTGCTCCAGAGAATATTCCCATTGTCTGTAGCCGCCCATGTGCGCCGCTATGATAGGGGTATTCGGGAATGCCCGGTGCAATTTTGCCAGTTTTTTCGGGCAGGACGGATTTTCTTCGGGCGGAAGGGTATCGCCGACATGGAAGAGGCAGATGAATCGGTCGGCCATCATTTCCATTATTTCATACAGGGCAGGGTCATCCATCCGAAATCCTTGAAAGTCGGGATGAAATTTCAGGCCGGTGATGTTGTTTTTTTGCAGGCGATCCAATTCACTTTCCAGTCGGTCGAAATCCGGATGGATTGTTCCGAACGGAATGAGCGAAGGATATGTTTCCTTGATGTGAATAGCCCAGTTGTTTGCCGGAATAACCTGATCGCCGGAAGTGGCGGCAGCAAGGACAACGGCCTTGTCGATACCAGCTCGGTCCAGACGTTCAGTCAAATCTTCCAGCTGTCCGTTTCCGACAGGGGATATGGAGTAATGATTTTCCAGTTGATCCACGACCTTGTGTGCGATTTTCGGATGAAAGGCGTGAGTATGTACGTCAATGAACATTGATACGCTCTATGAATGTTGAAGATGAGAAAAAATGGTGTTTATTCGAAAAGATCTTTCAGCCAATCGGGAACGCGGGTCGGTTTACCGTTGGGGCCAACGGCTGCATGCTCCGTCATTCCTGTGGCGTGGAGAACAGATTTATCCTTGTCCCAGACTTCGTATGCGAATGTCATGGATGCCCGTTTCCACTGGCTGATACCGACGTGAATATAGATCTCATCGTCGAACCGGACCGGGGAACGATAGCGGCAACCAGCTTCACGTACCGGCAGAATGATGCCTCGCTTTTCCACTTCGGCATAGCTCATGCCGCGTTCACGGATGAACAGGCTGCGGGAGCGTTCGAAAAGATGCAGATATTCCGCATAATAAAGAACGCCCATGGTGTCAGTTTCACCGTATGAGACAAAATGGTGATACCAACTGTCGTTTTGTGGAAATTCGATTTTCGATACCATGATTATTTACCGGCGTTGTTGAGTGCGAAGGAGAGCAGTTCAAATCCGTTTTCCAATTTCAAACCTGTTGAATCGGCGGTTTTTTCGGAGAATTCAGATACGCCGGAAGCCTCGCACCCCGGTTTGTTGATGATAAACGGTACTGCGTCCATGGTGTGCGTCCGTTCGGCAATAGGGGTAAAATGATCACAGGTGATGATCCAGTTTACCTCTTCATCCTTGAGCGCTTCACGCATGGGAGCGACGACTCGGGAGTCGAATCGGCTGATCGCTTCGACCTTTTCGCTGGCGTCGCCGCCATGCCCGCATTCGTCCGGACCTTCAAGGTGGACAAATACGAAGTCGTTGTCCTTGAGGTAATTGAGTGCGGCATCGACTTTGCCTTCATAATTGGTTTCGAGAAGGCCGGTTGCTCCTTCCACGTCGAGGACTTCCATGCCGGATGCGAAACCAAGCCCTTTGATGAGATCGACAGCGGAGATAACCGCACCGTCGAGGCCGAATGTTTCCTTGAAATTCGGAAGATTGAGCGGACGTCCCTGACCCCATGGCCAGATGGAATTTGCGATACTCATGTTCACGTCACGATCTTCAAGGATTTCCTTGGCTTCGAAAATCAGGTCCCACAGAAACGGGCTGCGGGAAAAAACACGCAGATCGAGTTTGATGGGTTTGTCCGTTATGTCGTGGGGCGGGTTGACGTTCAGCTTGGCGTCATCAGTCAAAGCACCGCCTTTCTGGACGAGCAGGTGCCTGTACTGGATGCCGGGGATGAAGGTATAGGTGTCGTTACCGAGTCTTTCCTGCAAGGCTTCTACCACAGGTCGTGAGACGTCCGTGGAGATGTGCCCGGAGGAATAGTCCCGCATGAAACCGTCAATATTCAGCTTGGAAACCGTGACGAGATTGAGCCGCCAGACAAGGTCGTCCGGGTCAAGCTCAAGCCCCTGCGCCGCTGCCTCAATGGGGCCGCGTCCGGTGTGGTATGTTGCCGGATCAAAGCCGAGCAGGGCCATGTTTGCCACATCCGAACCGGGCGGCATGCCTTCCGGCACGGTCTGTGCGCGGCCGACGATGCCGGTTTTTGCCAGTTCGTCCATGTTTGGCGTGACTGCGGCTTCCATGGTTGTTTTGCCGCCAAGCTCTTCCAGCGGCCAGCCGCCCATTCCGTCGGCTATGAGATATACTGTTTTCATCCCGGATTCCCGGTTAGAGGATTCTGAATTTAACGCACGGCTCGACTGTGAAGTCCATGGCGTCCACTTCTTCAATCATGGCATTTGCATCCTTTGCCCGGGTCTCGTGCGTGATGATGACGAGCGGGACGCCTTCGGCACCGGCTTCGCCTTTCTGGACCGCCTGTGCAATGGAAACGCCGTGTGTGGCCATGGATTTCGTGATGGCCGCCATGACGCCGGTTCGATCGGCCACGGTGAAACGGAAGTAGTATTTTGATTCGGATTCTTCCGGAGGCAGTATTTTTGCCTTTTCAATGGCCAGCCCATCGAATCCGGTATTGTCCGGAGTCACTCCCTGCTTCATGTGCCGGATCAGATGCATGATGTCGGCGAGGACGGCACTGCCGGTGGGCAGGTCGCCCGCACCCTGTCCGTGAAGCATGACAGGGCCGACAGCGTTGCCTGTGAGCCGGATAGCGTTGTAGTTTCCGCCGACACGGGCGATCAGATAGGTGTACGGTACCAATGCCGGGTGGACGCCGGCTTCAAGCTGACCGTCAACGTCCATGACGTGAGCGAGCAACTTGATGCGGTAACCGAATTCGCGCGCGAACTGGATGTCCATCGGGGTAACGCCGGTGATTCCCTGAACAGGGATGTCCTCCAGCGGATAGTCGACACCATAGGCCATGCGGATAAGGACGCACAGCTTGTGTGCGGTATCGAAACCTTCAATATCGAAAGTCGGGTCCGCCTCGGCATAACCGAGGTCCTGTGCGTCGGCGAGAGCGGTGTTGAAGTCCATGCCCTTGGTCGTCATTTCGGACAGGATGTAGTTGGCCGTCCCGTTCATGATGCCGAGCATGTTGTTGACTTTGTCACCTGCGAGACTTTCCTTGAGAGTCTGAACAATGGGAATGCCCCCGGCACAACTGGCCTCAAACATGAGGCCGACGTTGTTTTCTCTGGCGGCCTGGAAAAGTTCCAGGCCGTGTTCTGCCAGAAGGTGCTTGTTGGCGGTGACCACATGCTTTCCGGCGGCAAACGCCTTGAGGATGAGGTCTCTTGCGGTATCAAGTCCGCCCATGAGTTCGACAATGATGTCGACCTCGGGGTCGTTGACAAGCTCGTCGGGGTTGTCTGTAAGCGTTGCATTCGGTCCGAGATCGAATGCGCGTTTCTTGTTCAGGTCGCGGACAAGCGCTGATTTTATCTCGATCTTTCTGTCGAGCCGCTTTGCGATGCGGTCCGCATTCATGTCGAGAATCTTTGCGAGGCCGGAGCCGACAGTCCCGAAACCGCCGAGGCCGAGTTTTATTACGTCCATTTTTACCCCTTGGAGAAGAATTTACGCAGGTTGCGGACAGCCTGATTGGTACGGTGACGGTTTTCCACGAAGCTGAAGCGGACGTGGTCATCGCCGTATTCGCCGAACCCGAGGCCGGGAGAAACCGCAACCTCTGCTTCCTTGAGCAGCATTTTGGAGAATTCCACTGATCCCATTTTCTTGAATTCTTCAGGAATCGGAGCCCACAGGAACATGGTAGCCTTGGGCGGGGTGACTTCCCAGCCGATACGGTTCAGGCCTTCACACAGGGCGTCACGGCGGTCTTCGTAGACAGCCATGATATCCTTGACGTGCTGGTCCATTTCGTCCTGAGTGAATTTGGGCTCAGGGTCGAGATCTCCGTTGAGGGCACAGGCAGCCGCAATCTGGATGGGCTGGTATATACCATAATCAAGGTAGCTCTTGATGCGGGTTAGGGCCTGAACCATCTCAGGGTTACCGACGCAGAAGCCGACACGCATGCCCGCCATGGAGTAGCTTTTGGTCATGGAGAAGAATTCCACGCCGACGTCTTTTGCGCCTTCAGCCTGCATGAAGCTCGGGGCTGTGTAGCCGTCGAATACGAAATCTGCATATGCGAGGTCATGGATGACATACAGCTCGTGTTCCTTGGCGAAGTCGACGATGCGCTGGAAGAAGGGCAGCTCAATGCATTGGGTCGTCGGGTTGTGGGGGAAGTTGATGATCAGCACCTTGGGCTTGGGCCATGTGTGCTTGACCGCGGTTTCAAGGTTCTCGAAGAAATCCTGACCGGGGCCGATGGGCACACGGCGGACATCCGCGCCAGCAATGATTGAGGCATACGGATGAATGGGGTAGGCCGGGTCCGGCGCGAGGACGACATCGCCGGGGCTGAGCATGGCCAGACCGAGATGAGCGAGGCCTTCCTTGGCTCCCATGGTGACGCAGACTTCCTGATTTCGATCAAGGGATACGTCGTAGCGACGGAAATACCAGTCGCAGATGGCCTTGCGAAGTCCTTTGATTCCCTTGGACGCCGAGTACTTGGAGTTGCCGGGCTTGTACGCCGCTTCTGCCAGCTTGTCGAGAATAGGCTTCGGTGTGGGCACATCGGGGTTGCCCATGCCCAGGTCGATGATATCCGCGCCCGCGTGGCGCAGTTTCATCTTGAGTTCATTCACCTGAGCAAAAACATAGGGAGGCAGTCGATCGACTCTAGCAAAATTAGACATGGTGGAAACTCCTACAAAATTTATTAAAGCAAGCTAAATTACATACTCTCGCGACCATGTCCCTGTCAAAATGAAATTGCCCCTTTTTGCGGTCTAACTTGACCTTGCGATCACTTTTTTTTACTTTCCATGTTCTATCAACATATATGGCGGTAACATGCCCAATTTTTCAAGGAGCAGCATACATGGTCCAGAAGTCTGAAACCATCTGGTTTGACGGTAAACAGGTCCCCTGGGACGAGGCGAATGTCCACGTCCTGACACACACTCTTCATTACGGTGCCGGTGTATTCGAAGGTATTCGTGCCTACGAGTGTGCTGACGGTTCTTCCGAGGTGTTTCGCCTTGAAGAACATATGGTGCGCCTGGTCAATTCCGCCAAAATTCTGGGTATCAAAGTCCCTTATACCGCTGCCGAACTGACTGAAGCCGCTGTCGAGACTTTGAAGCTGAACAAACTTGCCGGCGCGTATGTTCGTCCGCTGGTGTTCATCGGCGAAGGTGCCATGGGTGTACACCCCGGTGACAACCCGATCCGTACCATCATCGCCACCTGGCCTTGGGGTGCATATCTTGGAGAAGAAGCTCTGGAAAAGGGCATTGCCGTCAAGTGCAGCACCTTCAACAGGCACCATGTCAATGTCATGATGACCAAGTCCAAGGCATGCGGCAACTACGTCAACTCCGTGCTCGCCAAGACCGAAGCCGTTGGCGACGGTTATGACGAAGCCATTCTGCTCGATACCACAGGTCACGTTTCCGAAGGTTCCGGCGAGAACATCTTCATGGTCGTGAATGACGTCATCTACACTCCCCACGCCGACGGCGTGCTGGGTGGCCTGACTCGTGACTCCATCATCACCTTGGCAGGCGACCTCGGATACGAAGTGCGTGAAGAGCCGATCACCCGTGACATGCTCTACGTCGCCGATGAGGTCTTTTTCACCGGTACGGCAGCCGAATTGACTCCCATCAGTTCCATTGACCGTCGTGAGATCGGTGACGGCAAGGCCGGTCCTGTCGCCAAGCTGCTCCAGACCGAATACTTCAAGATCGTCAAGGGCGAAAACGAAGACTACGAGCACTGGCTCCATCGCTATTCGGTTTAATAGAAAGTCTAGAAAATCCGAACAGCATCTGGTAAGAAAAGGGAAATCCGGCGCGGAATGTCGGGTTTCCCTATTTTTCTTTTGTTATTTCAACGGGGTTTACTCGCCGCGCACAATCATCAGGCATATCCATGAGCACATCGAATCTTACAGCCAAGTATCGGCCGCAGACATTCACCGACGTAGCTGGACAGCAGGCCATCAAGGCCATTCTTTCCCGTGCTGCCGCATCTGACAAAATTGCTCCGGCGTATCTTTTTTCCGGCACCCGCGGTGTCGGCAAGACGACCATAGCCCGTATTTTTGCCAAGGCGCTCAACTGCGTCAATGCACCTACGGCCGAGCCGTGTAATGAATGCTCCAATTGCAAGCAGATAACCGCAGGTGTGGCCGTTGACGTCATCGAGATCGATGGTGCATCCAACAACGGTGTGGATGATGCCCGACGTCTCAAGGAAGACATCGGCTATGCACCGGTTGAGTGCCGGTACAAGGTCTTCATCATTGATGAAGCACACATGCTGACCACGCAGGCGTTCAATGCGCTTCTCAAGACTCTTGAGGAGCCGCCGCCGCGTGCGACATTCATCATGGCGACTACCGAGCCGCACAAATTCCCGGCCACCATTATCAGCCGTTGCCAGCATTATACGTACAAGATGTTGTCGCAGGCGGAACTTGTCGCGCATCTTGAAAAAATCATGACTCTTGAGGAGTTGCAGTTCGAACCCGGCGCACTGGAGATTATCGCCAAACGCGGTGCCGGAAGCGTGCGCGATTCCATGTCTCTGCTCGGACAGGCCCTTGCCATGGGTGAGGACGTGTTGCGCGAAGAAGGGGTCCGCTCCTTCCTCGGACTTGCCGGACAGGATGTGTTCTTTCAGCTTATGGAGGCCATGCATTCCCGCAATCTGGTTGCTGTGGGGCAGGTGCTCAGGCAGGTGCTTGATCAAGGGCTTGATCTCGGATTTTTCCTGCGCGAACTGACCAACTGCTGGCGCAATATGTTTCTGCTTCGACAGGCAGGCGAGGAGGCTCTCAGTCTACTCGGTCTGTCCGGTGAGGAAGCAAAATCGTGGATGGATTGGGCCAATAAATTTGAAGCTCCGCACATCCACGCCTGTTGGCAGATGACGCTCGATGGACAGAAAAAGGTCATGACCAGCCTTGAGCCTGCCTTGGCGCTTGAACTGCTGCTGCTCAACCTGACAAGCCTGCCGGATCTCATCAATTTGGAGAAGATTTCCGCACCCGGAAATGGAAACGCCGCGCCGCAACGTCCTGTTCCGACAGGGCAGGGCGGCCAGTTCGGTGGACAGCAGGGTGGTCGACAGGGTGGGCCGCCTCCTGCTTCTGGTGGTGGATACAATCAGTCTGGGGGGCAGCGGTTTGCGCCGCCACAGGCTCAGGTCCCTCCACAGCAGATGCAACCGCCGACTCAGCAGGCGCAGCAGTCTCCGCCGCCGCGGCCGCAGGCTCAGTCGATGCCCCAGCAGGACTCCCGCGAGTCGGTTCCATCTCCGACGCAGCGACAGAGTGCGCCTTCCGCAGCCATGTCTGCTCCGGAGGCTCCAGTTGAACAGGAGCCTGCTCCAAGGCCTGCTCCTGCACCAACTCAGGCCGCTGGTCCGCGTAACTGGAAGGGTTTTTTGGAATTCGTCACGGAACGCAACGGACAGGCCGGTGTGCGTGTGTCCATGCTTCGTCTTGCAGAAGGAAAACTTGGGGACAGTGAGTTGGTTATTACGTGCAAGTCAAGAATGCAGTGTTCGCAACTGTCTGAAAACAAAACGCTTTCAGCTTTGGACGGTTTGGCGAGAGAATATTTTGGGCCGATGGTTGAAGTTCGCGTGGAAACAGGCGATATTGCCGTCCGCAAGTCGGACAGACAGCTTCAGGAAGAGGCTGAAAATCATCCGGGAGTGCAGAAGATCATAAAGGATTTCAGCGCTCAGTTGATGTCAGTCAGCCCCAGAAACTAAGGCTTGATTCAATAAACATAGACTGTAAGGAGATATTTTAATGAATATGAAAGAAATGGTGCGTCAGGCTCAGCTGATGCAGCGCAAAATGACTGAAAAGCAGGAAGCTCTCAAGAACATGATCGTCGAAGCATCCAGCGGTGGCGGCATGGTAACCGTCAAGGCTACCTGCTCTCAGGAATTGACCGAAGTGAATATTGAAGACAGCGTCATGGAAGCCGGTGATGTTGAAATGCTTCAGGATCTCGTGCTGACCGCAGCGAACGAAGCTCTCAAGAAGGCCAAGGAAAAGTCCGAAGAAGAGTTGTCGCAGGTCACTGGCGGTTTGAGCATTCCGGGCATGTTCTAGGCGGTAGCATTGCAAAATCTTCCCAAGCCTCTGAAAGAGGTCGTAGATCAGCTTTCAAGCCTTCCCGGCATCGGTCCGAAATCCGCGTTGCGTATCGCCTTGACTTTACTCAAGATGCCGCGGGAACGGGCCAACGGTGTCGGGCAGGCTGTGCTTGATCTGCGCGAGAATCTCTGTTTGTGCGACGAGTGTGCCTGCCTTGCCGAGTCGAGTCCCTGTTCCATCTGCGCCGACCCGACCCGCGATACCGACCAGCTGTGCCTTGTCCCGGAATGGGACGCTTTGTTGGCAATGGAAAACATGGGCATTTACAAAGGCCGCTATCTCGTGCTGGGAGGACTGCTTTCTCCGTTGGACGGTATTGAGCCGGGGCATCTCGAAGTCGAACGCCTGAAAAGGCATCTCGGCAGCGGGCGTGTGTCCGAATTGATTTTGGCGCTCGGTGCGACACTTGATGCCGAATCTACCGCCTCATACGTGAAAAATCTGGTAGAGCGCGATTATCCGGATGTGCGTGTCAGTCGTCTGGCGCAGGGCATCCCCATCGGTGCTGAAGTCAAGTTCATGGATAAGGAGACTCTGAAACAGTCTCTGGTCCATAGACAGAAAGTCTAGGCGACCAAACGAAAAATTCATGAGTGACGATCAATTATCCCATCTTTCAGGCGCAGAAGTACAGTCCGTTATATATCAGAACAAAGAAAACGGCTATGCCATTGCGCGTGTCCGGGTAAAAGATGAACCCGGACAGATTTCCATTGTTGGCATCATGGGGGAACTGGTTGCCGGTTCCACCCTGGACATGCACGGCAAATGGACTGTTCATCCGAAATTCGGACGCCAGTTTGAGGTGAAGACTTTCGAAGAGGCGCGTCCGGCCACGGAAAATGGCGTTATTCGCTTTTTGCAATCCTCCATCAAGGGGGTCGGCGAGAAAACCGCGACTCGTCTGGTTGAAAAGTTTGGCGTTGCAGTGTTGGACGTCCTTGATGATGAGCCGGATAAGCTTCTTGCAATCAAGGGTATTTCCAAGAACAAGCTGAAGGATATCATCGAGTCATGGGGGCGGCAGCGCGAGATCAAGAATCTGCTCGTGTTCTTGCAGACACACAATGTCCCGACGACTTTTGCCGGTAAGATATTTCATCTTCACGGCGCGCAGGCCGAACGCAAGCTGCGGGATAATCCATACGAACTCGCGTATGAAATTCGTGGCGTGGGATTTCGTACAGCCGACCAGATGGCCATGAAATTGGGGTTTGCGCCTGACTGTGCACAGCGGTTTGAGGCTGCAATTCTCTATAGTCTGGTGTCGTCCTGCGAACGCGGCGGGCATATGTTCATACCCAAGGGAACATTGCTCGAAGAAGTCGCGAAAATGCTCGATACCAGTGATTTTGATAAGCTGGAACTCGCGTTGTATTCCATTGAGGAGAAAAAGCGCATCCGCATTGAAGACCTGCCTGAGCAGGGAATCGATGAAGCCGTATATCTCATTCATTTTTTCCATCACGAAAATGAGATTACACAGCGCCTGTATCAACTCATCAGCCACCCGACACCTGTCAGCCGCAAGAAGATCGACAAGACTTTGCCTCGCGTCGAGGAAAAGCTCGGCTTTCAATTATCTGACGAGCAGCGGGAAGCGGTGTTCGAAGCATGCAGCAACAAGGTGTTTATCATTACTGGTGGGCCGGGTACGGGTAAAACGACCATTACCAAGGCCATCATGCTCACACTCAAGGAGTTGGGGCTGAAGATCAAGCAGGCCGCTCCCACCGGGCGTGCCGCCAAGCGCATGTCCGAGGCTACAGGCCATTCCGCGCTGACAGTCCATCGCTTGCTGCAATATCAACCTGACGGCGGTTTTCATTATTGCGAAGACCAGAAGCTCAAGGCGGACGTGCTAGTCATTGACGAAGCAAGCATGGTGGACGCACATCTTTTTGTCTCGATTCTGCGGTCATTGCCCCATACCTGCCGGTTGATTCTGGTCGGAGACGTGAATCAGTTGCCGAGTGTCGGGCCGGGAAACATTCTTGGCGACCTCATCAATTCGCACCGTGTCCCGTGCTCCGTGCTGACGCATATTTTCCGGCAGGCGCAGGAGAGTTTCATTGTCGTCAATGCCCACCGCATCAACAACGGGCAGTTCCCGAGACAGCATCCCTGTCCGGCCCCTGAGGCTGATTTCTATTGGATACCTCAGGATGACACGAAAAAGGTCCAACGGTTGATTCTGGACAGCGTATGTGACCGGATACCGGAACGGTACGGGCTTGATCCGTTGCGGGATATTCAGGTTCTGACTCCCATGCACAAGGGGGATGTCGGTACACAGGCGTTGAACGGCGTGTTGCAGGAGCGCCTGAATCCGGGGGGGCCGGGAGTCAGGGAAATCAAACGGAAATTTGCGACCTATCGTGTGGGTGACCGCGTCATTCAGCTCAAGAACAATTACGACAAGGAAATCTTCAACGGAGACCTTGGCTGGATCGTGGATATCGAGCCGGATGACCGTGAAATGCTCGTTGAGTTTGACGGTAACCATGTTCACATCGAATCCAGTGAACTGGATGAGTTGAGTCTGGCATATGCGGTCAGCGTACACAAGTCGCAGGGTAGTGAATACAAGGCCGTGGTCATGCCTGTCGTCACGCAGCATTTTATGCTTTTGCAGCGGAACTTGTTGTATACCGGGCTGACGCGTGCTCGAGAACTGGCGGTAATGATCGGAAGCGAACGTGCTTTTCAGATCGGCTTGAATAACGCGACCGCCGGCAAGCGCAGTACACATCTGGCTCACAGGCTGCGTTCCATGTTTTCACAGAATCGTCTCATCTGATTTTCATAAAATATGTTTGGTTTCTGATAAAAGTTCAGGAATCGTTCTCATTATCTTGCAAATCCCATGGAAAAATGCTGGATTGATTTTGGCGAATGCTTCCGTGAAGTTTCATTGTATTCTTTGCGGAACCAATTCCATATCGACCAGAAAATCAATGTTACCAAAGGAGATCATATGCTCAGTCAGAAAATGGAAGCAGCACTCAATGACCAGATGAATTGGGAAATCTTTTCGGCTCATATCTACCTGTCCATGTCCTCGTATTTCGCACAGGAAGGGCTTGGCGGCTTTTCGAAATGGATGTACGCGCAATATCAGGAAGAAATGTTCCATGCCATGAAGTTCTTCGATTACATCAACGAGGCGGGCGGACATGCCAAGCTCGGAACCATTGATGCGCCGCCGCATTCCTGGGGTTCTGCCTTGGAAGCCTTTGAAGAATCCCTGGCACATGAAAAGGGCGTTACCGCTCGTATCAACGACCTTGCCGACCTCGCCGTTGAAGAGAAGAACCATGCTGTCGGTATTTTTCTTCAGTGGTTTATTGCCGAGCAGGTGGAAGAAGAGGACAGTGTCGGCGACATCGTCGGCAAGCTGAAGCTGGTCGGCGACGGTGGCGGGCTGTTCATGCTTGACCGCGACCTCGGGCAGCGCGTCTTTACCGCTCCCACTGCTGCGTAAACAGAAACAACCAACGGCCGGACGGGATTTCCTCCGGCCGTTTTTCATTGGTTTACCCTTCGTTTTGCGCTTTACAAACCAACGCAACTTTGCAACACCTCTCGCACACGAAAAAATCCCCTTTATGAGGTAATAAATGAGCAACGAAGCCGAAAAAATCATCTATTCGATGTACAAGGTGACCAAACGCCATGGTCAGCGGGAAGTGCTGAAAAATGTATCCCTTTCATATTTTTATGGTGCCAAGATCGGCGTGCTTGGCCTGAACGGTTCCGGTAAGAGTTCGCTTCTCAAGATTCTTGCTGGTGTCGATACCGAATTCGATGGAGAGATTCAGGTCAAGGACGGATATTCCATCGGATACCTTGAGCAGGAGCCGCTCGTAAATGAAGAGCGCACCGTGCGTGAGGTCGTTGAAGAAGGTGTCGGTGAAGTCATGGATATTATCCGTGAATACAACGAGATCAACGAGAAATTTGCCGAGCCTATGGAACCCGAGGAAATGGACGCCCTGATCGAACGTCAGGGCAAGGTGCAGGAGCTCATGGATGCCAAGGGTGCGTGGGATATTGATTCCAAGCTCGAAATGGCCATGGATTCCCTGCGTTGTCCGCCTGCGGATACGCCTGTTTCCGTTATTTCCGGCGGTGAAAAGCGCCGCGTGGCATTGTGCCGTCTGTTGTTGCAGTCTCCTGACATTCTGCTGCTGGACGAACCGACCAACCATTTGGACGCAGATTCCGTGGCATGGCTGGAGCGATTCCTTGCCCAGTTCCCGGGCACTGTTATCGCCGTGACCCATGACCGCTATTTCCTCGACAATGTTGCCGGATGGATTCTTGAACTGGATCGCGGTCGCGGTATACCGTGGAAGGGCAATTATTCTTCATGGCTTGAGCAGAAGGAAAACCGTCTGGCTCAGGAAGGAAAGGCCGAGGCTGACCGTCAAAAGACTTTGCAGCGCGAACTTGAATGGATTCGCATGTCTCCCAAAGGTCGTCGAGCCAAGGGTAAGGCGCGTATCAATGCGTACGAATCCATGATCAGCCACGAAAGCGAACGCCTTGCCGAAGACTTGCAGATTTACATTCCGCCGGGACCGCATCTCGGCAAGCAGGTCGTGGTTGCCGAAGGGGTTTCCAAATCCATGGGCGACAAGCTTTTGGTGGAAGGAATGGATTTCATCCTGCCTCCCAACGCCATTGTCGGTATTGTCGGCCCCAACGGTGCGGGTAAATCCACGTTGTTCAAGATGATTGTCGGAGAAGAGCAGCCGGATGCCGGTACCATGACCATTGGTCAGACCGTCGAGCTGGCGTATGCCGACCAGAACCGTGATTCCCTGACTCCGGGCAAGAGCGTATATGAAATCATCAGTGGCGGAGCCGAATTCATCAAGCTCGGCGAGCGTGATGTCAATGCCCGTGCCTACTGCTCCCGTTTTAATTTTGCAGGTCAGGACCAGCAGAAGCCGGTGGACGTGCTGTCCGGTGGTGAGCGCAATCGTGTGCATATGGCCCAGATGCTTAAGTCCGGTGCTAACGTCCTACTGCTTGACGAACCGACTAACGATCTTGATGTGAACACCATGCGTGCCCTTGAGGACGGTCTGGAAAACTTTGCTGGCTGTGTGTTGGTCATTAGCCATGATCGCTGGTTCCTTGACCGAGTCGCCACACACATTATTGCCTTTGAAGGTGATTCAAAGGTTGTCTTCCTCGAAGGCAACTACAGTGATTACGTGAAGGACAGGAAAAAGCGTCTCGGCGTGGATGCCGATCAGCCGCATCGGATCAAGTTCCGCAAGCTGACTCGCTAATTTCTCAATAATTGAAGATATAAAGACCCTGCATTCAAGGATGCGGGGTCTTTTTTATTCGCTGCCGAGAGGGAGCCTTCGGTCAACAGCAACTGAATTTCCGGGGATTGATTTGGCGTATTTCTTAATATGCGCGGCACGTTCACCAATTTCCATAAGCGAACACTGGCCGTTGATGCTGATGACGCCGAGGGATATTGACACCAAAGGATATTCGCGGGTTTTTCCGTCACGACCTTTTGCCTTTATCCACCCTTGTGTCCTGTCTTCCACGCAGTAACAGTTCTTTACCAAACGGCCAAAACAACGGGTGATGGAGGTGCATATTCTGTCAACGGATTCGGGGTCGGTGATAAGAACGAAATCGTCACCGCCGATATGACAGAGGCAGGAATTTGCCGACGCGTGTTTTCTTGCAGCCCACATCATGATGTCGGCTGCCAGTTTTATGATCCTGTCTCCGCTCTTGAATCCGTAAGTGTCGTTGTAAACCTTGAAGTGGTCGAGGTCTGCGTAAATGATGCTGAAGGTGCGGCCCTGTGCGATTCGTCCCTCGACTTCCTGTTCAATGGCGACATTACCGGGCAGCCCTGTGAGCGGATTTGTCCCTTTGGCCATTTCGACCTGAATTCTGGCCATGGCATCAAGCAGTTTTTGAACGGAGACAATGCCGTAGAGGATTCCCTTGCGGGTAATGATGATAT
Source organism: uncultured Pseudodesulfovibrio sp. (assembly GCF_963664965.1). Taxonomy (NCBI): domain Bacteria; kingdom Pseudomonadati; phylum Thermodesulfobacteriota; class Desulfovibrionia; order Desulfovibrionales; family Desulfovibrionaceae; genus Pseudodesulfovibrio; species uncultured Pseudodesulfovibrio sp. The sequence goes on along the minus strand of NZ_OY761823.1, from coordinate 2,592,731 downwards.
CGTCATATGCCTTGAGCGTTTCACGTTTCATGGCTTTTCGGGCTGCTTGCTCGACAGGGGTATTCATGTCCACAATGAGTGGCGTCTTGTCCATGACCGACTCAATGGGGCGTCTGTAGTAGAGCGCTATTCCATACTGGGAAGAAAGCTGACGGTTGAGATGGTATTCCATTATCAATCCGCGCGGGACTTCTTTATCGGTGATGACAATGCTTGAGAACCGGTTGTTCTTTTTGAAGAATTCCTGAGCATCGGACACCATGTTGTCAGGCTGCATTTGGAAAGGCGGTTGAGCGAGATCCCCAATAGGAAGTGAAAGATTGACGCTCCGGCTTGATATGTCACTTGCCGATTGTAGTTCCTGACAATCCTTGGTGAGTACGGGTTTTGGGGCAGACGGACGTGCGATAAAGTATCCTTGTCCGCAATGCACGCCAATATCCTTGATGCACACAGCCTGTGCTTTTGTTTCAATGCCTTCGGCGATTATCTGTGAGCCGATTTTGTTGGCAAAGGTGACGGTGGTTTCCACCAGGGCGCGTTTGACCGGATCCTTGTGGATATTTTCCGTGAGTGATTTATCCAGTTTGATATACTCCGGACGGAGCTGGGCTATTGTCGACAGACCTGCATATCCGGCTCCGGCATCGTCGACAGCGATTTTGAATCCTTGGCTGCGGTAGTGCTCAAGAGTTTGATAAAACAATTCAAATTCCTGAAGGCTGTGTTGCTCGGTTATTTCGAAAACAATGTCATCAGGCTTGAGGCCGGCTTTTTCCATCAGCCTGAGCGTGTTGCCCGGAGTGAATTCGGGATCAGCCATGGTTTTGGGATGAATGTTGAGAAAGAGTTTTTGTCCGCCACTCAGGTGACCGGCATTTTGAATGGCGGATTCTCGGCAGAGTTTTTCCAAAGCGAACAGGCGTCCGAGTTGTTCTGCCGTTTCAAAAAGCACCACCGGAGACCTGAAAGATGATTCAAGCGGACCGCGTGTGAGTGATTCCCAACCAAGAATTGTCCCGGTTCGGAAATCAAGAATCGGCTGGTAGAGTGTGCTGATCTTTTTTTGCTCAACGATCTCATTGAAACGGTTTGTGATAGCGAGCCGTGTCATGTCCAAGGGGATTTTGGTCATGCGACGTGCGTTTTCCAGCAGAATATTGAATTTCGTACTTTGGGGAGAGCCAAGTCCATCAGGGAGTTTGGCATAGCCCATGCCGAGTTCGATCCCCCGTCCAGTCTGGTGGATCATGGTTCGTTTCAGGTCGTTTTGTGCCTGTGTTTTGTATTCGTATGCGATATCGGCAGGAGAGTCGTAGGCGGGGATGAGAAGGGCGACTTCACCGGGGCCGGTGTTCCTGAAATCGATGTTTTCACTGTTGGATATTCTTGTGGCTATTCGAGCAAGAATGTCCTGCAATTCCTGCTTGATTCGTACAATGAAAGAGTGTCCGTACATCTCTTCCAATATTGAATGATCCTTGATTGTAATAAGGATGAGAGTGGTTTCGGAAGTGTCGGAAATTCGTTTGTTTGCTAGTAGATAAGCAGGAAGTTTCATATGCATATCAATCCCTTCTGTAGTATCGGGCCGAGCGGGGCTTTTATATCGAAGCATTGCGTTTGACACGCAACTATATGGTGTTTCGTCCAAGGAAAGGTGACACGCGGGATGGAGTGTGTTGTTACACCATGGTGACGGATTGACTGTTTTTTGTAAAAAAAAAAGGCAGTCACACGAATGTGACTGCCTTTTAATGATTTTGGAATTGTTTTTTTAACGGTAATAGAGGTTCCTGCCACCAATCGTCAGGAATGCCTGATGCAGATTCTTGCGGATGTCCTTGCGGCTCCAGACACCTTGAATATGACCGCGTGAAAGTGCCTTGAAGCAGTTGTGGTAATCCGGCGGTATCTCAATGCCCGTGGTTTCCTTGATGACGCCGGGACCGGCAAAGCCCAGACGAGAGGAACGCACTGCATACTGATACGGAGAGCAACCGAGGAAGGATGCTACCGGGCCAGCATAGGAGTTGGTATCGTATAGGACAATGTACAGTCCGCCTTCTTCAATGTACTTGCGGACTGCCATGGTGCAGCGGGGCATCTGGATGAGGCCGTTGACGCCTTCCTGAATGCGGATACCGGCAGTTCCGTGGACGTATGCCAGAAACGGCTGGTGCTTGGTCTGGGCAAGCTCCAGGGCACGAATGAATTTCTCGCCTTCCGCAGCTCCGACCGAACCGCCTCGGAAATTGGCGATCAGAGTGGCGCAGGTCAGGCGTATGCCGTCCAACGACGCATTGAAGGTCATGCAACTGCTCTGAAGCCCGGTTTTATCTTTGGCCGCCTGAACCCGTTCCTCGAAGTTCGGGAAGTCGGTGGGGTTGCCGGATGCGATGTCCCTGTTGAATTCCCGAATCGATCCCTTGTCAAAGAGATTGTGGAGATACCATTGGTATTCCATGGGGAAGTTGTACCCACAGTGAGGGCAAACACCTGCGAAATCAGTGAAAAGATCACGAGCCCAGATGTCGAGGCAGCCACGTTTGTCCGCATTCGGACAGGTGATTTCACGATCAAGGTGAGCCTGCGGGCTGACGTAGTTGGAGTCGGTCGGAATGATCTTCTTTTCCGGTTCCGACTGGGACAATCCGGTAAGCTCGATTTCCGCCTGACTCTTCCCGTTGGATTTGCCGCCGACTTTTTTGAGAACGTTGCTGAATACTGATTCGAACCGGCCTGTGACTACATGAATTTCATCAGTCGCTTCTTCAATGATTCTGGTGAATTTCTGTTTGAAAGGCTTGATCAAACCATACTGGACAGCCGAAGTCGTGGTTGAAACGATTCCGGTCCGGGTCGCGTTGAGCTTTTCAAGCAGCGAGCGATTGTCCTGATAGGCATGCTGTGCAAGCTTGCGGTATTTCTTGAAACGACGAGCAATCAGGCGTTCACGGGCCTTTTCACTGAGGGACCAGCGAACGATGATGTCGGCGTGTTTTCTGAAATGACGCATGGCAAAGGCCCTGAACAGGCTCATGCCGCGAATGGACAGTGCGACTTCATCAGTGGCGCGAACGACCTGTTCACGCATCTGCTTGTAAAAATCGAAATGATCCGGACGGGCACCGAGGGACGGTTCTTCGATGATTTCATCGATATATCCGTTCCTGAGGTTGTCCTGTGCCGTGATGCGCTGGGAGATGGCGCAGGATTCGATCAGTTCGACCGGAGCGCGCTCCGATCCCTTGATGCGTCCTTCAATGGCAGCCGCTCCTTCCGGAGAGATTACGGAATAATATCCATGAGAAAGCATGAGGCGCTTGTCCGCCATGCCGATGGCTTCTGCGCCACCGGAACCGCCTTCGGAGAAGATGGCGATGATGGGAACGGGCAGTCCTGCCATTTCATAGATATTTTCAGCGATCTGCTGTGCTGCTCCGGGGAAATCCTCGACAGGGTAGGAGCCGGGAGTGTTAACGTAGGCATGGATGGGAATCTGCTCGCGTGCGGCGACTTCCATGTATTTGAGTGCCTTGCTGTTTCCCCAAGGTTTGATGGAACCGCCGTTGCGGAATTCCTGACCATGACCTTTTTCCTGTCCGACGACCATGACCGGCTGGTTGATAATCTTCTTGCCTTTGCGTCGTGTAATATACGCGCGGGCGATCAGCATGCCGGGGTCGATGGAATGTTCGTCCTTGCCGCCTATTTCAGTATAATTGTCGTAGACGTTTTCAAGGATATCTTTGAGGCATATACGCTGTGGGTGGCGAACAATGCGAACCTTGTCCATGGCAGTCAACTGCGCGTCAATGGCGGCTTCCATGGTGGACAAGCGTTTGTCGAGCGATTCAAGCGCACGAATTGCACGGTCCTCGGACCTATTCTGGAACTTGACGGGAAGCTCTTCGATTTCCTTGGAAAACGCATCCAGCTCGGGGCGGGACTTGTTTCCGAGAATCTCACGGGCGTAGTTGACCCGTTCCAGAAGCTCCGTAGTTTTTTTGTCTATATTCATATCGTACCTGTTTAAAATTCAAGCAGGTTTTCAGTTTTTTCGATGAGGAAGGGGATGTTTGACTTCATGGAAGACCCGCTGGAGTCAGCACCTTTCAATTTGAGGTCGTTCAGGAAGGCGAGTCCTCGTGATTTGGCCTCTGCGAGGTCTTTGCCCCAAATAATCGCCAGAGCGAGGTTGGGGTCGTATTCCGTCGGAATCTGGTATGGCCTGTCGAGAGGGACGTGGGTGTGAAATGACAACCAGTCCTCTTTCATCCAGTCAAGTTCGTTGATTTTTCCGACCCACGGGGTGAAGCCTGTTTCAGTGTCTTCAGCGATCAATCGGTATTCAATGCTGACACCGTCGAAGGAAACGTCTTTCTGGGTGTAGCCGAGGTCTTCGCCAAGACCGATGCGAATCTGTTCACGGACGAGATTGACATTGCTGTCACCATTGACGGAGGCAATGTCGGCGGAGACGCCGTTTTCAACCTGAATTCGTGTATTGACCTCCATGAGGAACGGTTCGCCGTTCGGGGTCACGATCCATTCCCAAGTGCCGACGTTGTCATATTTGATCTCACGGGCGATGGAGAGTGAATACTCGGTGATGTCATTCAGAAGCTTTTGTGCATCAAAGGTGTATGCGAGGTTTTCCGGCCAGAAACCGGGGGCGACCTCAATGCGCTTCTGAAGGCCGGGACTCTGGACAGAACAGTTGCGAGTACCGAAATGAACCGGATTAATACCGGAACGATCAGATGCGATCTGAACTTCAAGGTGGTTGAAGTTGAATACACGTTGTTCAATGAGGACGCCTTCATCGTTGAAGGTTCGCAGGGAGTAGTTGCGAATTCGACGGTAGGTCTGCCGGAAGCGAGCCATGTCTTCGACTTCATCGATTCCCATTCCGCCACCGCCGGCAGAGGCCTTGACCAGAACGACCGGACGGGAAATGCCCATTTTCGTCTGGAATTCGAAAAGGCTTTCAGCAATAGCTTCGGCTTCGAGTTCATCGTAGATGGCGCGGTCTGAACCGGGGACAGTAGGCACGCCCAGCTTGCGGGCGAGGCGCTTTGTATTGATTTTATCACCGAGGTCGCGGATGACGTCCCATGACGGTCCAATAAATGTCATAGGACGATCCCGTTCCGTGACGCGTCTGGCAAATCGGTAGTTTTCAGAAAAGAAACCGTAACCGGGATGAATCGCGGTTGCACCGGATTCATCAGCAACGGACAGGATATCGCCAGCATCCAGATAATTCTGGATACGGTAAAGTGAATCGTTGCCACCGAGCCTGCGAGCCACGTCAACATGGCCGGAATACTCATCTTCTTTAGTGTATAAGGCGACAAAGGGAAGGCCGAGATCAGCGCAGGCCTCCATGATTCTAACGGCGATTTCGCCTCTGTTTGCTATTAATACTTTATTTCCTTCGATACTCACGGAATCATTATCTCCTGAGATTGCGTTGTGAAGGTGCCTTAATTAGCTGTCTTTTCTTCTTCTTGCAAACTCTTTGCTTTGTGCGTTTTGTCAACAATCACAAAGAGTTGATGTGAAACTGGTGTTTGAATTTATATTTATGGATTTTTTAATGAAAAATGGGTAGACAATCATTCTTCTTGATTTGCTGAGGCAAAATTGGCAAAATTGGCAATACGCAAAAATATGATCGAAGGGAGATTGGATATGGATTACGTAATTGTAGGAAATGGCGTTTCCGCCATCGGAGCCATCGAAGGAATTCGTCAACATGATAAAACAGGCAAAATCTTGATTGTCAGTGACGAAGAAGTGCCGACGTATGGTCGCCCTCTCATTTCCTATTATCTCTCGGATAAGATCAAATTTGAGACGCTCCCATTCAGGCCGGAAGAGTTTTACAAGACAAATAATGTGGAGATGAAGCTCGGATCCAGAGTGTTGTCCATTGATTCCGAGAAGAAGGAATTGCTTTTGGATAGCGGGGAGAAAGTCGTCTACGGCAAGTTGCTTCTTGCCACGGGTGGCTCTCCTGTGAATCCGGGAATTCCCGGTATCGAGGGGCCTGGTGTTCACAATTTCACTACCGTGGCGCATGCCGAAGCTCTGCGTGAGCTTGTCGATCGAGTGAAAAAGGTTGTTGTCATCGGTGCCGGGTTGATCGCCCTGAAGGCCGCGGAAGGGTTTGCTGAAAAAGGCGTGGATGTGACCATTGTTGTCCGTTCCCGCATTATGCGTACTTATTTTGATGAGGTGGCAGGCGAGATGATTGTCGACCATCTTGAAAAAAACGGCATCAATTTCATGCAGGGAACGGGCACCAAGGAAATCGTCCGTCACGGTGACGGGACAATCAAGGGCGTTGAAACCGATAAAGGATTCATCGAAGCCGATGTCGTCATCGTGGCTGCCGGTGTCCGGCCGAATATGGGACTTGCAGCTCAGGCCGGTATCAGGACAGAGCAGGGCATTCGGGTTGACGATTACATGGCTACAAGCAATCCCGAGGTGTTTGCCGCAGGGGATGTGGCTGAAGCCAAGGATCTGCTTACCGGTGAATATACCGTTCGACCCATTTGGCCCAATGCGTATTCTCAGGGAAGGTATGCCGGACTGAATATGGCTGGTGCGGAAAAACCGTATACTGGCGGACTTTCCATGAACTCCATCACATATTATGGGCTTGCTACCATTTCCGTAGGTGAGACGAATCTTGCCGACGAGGATGGATATGAGACTGATGTGATGCTTGATCGGGAAAACAGTGTGTACCGGAAATTGATTTTCAAGGATGATGTGCTTGCCGGTTGCATCCTTATTGGTGAAATTGATGCCGCTGGTTTTTACACCAGCTTCATCAAGAACGGCTTCAAGTTGGACGCAGAGGCGAAAAAACGGCTTATGGAGGGTGATCCCTCTCCGGCATTGTGGCCTGACGAGTTCATCGAAGGGATGATGAATAATCCCTAAGAAGCTTTAGATTATATTGAAAGAAAAAGGGGCCGCATCTGTGGCCCCTTTTTCTTATTTGGTCTTGTGAGTGAATACGCCGTCCCACCCCTCACCCGGATGCTCTTCCTTGAGGTGTTCGCATCGCTCGATATACAAGTCATAAAGCAATGGCTCCGCTTCGAGGGCTTTGAGTTCTTCAAACAACTTCCGCGCTTCATCGAATCTCATTTCCAGATACAATGTGTGCGCCTTTTCATATTTGTCGAGTTCCTCTTTTCTTTTCGCAGCAGCTTCAAGAGTGTAAGCGGTATAGATTGTTACAGGTTTTTTCTTGCCTTTGACGCGGACGCTGTCGAGAATTCGGAAATGGTATTTCCCCTGGCATGCGTCAACAATGGTTTGGCTAACGACGAGTTTTTGGCCGTAGAATTTTGTCAATCCTTCCAAACGGGAAGCGAGGTTCACATTGTCGCCGATCAGTGTGTAGTCGAATAAATCGGCTGATCCCATGTTGCCGACTCGGACAGAGCCGGAGTGAATTCCTGTTCCGACAGCAATGGTAAATCCGTATTTTTCAATAAAAAGTTCATTGAGTTCTTCCAGTTTATCCTGCTGCGCGAGTGCTGCTTCCAGTGATCTTTCCTGATGGTTTTCAACATCAAGGGGGGCATTCCAGAAAGCCATGACAGCATCACCGATGAATTTGTCCAGTGTTCCCTGATGTTCCGTAATTATGCGTGTCATGGGAGTCAGGTAATCATGGAGCAGATTGGTCACCTGTGTCGGAGTCAGTTTTTCAGAGAGTGAGGTAAAGCTGCGTACATCGGAGAACTGGATGGTAATATCCTTTTCCTGTCCTTCAAGGGAAAGCGAATCCGGATCATCCATGATTTGTGAAATGACTGACGGCGCCAGATAATGTGCGAATGCGCCGTGAATGAATTTTTTGGCATGTTCTTCGCGCCAGAACTTGATTACGGTAAGCAGAATGAATGTCAGTCCGAGGTTCAGGAAAGAATAGAGAGGAGAAATGTAGTATCTGTATTCAGTGTATAAATGTACTGACCCGAACCAGACGGCATACCCCATGCCGAGAAGGGGGAGGACCAGCCAAGCTGCTCTGGCCCACATGAGGAGCAGAGTAGTGATGAGACCGAGAAGAAGCATCGTGGCGAACTCTACGCCTTTGGCCCAGTCCGGTATGTTGAGAAACTGTTTTGAGATGATATTGTCCACAATGGTGGCGTGTGCTTCAACGCCCGGATAACCGGGGTCCAGCGGGGTGGCGCGGATATCCTTGAGTCCGGCGGCGGATGTGCCGATGAATGCGATTTTTCCGCGCAGTGCTCCTGGTTTCAGTTTTTTATTCAGAATATCGGCAGCGCTGATGTATTCGAATGTTTTCATCGGTCCACGGTAGTTGATCAGCATTCTTCCCCGTTTGTCCGTGGGAATGACGGTCTTTCCGAGCCGAACGGATTCTACGCCGATATTCGACATTTTGAGCACCATGGACTTCATGCCGGTAGCCTGCATGAGGGCCGACAAGGCGAGACTCGGATAGAATTTTTCATTCCAGCTGAAAAGGAGTGGGACGCGGCGGTAAACACTGTCCTGATCCGGGGCGATTGTGATGAATCCGGTTTTGGGGGCAGCCATGGCGAGATCGGGGAGTGGGCAGATTGCTTCCTCTGCCTTGAAAAGAACCCTGTGAGGAGAGGGGGCTCCTTTGGGGGCAAGCACTGCGACTTTTGCCGGCTTGACGAAACAGTCTCCTGTTTTTTCGACGAGTTCCGCTTCTCCCAAAAGACTTTCAGTAATGAAATCAAGTCCCAGCACAAAGGGGCCGGTCTTGATGTTGTGCGCGAGAAGTTTGTCGTTGTCTGTCAATGCTGGCGGCAGTCCTTCGATTTTTATGTCGATCTTCATCTCCTTTTTCAGTTGCCGTTGCAATACTGCTGGAGAGGTTCTGTCCGGTTCCACAAAGATGATATCAGTTGCGACTGAGGCTGCGCCGTAAGCCTGAATGTATTTCAGGAGCATGGCCACGCGGTATCTGGGCCATGGCCATTGTCCGAGTTCCGCAAGACTTTTTTCATCAATATCAACAATAACGGGTATGCTGGTGGCGTTTGAGCTGTGGTGTTTTTGAAGAAATTGATCATAGAGCTTGTAATCAAGAAAGCGGAGAAAAGCAGGGTGGGCTATGAAGAGGGCTGCCATGAGCATGGATGCCGCAAAACCGGTCACAAAAAGTATCAATTGATCTTTCTTGAAATGTTTTCTCAGCCCGCCGAACATGAAGCGTCTCCTCGTTTTGATGACATACTATATCTATAAACAGGGTAATAAGGCTATATCGCTAAAGAAAATATATTTCTTATTGCCAAATTTCTTGATATTTTATAGAGTACTAACGATTAATTCTATTGTTTGTTTTTTAAACTGTTAACTTTGCTGTGTTTTTCTTGGAAGAACACCCTTTATATACATGCGGGAGTCGATTTTGAAAAGTCTGATTAAATTTTTGGCCATGAGTTTTGTGCTGATTGTTTTTGCTGTCTTTTCCGTGAGTAGTGCTTCCGCGCAGGACGACAGGAATCTCAATCTTGATGCTCTGTTGGAAAACTTAGTTAAAAATCATGATCGGATTAAGGCCTCCGAGGCGCAATTGCAATCCGTCAAGCATCAGTATGAAGGTGCGAAAGGCGGCTGGCTTCCGCGTGTGGATGCTACGGCCGAGGGTGGCAGGGAGAACCTGAGCAAACCCGGATCCGCTGAAACGCAGAAAAGTCGTAACGAAGAAACGCTTTCCGCTACACAGTTGCTTTACGATTTCGGCGGTGTCTCCGGTACGATTGATTCGGCTGCCGGTCGAATCAAGGAATTTGATTCCATCCTTTTGCAGACAAAGCAGGAAATTGTTTCTCTCGGCATTACTGCCTATCTTCGCGTGATCCGTTCTCGTGAGTTGCTTAAATATGCACGCCGTTCGGAAGAAAGCATTATGGAACTCTCCGGCATGCAGGAAGTGCTCGTTGAACGTGGGGCCGGTTATTCGTATGAAGAACTTCAGGTTAAGGGACAGCTTGCCGGTGCTCAGTCGTACCGCGTCACTCAGGAGCGTGAACTGCAAACGTCCATTAACAACTTCAAATCCGTTTTCGGTTTCGCGCCGACCATGGAAGAAGTTGGCCAGATGGCGACCGTTCCGGTGCCTCGTAAGTATCTGCCCGGTAATGTGGATGAAGCGGTAACCATCGCATACGAAAAAAACCCTCTGCTTCTTGAGACCAAGTATTCTCTCGAAAGGTTGCAGGGCGATCTGTCCTCCGGAGAATCAAAGTATTATCCGAGATTTGATGCAGTGCTTGAGCATGAGCGGAAGGAAAATGACCAAGGGACTCCCGGTGTCCGCACGGAACAGCGTGCGTCGGTTCAGATGACCTACAACCTTTTCTCAGGCTTTCAGGACAAAGAGAACATTCAGTCGGTCAAATCTGAAATGACCAGTGCAAAACGCACATTGCTTGATCGTCGTCGGACGGTTGAGGAAAGTGTGCGTAACGCATGGCTCGAACTGACAACGCTTCGCCAGAACTCCGAATTGTATGAAAATCAGGCGAATATCACCTGGGAATTCCTCGGTCTCGTCAAGAAAAAGAAGGCCACAGGTGAAGAAGTTCGTCTGCTGGACATTCTTGTCGGCGAGCGTGATTACATTTCCGCAATCAGCGCAAAAGTGGCTACAGACATTGATATCATCATTGCCGGTTACACCCTGCTTTATCAAATGGGGCTGATTACCGAGGATATTACTGAAAGCTAGCCTGCGGTTTACCGCTTCAGAATTTTCCGTGAATTCAAGCACGTAGAGGGGAGAATATGAACGAGCTTCTTCGACGCCTGTTCCGCTCCAAGCCTCTTGCAGTGGAAGTTATTGTTGCTTCCTTCTTTGTTAATATCCTTTTTCTGGCTTCTCCGATTTTTGTTATCCAGATTTTGAGCCGATACATCGGCTATGGCTTTGACGGCACTCTGTATACCCTTACTGCGGGCATGATGATCGCCCTTGTGCTCGGTCTGGCATTTACCATGATCCGGACCAAAATGTGTTCCGCTGTCAGCGCGGAGCCGGACAAGCATTTGCAGTCAGTGGTTCTGGATGCACTTTCTCATGTCAAAACAGCCGCCCTGGAACGTATTCCGCAGGCCAAGATTCAGGAAGTCATGGCCGGTCCGCAAACCATCCAGGCTGCTTATGAGGCATCCCGTATTGCGTCCGTGCTCGACATGCCGTTTTTCCTGTTGTTCATTCTTGCTGTGATGATGTTGAGCCCGATGCTTGCCGTTATCACTTTGCTTGCTGTCGGTTCGACTGTCCTTGCCGGCAAAATGAACATGAACGCCTCCCGAAAGTCAGACAGTTCATTCAGGGAAGAGGTTGTTCGTCATCGGGGCGGGGTGAACTCTGCTATTCATGGTGCTGAAACCGTTCGCGCTTTTCATGGTGGCGGATTTCTTCGTTCCATGTGGGAGGAGCAGGTTGAGCGTGTCATGGCCCTCAAGCAACGCATCGTGCATCAGAAAAGCTGGTCTCTTGCCGTTGTGCAGGGGCTGAGCTCTCTGCTCAAAGTCGCGATCTATGCGGTCGGCGCAAAGCAGGTGGTTATGGGAGAATTGACCGTCGGGGCCTTGATCGGCGCGAGCATCCTCTCTGCCAAAGCACTCCAGATTTCAACGAGCTTCATGCAGACCGTCCTCTTGATGGCCAAAGCAGACGACACCATGCACATGATAAATGAATTTGTCAGTCTGCCGCGTGAGTCGTCTGGCGGAACCGCTATGCGGCAGTTTTCCGGCCGTCTTGAGTTCAAGGATGTCGCCATTGCATTCCCCGGGGCAACCGGGCCGCTTTTCGAGTCTTTGTCTTACACGATCGAACCGGGAACCGTTGTTGGAATCATTGGGGCCAATGGAGCCGGTAAAACAACGCTGTCCAAGTTGGTCGTGGGGCTTCTTGAACCCGGACGCGGGCAGATATTTGCTGATGGTGTCGATCTGCGGCAACTTGCGCCTGAATGGTGGCGCAGACAGGTCATGTATCTTCCGCAGGAGCCGACTTTTCTTAACGGTACCTATCGGGAAAATATTGTCATGCTGAATCCAGAAATTGAGGATGCAGCGTTGAACGAAATCGTACGTATGGCTGATTTGCGACGGTTTCTGGACAGTACTTCTACAGGCATGGATACGCCTCTCAATGATGGTGGCCGCAGTCTCCCTCTTGGTATTCGAAAACGTCTGGCTTTGGCGCGTGCTTTGGTTGGACAGGGGCGACTGGCTGTGTTTGACGAACCCACTGAAGGACTGGATGTCGAAGGCTGTGAAGCGGTTTTTCAGATAATGAATGTACTTGCAAAACGTGGCGTAACGTTGATCCTCGTTTCTCGCGATCCTAATGTGGTCAAGGGGTTTAGTGCTGTTATCGATCTGAATGTAAAGCCGGTTCCGAAAATCGGGCTTGTACAGAAGAAAACCACGGCAGGGGCATCTGGTTCGCCCCTGAAATCGTAGGGATTCAATATGACTGAGCAAATGAAAAGAACTGAAGTTGATAAGACGACAAAGGTATTCTTTTATCTTTGTGCCGCGTTCTGTATCAGTTTTTTCATATGGGCGGCAGTCAGTCCGCTTGATATCGTCAGTGACGCTATTGGCGAAGTGATCCCCAGTTCCAGAGTGAAAAAAATTCAGCACCTTGAGGGCGGCATTGTTCGTGAAATCAAGGTGCGTGAAGGAGACCTCGTCGAGGTTGGGCAACCCCTTATAGAACTTGAGGCCACTGCCAGCGATTCCACGGTGGAAGAATTGAACGTCCGCGTTTCTTCCTTGGAGATGGAAATTGCGCGTCTTGAGGCTGAATCCAAATGGTTTAGTGACCCGAGTGAAGACAACTCCAAGAGTCAGGGCGAGGGAAAATTCTATTTCAATCCTTATGACGTTACGTTTGCCGTGCCGGATAAATTGGCGGCCGAAGCGCCTGACCTGGTGGAGCAGGCCAGCCAGTTGTATATGGCCAGAAGGGAACGCCTCGTCAACGATATCAATACGCAGCGCGAGAAGATCAAGCAGCGTGAGCAGGATATTCAGGAAATTTCCGTTCGTATCAGGAATCAGCGTCAAAGCTTGAAATATGTCCGAGAACAGATTGGAATCAGTGAAGAACTGCTCAAGGACAAGCTGACGTCCCGGTATAAGCATTTGGGATTTTTGAAAGAAGAATCGAGCCTTCTCAGCAAGATTCAGGAAGATAAGGCTGCGCTGGAGCGGTCCAAATCGGCACTTGTTGCGGCCAAGGAACATCTCGATCAGATTTCCAACACATTTCATGAAGAAGTGCAGGAGTCTCTAAGACAATCTCAGCGGGAGCTTCTTGAATTCTCGCAACGCCTGCGTAAGATGTCAGACAGCCTTCAGCGAACAATTATTCGTTCACCTGCGAATGGAATCGTCAAATCCATATACATCATGGGTGAAGGCGAGGTCGTTCAACCGGGGATGACCGTGCTGGATATCGTGCCTGCGGGTGACAAGCTTGTTGTCGAGGCACACCTCGCTCTCGGTGATATCGGCTACGTACAGGTTGGTCAGCCTGCGACAGTGAAGCTGGCGACAGGCGATGCCCGCATGTTTGGCAATCTGGATGGTACGGTCAAGCAAATCAGCCCTGATGCGATCACACACCCGGATGAGGGGATGTATTACAAAGTCCTTGTCGAAACCGAGCATGATCGATTTGAAAAGGACGGACGCAAGTATCAGCTTTATCCCGGAATGCGTGTCTTGGTGGGAATCAAGACGGGTGAGCGGACGGTCATGGAGTACTTGCTTTATCCATATTTCGATACCCTGTATCATGGCTTGCACGAAAGATAATTCCGTTAACTTGATAAAAACAGTTGCAAGTAAAATGGCTCACGGGCTATAGTTCCTTGAAAAATTGATTTACGTTGTAAATTTAATCTAATTATTCAGGAGGCTTACCTATGGCTATAGTCATTGATCCCGATGAATGTATCGGTTGCGAATCTTGTGTGGAAATCTGTCCTGATGTTTTCGAAATGGATGATGACGGCGAAAAGGCTGTCGTGATTGCGCCTGACTCAACAGCCGACTGTGTAGACGAGGCTATTGAAACCTGTCCCAATGAGGCCATTACCAAAGAATAAAAAGTTTACATTTGAATAAAAAGCGACCGCACTGAGTGTGGTCGCTTTTTTTTGAGGTTGTCTATGTTGTCGGGGGAAAGATGTGATTACATGCCCTTCATCACCATTCTTGATTTGTGACCTGTCTGTCAGTCTTCGGATTCGACTTTTATGGTGATCGTCTTGTTGACTGTCAGCTTCGGCAAGATCAACGTCAACACGCCGCTTTTGCATGTGGCGCTGATCTTTTCCTCATCAACGTCCGAGGTGAGCGTTATTATCCTTTGAAAACTGCCATAGCTTCTTTCGATACGGTGGTAGTCGTCCTTTTGCTCTTCGTTCTCGAACTTCTTTTCTCCCTTGATTGTCAAACGCCTCTGACTCACGGTGATTTCGATGTCATTCGGATCGACTCCGGGTAGTTCGGCTGAAACCGTAATGGCCTCGTCGTTTTCACTGATATCCAGAGAAGGATACTCCTCCGTGATGAAGGGGAAATGGTCGAACCCCTCTTCAAAAGGAAAGTATCTCAGTGCCCCCAGCGGGTGTCTCCAGAAATTGTGCAGGGCTTCAAAGGAACTTCCCGTACGATGTCGAACAGTGTTGTCATGCTTTGACTTCGACTGGATGTCTTTCATCTCCTTATCCTCCTGATATTATGAGGTGAATATTATCCTGCTTACAAATATCTGCCTGCTGAAATTCAAAGTCAAGGATTACAACTGCCAATTTTAAATCGGTCAGCATGTACTGCGTGCGCGAAAAAGTCGTGTGGCACCAAACAAGTAAAGATGGTTGGGATAATGATCGAATATTGGAGGCGTATTCCATTCCCCTGCCTCAAGGATTTTGATATGCCTGAGACAAGGAGATAATAATGATATTGTATATAGTTATCGCAGCGGCTGTTTTTTTCTATTACACAAATACACGCAATGTAGCCCTTGGCGAAAGGATCGGACTGGCGCTTCTCTGGCCTCTGACCTTCTTCATGTATCTTTTCAACAGGGTGACAGGGCGTCCTCATCAAAGTTTCTTGTCAGGGATGGGCAACCGGCAGGGCGGTCGAGGAAGAGGAAGGGGCCGGAGAAGATGATGGGGGGCAGTATAATTTATCCGTTTCGAGGCTCTGTTCTTTGTCTGCTGTTTGTCCTGACAATGCTTTTATCCCTCGGGGGATGCGGCAACGATGATTCCGGCGGTGAAAAGCATGTTGCAACCGATCGACACGGATTCCCTGTGAGTGTGAAGGAACCGGTGGGCGAAATGACCGAAAAGAACGGTATGCGCTCCATGATTGTCAAAGCATCGGCGTATACTCTCCGTCCTCGGGAAACCAAGAATTACGCCCTTGGGGTAGCGGCATGGGGCGACAAGCTCGAACCCGGCATGAAAGCCATTGCCGTATCCCGTGATCTCATTCCACTCGGCCTCAGGCATAACACCGAAGTCACAATCCACGGCCTCTCCGGCACATACCGCGTCCTCGACAAAATGAACAAACGCTGGACCAACAAGATCGATCTTTTCTTTGGTGACGACGTTGCCCTGGCAAAGAAGTGGGGCAAGCGGAGAGTTATTATTACTTGGGGCGGGCGTAAGGGGTGAGCGGGCTGGACAAAGAATCCGAGAGTTAAGGTGGCATTATCAAAAAGCCCCTGAGTAGACTCAGGGGCTTTTTGATCTCGTGGCGGAGAGGGTGGGATACTCGTGATAGGGAAAATGCACACAGACGTCATATCCTTTGTAAGGCCATGTTATGACAGAATAAACCCCAAGCTGAGACAGCCTTTGCAAACAGCTTACAATTCCCTAAAAATGTCCCAATTGTGTCCCATTTTATATTTTTTTACATATCTGGGCAATATTAGTTGGCATTAACGGATTGACTTATTTAGATTCTGCAATTCGTATTGCAACTTATCATGATACCTCTTAGCTTCTTCAATTTTTGCAACATGCTCATCTGGAGTTGTCGTATTGTACATGTTTTTATAAATAAAATAGATAACTGCAGGCACAATAAAGAAAGACCAGAGTTGGATGTCTCTATTGGCCTTAACTGAGGGAAAAATCTCATCCATCCAAAATACAACCAGAAATGCTACAGCACAAACTATTTGAAACAGACATCCCGGCCCACTTGAAAGACTATCATCAAACTCTTTATTCAGTGCTTCTAATCTATTAGAAGCGTACTTAATTTTTTGTTCTAATTCTTTTTTATTATTAATCTTTTCTTGAAGGTTTATCTTTCGAGATTCTTCAATTTTCTCTCTCTGTTTCTCTTCTATGTATCTTTTTCTGTCATAAGGAGCTTTGCTATAGTGAACATTGTCATGCCCCCCGCACAAACCTTCGCAAGCGGTTTTAGCATTATTGATTTCAATTTTGAAAAATTCTCTACCATTATTAACCCGGTGAGATGATAATTCATTGTGTATTGAAGCTTCCGTTTCTTCAGAATTTGAAACGAAAGCAAACCACTCAACGCAAAATGGGGTAGGTACCCCAGTTGATGCAGATAATTCAGCAGCACGCTTTTCTGGAGAATTACCTGTTCTGCCAATTTTCACAATTCCCGGCATAGAAATGTTTGATAATATATATGAATCCTTGAGAACCCATTGAAACCTCGCATGGTCGTATTTGCTTGCCGAATTTGCATACACGTTATAACTGGATATGATTAAAACGACAGGCTACAAGACAACTGTATTTATGATTTCCACCTTAAGCCAAAATGTTTATCTAAAAGATAAAAGATCACATCCGAATCAGTAATCGTACTAAACTGAGGTATCTTCGTGAAAGAGACTTCTCGTTTTAGTTTGTCAAGAAATCCGTAATCTTTTTTTCTCATCTCAACACAACCGTAACTTCGCAAAAATGATGTTGTTTTTAAATCAAAATCTTTATTTCTAAAGACAACTTTTTTATGTGGATAGAAGCAGCACTTATCGTAAATGAAGTAGCCTTTATTTTTGATTTGTGACTCGTAGTATTGGACTCTATCTTCAAAAGTTACGTTGGAAAGGTAAGAATAGAAATCAACAATAGTGCTTATCTGTTCAGACTTGTTGCTTTTAAAAATAAACCCTTGCTCATCTATTGAGATATTGACCTCTTTTCCATTCTTCAATGTAAGAAAAATATGAGCTTCTTCTGTCTCACCAGTTTTTACAAAGTTTGTCTTGTGGGTTGTTAAAGCACGATAGAATCCAACATGGCGAATTTCCTTTATTGAGTATTCCTTCTTCTTGTATGTGAAACTATTGCCATTCAAATTGTATTCTTGGAATTGTGATTCTAGCTCGTTTCGCTCGTTAGCAATATTCATTAAAGATTTTGCATCTTCAGAAATTTGATCAGATACTTCTCCACAGTCAATAAATGTATGCAAAAGGACATTGATAATTTGCTGTGAATAATTGAGATGGCTTTCCTCGTTGTACAATTTGATTGCTAAATTTCGACCGGCCCAGGCTGCATGCTGACTGGCTTCATTATCCAACGGGACATCCCAATTACTTATTGCATCGCATAACTTACCAACTTTGTTTGACAATGATGAAGCGTTCTTTGACTTAATCGCTGTATTTATATCCTTAACGATTTTTTCGATTTCGGAAAGCTCAACATCCAAAGCACGTTGTGAAGCGATTTCGCCAAGAGTTGTAGCATCCGCAGCAGTTTGTTCAGCAACCTCTCTAGCTTCTGCGAAAACATCCTGCAGCATGTCCGTAATACGTTGAGAGAATTCGAGCTTGCCATGCTCGTTAAACATATGGATTGCCAAGCTTCGTACTGTCCAAGCTAATTGATTGCTTACTTCATGGTCGGAGCCTTTGCTCATAGCCATTATTTGTATTGGTTGAGCGATCTTATCCCAGGCTTTTACGGTTTGGATCAGCTTGCCCACCATGGAGTCGAGCTGAGAATCTGGTTGTTCCTCGTCCAAGCCTGCCCTGATGTCTTGAACCAGTTGTGTGATGACATCTTCTCCATTACTGAGATTCTCCTGAACTTCGACTTCATAGCGATCTACAAGATCTTCAATTAAAACAGGACCATGCTCTTCTCCATCTTCGGTGGCGACCTCTGCTGCAACTGTCACTGCCTCAATAAAGTCCTCGCGGGACAGGTGTAAAAGAGCAGATCGTATCTGCTTACCAAAACAACGCCTACGGTTTTGTATTTCTTCTTCTACAACTGAGTAATCTTTTACCTCTGTAAATCCAGACACAATTCGTTCTTCATTGATGATTGCGAGCACCTCTTCAGGGTCTACGCTTTCATAAGTCCAAGCGAGCTCTAAAATCCATTCTGTGGCCTCATAAAGGTCCTCAAAATTAACTCTGGTGAGTGCTTCCGCGAGAACATTCGCTCGGCCTATTGATGTAAAACTATTAGTACCTAGAATACGTTCTGGAGCCTCTTCGAGGAGTGTCAGCAATTCTTGAATCTTCTTTGGCCCTACCCCCAATAGCCAGGCAACCTCAGCTGAAAGTCTTTTCCTAGGAGTCGTAAGGCAAGTTCGCGCTTTCATGCACTCATCAGAGTCTTGCAATAGGCTGCGCTCTTCAGCCAGCTCCATTATTCTTTTTCGATTATCTCTAATCGTTGTATTCAGAATGTAAAATGGGTTCTGAGATAAATTCATACTTTCTCCGAGGCTAGCTAATCCTGAACGAAGCCAATTCGTTTTGTATCTTCATCGAGAGCATTAGGGAGGCATCCAAGAGCAGCATTTATGCTATCTTGATCAAGTTGATTTTTTCCTGCTTTAGCTGCGAGCCTTGCGGCTTCTCTTATAACAAAAGCTGCATCTGAAAGAGGCTTGCCTGTGAGTGCATCAATTACGCCTTCTAGGTCTAGATCTCCCACACTCGGTATGTTGCTCAACAACGAATCCAATAAAGAGGTTACTTCTTCTTTTGATGGCATACCAACCTCAATAATGTGATCGAACCGCCCTCGTCGCAAAATCGCTGGGTCGATCATTTCAATCAAGTTTGTCATGGCAACAATAAGGACTCTGTTCTTAATAGCTTCAGGGATACGTCTAAGAAATTCAGCAACTTCCTCAATGTGATGTAGCCCTGAAGTCCCCCCTGAACGTCTGTCAGCCAAAAAAGACTCCATTTCATCTATCATGACAATAGATGGAGCGTTGTCGATAGCTGTGTCGAAAACTTCAGAAATCTTTTTACTTGTTTCATGAATATAGGGGCTGCCTACACTATTTGAATCGATCGAGTAGCTAGGCCAATTTATGAATTCTACCAACTTTTCTACGGCAAAAGTTTTACCGCAGCCTGGAGGACCATGCAGAATTATTGCTGAAGGAAAATCAATCCCTAAGGCTTGGTACCTTTCTGAATTTACGAGGATATCTACCACATGATCATTAAAGAAATTCTCAAGATGAGGCCTCCCAGGCAATGAGAAAGACCCTGTCTCAACCACATGATCATGAGCCTGCGGTTGTCCCTTATTAACCTTTTCATCAAGATGGGCATCGTCCACTTTTGGTGATGGTTTCTGTTTGGCTAGGAGTCCTGCATCTACCGGTGTTGAGAGGCCTGCAGCCTTAATTACATCCAAAAGATCATCAACGGGCATCCAACCCGTTAAATTGTTCAACCTCCGAAAAGAACCTGTTGAAACAACCACACCACCTGTCAACCAAGTTCCCAAAACTACATTGTCATCTACGTATGAAGATGAAGTCCAAGTCGGCAGCAAGGTAGAGTATTGTTCAATATACAAAGCGTCATGAAATGAACCTTCTGATAGCTTACGGGATTCGCGTATAGCTACAGCAAATGCCAACGCATCTATTTTTGTGTCAGGAGACTTGCCTCCCTCTACAGGTTCTAAAGAGTATTTTTTATTACTCGACAGACATTGAAAAACGTCTGAGCTAAACTCGATTGGTTTAAATAATGAATCAGTGAGAAACCCTTCCTCTAGCCATCGCTCTTTTAGGCCGGAACGTATAATTAGAATATTGGTTGCTTCATTCGTCTCGTATATTTGCCACTCCTCACCAGAGTATAGAAGAGACCGGATTGTTGATCCGTCAGACAGAACAAACCCTATTGGGATCCACGCATCCTTAGCCATGGTCACCCCCTAAGGATGTTGACGACATCAAGCATTTCGTTGTCAGGGCCAGATCCTATTTGAATAGAGGAAAGTTGAGCTACAACATCTCGTAATTTTTCAATATCATCACCACGCATAAATTGTGTGCCTGCGGCTACAAGCCCTTCAAAACGAGCTTTGTCAGCGAATTGGTGGGGTGACTCTGCCATCCATTTAAACCGGTCAACAACAAACCAATCTTGTCGCCAGAGGATTTCAAAATTTCTGCCTTTCAAGTCCGACAGATGGTTTTCAAACCCATGATCATTGTGGCTAATCGACCGCTCTGCCGATTTTACTAAGCTATTAAAAGATGAAATTTCAGAAGGTCGCGCATACTGCCTCACATAGTCTTCAAAAAACGAGGTTACGTTATAGAGGTCTATTTGGCGTATTTCCTTGCGATGCTCCTTTCTGACCTGGGCCAGAAGGCGTCTAACCTCAAGGATTTTTTCCCTTGCCTCTAATGACTTTTCCGCTTCAGTTTCACAGGGATCAAGAGAGACTGCTGAATCAATTTTATCCCGAGCCTGATCAAGTTTTGGATTCTCGACAACATCATTGATTTCATTGATCCTGCCAAGTGTCTCTTCAGCTTCTTGAATAATCATATCAGGAGCATTTGCATAATTGTCTTCTGCTTCCTGGCGCGAATAGAAGTTCTTTCCCGAATGAAAAACACCACCAATGCATGGGACAGAGACCTCTAAAACGATGTTACCTGAATCCAATATTTCAAAGTCGCACTCAAGGTCCGCGCCAGCAGGAATAACTCCGTCGTCAAAATCCGATCCAGATATCTTCAAAACACCGATATGGCGATTGTCAGAAATATTATCTTCAATATCTCCTTCCCATAGAGCAAAATTCAAGGAATCAGCTGATCCTGCTTTAAGAGATTCTGCCGCCTTGAAGAGGACTTTCCCTTTTTTAGGAAGCAAGTCACCAGAGCGAATTATATACTCAAGTTCTTGTTGCCCTCCGAGCCTATTAAGAACTTCGACTCCAATAGAATGAGAAGCGGGAATGGCATCAACTGTTGCAGCCGTTCGGGTGATGACAATTACATCTTCCTTCAATTCTATTGGGCTGCCGACATGATTAACTGCAGATATTTTAAACTGATTTTCTCCAGTTTTAGGCAAAGAAACTTCAATTGAAGCTGCATGAACAAGTGGCATCCGACCTGAAGTCCACCCCGTGTCAATGCTATCAATTTGGAATTCTGACCCGGAAGCAACTTCACCTTGAACCTGTACGGCTATCTTTGCTTTCACGTCAGGAGTTCTAGAAATATAGTTAAATGCTATCGTCAGTTCACCTTCAGATAAGATTTGCCCCCGCGTATCCTTCCTAGAGCGATTTTGTGAACTCCAATCAATAGACTCGGCAAAAAGACTCGCTCCTTCTGCCACAGCGGTCATTGGATTTACATCTGTGCTCCCGGGAATACCCAGTTCAGAGGCTACTTTGTCACGCAATGGTTTATAGTTGGTCGGTCCACCAACAAATACGACCCGTTCAAGATCATAAGGCGACAATCCAGCCTTCTGAAGTGTATCTCTCGCTGAAACGATGGTCTCCTCGACACGCTTTGCTATTAACTCATCATAGAGCTTGCGCTGTAGTGGAATGTCGAGATAAATTTCATTCCCACTTATATCTCTCATTCTAGTTTCAGCCTCTGACAGGCTAATTACAGATTCTTCTTTTGCTGAGAGTTCAATCTTAGAACGTTCAGTTGCCCAAGTAGCTAACCTCATAAGTGAGTTATAATTAGGATCGACCGAAAATCCCTCGGGCAAATCAAAATTCTCATACAACCATGGGCGAACAACATTATCGACGAGAACCCTATCAAAGTCTCGTCCTCCACACATTGCAATTCCTCCATGTGCGAGGAGATTGACGCGTCCTCCGATGCATTCAGCTATTGCGATGTCGAGAGTACCGCCTCCTAAATCATAGATCAAAAACATGCCATCAGTGTTGCGTGATTTTATGACACTCATAACCGCTGCAACAGGTTCTTGCATAAGAGCCACATTACCTATTCCAGCCATGCGTGCAGCTTGCATCGTTGCATCTTTTTGCATCTGATTAAAAGCGGCAGGGACTGTAATTACTGTCCCTGAATCTTCGGTAATACGAATTTCCTCTGGCAGGTAACCATAAAGCACTTTTAAGATTTCTGCTGAGCATTCTTCTGGGGTTTTGCATACATCAACAGCAGAAAGGTTAACTGGTGTACTTGTCCCCATAAGACGTTTAAAATACTTAGCAGTATTGTCAGGACTTATGGGGTCCATATTGTATGCATTATAACCAATCTGCTTATTTCCACGTCGGTCGATATATATGTAAGAGGGGGTTACATCGTTCTGCTGTGGGCTTTTCCATATCCTCGTCTCGGAACCGTCATATGAGCAAATGGCGCTATTCGTAGTACCCAAGTCAATCCCAATGTAATTTCTCATATGTTCACCTTCCTCAAAATGACCGTTCCAGTTTTTACCAAGCCCGCTTTTCCCATAATGATTGGTTCGAGCATCTGATCAACAACCAAGGCATCACTTTCATCAAATTCATCAATATTTAAGGGGGTTGCTGCCACACCTGGATCGAACGGCTGTTCTTCTACGTTCACCAATTTCAATTCGGCCTGCTCTAATGCTTCACCTACTTTTTTCATGAACCAGCGAAATTGGCTTTTGTATCGACTCTGTTCTCCTGCATCCAGCTTAGAGAGCATACGATCGAATACTCGACCAAACCTCCACGACTCAGTTGCCATCTCAACGACAGCTTGCCGTAATTCTTCAGCATTATCAGCTTTTAAATCGTGCATCCCTAACTCCTGACGTATATCTGTAGGATAGAATATTTAAACATTGAATTAATAGGCAAAATGCAATTTTTCGTCAAGATGTTATCTCGATAAAGGTTCTCAATAAATGAATAAAAACTATTCAATTCACGATCTCATTAGTCTGATTTAAACCACACCCGGACATTCGAAAATGAACATCAATTCTGTGTAGCAATAATCCGAGTTTCACAATCTAAACAAAATCAAATTAGAGTATACTCCAGAAGGGCTGTTTTTTATTAATTCTGAGCCCCCACCTGAAGGATGAAAAGACCTTGATTGACAGATTGTCCATCAAGGTCTCTGAAATTGCATGACAAGGAAAGACATGGAGGATGGCGGAAACAATTGTCTTTCGAAGTAGCGTTGACTCACTTTCCTGCACCTCCTATAGTCTTTCAATTAAGCAAGCCGTGAATATGATGAGACAATCTGTCTCAGAATAAAGAAGTCACAAATGAGTTAAATGAAAACTGACCAACTATAACTGCATTCATGATGACCACACAACTAATCCTAGCCATGCTGATCGTTTGTGCCGCGTTATTTCTGACAGGCAAGTTTTGGGATAAATTCACTCCAAAAGACTCCTCAAGCCCAACTCGCCCCAAGAATGTAAATGTGGAAGAGCCGATAAGAAGAAAGACTCTTGAGGAAATGACAGAGTGGGAGCAGAGTGCATTCCTGCGAAAAAAGGCAAGATTTGAGCGCAAGCATCCGAAGAAAGTGATTCCAATGCCTCAAAAGGATTTAACAGGCATCAACTCTAATTCGGGTTACTCGCCTCCTCCCCCATCGTTTTTTAGTGCTCAACCCAAAACTAAATTTTCCGACTCACCTATTCAAACAGAGTGGACAAACGGCGGAAGTGGGATTTGGGGAAGTTGTGGTGGCCCAACGGCTGGCATGGACGTTCCAGAAGACATACGAAAGGAAGTCTTATTGGCTGATAATACGACACACAGCCCTTGCTGTGGCAAGCAGTATGGAACGAATTACGAGAGTGGTTCCAGAGTCCTAATGAGAGGCAAAGACGTTGATCACATCTTCCCGAAGAGTAAGGGGGGGAATACTACTTTGACCAATCTTCAAGTGATATGTAGCCGATGCAACAGGGCTAAAGGAGATCGGGTTTTTTTTCGATGGAAGAGCTACGTGAAGCAATCCTGTAGACCTCTAGCTCCGAGCATGAAGCGATGATAGGGCCAAGCATCATGCGTTATTGAACGTGTCTCTTACCAAGAAACTCTAATCACCTTTGCCACCACAATTTACAAGTCATAATGATAGTTTATAAAGCCACAAACACAATTAATGGTAAAATATACATCGGGAAAACGGTAAGAACTCTCTCCCATGCTCAACAACGTCATTTTCAAAGAGCAAAATTCCAGTACAAATATGGTTGCTATAGCCATTTTTACAACGCCATGCGTAAGTATGGTGAGAAGTCTTTTGAGTGGGAGATTTTGTATAAAGGAAATAGCGATGAGGAGATTCAGCAAAAAGAGCGAGAGTATATAGCCAAGCTCAACTCTATGGATCGGTCAACTGGCTACAACATGACGCCCGGGGGAGACGGGGGAGCAGGAGGCACCCTATCTGCCAAACACAGGGAACGAATAAGTATTGCCAACAAGGGAAAGAACAATCAGTGCTACGGTAAATTTGGAGAAGATCATCCTGCTTATGGGCATAAAAAATCTAATA
Source organism: uncultured Pseudodesulfovibrio sp. (assembly GCF_963664965.1). Classification (NCBI taxonomy): domain Bacteria; kingdom Pseudomonadati; phylum Thermodesulfobacteriota; class Desulfovibrionia; order Desulfovibrionales; family Desulfovibrionaceae; genus Pseudodesulfovibrio; species uncultured Pseudodesulfovibrio sp. The sequence goes on along the minus strand of NZ_OY761823.1, from coordinate 2,567,846 downwards.
AAGCTATTGAAGCAATCAGAAAGGCACACACCGGAAAGAATGTTAGTAAGGATACCCGGGAAAGAATAAGCCAAGCTAGGTTGAAACGGTTTGCCCCCCAAAGAGAAGCTCGCAAACTCGCCGAAGCGCAAGAGCGTGAACGAAAGGCAATAATCCGGGAAGAGAAAAGGCTCGCAGGAGCATTCAGAGGAGAAAATGGCCGCGCCTCTAAGGTGAGTGATGCTGAACGTGCTGAAATATGTAAGCGGCGAGCATTAGGAGAAAGCTATAAAAGCATTTCCAACGATTATCCCCTCGGATTGACTGGAGTACGTGCTGTTGTACAGACATGGGGACCAGTGAACGGTTTCCCTATGAAACAAATATTTGCAAAATCCAACCATCGTGAGGTTTTAACCCCAGTGCAACGTGCAAGCATATGCCGCAGGTTTGCTGCAGGTGAAAAGTATCAAGAATTGGCTAAAGAGTTTGAAATAGGTGAAACGACAGCCTATGAGACACTACGCACTTGGGGGCCAGCCAATGGATTTCCATACACGCCATCCAGACGGAGAAAATAGAGGATAACTTGCAGCCCAAACCATAACGCCATCGATGTGTTGAGTTACCCCAACCTCCCCATCAAACGTTTCACACTCGACGGATACCACTTCCCACCACGAGCGGTCTTGATCTTCTGGGCATTGAGTTCCTTCGCGCTCCCGGAGAAGGATGTGATCCCGGTTTCCCTAATCCCGTCCTCTGTGGCCCTGAGCGATTCGGCCCGCGCATCGGCATTGGCTTTGATAGCCTTCACTTCAAGGCCAGCTAATGCAGGAAGCCTATAGGAGCCGAAACTGTCCACGACATCATTGCCGGGGCTATGGTGATAACTACCAAATATTCAACCATTTATCAGCGAAATGTTTCGGTTTTTGCGGAGCCGGAAAACGTCAAATTTTGATCAAAATGGACCAAAAATGGACCAAAATCAAGGTGCATTTTTTTGAGGGGTGACAAGGGCTAGCGGGCGACTTGGAAAACAAAGAGGGTGCAGAAACGTTAGAAGAGTATCAAATGAGGCAGACATATGAGCATGTAAGCAGTTTTTGTCGTGTATATTGACTTGGCGATAGGTCGGATGTATCAGACGGCATAAGGGAGTTATCTATGCGTAAATACATTCTAATTCTAATCGTTTGTCTGTTGTTTTGTTCCGGTTGTGCAAAGGTAGTCCACTCGACCACAAGCGGTAAACCGGAAGTCCTTATTAATCGACCATACTCTCAAGAAATGGTGGATTCATTTGAAGATATGATGGTCGAGAGAGAGTATATAACAGTTTCGACTGCCAACAATACTTTGATATTTCAAAAAGAACTGACAAACCCACTCGCAATTGCATTGCTCTCATCTAATGGCAGGGTAAGAGCCCATATTGAATTTAAAATGGTTGAAATGCATGAAGCAGTGAGGGTGATCGCATCTCCAAGTTTCATCACCAATCCGGGTGATGAATATGAAAACCATATAGATCAAAGCAATCACAGGGATACAAAAAAGCTTCAAGAAGAAATGACCAAACTGAAAGCCCGGTTGGAATCCTTGCCGATGGATTCATATACACCTATGGCGACAGATTTAACGACTACTAGCGTTGTCAGCACGGACGATATTAGAAAAGGCACATTAACCAATGAGCCTCCCGCAACCTACAATCCAAACGGTAAAGTCGAAATTATTCTCGTGCATAAATCGAGCGACAATTATGCGCATTGTTTTGTGAAGGAGCCCGGTAGCTATAATCAGATTAAAGATTGGGGTAGATATTCCATGTTGCGCGGTTACATCGTTAGCGATGAACCAATAGAGAAAAGTTTCCAGAACTACTATGAGATCAAGCTGCAAACTGGAGAGAGCATTTTTTATAAAGTGGATACCGACGAAGAAATTGACTCCAATTTCGGCATCGCAGATGTGATGTGGTATGATGAATATTTGGAAAGAATGGACAATGTGGGCAAGCCTCTTGTCGAGGGAGCAGCCACAAAACTGATTTCGTATGAACGAAAATATGGAAGCTACCAGACTAGCACTGGGAAAACAGTATACTCTGGCCATCTCGACAATATTCGACGCTTCGTATCGACTCTTACAAAGAACAAAGTGAAGGTCGCAGAGACCCTTCTTGATTATGATATCGAGTACAAAGAGTTTGATGATAAGTTCTTCATTGACAATCGTGAGGGCTACAAAACGTCTGTGTCGGTTTACATCGGCAGGATAAAAAAGAAGGTGTGGGGAAGATTCAAGTTGACCTACCATGCTTCCGATTGGCTTTTTATCAACCAGTTTGGTGTCGTTGCAGATGGTTACCGATATGACTCCAATCGTATTGAGTTCGATAGGGATAATTCTGATAAGATTTGGGAAACTGCCGACCAAGGGCTGAACAAGTCTTTGTACAGTCTTGCAAGTAAGATCAGCAAATCCAAGAAGTCCATTATTCGCTTTTACGGCAAGGAAGGCACGAAAGATTTTACGGTGCCACGTATGCAGAAAAAGAAGATTACTGACATTCTGGAGCTTTACCAATTGATTAAGTCCTCCGTGTAGCTTGCGCCGAGCAATCAATAGAAGCCCGCTCTATGAATATATAGGGTGGGCTTTGCTTAATCTTTAGTTTTTAATATTTCCTACCATGCCGTAGTGTTGGGGGAGACATACTCCTGTGCATGCGTTACCTCCCATCGGTCGACTCCAACTCGGAAAGTATTGAGCACTCTATTGTTCGATTGAAACTATGGGCGTAAATCTTGTCTGAGAATAGGAGCTTAACATGGATTTTATGAAGGAATACAGAAGGGTCAGCAATCGTTTGAAAGGGTTGAACTTAGATGATTTGCTCACACGAATTACGCTGCTTCTCAGAAAGCATGAGGTATCTCCCAATGATCACATAACTAAAGGCTACCCTATGCCGTGGTTGCTTTTGGACATTCTCAAAATGGGAGTTCTCTATGCGGGAACAAACAACGATGTTAAATCAGTAGACGAAAAAACTTTCGCCGTTGTTTATAATAAACTGCATGAGCTAGATGGGGTTTATTAAAAGGCTCTTTGGGAGCAGGACGGCCTTCGGACGTATATCACAGCAATCTTATTCAAACAGTTCTGGTATCAGCATGAAATGTACAAGGGCGATTTTGCTCGTATGGGCTATTTGTTCAGGCATTGCAACGGGGAGTACATTGATAAGTTTGAGGAAGTGAATGGTATTACCGTAAGTGACTATTTGGAGATAATGGTGGCTCTATGGATATACATGGAGAACAACCCAAAGAATATTTATGTAGATTACAAATTCTATTTGAAAACAACAGGATTTCCAGAGGAAACAATTGAGATCTTTTTGGGGTTGATTTCGAGAACCAAAAACGAGTTGAAAGAGGAACTTGAGGCGCAGGATAAAGTCATTGCTCATCCCTTGTTGAAGTTCGGCGAACATACGCCTTTGTTTCGATATCCGATGCTTAAAGTCAAAGAAGATAGCTATGTCTTGTACGGAAAGACTCTACTCAAACGGGCGTTATGTCTTAATCTTTTCGAGTTCACCAAAGGGCATAGCGGGGAAGACGGTATTCAGGACTTTGCAAGTAATTTTGAAAATTACGTAGGTGAGTTACTTCGGACCTCAGGTGCAGAATTTATACGTGAAGATGAAATCAGCGGGAAATACGGAGGAAAGCAAACAGATTTTCTGATTCACGAGGATTCGCTGTCTATCATGGTTGAGGTTAAATCCATACGGCTGTCGGATATTGCTAGGGCGAACCCGACGAACAAGACGATTCCTAATGCTCTTGAAGACAACGTGATCAAAGCAATTTTTCAAGGGCATGAACTGAGTAATCGCTTGTACGAAGAAGACGAGACAAGGAAGTTTGTTTTGATTGTGGTTGCCTATGATGATTTGTTTTTAGGACCGCCTTCAGACGCTTGGGACTATTATCTCAAGGATTCTGTTGAGGCGAAGTTTGAAAGCGGTGAGTATGAAAAAGGCAAGCTTGACCCGGAAGATATATTCATGGTGAGCGCTAGAGAATTTGAAAAAATCTGCACTCACAGGAAAAATCTTGGTGGGTTTTCTTCAATCATTGAATCAGCACTGAAAGACAATGCGGAAGCCCAGACCAAAAAAATGACCCTGTCAATGTCTTGCCCAGAAGGAAACGTTGAAGAAGGGTTGTGCGTGATTGATCAAAACCACTGGGACTTGTGGGAAAATATCATCAAGAGGGTTGTTGTCGTTTGATAAAAGAGTCAATGCTTTTCATCTGAATCTATAGAAAAGGCCTTGGTAAGACTATCTGTCCACCAAGGCCTTTTCTTTTTGCTAGACCGGCTTGGCCGATCTGATCCCTAATTCCATGACTGTCAGAAAACGAGGCGGGGCGGCGATTTTCGATGTGTAAAATAAAAAACCTTCAAAAACTTACGGAAAAACATGCGGTAAACGGACTCCTTTCGCGATAAGTAACATGAAGGGGGCGAGTGATCCGGCAAGCTACCTCTTTCCTTGAAATGCTGCCCGTATCCAGACAGGTGTACTAAATATTTTTTTACTAAAAATGTGGTCAACCATATGCTGCGATCAGAATAAAAAACAATAAAAACAGTGTGTTGATTGCGATCTGAAACAACTGTTGAATTGTTCCACGACGAAAACACATTAATTTAACGAAGGAGAACTCAATTGATTGAAGTGACTATGGAACAGGCAAGCTCTTGTGAACACTGCGGCGTCGAGAATGACCGTGAAGATTTCGTCTATCTTGAGAACGATTGGATTTGTCCCGACTGCCACGCGAAAGCACTGGCAGCAATTGAAGAGAACAACACCTAAACTGACTTAACCAACTAGAACAGCTGGCAATTCACAAACCCTGTTTTTTCAGGGGTCTTATCTTGCGGCCTTTTAACGATCAGAATACCGCCAGAACTGAAGAGCAGTAAAGCTCCGGCGGCACTATTAACTATTACTGCGAGAAAGCCCGTCTCCAGTAGGCGGCACAGGATTAAATATGACTATCCAGAATGAAATTCGTATCGGCACCCCGCATGACCACGGCAATTATGCCATGAGCAAAATGGGAAGCATCTTCATTGGCCTCAATGATGAAGGCAAACGCACCCTCATGTGCCTTGAATGCGGCACCACTTGGACGATTGAGGACGGCAAAGCCCCTGCCGGGTATAGTGTCTGCCCCGCTTACGGGTGTAACTCCTTCTTCAAGTACGGCATCACCCCCGAAGCTGGCCCCGCATTTGTCTTGAGCCGCATCAGCAATCTTTGGAGGCCGTTTACCACGGAAGGCGAGTTCATGAATGATTGCCTTGGTGAACTTTACCGCATGCTTAACGATGTTGAACCACTTCGTTGTATCTACGGTGGACCTCACGGCATCATTGAAATCAGTTGGGAAGACCACCTTGAAGGCATCCTCGAAAATATCGCATACGCCAAGGTCAAACCCGGCCACTTCGGCACCGGATTGGCACTCAACACCATCAGGCACTATGTGGCCCACCTTTGGAAGTGGTTTGAACATGAGGAGGAAGTTGCTGGCATTGAGGACGCCGAAGACCATGAAGCCGTGCTTGCCAAGGCACCGAGCTTTGCTGATGCCACTACTCTGGATGCTGAGGCGCACCCTGTCGAGTTGAACATGGTTCTCGATAAAATTGACTCTTTTAAGCCTACCGACGAGGCCGGAATGGGACTCAAGGCATTCTTCGTTGAATGTCGTGAGCGGCGCGATGCCCTGAGACAGTAACCCAGCCTTATTGGAGACAACTCATGCTGAAGGTTAAATCGACTGAATACCTTGCCCAAATCCATTCTGAGTGGCTTGAAGTCGTCAATGGTGAGTAGGGCATCTACTACTCACGCAGAGATTGCGAAGTCATCGTCCTGAACGTCGACGGCGAAACCGTCACTGTCATCCAGAAATAAACCACAAAGCCGGGAATGAAGCCCTGGTGATCAATGAGAGAACGCCGGGGCTTCATTAGAACGGAGGAATTATATGCTCACTGCCCCTATGGGAGTCACTCTGAAAGCGCCAGACGACAACAGCTCGTATTGGAGTCCTTTTGTTGCCATCTACAAGCAATTGAAACGAAAGCTCCTATCTGACAAATGCCTGTATCCCCTCAATATTAGCTACGAGAAAGTGTTTCGACGCATCAAATATGAGTACCCACTCGAAGTTGCCTTTTCGTTTGCCTTGAGAGAACTGGAACTTCGCAAGGAGATCGGAGATAAGAAGGCTCGGCATTACCCAAAAGAGGTCAATGAATCAGATTTTGACAAGATCAAAGGGGATGTCGATATTCCGCTTTTCAACACTGAAAGGGAAGACCTCATTGAGATTGTGCGTTCTCAAGCCAGATATCGCTTTAAAAGCTTCAGAGAATTTGACCGCAACATCACCTTTGATGAGGTCTTTGGCGAGGTCGCGCATGTCTTCATGAAATGCAGCACCAAATTTGATCCTAGTGCGGGAAAATCTAACTCTGAAAAAGCCACGATTGGAACGTATCTCAATGTCGCAGTGACCAATCACATTCGAGACCTTTGGCGCGAACGAGCAAAGGAAGCAGAACTCTGGAAGGAATATGCCACGCTGACCCGTATTCTGAATGCTGGCGATTACCCGATGCTGATCGAAGGGAAATGGGTGGCTGCGTAAAGGTGGTCTTACTTTGTTGTGTTTTCAGACAGATATACACTTTTTTGAAAAAAGATTGGAAAAATTGCCGAAAAGAGCTTCCGAACCCACCCCCTAAAACGTGTATGTTATTAGGAAGAGAGACAAGAAGAATGCAAACAATAAGAAAATGTCATGAAAATCCCGCTCATCGAAGATGAGCAGTGTGCGAACGCAGTGAAGCACACCACAGACAAATGACTTGTTTGGGTGACGTTGATTGATTCGCTTCGCTCATCAATACAAAATCACCAGCTTCGCTGTTTGTTGGATAATTTCCTTTCTGGGTTGTGCAACTTACAACACCCAGCAGAACAATAAAAATAAACGTGAGCCGAAGGCGAACAGTGCCACGCAGTGGCACAACAAAGAAATATTGCTATTTCTTGATCACCCGATACAAAGTCTGCCTACTGATACCGTACTCATGAGCCAAAGCTTTCTTCTCCTCACCACCCTCAATGCGCTTCTTGATCTCACTTATCTGTACATTTTCAAGAGTTCCTTATTGAATTGGTTTGATGCGGTATTTATCCAAGTATTCACGCATGCCTATTAGTATTTGTCCAGTCCATCCTCCGCCAGTTGCATCACCTGAAAAGCCAATATCTTTTGAGCCTTCCGCTGCAACAATAACTTTGAACCAGTCCTTTTTATCAATGATATAGACTGCGGCTATGATATTCCAATCATGAAGAGTCATACCATGCTCGCCAAATACTACCCCATTGATTTTATCTACTTTGGTGAGAGCGAATTTTGAGTATCCAAGACCATACTTAGCGGCTTCAATAAGCTCGTCAGAAGTCGTGTCAGAGAATCTGGAGATCTCTCTGTAGCTTGCCCATCCGGTGTCGCCTTCTGCTAAGGTCTTCTGTTCCGCCTCAGTCGATGTATTAGGTAGCATAGACATTGAAGCACAACCGGACATGGTCGATACAGTTAGTGCGAAAACTAGAAGTGTTAGTAGTTTCTTCATCATAAAAACTTGTTTTCCTTTGGTTAATTGGTAAGCGCGAAAGAGGATAGTAGCTAACAAAATATATATACTGATACAAGCTTTAAAGTAGGTTGTGCGATAACACAAAGCCTACTCAGGAATGAGGGTGAGCGGGTGTTTGCGGACGCCGCGGTAAAGGCGTTCTATTTTTTGTATTGAACGTATGTTGTTGGCGCAGGGGCGCAACGAGCCATGTGGGACAAGTATGGGATACGGTTTCAGCTACTTCTTGATGATTCTGTACAAAGTTTGCCTACTGATGCCGTATTCAGCGGCTAAAGCTTTCTTCTCATCACCAGCCGTAATACGCTTCTTGATTTCTTCGACCTGATCCTGTGTCAGCTTGGCTTTGCGCCCACAGTGCTTGCCCTTGGCTTGAGCTTTGGCAATGCCTTCGCGCTGCCTTTCCTTGATGATGGACCGCTCGAATTGTGCCACGGCTCCAATGATTTGGAGTTGCAAAGTCTGAAACGGGTTGTCTTCCCCGGTGAAGGTGAGATGCTCTTTGTGGAATTTAACGGCTACACTTCGACCAACAAGTTCATTGAGGAGTCGCAACAGGTCTTCGAGATTACGGGCCAGACGGTCAATGCTATGGACATGAAGAGTGTCACCTTTGCGGAGGTAGCGAAGACAATTCTCCAGTTCAGGACGTTTGGTCGTGGCCGCACTGGCTTTCTCAGTGAAAGTCTCTTCAAAGGTAAGCCCGTCAAGCTGACGGTCTGTGTTCTGGTCAACGGAACTGACTCGAATGTATGCGATGTCTGCCATGTTGTGATCCTCGTGTGAATTAATCGGCTCGTGTAAAGAAACCTTTAGTCCTTCCGAGAAGGTGTGTCAATAAAACAATTTTCAAGGTTTAGTGACACGGGGGCCTACGGCTTTTCGAGCAAGGACCAGCAGACACACAACGTGTACCTTTTGAGACAACACAATTAAATTAAAATATTTCCCATCGGTGATACCGGGAAAACGGGTTGGAAGAGGGCAGTCTCCATTGCGGGATGCCCTCTTCCTTATTTGTCAGTCCGTATGAACACCTTATTCACACCGATCAACAACCAAGGAGGCTTTATGAGCAATCACAAAGCACAGCGAAGGACATATGTCCTCAAACCCGAAGTCATCGCCTTTCTGGATGGCTTCTCGCAGACCTACGGGGTTTCCCGGTCTGCCACATTGAATCTCATTGTTAGAGATTTTCAGAACACGCTTGATTCCATTACCAGCGACAATCCGGCAATTGGTGCCAAGGTTGCATTGGCAATGGCCATGAAAGCACAACAGTAAACCCGTGGAGGAATCCAGAAATGACCCAGTACAAGTCCAAACACATCTCCTTGCCCGCCGAGACCCACGACAGACTCATGGAACTCTGCAAGAGGCTCGGTTGTACACCGTCGAAGCTGGCACAGATCGCACTAGACGAACACCTGCCCAAGTGGGAGCGGGAGGCTGGAGCCTTCCAGCTTGAAAGGAAGCCCGTAAAACAACTCATCCTTGAGTCTCTTGAGCAGAAAAGAGGAATGCAGCCGTTGGCGAGACAGTTGTAGGCGAAGTCAACTGGACCTCGACAACACCAACAAACAACAAGCTGATGGGATGGGGAGGGTGTGATCTCGCATGGCTTGCTCGACTGAGGAGCTTAGAGCCGCAAAGAGATCGTCTTGACTCCCCCTGTGTGATGAGAGGCCACCACAAAGCGGCACCGCGTGTCGCCAAATTTTTTAGACCTCCCACCCCGGTAATTGCCCAGAATCAGCCCAGAAGGAACAGAAGAATGGCAACGAAGAAGCCCCGTTATCGGCCTCAACTCGCTACGCTCGATAATGTAGCAGCCGAGGTCGGCAAAATCTACAGGCTCATGAGGAATGAGGAAATTCCGGTGCAGCATGGGTCCAAGTACGTCTATGTGCTGCAACAGATGTTCACCATGATGAAGGACATCAAGACCTCAACTGCAATCGAGGAACTGGAAAACAAGATCAACATGCTCATGGAGGGCCAGACCAGTGTCGGAACTGACCGTGAAATTGAAGAAATTGGAGAAAGCCTTCGAGGAAATCGAGGCGAAGCATAGGCCCATCGAATGTGTCTGGCAGGTTGTACGGCGCGACAGTGACTTCCTCTCGGATATCGAGGCGTTTTCCCCGGTCACCAGAACACGAAGCCCTGCACAACTCCCAGACGACGAAGAGGAGCGAATCAGGCTCCTGAACAGAGGCGCAGTACTCCTGCTTGATGGAGTGTTGCGCCTTTTTGTGATCCCCGACGACTACGACCAGAAGTTGGTCGAAAAGTTGTTCGACAAACTTACCCGTATCCATGGAAATAACCGCGCCCAAATGTATAAAGAGGCGCACAACATTCTCTTTCGAGAAAGGAACTAAAATGGAAAATAAAATAGCTGAACTCAAGTCCCTGATCGCCAAACTCACTCTGGAAGTATCTAAGATGAAATTGGAACATGTCGAAGATCGCGTTTTCTTCAAGGCTCTGAACTCCACTGTGGATCACTTGCATGGTCAGGTCCAGAATCTCGACAAACAGATTGAGGCAGGACACAAGAAAGTTGCGGCCCAGACCAAGGAACAGCAGACCACCGAAGCCGCTAAGAAGATGAGCTTGACCGCAATCGGTGAACTCTACAAGAAAGACCCCGTAGCCGCCCGCAAGGCGATGGAGGCGCAGGGCATGAAGATCGACACCGAGACTTCTGCCAATCCTTGGCTGTTCAAGGACGTATCCGAACAGAATCGGATTCGCAGTATCGACCCCGAATTGGCAAACAGGCTTGAAGCCGAAGCCGCTGCCCGTTACGCTGCCTCGATCCGATAAGGACACCAACAAGCCCCGGCATGTATGCCCGTGCATGCCGGGGTATCACCATAGGAATCACCGATGCAGAATAAACACGAATGGGAAGAACGAGCACTCTGGGAAGTGCTCCAGATTATGCGTAAGGAAGCCGAAGAGCGCATTAAAGACCTCGGCCCAGACTCGTACATGCCCAACGCAGATTTCGAGCGTCTCAAGGAAATTCTGGACGAAGCCAAGGCAGTTATTGAGCAAGAATTCAGCGACAAAGTGAAGAAGTCCAAGCGCGGCATTGCAATGTTCAATGACCCGTCGATCAAACTCCCTCCGAGGTTCAAGCCCGTCTTCATGGAAATTTACGATCACCATCAGCTACGCCCGCATGCAGACGATGATGTAAAAGCCAAAATCAAAGCCGCAGGCGGCAGACCATACCTTCACAAGGGGTACGGCAAGGATGATTACGGTGATCTTGTCGTTGAACCTGACAAGAAAGTGATCGCCTCGAAACTGGGATGTGGAGAGCGAACCGTGAAACGCCAAATCAACCTCATGGTCGAAGCCGGAATCTTGAAGGAACTCAGAACCGTTCCCAACAAACCGGGGATGTATGTCATCGGCACACTCGGCAAGGCTCCCGGAGGTATACACAAACGGAAGCCTTTCATTCAGCGTGGCGACCTCAAGGAAGGCATCAAAAAGGCTCTCCAGAACCTGTGATTTTGGGAGGATTCTTGTTGGACATTTGTCCAACAGAGCATTTTGAAAATGTCCAACAGAAGCGCGTAGAATGCTCTGAGCGGGGGGGGGGTGGACATCGAATCGCCCGTTAACCCTACTGCCACAACAACTTTCATTTTTTTCACAAGAGAGAAGAGTAATAAGAAGGGTGACAAGAGATACCTGTAGGGTACTGAAAGTGTTCCAATGTCCAACAGAGAGACAAGGGATATGACAGGGGAGAAGTGATTTACCGGAGGAGAAGAAACAAAGGACCAGTGAACGCGAAGCGGATGTACTGGGCTGGAGGAGGCCGCAAGGCCGGGGGAACCCCAGTACATCATGAACAATAGGGATACATGTATGAGAAATGGGATGCACAAGACATGTATGGTCGGCACTTCGTGCCGATACTCGCTTCGCTCGTGTGGGCTGAAGCCCTTTCTGGGGCTGTAACAGAGATCAAGACAACAGGTTCCAGATCACAAGTAGCACGATCCCAACAATGAAGAATCCCACACCCATTAATGCAAGAGAGAAGACCCAGTAAACAATGGCACCCAAAAGACCCAAAACAGCAAACAGAATCACGAATTCCAGAAACTCCATAACAACCTCGCTTCACCCAAATATTAGATAACTTCCAGAATCTTGTGAAGACATATCCCAGAAATGCAGTGAATGGTTCCGCTTATGTGTCCAAATTTCGCTCATGTTTGCTCCTAGAACGAATCGTAATCGTGCTACGAAAAGATAAAAAACGCCTCAGAATCGAAATTTGAGAGATGTACGAGACGCGATATGTCGTCTCGATCTCCACATCCTGACCGACGACAACGGAGACCCGTGGTTCGTCGCGAAGGACGTATGTGACATTTTGGGCTTCGCAAAGCCCGCAGATTCCGTCCGTGGTCTGGATGATGATGAAAAACAGACGGTTAAGATTAAGTCGCATAATATGCGCGGTAATCCCATGGCCACCGTCATCAACGAATCCGGCCTGTACTCTCTGATCCTGCGCTCCCGGAAACCGGAGGCCAAAGCATTCAAGAAGTGGATTACTGCCGAAGTCCTGCCCAGTATCCGCAAACGTGGCATGTACGCCACCGAGCAGACTGTCGAGTCCATGCTCAATGCCCCGGACACCATGATTCAGACGCTGACTGTTGAGATAATTTCATACTTCTCGGCCTCTACGAAGGCCACGAAATCAAAGTCGAAGACGGCATGATCAACCTGACCAACATGTGGAGAGCGTGTGGTTCGGAAGCACGGAATAAGCCTGTTCACTGGCTGAAGAACGCCGACACCCAGCGACTCATTGAAACCCTTAAGGAAAAGCTGAAAACAGAGGCTCAAGGTAAGAATTCTTACCTTGAGAATTTCGACCCCGTTAAAACCTACCGTGGTGACGTGCTCCCGGCACCTTCGCCTATGGCGATCTGGGTATTGCCTATGCTCAGTACCTGTCTCCGAAATTCCACCTGTGGTGTATCGAGAAGATTCGCGAGACGGGCCTTGTCGAAGTATCTGACGGCGAACTCCTCGTTAAGCTCGGCGAAGACAATCTCTCTGTTGGAGACACCAACCTCCCGGCAGAAGCTCAGGCCCAGATCAATGAGCTTACCAAACAGGTTGCTGTCACCGCAGACGGAGGCCAGTACTTTTCGGCCAAGCACATCTGCGATGCAATCGGCCTGACATGGTCTGGGCAACGAGCAAAGATCAACACTGACAGCGAATTGAGCGCGAGTCGGACAGATATCTACATGACTGCCGCTGAGGACAAGAAGTATGAAATGATCATGCTCCCCATTGAAAAACTCAGCGGTTGGCTCTTCATGATTACCCCCAACAAGTGCAAGCCCGCTGTTCGCCCCGCCCTCAGTAAGTACCACGAAGAAGCTTTCGCCGTCCTCGATGCATGGTTCCGCAAGGGGTACCGCAATGTTGATTCCCTGATGCGCGATTGAGCAAAGGGGTGTTCGTAATGAACATCCCTTCGGCAGGAGTCATTTTTATATGACAATCTCGGTGCGTGGTTCGATTCCATGGGTCACCACAAATTCAACCGTACTGAAAGCGTCACGGTTACCACCGTCAAGAAAATCGTGACGGTGCTCAGTCGTAGTCATAAGGCTACAACTCCCCCTCCTCAAAAATCCCCACCACACACCACAAAACCACCCCTCACAAAAATTACGAAGCCCCGGCACCCACTTTTGAGGCACTGGGGCAATAGGTCGAGAACCGGATCAATCCCACCATTTATCGTGATACCTTGCCATGCAGGTGAACAAATAGTCACTGTCTTGTTTTTTGAGCATGGACATGCGCTTCATGCGTTTAAGAGGTTGCGTCCCTTTCTCGTTGTCGTAACAGCCAAGAGACATACTTTCGTATTTGTCTGCAATCAAACGATCCAGCAGGGCCACGCAGAGATGAAGCTGTCGTGCGCTATGTTCCGAGTCAACAGCCAGTCCTTCTTTACGAAGCATGTGTTCCATGTCGAAGAGCTTGTGTCGAAGAATCCTGAAAAGATATTGGTAGTGATAATTGCGATCCTGCCAGATCAACGGAAACCAATAGATCAGATTGCGAATGCCGTAAAATACACTCCGTATCGTATTGATGAAGGGAGAAAGAAAAGCCTGTGGTCGGTAAGGCCAAGGGGTGATGGACATAATCATGCCTCCTATGAGTTGGTTATAGGTTTGACATGACTACCTCCAGAGCGTTTGAGTTTGTGGGCTTTGATTTATGGCTATCATATTTGAACTACACGTCTTTGCCAAGCTGTCTCGACATTAAAAATACGAAGCCCCGGCACCCATAAAAGGGAACCGGGGCAACATATCCAGACCGATCTAGAACTAGTGTTTCACGACACAGCAGGTCACGGTGGAGTAGTAGAGGTCGCGTTCAGGGTCGATAAGAGAGCAGTCGATTTCGGAGATGTAGGTAGCAGATTCGATACGAGTAGAGCAGTTTACGGGAATTAATCCTTTGGTTGAGGGGTTGCGGTCAACACATTGATTATACGAGCTTTAAATGACTCAAATCAACATCATACTCCAGTTTGTCTAACGCCTCTTGCAAGATGTGAAGCGAGAAACCTCGCCCATATTTATCACCTTCGGAAACAGCGGCATGTCCCTGCAACGCATCGCGCAGATCGGGACCAACGCCGGAGTTCCGGAAGGCGTCTTTCGCAGAATGTCGGATGGAATGAAAAACCTTCTGGCGATTAAAGCCGCCATGCTTCCGAGCGTATCGGCTCCACCATTTTGAGTAGTTCGCTGTTACCTCATCCCCTGCGCTCTGGAGATAGGGGAACAGGCGCGTTCGATCATTCGTACGTATGGTTTCGACGTAATCGAGAAAACCCAGTTCGATAAGTCTTCTGTGTATTGGAACCTGTCGGCGGGAACCTTCGTTTTTGAATTTATGAGTAGGCTGATCCTCTTCGATATTCAGCATATCGATGAACCAAATCTCCTGTTCCTGCTTTACGTCTGTCACATGGATTTGACCGAGTTCCTCAAGCCGTGCGCCCGTGTACATCGCCAGTAAGGGCAACCAAACAGAAGCCTCTCCGGCTCCTGCTTGCGGCCTCTCGCCCTTTGTGTAGATCGGGAAGTTGAAAATAGTCTGGAAATCTTCTGAGGAATAGGGGAGTCGGCGTAGCGATCCGCGTCTGGAGTGCTTGATTTTGATCCCTGTTGCCGGATTGCCAGTTATGAACTGCTGATCCTTGGCATGGCCCAGAACAGCCGACAATGCACCAAGAGCTTTGTCGTTTACGGTACGGGGAGAGACCTTTTTCCGATCTGGATCGGTATCACCGAGCCGTAACTGGTCATTGAAAGACAGTTTCCGCTCTATGTTGTTCATGTGGCTCGGAAGTCGTAACATCGCATCTTTGAACTCCACAACGTGAGTCGGCGTGATCTTGTGAACGGGCAGGTCCCCGTGCAAGTCGATGAATCGCCAGACTTGTGTGCTGAAGTCAGATAACGTCCTTCTGGCACCGCCTACGCGCTCGTGTTCTTTGCCCCATAATTCCAGCATTTCTGAAAGCTTGGGAGAGTACCTTTTAGATTCCGGCTTCTCTACAGGTTGCAAGAGATTTGTCGCCAGTAAGCTGGCCCCTACGACATCTCCTTCACTGCGTTTTTGGGTAATCGTATGGTATTTGATGAGAGTCTCAAAGACACCACGAGCAATCTGATTGTATGCGGTGGAGCCTTGCTCAACGGAGAAGCCGCAAGCATGGATAAAGGAATCAATGTGGCCTTGGATAAAGCTGTAGTCGCCTTGATAGAGGGCCAACTGCATCTCATCCAGCATAATTTGGTTCGATGTCGGTTCATTCGGAACAGAAAAACCAGAAAATCGGGCCATAGCTGGATGTAATGGGGCGATATTGGCCCTTTTTAATTGGTCACCGGATTGAAGAGTCTCCAAGAATTGGTAAAGCTCATAGTTTAATGTAGCCGGATCAATCGGTTTGTCCTTGTCTTCACGGAGCTTCTTGAACAGTCTCTTATTTTCGGCAGCGTAGGCCGCAGCGATTTTACCAGCCGTCCGTTTATCCATCGTATCCAAAGAACGCTTGATCACCTTCATGCCGAGCAATTCATGGAGATCAGCAGGGACGTTTTGACGAAACTGATATTTGCCACTGTTGCGGCGTCTGTGGACGTATTTGATTTTACACATGCGGTTGCCTCAGATGGTCCAGAATTGGGACATATTGGTGGGACATATTTCCTACACCAAAATGGGACACAACGGGGCGTTTATGTCCCATTTGTGTCCCATTTACAACCGCTTTTTTGGCGATATATTGTGAATTGCCTGTATTTCTCAAGCAATTTCAAGTGCGTGGCGGAGAGGGTGGGATTCGAACCCACGTACGGGCTATTAACCCGTAACTCGATTTCGAGTCGAGCGCGTTACGGCCGGACTTCGCTACCTCTCCGCAGCTTTTTTACATCTGCTCACGCCGATGTGGAATGGGTATATAAACAGACTCGCCGCGGCTTGCAAGAAGTTTGTTTATTTTGAGCTATATCGGGATTGTTGGTTATCCCTTTTTCCGCTTTTTGCGCCGTTCAAGAAAAAAACGTCTCAAGAGAGAGCTGCATTCATCTTCCATGACGCCGTTTATGAACCACATTGAGTGATTGGTGAACGGTAGGGCATGGCCTTCAAGGTTCGAGGATATTGCCCCGGCTCTCGGGTCCATTGCGCCGATGACGAGTCCTGCGACGCGGGCATGAATGAGTGCGCCGGTACACATGAGGCACGGCTCCAGCGTGACCGCCATGATCGTGTCCGTGAGCCTGTAGTTGCCGATTTTTCCAGCGGCTTTTCGCAGGCAGAGGATTTCAGCATGGGCCGTCGGGTCATTCAGGCAGATCGGGGCGTTGTGCGCCTTGGCGATCAGTTCGCCGGTTACACTGAACAACGCAGCGCCGATGGGTGCCTCGTTGTCCTTGGCCGCCTTGCAGGCTTCTTCAAAAGCCACATCCATAAGAGACCGCCAAGTGATCCCCTCGGGCTCGCTTGGCGGTGTTTTGACAGGCATGGATATAATCCGGTGCGGTTTATTTGGCTTTCAGGTAATTGACGCCAGCTTCGAGCATGGCCAGTCCGAGAGGCATCTTCTCATCCGTACCACGGGTCCAGGACGGGTGGTTGGTTTTGTGATTGTATGCTTCGGGATGGGGCATCAGGCCGAGAATGCGTCCGGAAGGATCGGTCAGGCCTGCGATGCCGAGCGGAGAACCGTTCGGATTGTAAGGATATTCCAGAGTCGGTTCCTTGGTCTCCGGGTCAACATACTGAACAGCGTGCAGGTTGTTGTCCACAATGTGCTGAAGTGTTTCGTCATTCATGGGAATGATTTTTCCCTCACCGTGACGAATGGGCACCTCGATGCAGTCGATTCCCTTGGTAAAGACGCAAGGAGATTCCGGATTTGTCTTCAGCGTGACCCAGCGATCCTCGAATCGGCCTGAATCATTATAAGACAGGGAAACCTGACGTTCGAAATATTTTTCGCCGATGGCAGGGAGCAGGCCGAGTTTGCAAAGCAGCTGGAAGCCGTTGCAGATGCCGAGAATGATTCCTCCGGCATTGAAAAAACCTTTCAGTTGATCGAGAACAGGCGTACCGTCTGTTGTCTTTGACCAACGCCAACGGAGAGCGGCGGCCTGAGCTGCGCCGAGATCGTCGCCGTCGAGAAATCCGCCGGGGCAGAGCAGATAGTTGTACTTGTCCATGCGGACATGACCGGCAGCGAGATCCGAAAAATAGACTATATCGGCAGATTCCGCTCCGGCTGCTTTGAGAGCATAAGCGGACTCATTTTCGCAGTTGGTTCCGTATCCCGTGATGACAAGTGCATTAACGCGGGCCATGAAATTCTCCTCTTCGTATTGACTTTGGGGCAAGACCTTGCATAATTTGCAAAGCGGCTATGCGTTCGGGCAGGAACATACGTGTCCAACGCGAGTCAGTCAACATGGACGATGCATGGATGTTTCCATGATATTTCCTTATAAATCAAGTAGAACGAAGGGGATTTCCTCGGTATGAAAACCAAATTCATATTTATCACGGGTGGAGTGTTGTCTTCCCTCGGCAAAGGTCTGGCTGCGGCCTCCATTGGTGCGCTGCTCCAAGCGCGGGGGCTCAAGGCCACAATTCAGAAACTCGATCCGTACATAAATGTTGATCCGGGAACAATGAATCCCTTCCAGCACGGTGAAGTGTATGTCACTGATGACGGTGCCGAAACCGACCTCGATCTCGGTCATTACGAGCGTTACCTCGGCACCTCCCTGAGCCAGCAGAACAACTACACCTCCGGTTCCATTTACAACTCCGTCATTCAGAAAGAACGTCGCGGTGATTACCTCGGCGGTACCGTGCAGGTTATCCCGCACATCACTGACGCCATCAAGGAAGCTGTCATCAATCTTCCCAACGGCGAAGATGTCGCGCTTATCGAAATCGGCGGCACTGTCGGCGACATCGAAGGCCAGCCTTTCCTCGAAGCCATCCGTCAGCTGAAAAACGATCTTGGCAAGGAAAATGTTCTTTACATTCACCTGACCCTGGTCCCCTACATCAAGGCAGCAGGCGAACTGAAGACCAAGCCGACCCAGCATTCCGTCAAGGAACTCCGCAGTGTCGGTATTCAGCCGGACATCATCATCGCCCGTTCCGAAGTGGAGCTTGAAGATGATCTCAAAAAGAAAATCGCCCTGTTCTGTGACGTTGATCGCGATGCAGTGTTCACAGGCATTGATGTTTCCTCGATTTACGAAGTCCCTCTGGAATTTTATGAAGAGGGTGTTGATCAGAAGATCGCAATTCTCCTCAAGCTTCCTGCCAAGAATGCGGAACTTGCACCGTGGGAAAATCTGGTTCATTCGCTCCACAACCCGAAAGGGACTGTCAAAATCGGTATTATCGGCAAGTATGTCGATCTGACAGAAGCATACAAGAGCCTTCATGAAGCCCTTATTCATGGCGGTGTCGCCAATGAAGTCAAGGTCGAGCTGGAATATGTCAATTCCGAAAAGGTCACGGCCAAGAACGTCGAGAAAAAGCTGAAAGGACTGGATGGTATTCTAGTCCCCGGCGGCTTTGGCTCCCGTGGTGTGGAAGGCAAGATTCTGGCCATTCAGTATGCGCGTGAGAACAAGGTTCCGTTCTTCGGTATCTGTCTTGGCATGCAGTGTGCCTGCATTGAGTTCGCTCGCAACGTCATCGGACTTGAAGGTGCCAACTCCGAAGAATTTGACCAGAACACTCCGTTCAACATCATCTATCTGATGAAGGAATGGTACGATTTCCGCACCAAGAAGACCGAAGTGCGTGATGAGGGTTCTGACAAGGGCGGCACCATGCGTCTTGGCGCTTACCCCTGTAAGCTCAAGAAGGACACCGTTGCCTACACTGCCTACAAGACTATCAATATTGATGAACGCCACCGTCATCGTTTTGAGTTCAACAATGAATTCATTGCACGCTGCGAAGAACATGGTTTGACCTTCTCCGGTACTGCTCCTGATGAATCCCTGATGGAGATCGTCGAGTTGGCCGATCATCCGTGGTTCCTCGGTTGCCAGTTCCATCCCGAATTCAAGTCTCAGCCCATGAATCCCCATCCGCTTTTCAGGGACTTCATCAAGGCCGCGAAAAACGAAAAGGAAAAGTAGTTGGCTGCAAGCGAACTTTACTCATCCAGCCGGTCCGGCCCATTCATTTTGGCCGGACCGTGCGTTATCGAGAGTCGGGATATATCACTGCAAACAGCCGGAGTTCTGGCTGAAATTGCCGCAGAGCTTGATATCCCCCTTGTCTTCAAAAGCTCATTCGACAAGGCGAACAGGACGTCAGTCACCAGTTTTCGCGGTCCCGGAATTGATGAGGGGCTCGAGATACTGGCCGAGGTGAAAAAGGAAACCGGTTTGCCGGTCGTCACTGACATTCATCATCCCGAACAGGCTGCTGTTGTGGCTGAAGTCGCTGACGTGCTGCAAATCCCGGCATTTCTTTGCCGTCAGACGGATTTGCTTGTCGCTGCTGCACGGACCGGCCGTGTCATCAATATCAAGAAGGGACAATTTCTGGCCCCTTGGGATATGAAAAATGCGGTTGAAAAGGTTCGTGCTTCCGGCAACGATCAGGTTTGGCTGACTGAGCGCGGCTCTACGTACGGCTACAACAATCTGGTTGTAGACATGCGATCCATCCCGGAAATGAAGAAATTCGATGTGCCCGTGGTCTTTGATGCCACGCATTCGGTTCAGATTCCCGGTGGACTCGGCGGCGCTTCCGGCGGCCAGCGTGAATACGTGCCCGTACTCGCCGCAGCTGCCGTCGCAGCCGGGGCCAGTGGTGTGTTCATGGAAACGCATCCCGATCCGGACAAGGCTCTGTGTGATGGTCCCAACAGCATCCCTCTTGATAAGGTAAAAGCGCTTTTGAAGCGTCTTAAGGCAATCTGGGAGCTTGGTAATGAGTGATCGCGCATTGGAGCTCGCGAAAAACATCAAGCTGCTTGTACTGGACGTAGACGGGGTTTTGACTGACGGTGGACTGTATTATGGCGACAATGGCCTTGCCATGAAGCGGTTCAATGTTCAGGACGGCTTGGGAATCAAGCTTGCACAGGCGGTCGGTCTGGAAATCGGTGTTATTTCAGGACTCGATCAAAAGCCTGTGGCCAACCGTGTCAACGAACTGGGCATCAAGCATTACTATGCGGGCAAGCACAAAAAAGTTCCTCTCTTGAAGGAAATATGCGAAAAAGTCGGCGTTGAGTTGTCTGAAGCAGCCTTCATGGGGGATGATTGGATTGATATTGCTCCCATGCGAAGTGCCGGAATGGCTTTGGCTGTACCTAATGGACAGCCGGAAGTTGTCGAAATCGCAGATTGGGTTTCTACCCGTTCCGGCGGCGAGGGAGCAGTGCGTGAAGCGATTGGGTTTATTCTCAAGGCTCGGGGCCTGCTGGATGAAGCCATGAAAGAATGGGCTGGATAAATGAAAAGGCGTTTGCCTCTGATCATTATATTCGTCGTTGGAATCGCACTTGGCATCGCGGTCAAGGCGGTCTTTTTTTCCGACTCCGTCATTGAGCCTGTCGCTGATAAAACTCTTTCCGAAAAAACTCGTAAACAATTGCTCGATGAAGCTGATGTCACTGCCGAGGATATTGAACTCGTGCAGGGGAAGCAGGGGGCAATGACGTGGAAATTGCTGGCTACCTCAGCCAAGTATAATCAGGAAAAAAAGTTGGTTGGAGTTGAGCGTCCTCAGCTGACGGCCTTTTTTGGCGATGACCGCCAGGAAGTGTATGTCAAAGCCGAACGTGGAGAGGTCGATCAGACGAATGACAACCTTACCCTTTATGACAATGTGACCGGCCGATTTGGTGATCTGGCATTGGATGCACAGCATCTGGATTATGTCGGTGCGATCAGCAAGGTATACCTCAAAGGCGGAGTGACGGTGAGAAGGCCGGATATGACCCTGACTGCCGTTGCGGTTGAAATTGATCTGCTCAGCAGGGAAATGGTTGCAGCCGGTGGAGTTGAAGCCTTGCTGGCCCCTCAGGGGTTGGAAAACAACCCACTTAAATAATTAGGTAATGAGTATGCCCATGACAAAAAGACTTTTCAGCGTGTGTTTCGTCGTACTGTGCCTGTTTGCGACTACGGCTTTTGCTCAGGCTCAAGACTGGGGTAAGATTGTTGAGGCCAAAAGCAATCTGAATGTCCGGGAGAAAAGAACTCCGAAAAGTGAACATGTCGTCACTTTGGCAAAAGGGCAGCGGGTCAAGATGGATTTCATTCAGGACGGATGGGGAGCTGTTTTCAATCTGAATGAAACTGTTCGTTCTGAAAAACGCGCTATCGGTTATGTCAACGTTAAATACGTGAGCACTGTTGAAGAGGTGGCAAAGAAAAAGGACACTCCTTCCGCACCAGTCAAGACCAAGCCTGCCCCGGCGACCGTTAAAGGCGAAGGAGAAGTGAAGGCTCCCGTGGCGGCAACTCCGCAACCGGATCCGATCAGGGTCGGCGTTGACCCAAGCAGAATGCCAGTCAAGATTTCATCGGATCGCATGACGTATGATGAAACCGGCAAGGTCGTCTCTTTTGTCGGAAACGTTGTGGCAGAACACGGTGAGTTGACGTTGTGGTCGGAAAAGCTTTCTGCCTTCTTTGCTTCAAAATCCAATAAGCAATTTTCTGCCGACAGTGTGGATAGAATCGTTGCCGAAGGAAATGTCCGCGTAAAGAAAGGTACGACAGAAGGCACATGCGGCAAACTAACGTATCTGGTCGGCAAACAGTTGCTGAAAATGGAAAATAATCCGCTCCTTCAGGATGGCCCGAACAGCTTGACGGGTGAGGTTATCAAATTTCATGTACGCGAGAACCGGAGTGAAGTTGTGGGTGGTAAGGGCAAACGGGTCAAGGCGGTATTCATGACCCCTGAAAACATGAAGAGGCAGTAATGAGCGAAGGACTGGTTGCTGCAAATCTGTCCAAACGGTACGGCCAGAAAGAGGTCGTACATGGGATCAATCTTGAATTGAATCCCAAAGAGGTTGTTGGACTTCTCGGCCCTAACGGAGCAGGAAAAACCACCACTTTTTATATGCTTGTCGGCATAGTCAAGCCCAATACGGGGAGTGTTGTTCTCAACGGCACCTCATTGACTGACAAGCCTCTGCATGAACGTGCCCGTATGGGAGTCAGTTATCTGCCGCAGGAAAGCTCCATTTTCAAAAAACTGTCTGTTCGACAAAATCTTGAGATTATTCTCGAACAGACTTCCATGAACTCCGCAGCCCAGAAGAAAAGGGCTGAAGAGTTGATGGAAATGTTCACCATCACGAAACTTGCGGACCAGGCCGCAATGTTTCTGTCCGGCGGTGAAAGACGTCGGCTTGAGATCGCACGGGCCCTTATCATGGACCCGCAGTTCATATTGCTTGATGAGCCTTTTGCCGGCATTGACCCGATCGCGGTTATTGATATTCAGGAGATCATTTCCGTACTGAAGAGCATGGGGATCGGCATTCTCATATCCGACCACAATGTTCGGGAAACATTGAATATTTGCGACAGGGCATACCTTGTCTATGAAGGTTCTGTCATCTTGGAGGGCACCCCTGAGGATATCGTTCAGGACAGCCGTGCCCGTCAAATCTATCTTGGTGAAGATTTCAGCCTGTAATCCTTTTTTCGAGTCATTCCCTTATTGGCGATTTACAGATCGCAGAATCATTGGTACACTTTTTTCATGTATGCAGATCGTGGGCAATAATCCAACGGTCTCGATGTGTTACAAGTAAAGTGTTGCTTCGTTGTGTTGGCTGTGTAATAATCAGAACCAAGAAGTAATGGAAGTGGCGAAAAAAATAACCGCCACCTGAAAGCAAATTGTCTTTTAGCCTTTGAGGCTCGAATATATGGGATTGGAACTCAGACAGCAACTTAAGCTCTCTCAGCAACTGGTTATGACGCCCCAGTTGCAGCAGGCCATCAAGCTGCTGCAACTTTCCCGGTTGGAGCTTCTTGAGACTGTTCAGCAGGAACTCATGGAAAATCCGTTTCTCGATGAGAGCGAAACGGAAACAGAAATCCGTGAAAAGGAAGAGTTGACCGAATCGCAGGCCGAGGAGGAGTTGGTTCGTACTGCCGATTGGGAAAACTATCTGGGTGAATTTTCCAGTACTTCCAAGCAGGCTTCGGCCCGTGATTCTGAAGTTCCGGAAGAAGGATTGTCTTTTGAAGCCCGCTTGGCTTCCAAGCCTTCTCTTGAAGGACATCTCAACTGGCAGATGCGCCTTTCCAATTTCTCCGAACATGATATCGCCATAGGCGAAATTATTATCGGCAATGTCGATAATAACGGTTATCTTCAGGCAACGAGTGAAGAAATCATTGGCATGGTGCAGGCAACCGAAGAAGAGGTCGAGTCTGTCATCAAGCGCATTCAACGTCTTGATCCGGTCGGCGTTGCTGCCCGTACGCCGCAAGAGTGCCTGCTCGTCCAACTGGACGTTCTCGAATATGATGATCCGGTTCTGGTTTCTCTTGTTCGTGATCATCTGGAGGACCTGGAGAAAAACCGATATAAGCCGTTGGCTCGCAAGTTCAAGATATCCATGGAAGAACTCAAGGATTATCTTGATATTATGCAGACGCTTGATCCCATGCCTGGTGCCAATTTCGCCAGCAACGAGCCTCATTACGTCAGCCCGGACGTTTTTGTTTACAAGTACGGTGACGAGTTCGTTATTATTTTGAATGAAGATGGATTGCCCCGTTTGCAGATGAACTCCTACTATATGGACACAATGAAAGGGGCCCGGGAAAAAGAGAAAGAATATTTTCAGGAAAAGATGCGTTCTGCCGCATGGTTGATGAAAAGCCTGTACCAGCGTCAGAGAACATTGTATAAGGTAGTTGAGAGTATTGTCCGTTTTCAACGAAGCTTTTTCGAAGAAGGCGTCACCAAACTCAAGCCTTTGATTCTCAAGGAGGTTGCCGAAGATATCGAAATGCATGAATCCACTGTGAGCCGTATTACGACAAACAAGTATGTCTCCACGCCGCACGGGATTTTCGAGTTGAAGTTTTTCTTCAACAGTGCGCTGGATCTGAATGACGGTTCTCAGGTTGGATCGGAAAGCGTCAAGGCGCTCATTAAACAGATGATCGCCGGGGAAGATACCAAGAAGCCGCTCAGCGACGAAAAGATAGGCGAAATCCTCAAGGAAAAACTTGATGTGAATATCGCTCGGCGCACAGTTGCCAAATATCGTTCAGCCATGGGCATTGCTTCATCTTCCAAGCGCAAGCAGTATTTTTAGGTTATTTAAGTCTGCACCCATAACCAGGAGGTAGCGTATGAACATCAGCTTCACTTTCAAGAACTTTGAGCCGTCCGATCATCTCAAGGGGTACGCGCAGAAGCGTTTTGAAAAGGTAGCCAAGTTCGTTTCCGATTCCGAAGCCGATTTGCAGGTCAACCTGCTGGTCGACAAGTTTCGGCACAAAGCGGATGTCATCCTGAACGCGGACAGTATTCATATATCTGCCTATGAAGACTCCGAAGACATGTATTCCACCATTGACATGGTGCTCGATAAACTTGAGGCCCAGTTACGCAAGATGCGTGAAAAAATGAAGAATCGCAGTCGTAAGGCTCGTGGGAACAAGGTTCAGATGAACTTTCTTTCCTATGAAGATCTTGCGGGAGAATCCGGTCCGACCATTGTAGGGACTGATTCATATGAACCCAAGCCCATGTCCGTCGATGAAGCGGCATTGCAGCTTAACTCTCTGGAAAATGATTTCCTTGTGTTTCTCAATTCGGAAACCGAGGGTGTTAATGTAATTTACAAGCGGAAAAACGGCGATTACGGCCTTATTGACCCTGGATACTGAGCATGAAACTTGGAGATTATCTGGAGAAGGAACTTGTCCTTCCTTCCCTGACTTCTGAGAATAAATCAGAGGTTTTGAAAGAACTTGTTGCCCCTTTGGGCGAAAAATATCCTGAAATGGACACGGACCAGGCGGTCCGTGTCCTTCTTGATCGTGAGAAACTCGGAACGACCGGTATCGGGGACGGCATCGCCATTCCTCATGGCAAACTGGAAAATCTGGATAAGGTTATTCTGGTTGTCGGCCGCAGCTCTTCGGGTATTGAGTTCGAGGCGCTCGATAATAAACCTTGCTCAATTTTTTTCCTTGTTCTCGCTCCTGAGCAGGTCGCTGGAATGCATCTACGTATTTTAGCTCAGGTTTCCAGAATTTTGAAAGATGAAGCTTTTCGGTCAGCTTTTTTGCAGGCCGATACCCATGATGCGCTGTGGGAACTGTTAAAAGATGTTTAATCATGTAGGAATACGTTCTTGACTCCCTGCAACACCTTTCCAGTCGTTGTTGTGACCGGAATTTCCGGCTCAGGAAAAAGCACAGCTCTCAAGGTTTTTGAGGATCTGGGCTTTTTCTGTATTGACGGTTTGCCTTCCGGAATGGCCTCGAAGATTGCCGAACTCATATTGAAGCAGGATTCAAAATACCGCGGTCTGGCTCTTGGCATGGATATGCGCCAGAATGAATTTCTGGAAGGGTGGGACGTTTCTTTCAATGAACTGGCGGAAATGGGAATCACTCCCCAGATCATGTTTCTGGAAGCGAAGCGGGAGGAATTAGTCCGGCGTTACGCTACTACGCGCAGACCGCATCCGCTTGAAAGCCAATCCCTCGGATTGGAACAGGCCTTGGAACGGGAACAGAAGCTTTTGGAGCCGATACGCAATACAGCCGAACTGGTACTCGATACTACCGGATATTCGGTGCATGACCTCAGGCGCGTAATACAGACCAAATGGTCCGTCATTGAAGAATTGGGCCGGGGCATGCGTGTTCATATTGTTACATTCGGATTTAAGTATGGCGTTCCTTCGGAAGCTGACCTTGTTTTTGATTTACGTTTTTTGCCGAATCCGTATTTTGAAAAGGAACTTCGCCCGCTGTCCGGGATGGATGAGGCCATTTCAGAGTATGTGCTCGGTAGCGAAGTCGGTAAAAAGTTCAACGAAAGATTTCTCGATTTCCTGACATATATGCTCCCCCTCTATGCAGAGGAAGGCAGATACAGGATTACTATCGCCATTGGATGCACCGGCGGTCGGCACCGTTCGGTTTCTGTTGCTGAATCCGTGCTGGCGACCCTCTTGAAAAAGAGGTATGCAGTTACAATTGAACATAGACATATGGAACTGGGATAAAAATGACTGCAAAGTCCAAGAATAAGAATTCACAAGTAGGCGTGGTGCTCGTCACACACGGCTCTTTTGGTCAAACTCTGTTGGAAGCGGCGGAAACAGTGCTCGGCCCGCAGGAAAACTGTCTGGCTGTCGGTGTCGATGTCCAGAAGGGCGTTGATGAAGTCATGGAGACTGTTCGTAAGGCGATTCGCTCTGTTGAAACAGGAAGAGGGGTCGCAACGCTGACCGATTTGTTCGGTGGTTCACCGACAACCATGAGTTTGTCCCTGATGAAGTCGGAACATCTTGAAGTCATTACCGGCGTCAATCTCCCTATGCTGGTCGCCACGCTGCAACATCGTGCGATGAATTTGGATGCCCTTGCAGAAAAAGCCAAGGAGGCCGGACAGCAAGGAATCAAGGTTGCCGGAGCTATGCTGCGTAAAAAAGGGAAGAAATAGGAAAGCGCCGTGGCTCTTGTTCGTATTGATAACAGATTGATTCATGGCCAGATAATTGAGACTTGGCTGCCGCACACTGGGGCAAGTCGAATAATAGTAGCCAATGACGAGTTGGCAGGGGATGTCTTGCAGCAGGAAATCATGTCTCTTGCAATTCCTCAGTCCGTGACAACGTTGTTTGTTAACGTGGAGGGCTTGGCGCACGAGCTTGATAAAACATCTGTGGACAGCCCTGAAACCATTCTGGTCCTCTTTTCGAACTGTTCAGATGCGAAAAGAGCTTTTGACAGCGGGTTTGGTTTTGAAAATCTGAATATAGGCAATGTCCACTATAGCCCCGGCAAAAAACAGATTTCTCCAAGCGTAGCGTTGTCTGATGAAGAAGAAGGGTGTCTGCGTCAATTGTCCCGCATGGGCGTGATCCTTGATTTCCGGTGTGTCCCCAATGACCCCGTTCAGGTGAGGTTCTAGTTATGGCCATGTCCAATCCCTATCTCTGGTTTGCCATAGTTGCTTTTTTTTTGCCCTGTTTTCCCTGTTCCGTTATTCCATAAGCATCGGCCTGCTTGAGCGCCCGCTGGTTATTGGATTGTTTTGGGGCGCATTTACGGGCGATTTTCACACAAGTCTTTATATTGCCATTTTCTTTGAGTTGTTCTGGCTCGATTTGATTCCGGTCGGAACATTCCTTCCTCCGCATCTCACGGCAGCAACATTTTCTGCTCTCGCGTTATCAACATATTTCGGCCTGGATCAACCGGCACGAATCATGGGAGTACTCTTTGCCAGCATGCCGTTGGCATGGATTGGAATGAAAGTGGAAGCCCGTTTGCGTGAGCAGGAACAAGTCAATTACAATAAATTGCTCAATTGGGCTCGCAACCCGGAATCGCCAACGCTGCCGACTTCGCTGGTCATGCGTTCGCTCGGGCGGACATTCATGCTGTCGTGGGTTTCATTTTATATAACAATTCTTGTGCTCAGATATGCATTTAACACTCTTTTCACAATCTATCCGGGATTTTTATCGGCTGTCGACATCACCTGGGCACACCTCTGGATCGCCGCAACACTAGGCGGGCTCATGGCTCTCAGGGTAAAACGGGTATATGTCGTCTTGACGGTCGGCATTTCTTTTGTCGTTCTTTACGACATCTTGGGACGCTTTTAGCTTGGCAGCCGCAAAAGATTGTGATATTCGGCACATTCTATTTCAAGGGCAAATTTTCCTGATTTCAGGAGTAATTTAATTAGGAGGACTTTAGATATGGCAATTTTGGTTGTTGGACACAAAAACCCCGATACCGACACCGTCGCTTCCGCGATCGCTGTCGCAGATCTGTTCACCAAACGTGGCCAGGAGGCCAAGGCTATCACTCAGGGCGAAATCGCTCCCGAGTCTGCTTTCGTGCTGGAGAAATTCGGTCTGGCTGCTCCCGAGATCGTCACTGATGCTACCGATCAGAAAATCATTCTGGTTGACCACACTGACATCTCTCAGACCATTGACAATCTGGACAAGGGCGAGCTTCTCGCTGTCGTTGACCACCACAAGCTGGGCGACGTCACCACTCCCAACCCGCTCGAGATGTGGGTCTGGCCTGTGGGCTGCACCGGTACCGTCATCAAGGCCATGTACGACTTCTACAACGTTGAAGTTCCGGCTAACATCGCAGGTATCCTGCTGTGTGCCATCCTGAGCGACACCGTCATGTTCAAGTCCGTCACCTGCACCGATCAGGACAAGGCTGCTGTTGAAGCTCTGGCCAAGATCGCCGGTGTTGATGACGTCATGGCTCTGGGCATGGAAATGTTCAAGGTCAAGTCCGCTGTTGACGGTGCTTCCGCCAACGAGCTGGTCTTCCGTGACTACAAGGACTTCGACATGTCCGGCAACAAGGTCGGCATCGGCCAGTTGGAAGTCGTTGATCTGTCCATGCTGGACGCTCACAAGGAAGCTCTTCAGGCTGAAATCGAGAAGGTCAAGGCTGACGGTCGTCACTCCGTCTTCCTGCTGCTGACCGACATCATGAAAGAGGGTTCCGAAATGCTCATCGCCTCTGACGATCCGTCCGTGGTTGAGAAGGCTTTCGGTATCGCCACCGATGGCAAGCCTGTTTACCTTGACGGCGTCATGAGCCGCAAGAAACAGGTTGCCCCCAACTTCATCAAGGCCTTCGAAGGCTAGTAGTAACCTACTGTTATAGCGCAAAGTCAGGCCCGTCAGCGTTGTGCTGGCGGGCTTTTTTGCGTTCTTTTCACAATAATCAGAAAGAATGCTATAGGCGGAGGTGAATGTAAAAAAATATCTAAATAACGGAGTGTCATTAGATGGAGGCCGTTACGCAATTGCTTAAACCGGCGACCGACTATTGGTTGTTGACTGACAGATTTAAAGACATTGAGGGTTTTCTGGAACCTATTGAAGGGTATGCTCTTCACACAATGGCTGCTTTTGGTCCGGGAAAAGGGGAGATTGTGGAAATTGGAAGCCTGTATGGCCGTTCTACCTGCTATTTGGCTTCAGGCAGCGCTCGTAATGGCAGAGGGGGTGTTTATGCCATTGATACGTTTAAAGGGTCTAAAGAGCATCAGGTGGGCGAACAGGGCGAGCAGACGGCTATTGCGACTGACGGCAGTACACTGAAAATTTTTTTACAAAATATTGCTACGCACCGCTTTGATGAAAAGGTAAAGCCCATAGTCAATGAAAGCAGCAAGGCTGCTTCAGAGTGGTCAAAATCCATCAGGCTTCTTTTTATTGATGGCGACCATTCATATGAAGGTACGCGGAAAGATTTTTTGGACTGGAGTCCTTTTGTCCCTGAATCAGGCTTGATAGCCTTTCATGATGTGACGACTTGGGATGGAGTGACTCAATTTTATAATGAAATAAGCCAGCTTGATGAGTGGAAGGAAGTACTGGCTGTCGGCACCATTCGCGTCATTCAGCGTTTGCCGCATGGGGAATCAGAATAATCAGGACATTCACTTTGTTGCACAAGAAAAAAGCCCCGGCATTTGGTCGGGGCTTTCATTTTTTTTACAGTATGTCGGCTTCTTCAAGAATTTTTCTCAGTTTCGGCAAATTCTCTTCCTTCAAGGGAACGATGGGAAGTCTGAATTCGGCTTTCGGGAAAACTCCCATCATGCTCAGTGCGGTCTTGACCGGAATCGGATTTGTCTCCATGAACATGGCCCTGTTGACCGGAGCCATTTTGAGACTGATGTCCAAAGCGCCTGCATGATCTTTTTCTTCGAAAAGCCTGCACATGTCACTCATTGCCTTGGGCATGATATTGGAAATAACCGAAATGACACCCCGGCCTCCCACAGAAAGAAGCGGAAGCACGGTAAAGTCGTCACCGGAGAGCAGCTGGAAATCCTTTCCACAGTACTCGATCACCTGTGCGGCCTGTGTCATGTTGCCGGTAGCCTCTTTGACTGCGATTGCCTCGGGAACAGCGTCAACAATACGTTTGAGGTCGGCGGGAAGAAGATTCAGTCCGGTACGTCCGGGGACATTGTATACGACGAACGGCATAGAGACTTCAGCGGCAATGGCCTTGAAATGCTCGATAAGGCCTTCGGGAGTCGGTTTGTTGTAGTAGGGCGTAATCTGAAGCGTTGCGTCCGCACCGGCCTCTTTTGCCAGTCTGGTAAGCTCGATGGCTTCCTTGGTGCTGTTGGAACCGGCTCCGGCGATCACCGGCACGCGCCCTTTGACCTGATCTACACATATTCTGATGATCCGTCCCTGCTCTTCATGAGTCAGGGTCGCGGCTTCACCTGTCGTTCCGCACGGAACAAGCCCATCGATACCCTGTTCGATCTGCCATTCGATGAATTCGCGGTAGCTCTTTTCATCGATCTGGCCGTTGACGAAAGGTGTCGAGAGGGCAGTGTAGGCTCCTCTTAATTCCATGTTAATCCCTCCTGAGTATAGCCCTAGGCGCTTTGCGCCTTAATGGAGGATGGCGCTCACGTCCGGGTTGTCTTGATATTGGTCACCAAGCCCCACAGAAAGAGCCTTGATGTCGGCCGGTGCTTCCCATTCGAATTTCGTGGTACGATCCGGCCAGTTGAAAATTTCGATTTCACAAAGGGTTCGCCCTTTGTCATAGGGACGAATCCAGAAACAACGTTTGTCGGCTTGAATACGACCGCTTACGCCGGATCCATACCCACTGCCCATGAGAATATCCGGCACGTACTTTGGATTTTGAGCCAGATATTCGCGCTCGGCAATCCAACCCCAGTCGGACAGGGCAATCAGCAATTTCACTTGTTCCCGCTCTTTTTTCACCATCATGGAAATTTTATTAATCAATTTCTTGGATGGAACATCTTCACCTTTTGGAAGAGAGGGGAGGCGGATAAAGCCGATTCGGTCTCCTGTCGCAATAGTAAGAACCGTAACAGGCTCACTACTTGCTGTTTTCCGGGTCGAATCAAGTGGCAGTAAGGATTTATCCATGCCATCAGCCTCGCCCTGAGCAAGGAGGCCAATGTCATATTTCATTAAATCAAATGCTTTGGCAAGACCGTTTATGACCTCAGGGGATGGTTTATTCCCTTTGGTGTCCATAAACTCCCAGCCACCGGAAACGAGCAGGTGCGGTGCAGGTGATTGAAAATCAAAAAAATACGTAGCCCGCCGGGCCACGCCTCCGAGTGTTTTACCACCTCAGGAAGGGCATGGCCTAACGATGCCGTACGTATTTGCCGTATACAGAATGGACAGTAACGGATCAGCCGCCTGCGCGTTGGACGCAAAAAAAACAACAGCCAAAAACAGGCAGATGAGAACTCGTCGCATTCTAATCGTTGATATATTCTTTCAGCTCTTTACCAGGGCGGAAGAAGGGAAGCTTTTTGGAGTTGACCTGAACGACGCTGCCAGTCTTGGGATTACGGCCTGTATAGCCTTCATAATCCTTGATCTTGAAGCTGCCAAATCCTCTGATTTCGACACGGTCGCCACGCAGAAGGGCTTCCTTGACGGAATCGACGAAGGCTCCGACCACTTTGGTGGCCTCGTCAACGTGCATTTTTTTCTCTTCCGAAAGAGCCTTGATCAATTCGCTCTTATTCATGGTTTCCCCCTGAGACATTGAGTTGTCCACAACAGATCGACTGGATCGATCTAACATGATGACAAATGAGAATCACTAATAAATTCTCACTAACTATGCCGAAAATTGACTCTTTTCGTCAACCCCTTATTTTACTTTTCATGGAGTCGGAAAATCTTTCAGAATAGCACGGCCTGATATCCGTTCCAGATTGTCCTCTCGGTAACGCATCAGTTTTTTTGCTATCCCCTTGATATCTTTACTGGCTTGGGCGTTGGGAGCGAATTTTAAAAGCGGCGTCTGGCGGCGTACGGATTCCACAAGTGTTGAATCCTGATGGATAAATCCGAGATTTCTGAGATCAATATTCAGAAAATTTTTACACGCGGCTGACAGTCGTTCGAACGTTTGCTTCGCTTCTCCGGCAGAGGTTGCCTGATTTACCAGAACAAGAAAATCTTTTACCCCGTGCTGCGTGACAAGGACTTTTATCATCGCATAACTATCGGTCAATGAAGTCGGTTCCGGCGTGACAACTACAATACGCAATTGCGTCAATGAGGCGAATGAAAGGACCGTGTGGCTGATTCCGGCTCCGAGATCGAGCATCAGGAAGTCGTATTCTCCAGCCAGATTTACCAGCTTCTTGAACAGGATATCCTGCATGTCTTCGTCCATTTCCACCAATTCGGGAACCCCGCTTGTGGCTGGGAGCATGTCAAAACCGTTTTCGATTGCCACCAGAACGTCTTCTGCATCCACACCAGTCTGAAGAAGATCGTGCAGCGTACGGTCTGGAGAAATGCCGAGCAGGACATCAAGGTTGGCGAGTCCGAGGTCGCAATCCATGAGCATGGATGTCATTTCGGCCCCATGCAGAGCGTAGCCGAGATTCAGGACGATGTTTGTTTTGCCGACACCGCCCTTGCCGCTCATGATAGATAGACTGAGTGTATTATTATCGTTCATATCCTGTCTCCGTTATTTCCCGCCGAACAGGAATTGCTTTTCGTTTGCATGGACCAGAGTGTCGTCTGGAACGTTGTCCACAAAGGGTAGCCTTGAAACCTTGACCTGATCCTTTCCAGCCAGTTTGGCCTCATAGAGAGCACCGTCAGCCAGTTCGATCAGTTCGCTGATTTCAATATTCACGGACCCTTTGTAGCAGGTGAGGCCAACAGAACAGGTTACGTTGAATGTGCCGTTGTCTT
The DNA here is from genome assembly GCF_963664965.1 of uncultured Pseudodesulfovibrio sp. Classification (NCBI taxonomy): domain Bacteria; kingdom Pseudomonadati; phylum Thermodesulfobacteriota; class Desulfovibrionia; order Desulfovibrionales; family Desulfovibrionaceae; genus Pseudodesulfovibrio; species uncultured Pseudodesulfovibrio sp. The sequence continues at coordinate 2,534,488 of NZ_OY761823.1, read as the reverse complement.
CAGGATTTTCGAATTCTATTTCCTTGAATTCCTTGAGAAGTCGGGTGAGTAACCGTTGGGCTTTCACCAATCCGGAACCGGCCATGATAAGCGCGAACTCCTCGCCGCCGAAACGTGCGGCCAGATCGTAACGCCTGGTGGTTTCCTGAAGCTTTTTCGCAAATTCGACCAGCACTTCATCGCCTTTGGGATGCCCGTACGTATCATTGACCTTCTTGAAATTATCGAGATCAAAGATTGCCAGAGACAGTGGGGTCTTGGCACGCTTGGAGCGCTCCATTTCGATATCCAGAATACGGTCGAAGGCTCGACGATTGGCAAGGCCTGTCAGGGGATCGTGTTCCGTCTGGTAGGCAAGTCTTTCGAGCGTTTTCTGCAACCTGTTCAGGTGTGGAAACGCATCGCCATCAAGAGGCAGGGTGATCCATTGTGCGAGATCGTGCTTGGATGAAAGAGAGTCCCACTGTTCTGTGGACAGGCCTTCTATCTGTCTGAAAACCCACAATGATTCTGCCAGCTTCGTTCCATTGGATGAATCGAAATGGCTACCGAGTTCCTTTTGGAGCATTGCAAGTTCAGTCGCAAGCTCATTCTGGGGAAATGTGATGTTATTTTCCTTTGGCATGGATGAATAATAGGTGGTTTCGGATCATCTCGTCCAGATCTCCGTCAAGGAATGCTTCCACATTACCGTTTTCGCAGTTGGAACGATGATCTTTGACCAGTCGGTATGGTTGCAGGGTGTATGTCCGTATCTGACTTCCCCAGGCGATGGCCTCTTTGGCCTGATAGTCCTGCCTGCGGCTTTCTTCGATTTTTTTCAGTTCCTGTTCATAAAGACGGGCTTTGACGAGACGTAGCGCTGTCGCCTTGTTTCTGTGCTGAGATTTTTCATTCTGGCACTGAGCAACGATTCCTGTCGGTATGTGCGTAATACGAACGGCAGAACTCGTTTTGTTAACGCTCTGGCCTCCGGGGCCGCTGGACCTGAAAGTGTCTATTCGAAGATCCTCGTCCTTGACTTCGATCTCGATGTCTTCATCCATGTCGGGATAGACATCCACTGAGGCGAAAGACGTATGACGACGACCAGAAGAGTCGAATGGAGAAATGCGGATAAGGCGGTGAACCCCGGCCTCTCCCTTGAGCAGCCCGTAGGCGTAGAGGCCTTCTACTTGCAGTGTGACGCTTTTGATGCCCGCTTCGTCGCCGGGTTGGAAGTCCAGTTGACTGACTTTGAACCCTTTTCGTTCGGCATAACGGTTGTACATACGCAACAGCATTTCGGCCCAATCCTGAGATTCAACACCACCGGCTCCGGGATGGATTTCAAGAATGGCGTTGTTTTTGTCATGCTCAAAGGCGAACATGGTAGCAAGTTCAACACTTCCAAGTCGTTCCCTGAAGAGAGCTACCTGTGCTTCCAATGCGCCGAGGGCTTCATCGTCTGCGGCGTCCTGTGCGAGTTCAAGCCATGCTTCAAGATCGTCCTTGGCTTCTGCAAGGTCGTCATACATCTGCAATTTGGTGGAAAGCTGGCTCTTTTCCTTGAGAACCGGCGTCAAGGCATCCGGCTTGTCCCATGCGCCCGGTTTGGAGAGTTCTGTTTCTATTTCATCGAGTCGCTGCTTCGTCTCGACATAGTCAAAGACGCCCCCAAAGGGTTTCAAATTTTTCCAGAAGCTCCGAAGAGGAGGCTTTCATTTCGGGGTATTCAAGCATTATCTGAGTGTCCTTTAATTCTGTTCTCTTGCAGCAAAAGTAATCCAGCAAAAACTGAGAATGGTTAAAATATATGTTGCCGGACCTATCCAGGAAAATTCCTGATGGTAAATGGTCGTTTTTTTGATGGGCGCAATCTTTGCGCTCAAAGTTTCAGCTTGAAATTGGTTGCTTACGGCTGTGATGCGACCAACGGGGTCAATAAATGCGGAAATTCCGGTATTGGTGCACCGCACAAGCCATCGCCCTTGTTCAACGGCACGCATGATGGTCAGGTTGAGGTGCTGCCTCGGAGCAGAGGTCTCGCCGAACCATGCGTCATTACTGATATTCAAAAGAGCACTGGCTCCGCGTTCAACCTGCTTTTGTGCAAGCTCCGGGAAAATCGCTTCATAGCAGATCAGCATGCCAAGAGCAACGCCATCAAGCATAAGCGGCTTGTTTTGAGTTCCCGACACGAAGTCTCCTGCCGCCTGAACCAGCTTGTCGAAGGGAATTAACTCTTCAAACGGCATGTATTCGCCGAACGGGACGAGATGTTCTTTGTCGTATGATTGCGTAGTCCGCCCTGTATCGTCCATGAGCCATGCCCGGTTGTACAAGACATAGTCGTTGGTCTTCATGTTCGTGACACGGTAAGCGGGAGAACCAGTGATGATGTTTGTCTTTGTTCCCCGTGCAAGTGTTTCCACAGCCTTACGCAGGAGGGTGCGGTCCTGCATGTAAAAAGGCATGGCTGTTTCCGGCCAGATCACAATGCGGGGATCATTCTTTTCTACTGCTTCCAAGGTCAGTTTTGCATATTTTTTGACCGTTTCCCGCTGATACTTTGGTTCCCATTTCATTCCCTGTTCAACGTTTCCCTGCACAAGGGAGATCATGTAATCGGCATTGGAATCATCAATGGTGTTGATACGGTAAAAGCCGAATGCAACCAGAAATGCCGTCAGGCCAACGGAAAAAAGCAGGGCACTGCGGTAGGTCGAATAGAGCAGCAGCGCTACCGCCAGAGTCGCCAATATGCCTGACAGGCCGTACGCACCGACCACAGACGCCATTTGAACGGCAAATGGCCAGGGAGCAAATGCCGAAGACAGGTTCATCCACGGAAACCCTGAAAAAAGTTGACTGGTCAACATTTCCAGAGAAGCCCAACTCAGTCCTGCAAGCAGGCAGAGTGGGATGCTTTCGATTTGCCTTCCGGCATAGTACATTCCCAAAGAAAACAGGCCGTAATAAATTCCCATGAAGGCAGACAGAAGCACTGGGCACGGCAGGGCGATGAACCACGGAAGTCCTCCGTATATTTCAACGGGAATGACCATCCAGTAAAAACAGCCGATACCTGCGAGCAGACCGGCCAGCCAGCCGAACTTGAAGGCATTGCGTTTGGAGGTGGCCCGGAAGCCTATCCAAGCAAGGCCGAGGGGAAATGCCAAAACGGCAAGGGGGAACTGGAAAATGGGATTTGCATAGCCAAGCCATGCTCCAATGGTCGCGATCAGAACGAGTTTGAACACGGATCAGCCTTGAATGGGTTCAATTTTGATTGACCAGACTTGCCGTTCGTCTGCTTCGAGGACGGTAAATCGTTTTCCGTCAAACGTGAAAAATTCACCATTATGCGGAATGCGTCCAGCCATTGCAGCCAGAAAACCGCCGACGGAATCAACGTCGCCGCTTTCCAGTTCCAAGGCGCATTTTTCGCAGACTTCATCAAGCGGAACGCGGCCGGAAACAATGAAAGTGTCATCAGACAGCATCTGAATTTCTTCAGGACGCTCCTGATCATATTCATCTGCGATTTCTCCGACGATTTCCTCAAGGACATCTTCCATGGTTACCATGCCGGAGGTACCGCCGTATTCGTCCTGTACGATCGCCATATGAAGCTTTTCGCGCTTGAAGGCAGATAGGACGTCGTCAAGGCAAAGTTCTTCCGGTACAAAAAGGGCGGGGCGCATCAGATCGCGTATGGGAGTGTTGCCAAGTCCTTCGAGAAGAGGCTTGAGCAGGTCTTTGGCATGAACCACGCCAATGATATGGTCCTTGGTATCCTGATAGATGGGAATACGGGAATGAGCGCCCTGACTGATAATTATATCGGCGATATCTTTCACCGTGCTTTGGGCGTCTGCACAGGCCATGTCCGTTCGCGGGACCATTATTTCTGTGACCTGCTTGTCGTCAAAGTCCAGAACGTTGAGCAGCATGGAAACTTCGTCACCCTCGATTTCGCCTTCTGCTTTGGCTTCGAGGATGTGTTCTTCCAACTGTTGGCCGTTAGAACCAAATAATTTCTTGAAAATATGTGAGAATCGACTGTCAGACCCTTCGTCCAAGATCAGACTCCTTGATAAATGTGGGTATGATACGCTGCTTAAAACAAAAAATTGCAGTAACGTACAGTGTAGAAAAAATAATTAGTCAGAGCAGACCGTCATGTCAACACTCTGCATAATACTGTTACAGAAATCCCATTTTTTTCAAATGGATTTCAAGACAGCTGATGGCCGCAGGGGTGATGCCGGAAATCCTGCTTGCCTGTCCCAAGGTCATCGGGGCGACACTCGTCAGTTTCTCAATGACCTCACGAGTCAGGCCGGAAACTTCTTCATAATCAATTTCCTGCGGCAGGGCGACATCTTCAAGAAGCTTGAATTTCGCGACAAGTTCTTCCTGCTTTTTCAAATAACCTTCATACCTTACCTGCGTTTCAACTTCCCGCAGGATTTCTTCATCCAATCCTTCAAGTTCTGGATAAAAGATTGACAGTCTTTCAATTTCCATCTGAGGTTGACGCAATAGTGCCGCAAGCTCAACAGCCTTGCCCGGAGTCGCCGCACCAATCTTGTCAAGCTTCTCACGGGTTTCTGCATTCGGCCTGATACGAATGTTTTTCATCGCCTCAAGAGCAACCTTCATTTTTGCCATTTTGTCGGAAAACAGCTTCCAGTGAGCATCATCCACCAACCCGACATCACGGCCAATAGCTGTCAACCGCTCATCCGCGTTGCCTTCCCTCAATAAGAGTCGGTGCTCGGCACGCGAGGTAAACATGCGATATGGCTCCTGTGTGCCTTTGGTGACAAGATCATCAACAAGGACGGCCATGTATGCCTGATCGCGAGACAGCAGGAAGGAGGCTTGCCCCTGTTGTTGGCGAGCAACGTTGATTGCGGCCCAAAGTCCTTGCGCTGCGGCTTCTTCGTAACCAGAGGTTCCGTTGATCTGGCCTGCGAGGTATAGACCGGGAAGAAGCTTGGTCTCAAGCGTGGGCTTGAGTTGGGTCGGCGGAACAAAATCATATTCAATGGCGTAGCCGGGGCGGACTATCTGGGCATTTTCGAGTCCGACGATAGCCGCGACCATTTTCTTCTGTACATCAAACGGCAGACTCGTCGGAATACCGCTTGGATACATTTCCGGATGATCGAGTCCTTCCGGCTCTACAAACACCTGATGACGGTCTTTTTCCGGAAAGCGGGCGACCTTGTCTTCGATGGACGGGCAATATCTGGCGCCGGTTCCTTCAATTACTCCCGTAAACATGGGAGAACGGTCAAATCCGGAACGGATGGCTTCGTGAGCGTCAGGGTTGGTGTAAGTCAGGTAGCAGGGGACCTGCGGCATGGGGACCGTTTTATTGCGAAAACTGAACGGTTTGGGCGGATTGTCACCCGGCTGTATCTCCATCTTGTCAAAATCGATTGACGCCTTGAGAAGACGAGGGGTTGTGCCAGTCTTCAGTCGTCCCAGCTCAAAACCGATGTCACGCAAGCTGTCGGACAAACCATTGGATGCAGGGTCACCCATACGTCCGCTACTAAAGTTGTTCATGCCGACATGCACGAGCCCTTTGAGAAAGGTCCCGGTTGTCAACAGGACAGATGTTGACTTGATGATTTCGCCGAGTTCGGTCTGAATGCCGCACGCACGACCGTTTTCAGTCAGAATGACGTCCGCAGTATCCTGAAAAACCCAGAGATTTTCCTGATTGAAAATATCCTTCTGCACGACGCGCATGTATTCGGCACGATCAATCTGCGCCCGACTGGACCTGACGGCAGGGCCCTTGCGGGTGTTGAGAATGCGAAATTGAATGCCTGCGGCGTCGGCCCAGAGGCCCATCATGCCGCCAAGTGCATCAATCTCCTTGACCATATGGCCTTTGGCAAGCCCGCCAATGGCAGGATTGCAGGAAAGATGCCCAATGCGGTCTGCGTTGATGGTCAGCAGCAGGGTTTTCAGGCCGAGACGCGATGCGGCCATGGCGGCTTCACAACCGGCATGGCCTGCACCGACGACGATGAGGTCGAATTTCTCGGGAAAGGGGGCCTTTTTCAACATATGCCCTCCGCTCCTGCCTTACGACAGGAGCATGTCGGCGATAACCTTGGCATCACCGATAGTGCTTTTGATGGATGCCGATTCATTCGGCTGATGTGCATTGTGATTCAATGTAGCCCATACAACGGCGTTATGGCCTATGTGACGCAGGCCTGCGGCGACGGTGCCGCCTCCCACGCCGACAGGGCGAGGGTTGTTGTCGTAAACTTTCTTGATGCTCTTTATGGCCTTTTGGACAACTTCGCTGTCTTCGGGAGTGGCGGGAGCAGCCTGTTCACGCATGGCCACTTCAAATGTGACCTTAACGCCGTATTCCTCTTCGACTTCTACGCCGTACTCCTTGATCTTCGCAAGAATTTCATCAAGGTCGTATTCCGGCAACACCCGGGAATCAATGTAGAACACGTCACGTCCCGGAATGGTGTTGACGTTTTCCACGTTGGCTTCCTTCTTTGTCGGCTCGAAAGTGGAGCAGGGCGGGTCGAACAACGGGTTTTCCGCATCGAAAATCTGTTCAAGTTTTTTGACCTTGAGAATGAGCGCCGCCGTGGGGATAAGCGTATTCAGCCCCTGATTGGGGGTGGATGCGTGGCACTGTTTCCCTTCGACAGTGACCTTGAGCCAGAACATGGACTTTTCAGCGATCTCAACCATTTCAGAACTCGGTTCACCGAAATCAGGCACCAGAAAGAGGTCGTCTTTTCCGAAGAGATCTTCATGCTCCTGAACGAGGTAGCTCATTCCGAAGTTGTTTCCGGTTTCCTCGTCTGCGACAAAAATCATTCCGAAATTGATTTCCGGAGTCACGCCGTTCTCAATCAGAGCCTGTGCTGTCAGGAGAGAGGAAACGATTCCCTGCTGATTGTCCTCGACTCCGCGACCAATAAGAGTGTCGCCATCACGCACGACGGTGTATGGATCGGAATTCCAGAGATTGAGATCTCCCGGAGGCACCACATCTATGTGAGAAATGACCCACAGTGTCCTTTCAGTATTCTTACCGGGCAGAACTGCAACGATATTCGGGCGATACCCACAGGAAACCTCGGAATCCGGAGCCTTGAGTTCCCGAATATCTTTGATTCCAATATCTTTGAGGTGCGAGAGAAGGAATTCGGCTTTCGCCTTTTCCCCGTCTCCCCCGTTTTTGGGGCCGAGGGCAGGGATGGCTGTCAACTTCGTTTGAAGATCGACAACGGCTTCCGTCTGAGTGTCGAGAATGGTGAAAAGAGCGTCCATGAGATCTCCGGTTGGTTATATTGCAGCGATATAAATCGAAACAGACCGTATAAACAAAAAAAGGCGGGGACAAGCCCCGCCTTTTTTTAGTCTCAATTGGTCTAGCGACCGCGGGCAGCGCGCTTGGATGCCTTGAGCGGGTTGACCTTGACCTTGCCGGCCTTGTCCATTTCTGCACGGACGTGGGTGGCAAAGTTGCAGACACCATGTGCCCACTTCTTTTCGGGCTGGGCGTAGGTCGGGCAGTAGTTGTCACCTTCAAAGGCGACAACACGCTCACAACCTTCACATTTTTCAACTACAGGTTCCATGATGATACCTTTGTAGCTCAGACCTGCGTCGGTTTTGACAGCGCCTTCCAGGGAAACAATTTTCTTCTTGGCCATTTTATGCCTTCCTCCTAAAAATGATGCGGCTCACAATATGCTAGCAGCAAAAAATTTCGTGTTTGGTGTAAGAGCAGAATTCGATATGCACCCAAGGGGGGTGTTGTCAAGTTTTTTAGGTATTTTTTTTATTTTTTCGACTTGGAAAAAACCCATCGAGAAGCCTTTTCTGCCTCCTTTTTCAGCCCTGAAATGTCCATTGTTTTGTATTCTCCATACATGTAGAGAATCTCTCCCGCTACCATGGTCATGCACACTTCCATTCCTGTTGCAGCATATACGGCATGGGAAACGCAGTCATAGGCGGGCATCAGGTTCGGGCTTGAAAGCTCCAGAGCGATAATGTCGGCCGGACATCCTTTTTCGATGCGGCCCAGTTCTGGCCAGCCGAGACAGGCTGCCGATCCACGGGTTGCCATATCCAATGCGGTTTGGGCATTAACTGCGGATGCATGGTTGCTTTTGACTTTTCCGATCAATGCCGCAAGAGCCATGTCGCGGAACATGTTCAGTTGATTATTGCTGGATGCCCCATCAGTTCCGAGTCCGACAGTCACCCCTGCGTCAACCATCTTCTGAACGGGGGCCATACCTGAACAGAGTTTCAGATTGGATGCCGGGTTATGAACGACCTTGGTTTTTCCTTCGGCGATTGCGGCTATCTCTTCATCCGTCACGTCAACACAATGATGCAGTGTGGTCCGAGAGGTAAGCAAATCGAGGTCTCGCAACAGTTCGACAGGACGTTTTCCATGTTTCTCCAGACATACAGCCGTTTCAGCAGGGGATTCAGCCAAATGAATCTGCCACGGGACATCCAATTCTTCAGCCAATGCGAAACTTGTTTTCAGCTCATCCGGATTGACGGTGAACGCTGCATGAGGGGTTATTGCCGTGCGAATGCGGGAAGCCCCCTCATAACGGGCTGCAAGTGCGCGAAGTGTTTTCCAGCAATCTTCCGCTGTGGGATACATCGGTGACGGGAAATGGAAAAAGCCTTCCCCGAGTACAGCACGAAGTCCGGCACTTGAAGCCGTATCTCCTGTGACGTGCTCATTGAAATAACCGTTGAGAAAGGCGGTGCAGCCGGTTCGGATAAGTTCGGCACATCCAATTTTTGCACCGATTTTCAGCATTTCCTCAGTCAATTGGAATTCTACCGGCCAAATGTGGTCTTCCAACCATTCCATGAGCGGCAGGTCGTCGGCAAATCCTCTGAAAAGAGTCATGGGAAGATGCGTATGTCCGTTGACCAGCCCGGGCATGAGCATTTTCCCGGCCATGTCGAGACGGGATGCAGGGACATAAAGTGCATCAAGATCGGCATATGTCCCGACAGCCAGAATGATGCCGTCCGAAACGGCGACACCCGCGTTCCGAATCACATCGCGGGTGTCGTTTTGGGTAACAATTACATCCGCCCTGATGAGCAGATCACATGGCGTCTGTTTGGACGCAGCTGAATTGTTTGTTTGCATGAGCGGATCAGTCCATTTGTTCAATGACTTTGGTGAGCAGGGATGTGACTTTTTCGACATTGCCCTTGAAGACTTCAAGGATTTCATCCCAAGTCACCGGAGCTTCGTCGGTTTTCCAGCAATCGTAATCCGTGCTCATGGCAACCGCCGCATATGGAATTCCCGCCTCATTGGCGAGAATGCATTCCGGAGCAACGCTCATATTGATGACATCCGCCCCCCACATGCGAAACATGTTCGATTCTGCTCTGGTAGAGAAGCGAGAGCCTTCAATGGTTACGACGGTTCCTTTTTTATGGTGAACTATTCCCATCTGTTCGCAGGTGTCATTCATGAGTGCACGCAGGGAAGCGTCGAATGGGTCTGCCATAGCAGTATGTACCGCACCATGAGGAGCAAACTCATCATGGAACGAAAGGTGTCGCAGGCGGGTGAAGTCAATGAATTGATCGAGAATAACCAGATGGCCCCGGTCGATTTCCTCTCGCAAGGAACCGCAGGCTGTGGTTGCAAGAATGACATCACACCCGGCATCCTTGAGAGCAACGATGTTTGCCCTGTAATTGACGTGAGTGGGCGGGATGGTGTGTTCCCGACCATGTCGTGCCAGGATGGCAACTTCCTTGCCTGCGATGGTGCCTTCCATGAGCGGAGCAGTGGAGTGACCATAGGGAGTGGTTACTTCGACATCCTTTGCACCATGAAGAATGTCAGGATTGTCGAGTCCGCTACCGCCGATAATGCCTATTTTAGTCATATGAATCCCGCTTAATTGATTTCAAGCAGGAAGCAGTGATCCTGCCCAGCGTCCTTCATGATCTTGGGGCCATCAAGGAAACCAAGCTGAACGACGAATCCGCATCCCACAAGGTCGCCACCGGCTTCCTTGACAATCTGCACCATGCCTTCGGCTGTGCCGCCTGTGGCGAGCAGGTCGTCAATGATGAGGACTTTTTCACCTTCTTCAATGGCGTCTTCGTGCATGCAGAGCGTATCCGATCCATATTCGAGTTCGTAGCTGACGCACCGGCTCTTGTAAGGCAATTTGCCGGGTTTGCGTACAGGCACGAAGCCAATACCCATTTTATAGGCGAGAGGCGCGCCGAAAATGAATCCACGAGCTTCGGCCGCAACAATTTTGGTTGCGCCCGAGTCCTTGAATTTTTCCGCAAGACAATCCACGGTATGCCTGAAGGCATCAGGATCACTGAGAATCGGGGTAATATCGAAAAAGACGATCCCTTCCTTGGGATAATCCGGAATATCTCTGACATAGTCACGTAAGTTCATTGAATCCTCCTGAATTAAGTACCGTTGATTCATAAGGGCGATATCGACACTGTGTCAATAATGTTGCCACGATCATTCACTTCGGCTAGACGTTTTTTCACACGGAGAAAGAATGAATACAGAAAAAAAATATCATCGAGCTAAAAAAAGCCTTGGTCAGAATTTTCTGACAGATCAGAATATCTGTCGAAAAATTGTGGACGCCATCAGGCCGAATCATGATGATCACATATTTGAGATCGGACCGGGGCAGGGGGCGTTGACCGAACACCTTATAAATACTGCTCCCAAGAAACTTTCAGTTCTTGAAATGGACGATGAATTGGCGGACCGCCTAGAGTCAGCACATTCAGAGCTTGAGGTTATTCGCGGTGACGCACTGAAGTTTTCCTGGGAATCACTCAACGATCTCGATGGTTGCAAGATAATCGGGAACCTTCCTTATAATGTTGGCTCAAAGCTCATCTGGGATATAGTCAGTAAAGTAAAAACGTTGGAAAAAGCAGTCTTCATGGTTCAGCATGAAGTTGCCCTGCGATTGACAGCTGATCCCGGCGGCAGGGCCTATGGCGGGCTGACTGCATGGGTAAAGAATTTTGCGGATACGAAATATCTTTTCAAAGTCCCGCCGACGGTCTTTCGCCCGCAACCGAAAGTTGATTCAGCAGTCGTGGCTTTTTTCCCACGCCCTATCGAACAGTGGCCGGAATCGCCGGAGAATCTTTCAAAGCTTATTAAGATGTTGTTTCAGAAACGCAGAAAACAGCTTTCGACGATTCTCAAAAAGCAATGGTCGCCGGAAATGGAGGAATGGTTCACGCGAGAAGAAGTCATGACGAACTGGCGTCCCGAAAATTTGACCCCCGCACAGTTTCTCGGGTTGTCGCAGTATATTTAGTTCATTTTTTCACAAAAAATGGGTTTTTCCCCTATTGACTCTTCAAAAAAAATGAATTCTAGCAGAAAGCAAAGCAGGGCAAAATCCTCTGAAAGGTCCAGATTACGTTGTTTTTTCGGTTTTTTTGGCCTTGTGGACTGGACACAAGTTCAAAGTTCATTTAAAGGCCAAGAGGTAATGTGCTTTGGAAGCAAAGTGCGAATGTCGTGACGCATTCTGGCTGCACTTAATTAATATGGTAGGATAATTTCTTATTGAGGAGGAAGGACTGATGACAAAGGCTGAGTTGGTTGTCAAAATCGCTGAAAAGGCCAATCTGACAAAAGCAAACGCCGAGCGTTCCCTGAACGCCTTTTTGGAAGCCGTTGAGGGGACACTGGTAAGCGAAGGCAAGCTTACCTTGACCGGTTTCGGTACGTTTGTTGTTGAAGAGCGCAAAGCTCGTGTTGGTCGTAACCCCCGCACTGGAGCCGAAATCAAAATCCCGGCTACCAAGGTTGTCAAGTTCCGTTCCGGCAAAATCCTCAAGGATGCCGTTAAGTAGATTGGAGGATTCTCATGATTCACGGTGAAACCGTTCATAGTTCGCTGCCCATGGATCTGCCTTGGTGGATGCCTGACCATTTTGTCTTTTTCGGCGTTCTGTATGTCGTTCTTGGAGTTCTCGGTGTCGGTTTGGCCTACACCGTCATCAAGTCCTGGTTTGACGCCAAAGGCGCAAATCATTAAAAAGTGATTTGAAAAAAATGTACTCAGCCCGCTGAACAGTAGTTCGGTGGGCTGTTTTTTTATGAGCGCTCTTGATGAGTTAATTGAAAGAAATATTCTATTAGTTGTTGCATTCTGATTTAGATGAGTATATGAACATCTTCTTATTTCGCCAGCCCGCCAAAGAGCGGGCGGTTCACCGAGGAGGTGATTTCATTGCCCGGCGTTTATCTGGATGATAGCGACAATTTCGACATTTCCCTGCGTCGCTTTAAAAAGCAGGTCGAAAAGGCTGGCATTCTTTCTGAATTGAAGAAGCGTCAGCACTACGAGAAGCCCAGCGTGCAGAAGAAGAAAAAGAAAGCTGCCGCCAAGAAAAGGCTTGCAAAAAAAATGCGCAAAATGCGTAACATGTAGACATGAGTCTTTCACAGAAAATAGACAAAGACTACATTGAGGCTTACAAAGCCAAAGCTACGGTAAAAGTGGCCGTCTTGAGGCATCTCAAGACGGCCATCAAAAACCGTATGATTGAAGAGAAGGCCGATTCGCTGCCCGACGATGTCGTGATGGATCTCATCGCCAAGCAGGTCAAGCAGCGGAGGGATTCCTTTGATCAGTACACCAAGGCCGGCAGGGATGATCTTGCCAAAACCGAGGCCGAGGAGCTTGCAGAGCTTGAACAGTACCTCCCCAAGGGGCTTAGTGAGGAAGAACTCACTGAGGCCATTGATGCTGCCATAGCCGAACTCGGCGCTTCCGGCATGCAGGACATGGGGAAGGTGATGCAGGCCGTCATGGCGGCTCATAAAGGTCGTGTTGACGGCAAAATGGCCAGCACATTGGTCAAATCCAGGCTTTCAGCCTAACCCCCCTTATATATGGCTCAAATAGAGTCCCGTACTTTTCAGGTGTTGGAATTCCCCAAGATTCTTGGGGCGTTGTCCGGTTTCGCAGTTTCCGAAGCCGGCCTTTCCGCGTGTTTGGGGTTGCGTCCATTTACAACTCTGAAAGATATTAAGCATGCTTCGGATCTTTATGATCAGGCAGCTGCATGGATCAATGAATCCGATTATTCTTTCAAGGCATTCCCGGAATTGGACGGCCTTTTTGCCTATCTGGATCGGCCAAGCGGTGTGCTTGACCAGGATGGGCTTTTTGCGCTCAAGCAGGTTCTCGATCTCGCTCACGGAGCTCGTGAGTCGCTGAAAAAGTATGAAGAGCGTTCATGGGATGTGCTCTTTGAGTCACTGTTTTCGTATGAGTGGCCGCAAAAAACAGCATCCGGCATAGGTCGCTGTCTTGATCCGGAAGGGCACATCAAGGATGAAAGCTCTCCGGGGCTGATGTCCGTACGCCAGGAAATTCGTTCAATCCACCAGCGCTGCACCAAACGCGTAAAGGATTTCGTTCTTCAAGAAAATCTTTCACAGGCGTTGCAGGACGAGTTCATGACGATCTCGTCTGATCGTTACGTGCTGCCGATCAAGGCAAACTACAAAAACAAAACCAAAGGTATCATTCACGATTACTCGCAGACTGGTGAGACGTGTTACTTTGAACCGATTTTTCTTGTCGAGACGAACAACCGCCTGCAAGAGTTGAAGCGCGAGGAGCGAGCTGAAGAATACAAGATTCTCGAGTACTTGACCTCGCTTGTACGCGAAGAGCAACGCGGTGTCGCTGAAGCATATGCAGGGCTGGTCAATCTTGATGTATTGTCAGCCAAGGTCAAACTCGCACAAGCTTATGGCGGACGGACAATAGACGTCAAAGCCGGCGGCGAGCCAAAGCTGCTGAAAGCCCGCCATCCTTTGCTTGCCTTGGCGGAAGACTCTGTTCAGGCAATGGACATCGAATTGCTTGAAGGGCAGAAGGCACTCATTGTCAGTGGCGGAAATGCCGGCGGAAAAACAGTTTGCCTCAAAACACTTGGTTTGATCGGCCTTATGGCTCTCACAGGTCTGCCGGTACCGGCTGCTGAAGGCAGTTGCATTCCTTTGTGGAATAATATTTTTGTTGTCATGGGTGATGAGCAGAGCCTTGAGGAAAATGTCTCCACTTTCACCGCACAGATTCAATATCTGAAACGGGTGTGGGATGATGTTGACGAAAATACTCTGTTCATTCTCGACGAATTCGGTGCCGGAACCGATCCCACTCAAGGCGCTGCGCTTGCACAAGGTGTGATTGATACCCTTGTTGAACGCCGTGCGACCGGCATAATTGCCACTCATTTCCCTGCCCTGAAAGCATATGCCATGGCAGCTGAATCCGTTCGGGCTGCAAGTGTCCTGTTTGATCCGGGAACCAAAAGACCGCTTTACAAGTTGGCATATGACCAAGTCGGCGCTTCCATCGCATTGGATGTGGCCAGAGAGCACGGCCTCCCTGATGCCATATTGCAACGAGCTGAAAAATATCTTCTTTTGGATGGTTCTGATACATCTTCCGTTCTTGATCGACTGAATGAAATGGCGGTCAAGCGTGAAGCGGAACTGGAAGCCGTTGAAATCGAACGGGCCAAGATTGAAGAGAAGCGTGCCAAGCTGGAAGCCCGTTTTGAAAAAGAACGCGGCAAGTTGCTTAACGAGATTCAGACACAGGCCCAGACCATTGTAAAGGAATGGCAGAAGGAAAAGGTGGGCCGCAAGGAAGCACGCAAGAAACTTGCTGAGATTCGTGTAAAGGCTGAAAATATCGGACCGCAAAAAGCAAAGAAAGCTGTAACATTTTCTTTTGATGATATTGTCCCCGGCAAAAAAGTGTCGTATCTGGCATGGGACAAGTCCGGCACGGTGCTCGAGGTCAATGCACGGAAAAAGCAGGCTAAGGTCGATATCAACGGTGTCGCCATGTGGGTTAAGGCCGAACATCTCGGGCCTGCGGGTAAAACGTCCAAGGGACCGGTTAAACAGCCTTCGCTGAAGGCTGCGGCTCCGTCTGATCTCGTTGTTGAAGTCGATTTGCGCGGCAACCGTGCTGACATGGCTTTGTCCATGCTTGAACGGGCCATGGATGACGCTTTGCGAAGAGGGGCGGGGCGCATGGAAGTGGTCCACGGACGTGGAACCGGGGCCCTGCGTCGTGAAGTGCATGATTTTTTGAAACATTATCCGGCTGTACAGGATTTTTCCCTTGCCAACGAAGAGCGTGGCGGGGACGGTATGACCGAAGTAACACTTAAATAGCCGGACTATTCCGGCGCGGAGGCGCACTGTGGACAGGAGTGCTGTCGAGGCCGTCAAGGCCCGTATCAGCATCGCGGACATTGTTCGCCGATATGTGGACTTGAAACCGGTTTCAGGTCGATGGATGGGTGCATGCCCGTTTCATCAGGAGACAAAACCATCCATGTCGGTGAACGACGAGGAAGGTTTTTTCTATTGTTTCGGTTGTCAGGCGTCTGGTGATGTCATTGATTTTTATTCCCGTATAAACGGCCTTGATTTCAGGGAAAGCCTGGAACAGCTGGCCGCTGAGGCCGGAATTGAATTGCAGAATGTGCCGCATGACCCTCATGCCGCCGAAAGAAAAGCACGAAAGAATCTGCTTATGACCATGCACGATGAGTCATCTGCATGGTTTCAGAGAAATCTGCGTATGGCCGCGGGCGATGTTGCCAGAAAGTATTTGATGAATCGCGGCATGACGCAGGAAATGATTGATAAATTTGGACTGGGATACAGTCCGGATGACTGGCACGGCCTCGACAATCATTTGAAAAGCAAGGGCCGTACCCCGGAGCAGGGTGTGGAAGCAGGATTGCTTTCAAGGAACGAAAAAGGGAATATTTATGACCGATTTCGTGGCCGCCTGATCTTCCCAATTCAAAATTTATCGGGAAAGGTTATTGCTTTTGGCGGTAGAATAATTACAGATGGAGAACCCAAGTATCTTAACAGCTCGGATACACCGATCTACAAGAAGGGTGATCATCTGTACGGCCTCAGTTTGGCCCGGTCGACAATGACCCGTACAAAACGGGCCCTCTTGACCGAAGGATACATGGACGTCATATCGCTGCATCAGTTCGGGTACACGGACTCCTGCGGCGTATTGGGAACAGCTCTCACACCGGATCAGGTCAAACGACTGGCAGGCTTCTGCTCGCGTGTTGATCTGGTTTTTGATGGTGACGGAGCAGGGCGCAAGGCCGCACTGAAGAGCAGCAGAATGATTCTGTTGCAAGGGGTTGCATGCAAGGTTGTCCTCATGCCAGACGGCGAGGACGTTGACAGCCTTCTGCAAGCTCATGGAGCTGAAGGCTTCGAAGCATGTATGAACGAAGCCCCTGACGGTCTTGATTTTTGCATGAAAACTCTGCGCGACGAGTTTGCGCCGAGAGAAATAATGGCATGGGCCAAAAGTTTTTTGGCTGATTTGTCCGATGCTTCTTTGCGAGCATATTATCTGCCGCGACTGGCAGGCGGGCTGGGTTTGTCCGAAGCCGATTTCAGGCGTGACGCTGGCGTGACAGCGCCACCACGCAACACCCATCATCGGCAGCAGCAGACTCAGTCGCCAAACGTGCAGCAGAAGGTTATGCCCGTTGGCAAAGAAGACAAGGATGATCAGTATTATTTGAAGTTCCCGATTCAGTACCCGGATTACATCCCGGCACTGATGGAAAAAGGGTTTGCGAACATTCTTGTTACGGATTGGGCCAGAATGTTTTGGGAAAAACTCATGAATACGCAGCATGGCAATATTTTAAGCCTGCTAGGCGAACACGAAAAGAGTTTTTACATCCGGTGCCGTGAAGAAGTGCGAAAAGCAGCTCTTTCAGGACGTGAATTACTGGACGAATGGGAACATATTTGTAATAAAATCGCGGTTGGACAAAAAAAACTGAATAGACAGCAGCTCAAGGAAGCCCTGCGTCAGGCACAACTCAGCGGCGACAGCCAGCGAATCAACGATTGTTTTCGGGCTTTGGAAGAATCTCTCAGGAGGGACGATGAGCAACATTAAAGAAATCCAGCAGATAAAAACCCTGATCGCCGAAGGTAAACGGAAGGGGTTTCTCACCTATGAAGAGTTGAGCAAGGCACTGCCTTCCGACTACAACACTACGGAACAGCTGGAAGAGATACACGCCATTTTTGACCAGATGGGCATTGCTCTGGTCGAGTCAAACGACGCCGGCAAAAAGCTTACAGACGATAGCAAAGAGCTTGAACTGACGGAAAAGGACGACGATGCAGCGGATTATGTTTCCCGCAGCACCGACCCTGTACGTATGTATCTGCGTGAAATGGGTGCTGTGTCGCTTCTGGACCGTGAAGGCGAGGTCGTCATCGCCAAGAAGATTGAAAACGGCGAGATGGAAGTTCTCTACTCTCTTGTCGAAGTTCCTGTTGCCGTCGAAGAACTCATTACCGTGGGGGAAGACCTCATGGAAGGGCGCGTCAAACTCAAGGACGTCGTCAAGACCATTGAAGAAGACGATCCGAGTGAAGATGAGATGAACCAGCGGCAGCGCGTCATCTTCCTGCTCGACGAAGTCAAGCAGCTCTATCAAAAGAAGCAGAAGATTTACGAAAAACTCGATTACTGTGCGAATCTTGATAAGCGCGTATACGGTGTGCAAAAAGACATCCTCAATTACAAGGACGAGGTTGTCAGCCGCCTACGCGACATCAAGCTTGAGAAAACTCTCATCGATCGCATCATCGAGACTGTCAACGACTACGTTCGCCAGATGCACAACTGTCAACGAGACCTTTCCGCGTATGTGCTGTCGGTAGGTCAGACCAAGACTGAAATCAAGGAACTGTTCAGAAAAGTCGATGATCGTGAAATCAATCCGGTTGTCGCGGCTGACACCCTTGGCATGACGGTCGAAGAGTTCTTTTCCTTCAAGGAAATGCTCGCCGGTAAACTGGAGATCATGACCCGTCTTCAGGACAAGTGCTGCCACTCTGTGCATGATCTTGAAGAAGTGCTCTGGCGTATCAAGCGCGGCAACCTTTCTGCCATGCGCGCCAAGCAGGAGCTTATCCGCGCCAACCTGCGTCTGGTCGTTTCCATTGCCAAGAAGTACACCAACCGCGGTCTTCAGTTCCTCGATCTGATCCAGGAAGGCAACATCGGTCTGATGAAGGCTGTGGACAAATTCGAATACCAGCGCGGTTACAAGTTCTCGACGTATGCGACATGGTGGATTCGTCAGGCTATTACTCGCGCCATTGCGGATCAGGCCCGTACCATCCGTATTCCTGTCCACATGATCGAGACCATCAACAAACTTATCCGTACGTCCCGTTATCTTGTTCAGGAACTCGGTCGCGACCCGTCTCCCGAGGAAATCGCGGAACGCATGGACTACCCGCTTGAGAAGGTTAAGAAAGTCCTCAAGATTGCCAAGGAACCCATTTCCCTTGAAACCCCCATCGGTGACGAGGAAGATTCCAGTCTCGGCGATTTCATTGAAGACAAGAAGGCGACTGCTCCGGCAGAAGAAGTGGTTTCCACCAAACTTGGTGAGCAGATCGCTTCCGTCCTGTCCGACCTGACGCCTCGAGAGGAGCAGGTTCTGCGTAAACGTTTCGGAATCGGTGAAAAATCGGACCACACCCTTGAGGAAGTGGGCAAGCTCTTCAACGTTACCCGCGAACGTATTCGTCAGATCGAGGCCAAGGCGCTCAGAAAGCTGCGCCATCCGGTCAGAAGCGCGCTGCTTCGTTCCTACTTCGAAAACTAGACACTCCAAAGGGCCGGGAAGTTCAACTTCCCGGCCCTTTTTTTAACTCCTACACGCTCACCTCATCATGGAATCAATCACTTTCGCTTTTATCGTTCCTTTCGTCGCCGTCATTCTCGATTCATTGTTCGGCGATCCTCACAACCTACCGCACCCCGTCCGCTTCATAGGACAGGCTCTCGATGTGTTTGAAAGTTCCGCACGTAGGGTAGGGCTTGGATTGCGCGTGGCAGGATGGGCCGCCATGATCCTTTTATCCGCAGCGGTATGGGGTATTGTGGAATATCTCATTGCCATTCCATACCTCGGCGTCCTGATAGCCATTTACCTTGCTTACGCAGGCTTGGCTCTCGGTTGCCTTGTCCGTGACTCGCGACGGGTCGCCACGCTTCTGGATACAGGTGACCTGCCCGGAGCCCGCAAGGCTCTTTCAATGCTGGTGAGCCGTGATACGGAATCATTGGACCCCAACGGGATTCGCCGTACGCTGGCTGAAACCGTCAGTGAAAATCTCAACGATGGGTTCGTTGCCCCCATGTTCTACCTCGCCATTTTCGGGCCGGGAGGATTGTGGGCCTACAAAGTGGTCAGCACCATGGATTCGATGTGGGGCTACAAGACAGAGCGATTCAAGGATTTAGGCTATGCGGCCGCAAAAACAGATGACCTGCTGGCATTTATCCCTGCACGCATTACAGCTTCGCTTTTGCTGTGTGTCGGGAAAAGATTTGGTCTGAACGTTGGTTTGGCAAAAGAGAATTACAAGGCTGACGCAGGCAAAATGGAAAGCCCGAATGCAGGCTGGCCCATGGCAGCCGCTGCATGGCTCTTTGAAGCCCAAATGGGTGGACAGGCCGTCTACTTCGGGAAGCTCACGGAAAAACCCGTACTCGGTCCGAAGGGACGCATCTGGGACAAAAAGAAGATTCGCCAGCTTATCAATCTCAGTAAATCAGCCGGACATCTTGCAGCCTGGATTTTCATCCTCACACTCGGCTGGCTGCAAATCATACTATAAAAAAAAGGGCTCCTTTCGGAGCCCTTTCAATTTACTTTTCGCCGAGTTCGATACTTCGCAGATAGCATTCGAAAACGCCGTCAATGATGTCACCACGCATGGCCTGACGATCAAAGTGCATAAGCGCTCTGGCGGTCGTTCCGCCGGGAGATGTAACCATCTCACGAAGCTGTGTTACGGAGTATTCGCTTTCGCTTGCGAGTTTGGCAGAGCCAAGGAAAAGGCCTTTGACCATTTCCGTCGCCTGCTGACGCGTCAAGCCAAGTGCCACACCGGATTCTATCATGGCATCCATGAAGTAGAATACATATGCGGGACCGGAGCCGATAACGCCGGTAAAGGCATCGAACTGCTTTTCCGACAGAACATGTGCCTGACCGACAGCCTCGAAGAGGCTCGGAACAAACTCACGCATTTCATCAGTCAGTCCATCATCATCCAGACAGACGGCAGAAACGCCTTCGGAGACAAGGGCGGGGGTGTTCGGCATGACCCGGACAACGGGGCAGCGATTGTCCACCCATTCCTTGTATTGCGATTGCTTGATGCCTGCACAAATGGAAACAAGGCATTTGGAATCGTCCAGTTTGGAAGCAATTTCCCTGACTACGGGTTCGGCCTGCTGTGGTTTGACAGCCAGCAGAATGTAATCACATACCTTGGCAAGATCCACAGCATTCTCCTGAACAACGATTCCAAACTGTTTGCTGAGAGCATACACCTTGGCAGAGTTCGGATCCGTTCCATGAATCTGAATGTCATCACGGGATGCAAGACCACTGATAATGGCCGATCCCATGTTACCTACACCGATAAACCCGATTTTTTTTGTCATTAGCCCACCAGCTCGTCGTCGTTGAAGAAGTAAGCCACCTCGGTCTTGGCGGTGTCAGGACCGTCGGAACCGTGGCAGGAGTTGTTCTGAATGTTCTGGCCGAAAGCTGCACGGATGGTTCCCTCTTCGGCTTCTGCCGGGTTGGTTGCGCCCATGAGGTTACGGTATGCTTCGATAGCGTTTTCGCCTTCCAGGCAGGAAACGACGACAGGACCGGAGATCATGTAATCAACCAGTTCGCCGAAGAAGGGGCGTTCCTTGTGGACGGCGTAGAAACCTTCAGCCTTGGCGCGATCCATGTGGATCATCTTCATGGCCTTGATCTTGAGACCGGACTCGGTGATCATTTTGAGGATGTCGCCGATGAGGTTGCGTTCCACTGCGTCAGGCTTGATGATGGAAAAAGTTTTTTCGATAGCCATTTGAATCTCCCTTGTGAGTTTCTTTCTTATACGTATAGGCAGGAATTTGCCACTATATCCCCAGGACTGCCCGGAAAAACAGTCCTAACAAAGCAACATTCGGTCTGAGACGCCTTCCTCTCCGCGCAATTTGGAAAAACGCAGGAGAAGGTCTTCGACCTTGAGGTTCTTTTTTTCCTCCCCGGCAATGTCCAGGACAATTTCGCCGCGGTGGAACATGATGAGACGATTACCCATGCTGATGGCCTGATTCATGTTGTGTGTGACCATCAGAGCCGTCAATTCTTGCGATTGCACAATTTCAGCCGTGATATCGAGAATCATGCCACCCGTCTTCGGGTCAAGGGCGGCAGTATGTTCGTCAAGGAGCAACAGCTTCGGGCGAACCAAGGTTGCCATAAGCATTGTCAGAGCTTGACGCTGACCGCCGGAAAGCAATCCGGTTCTGGTCTTGAGTCGATCCTCAAGTCCGAGTTTCAGAATGGAAAGCTGTTCCTTGAAATGTTTTCTATCGTTCGTTTTGACCCCCATGGACAGCCCGCGCTTCTTGCCACGCTTCATGGCCATGGCGAGGTTCTGTTCAATGGTCGCTCCGGAACATGTTCCGAGAAGGGGGTCCTGAAACACACGGCCAATAAGTGCGGCACGTTTGTATTCGGGCCATTTGGTCACGTCTTCATCAGCCAGTACGATTCGACCCGAATCAAGCGGGAACGTGCCGGCAAGAGCGTTCAGAAACGTGGATTTACCGGCTCCGTTGGAACCGATGATGGTGATGAAGTCTCCCTTGTTGACTTTCAGGGAAACATTGTTGAGGGCGACAACTTCGTTGACGTCCCCCTTGTTGAACGCCTTGTTGAGGGCTGAAATTTCTATCATGAAGCCCTCCGGGCGATGAATTTCTGTTTCATTCTCGGCATGACGAGTGCAAAAATGACAAGCAGGGCAGTAATGAGGTTGAGGTCACTCGGTGTGAAGGAGAAGCTGCCAAGTTTGAGTCCGAGGGCCAAGGCGATCGCGATACGGTACAGGACCGAACCGAGCAACGCGGCAATGAGCGCTCGAGAAATGGTTTTGTCGCCAAAGACGGTTTCACCGATAATGACCGAGGCAAGACCGGCAATGATGGTGCCGACGCCCATGTTCACGTCCGCAGCTCCCTGATTCTGAGCCACAAGGGCTCCGGAAGCGGCGACCAGCGCATTTGACAAGCCGACACCGAAAATAATGACGTTGTCGGTGTTGACTCCCTGACTGGTGATCATCTGGATGTTGTCACCGGTTGCCAGAAAAGCCAGACCGTGTTCGGTGTGCAGAAACCAGATGAGTATGAACACAGCGATAAAGCAAATGATTCCAAAGAAAATCGGTGTGGAAAGATAGGCGACGAATCCGGAAAAGTTCATGAACCAGTCCACAACGGTGTCCTGTCCAAGAAGGGCCATGTTGGGGCGTCCCATTATTCGAAGGTTGATCGAGTACAGCGAAATCATGGTCAGAATGGAAGCCAGCAAATGAAGAATCTTGAATTTGGTATTCAGAATTCCAGTCACGGCTCCAGCAATGAACCCGGCACAAGCTGCTAAAAAGATTGCAAGAAGAGGGGAGTGGCCGGACGTAATAACTACAGCGGAGACAGCCGCTCCGAGTGGAAGGCTGCCGTCAACGGTAAGATCCGGAAAATCAAGCACCCGGAATGTGAGATAAACACCGATAACCATGAGGCCATAGGCGAATCCCTGTTCCATAGCTCCGAAAAGTGCGTAAGTGGTCATGCTGTTTCCTGTTGAAGTCGGTTGACCGCGATATCCTGAATACAAAGAGAAAGGCGCGTTGCGGACAACGCGCCTTGTATACTTATTGCGTCAAATACGCAAATGCCAAGCTTTTATTCGATGACTTTGGCAGCTCGTTTGATAACCGTTTCGGGAAGGGTGACGCCCATGGAGGCGGCAGCTTTCTTGTTAACATGCAGATTCAGGTTGTGGAGCAACTCGACGGGCATGTCTGCCGGCTTGATGCCATCAACAAGAATTTTGTAAGCCATGTCGCCGGTTTGAAGTCCCATCTGATAATAATCAACTGCGATGGCAGCAATGGCGCCACGGGCAACAGAATCAACATCACCGACGATAAGCGGCAAACGATTCTGCTTGCATACCTTGATGGCGGACTCCAAAGCGGAAATGGCGGTGTTGTCAGTGGGAATGTAAATGACATCACAGCGTCCGACCAGACTTTTGGCTGCCTGATACACACCACTGGAGTTGGCGATGGTGGCTTCTTCTACTGCGAGACCGGCCTTTGCAGCCTCCTCGTTCAGTTTGTTGACCAGTACAACCGAGTTGGGCTCACCTGCATTATATATGACGCCAATACTCTTAACGGTCGGAACGACTTCCTGAATCAATTCAATGTGCTTGTCGATTGGCGGGAAGTCGGTCATGCCGGTAATATTCTTCCCGTCAGAGTTCTGGAGATCCTTGACCAGTCCGGCCGAGACAGGGTCGGTCACGCCTGTAAAGAGAATAGGTCGGTCATGAATTTTCTGTGCAGCGGCCTGAGCGCCGGGAGTGGCGATAGCAAGAATGAGGTCTGGCTGTTCATCCCTCATTTGATTGACAATCTGGATGTTGGTAGCGGCATTGCCCTGAGCAATATGAACATTGAACTCGGCATCCGCGCCTTTTTCTTTCAGACGATCAATGACGCCGTTACGCATGGCGTCAAGCGAAGGGTGCTCGACAATCTGTGTAACGGAAACAGTGTAGGTTTTTCCGGCAAATGCCGTGGTGGCAACCACAAGAATTGCCAGCAAGGACAACAGTACTTTTTTCATGGGACAGGCTCCTCCAAAATATTTCTGTAGTATCTGGACTGGCGAGCACCTGAAAGTCAAGTGATTCGCGAAAACCAGACATAAAAAAGGCCGCATTTGCGGCCTTGAAGTCAATATTGTCAAAACACGTTAAAAACGAATCTCTTCTTCCTTGGTCACCTGGAAAGATTTGTTGCCTTTTACGCGGCCCGGATATCCGTAGAATTTACGGACGCCTTCCACTTCCGCTTCAAGCATTTCGTCTTCATCCGTATCAAGCAGGATGATGTCTCCTTCCTGAAGATACAGTAACTGGCGGCCACTGATGGTCGTTCGTCCCATGCGTACCACCATTTCCACAGGTGTTTCCATGAGCCGTTCCTTGAATCGATTGATCCAGACATGGTCGACTTCAAGACGCTCAGACTGAAAAGAAGCGTGCAGCTTTGAACGAATCGGTTCCATTGTCGCATATGGCAGACAGACGATCAGAGAACCGATGGCATTTTCAAGCTCAACCTCGAACGTTACGACGATAACGACATCGGAAGGCGGAACAATGGCGGCAAACTGGGGATTTACCTCAGTGCGAACCATCTCGACGTGCACTTCATGGACCGGCTTCCAGGATTCCTCCATATTGGCCAATGCAATCTTGACCACACGTTCGACAATTGCCTGTTCGATCGGAGTGAAATCACGTCCTTCAACCTTGGGCTGACTGCCGGCACCACCGAAAAAGTTTTCCACCAAGGCGAAGACAAGACGGGAATCTACAACGAGCAGGGCGTTGCCGCGCAAAGGATCCATCTTGAAAATGGAGATGGACGTCGGGACCGGCAAGGAACGCATGAAATCGCCGAATTTGGACATATCAATGGATATCGGGTTGATATCCACACGCTTACGCATGGTATTGGCAAGTGCGTTGGTGCAAAGTCGTGCAAAACGATCGTTGACGATTTCGAGAACGGGCATGCGGCCACGAATAATTCTGTCCTGATTGGCCAGATCAAACGAGACCACACCGGAGTCATCCTCCGGTATTTCGGTTTCCGTTTCTACATCCCCACCGGATAAGCCCCGGAGCAGGGCATCAACTTCATCTTGTTCGAGGATTTTGCTCATTGGGAAAAAGCCTCATTTGTTCGCCGATTTTTCGGCCCGTTTGCCACCGGCCTGTGCCGGTATTTTGAACACAGTGAAACAATTAGCAAAAAATGGACCGACTCTATCTATTCTTTTCGGCAGAATGGGTGTTTCACTTAAGAAATTGTTACACGCCCAATCACACGAAAGCAATAGTACGAGGCTGGCTCAATGCCTTTTTTTTTGAGAAAAAGTCTGGAAAAAATTATGCAAAAAGCACAACAGCCTATTCGCGTCCAATGAATGTATATATAAAATCAGCATGTTACAAACTGAAAAGAACTCTTAATGAAGTGATTAACCGAGAATTGGGTGCCTCTTTAAAAGACCGGTGATGACACAGTCTATTTTGCTGCCGGGATTTTAGAAATCGAAACAAGATTAACAGAAGCCCCTCTAGTAGCAGCCCATTTTTTCAACGCGGACAAAGTTTCCCGGTAAGGATGACCGATGGCTATGGCTGTTCCCTGTTTCCGAGCGACATTTTCAGCTTTTTTCAATTGGTGAACAATCGCGTTTACGTCTTTAACATTATCTATGAAGATGTCTCGCTCGTAAAAAGGAGTCGCCGTCTGCTTGGCAGCAGACCTGCCGACACTCTTGCCAGTGGTCAGGCTATCCAAAAAGAAAAGACCATGTTGCCTGAATGCTTTGAGGGCAACCTGCATCTTTTCCGTATCTTCCGTGAATCGTGAGCCCATATGATTGTTCACGCCAATGGCTTCCGGAATCATGGAGACATTGAGTGCCACACGTTTACGAATGGCATCGTCCGACATGCTGACAAACAGGGCATCATCGCCGGGATTATACCGAGGGTATTGCCTTGGCTCCATTGGGAAATGGATAATAAGCTCATGCTTCTTTTCAACAATCAGTTCGACAGACTCTCTGGTAAAACTTGCATTGGGCCAGACTGCCAAAGTGACGGGAAAATCGAGATTGACCAATCCCCTGAGGACCGCCTTGTTTTCACCAATGTCGTCAATGACAATAGCCAAAAGAGGTCCGTTTTTTTCTTGCGGCACAGGAAGCTGCATCGGGATGGCTTTCAGCAACAAACGGTGCGTTGGCAGTGCGCCAATGGAAATCAGCGCCTCTTTGGGGCTATTATCCGCAATGGCAGCTTCAGAATGACGAGCAGCCAGCCGTTTATGCAGTGTTGTCAGAAAAGCTTTTCTATCCGAAAGGGCAGGAAGCTGAAGGACCTGGTAATGATACCCGTGTCCATCCTTTTCCCGAATTTCAACATCCAGCAGATTCAGTTGGTTCATTGCGATCTTCAAATCGCGCATGGTTTCGATGATGGCCAGATCAATCTGTTTGACCTGATCTTCCATTTCTGAAGAAGTATCTTCCTCGTACACCTTGGAAGTGACAGGCGCTGTCTGCGGAGGTTCAATGACCTGCGGAGGAGGAGTAGGGGATTGCAGCAGGGAGTAACCTATAAAAGCCAACCCCAGAAAAGCTGCGATAAAGAAGAAAACAAGAGGCCCGGGCCGATACAGCTTCCTCAAGAAGCTGTCCGGCCCGGGCTTTTCCTGTGTGGTTTCTTCCAGGGAACGATCGTCCATGGGAACCATTATCCTTTTTACTGAATTTCTTTGAGCTTCGGCAGGCTCTTCACCAATTCCAAAGCCATTCTCAGCTGATTGTCGCGTTCAAGCATTTCCTTGGCCTTTTCAGCGTCCAAATCCTTGTCCTTTTTGGCTTTACTGCCATTTTCAAGGTGACGGCTCAGGTCTTTTTCTCGAACTGTGAACCGTTCACGCATGGCCTTGTCTTCGTCCTTGACCGGCGCAACAAAGGGAATGCGAATGTCAGGTTCAATTCCCTCGGCCTGAATGGAACGGCCATTGGGAGTGTAGTAAAGAGCAGTCGTCAATTTGATACCGGACCCATCAGCCATGGGAATGATAGTCTGAACCGATCCCTTGCCAAAGGAACGCTCGCCAACGATCAGGCCACGCTTGTGGTCCTGAATGGCACCGGCAACGATTTCGGAAGCGGAAGCGGAACCGGCGTTAATCAGAGTGACGAGAGGCACTTTCGCCTCCTTGCTGTTACCTGCTGCGAAGAAGTCCTTTCGATTCGCTTTGTCCTTGCCCTGAATGTAAACAATCGTGCCGTCATTAATGAACGTGTCGGCAACGGAAACAGCCTGACCGAGCAGACCGCCAGGATTGTTGCGAAGGTCGAGAACAATGCCCTTGAGCTTGTGAGTCTTCTGATATGCTGCGAGCTTCTCACGCATATTCCTTGTGGTGGACTCATGGAATTTCGTCAAACGAAGATAGAGGTAGCCATCTTCAAGAGACTGCGTCTTAACGCTGACGATGGGAATCGTACCGCGAACAATGGCGACTTCCTCAGGCTTGTTGGAATCCTTGTGCAAAATAAGCAGGTCAACCGTCGTGCCTTTTTTGCCGCGGATGTGTTTGACCGCGTCCATCAAGGTCATGTCCTGCGTGGTCTCGCCATCAATTTCAAGGATGAGATCACCCGCTTGCAGGCCTGCTTTGTAAGCCGGAGTGTCTTCAATGGGAGAAACTACGGTAAGGCGTCCTTGCTCCTGAGAAATTTCAATGCCGATACCGCTGAATTTACCAGCTGTATCAACCTGCATTTCCTTATAATCTTCAGGAGTGAGATACGTCGAATGCGGATCAAGCTGTTCGATCATTCCTTTGATGGAGTTGTCGATCAGCTCTTTACGGGTGATAGGTTCGACGTAGTAGGTTTCCACCATGTCAAGAACCTGAGAAAAACGCTTAAGCGCTTCGAAATGCTCGGTTTTTCCCGCCATCGTCGGAGCGGGAGCAATCGTAAGAGTGAAAAGAAGAAAGAATGTACAGATCCAAAGCGCTACACGCATGAAAGCCTCCCCGCATATCGGAGTCGAAGTATTTTTTGCCAACTTTGCATTATTTTAGCGAAGTTAACCAGAGTTTTGGGTTAATTGGTTTTTGATGAAAACGCAATTCAAAATACAAACCGGGACCATCGACCTTGGGATAAAACCCTACCACACCGAGAGGTTCATCCTTCTCGACTTCCTGACCGTTTCGAACATGGGTTTCTGCCAAATAAGCATAGAGGCTGTAATAATCAAACCCATGGTAAAGTATAACAACATGCCCAAATCCTCTCAAGGTGTCATTGTGAACTACTTTGCCCCAGAATACGGAACGGACATCGGCCCCTTGCGCTGTACTGATAGCCAGTCCTCGTATCGGCGGATTTGCTCGCAAGTTGAATCCGGAAACAAGTTTACCGTCAACCGGCCATGGCAGACTGCGTTTATACAGAGAAAAGCGCTTGGTTTTCTGTGATTGAAGCTGGTATTTCAACTCTTCAATGGTGACGAGAATTTCGCTTAAATCAGATTCGGCAGTCGATCGTTGTTTCCTGATTTTATTTAAATTCTTACGCAAAGCGTACTTGTTTCCAAGGAGATGGTCTTTGCTTCTGTTGATCTGGACAAGTTGATCTTCAGCCTCCTTCTCCAAAAGGCGTTGCCTTTCAAGGTTTCTGGAAATGCGTTCAGAATTGACTTTTGCTTCTTCCAACTTGCCGCTTGTGGCCTTGTAAATATCTGCCAGCCAGTTGAAACGGCGGTCGAACATGTCCCAACTTTCAATCCCTTCAAACTTGGCTCGAACATTTTGCAAATGAACCGGCCACAATGTCTGCATCAAGCCGGAGAGTTCCATACTGATGCGCTGCTTTTCCTTTTCAAGGGCAAAATGATCCTGCCTCGCCTTGTGTTCATCTTCCTTGATTTTGGCTAATATTTTTTCCTGTGATCTGATTTTTCTTTTCAGAAATTTGATGTCATCTTCAATGTCCGAGAGTCGCGTTGATATCTGACCGGCTTTTCTGGTCAGTTCCCGTACTTTCATTTCCCTTTCATCCGCTTTTTGATGCTCCTGCTGTAGAGAACGCTGAAGCACTTCGCCTTCGTCTTGAGCGGAGACCGCTGAAGGCAATAGGGTAAGCAGCAATAATAACGGGAAAAAAATACGTTTCATTATTGATCTAGAAAAGATTTCAGCGGGCATGTCTCGCATAGCCCTGCCTTTTTTTTGCACCAATCCTTGCCGACGCGAACGATAAGCGCGTGATATTCATTGTAGAGTGCCACATTTTCAGGCAGTGCGTCCATGAAAAGCTCTTGCAGGCCATGATATTCGATTCCCTCGTACGCCAATCCGTGTCTACTCAGTATTCTCTGAGTATAGGCATCAACGACAAAGACCGGATAATCGAGCGCATACAATAAAATGCAGTCCGCTGTCTCAGGCCCGACACCATTGATGCCGAGAATTTGCGGACGAAGCGAACTCAATTCCCGATGTTTCAGATTTTCCAGATTGAAATCCGACTCATGTTTGAGAAAATCGAGAAAATTATGAACCCGCTTCGCCTTAATATTGTAATATCCGGCAGGACGAATTAATTCAGCCAGTTCGCCAAGGGACAAGGCATGCATGGCTTCCGGATCAAGTGAATCGGCGGCCTTGAGATTCGCTATCGCCTTTTCCACGTTCTTCCAGTTGGTGTTCTGCGTCAGGATGGCCCCAATGGCTATTTCAAACGGGGTCTCCCCCGGCCACCAATGGCTCGGACCAAGCGACGCATACATGGCGTCATACATTTCCATGAACACAGACACTGCCGTCATCCCCGGATTACTTCTGCACTTTTTCCCAGACCAGACAAATCCACTCTCCGTCTATGAATCGTTCCGGCTGGCCAAAGCCCAATCTTTCATAGCATTCCGCCACAGCATCCGACTGCTTTTCCGCAAGAATACCGGAAAGAATCAGGCTGCCGCCCGGTTTGACGCGGGCAGTAACTTCGTTCGCAATTTCGATAAGCGGCCCGGAAAGAATATTCGCTACGACAAGATCGAATTGCAGGTCCGCGTCAAGGCTGTCGATACCACCGACAGCGAGGTCGAAAACGTCAGAGACTCCATTGGCTTCGACGTTTTCTACAGCGCAGACGATAGCCTGCGGGTCAATATCTAGTCCTGTTCCGATCAGACCAAGTTTTCCCAGGCCGATACCGAGGATACCGGAACCCGTTCCGAGATCCAGAAACGTCTGTCCTGCCTGAATGGTTCCGCTCTTTGCCAGTTTTCCAATGGTTTCCAGACAAAGGGATGTCGTGGGATGATGCCCGGTGCCGAAAGCCATCTTCGGTTCGATGACAATATGTGTCGTGCCGTCTTCATCATCGTCTTCAAGCCAGGGCGGAAGGATTCTGAAAATCTCACCGCAGTTGACGGGGTTGAAAAAATCCTTCCAGGCCATTGCCCAGTTCTCTGACTCCTGTTCGGAGTGCTTGACCTCACCATCAGGGAAGTGAGCCTGAAATTCGCGGACAACTTCCATACCGAGAGGGTGGTCTTCAAGGTAGAGAGTAAAAAGGCGACCGTCAGCGAGAGGGGTTTCCTCCCATCCGTGCGGCACCTTGGAAGAAATGAAGACTCCGGCTTCATCAGCAATGTTTTCGGGCAGGGTAAATTCGATTTTCAGAAGGGTGGACATATGGTTGTCTCCAGAAGTTCCATATGACAAGGCCGGGACGCAGTGTTCCCGGCCTGTCGGTTAATCTTGTTTGGGTGGCGGATTAAAAAATACCGTCAATAAAGGAGCCTTTTCCGGTGTATTGAAAGCCTTGCGTTGTCGTTTTCTTGTCCTGATGCTCAGCAGCAGTCTGAACGACAGGGGCTTTCGTCTGATCGTCAAATTCTTCCTTGGCGACCGTTAACTCTTTTTTATCATCATATCGGTTGGGCGCATATTCGCTCACCGACTGAAGAGGATCAATTCCGCTCATGAGGCTACCTCCATTTATGAAGATACGCACTCGCCCCAAGAGGGTCAAGCAGCCTCAGGAGCTGTGCTCTCAAGGATGGAGTCCAATACAGACATGAAAGTACGGATATCCTCTTCAGTAATTGTCAGGGGTGGCACAAGCCGCAGTATTTTACCCTGCGTCAGGTTGCAGACAATCTTGTTATCAAGCAGGGCTTTCCAGACGTCTGCACCGTTAAACGACAATTCAATGCCGA
The DNA here is from genome assembly GCF_963664965.1 of uncultured Pseudodesulfovibrio sp. NCBI lineage: Bacteria > Pseudomonadati > Thermodesulfobacteriota > Desulfovibrionia > Desulfovibrionales > Desulfovibrionaceae > Pseudodesulfovibrio > uncultured Pseudodesulfovibrio sp. Next base: position 2,503,387 of record NZ_OY761823.1, on the reverse strand, counting down.
AAAGCAGCCCCAAGCCGCGAGTGCCTGCAATCTTGTCAGGATGTTTCGCCATGAGTTTTTCTGCTTCGGCTTTGGCGAATGCTCCCATTTTCAGTGCTCTTTCAGCCATCTTCTCTTCAAGCATGATGTCGATGACTTTCGAGGCGACAGCGGAAACCACAGCGCCTCCGCCAAAAGTCGTGGCATGTGAACCCGGCTCAAAACCTTTGGCGACTTCATCCGAACACATAACCGCTCCCATGGGGAGGCCATTGGCAAGCGCTTTGGCAGAAGTGAAAATGTCAGGCGTGATCCCATAATGCTGATGTGCCCAGAAACGTCCAGTACGGCAAAGGCCGGTCTGCACTTCATCCACGATAAGAAGAATGCCGTTTTCCTTGCAGATTGCGACGATATCATTGACGTAATCAGTGGGAAGAGGGCGGACACCACCTTCTCCCTGCACCATTTCAACCATGATGGCTGCGGTTTTGCTGTTGACTGCGCCACGCAGGGCATTGATCTTTCCGAAAGGCACAGTGATGAACCCTTCCGGCAGCGGGCTGAAGCCATCCTTGATGGGACCTTCCTGCCCGGTCGCCGTCAAAGTGGAAAGCGTCCTGCCGTGAAACGACCTTTCAAGGGTAATGATTTCGTGACGATCTTCGTTACGAACTTTACGCATGTATCTGCGGGCCAGTTTGATGGCTCCCTCATTGGCCTCTGCGCCGGAATTGCAGAAAAAGACCTTGCCTGCGGCACAGGTGGACAGGAGTTTCTCGGCCAGTTCCAACTGCGGTTCCTGATAGAAAAGATTGCTGACGTGAACCATTTTTCTGGCCTGTTCAGCCATGACGTCAGCAATATCCTCACGGCTGTGCCCAAGGCTGCATACGGCAATTCCGGCAAGAAAATCGAGGTATTCCTCTCCATCCAGATCGAACAGAGTGCAATCCTTGGCTTTTGAAACAGCCAGCGGATACCGGCCATAAGTGTTACAGAGCAGGGCGTTTTCCCGTTTTTGTATTTCGTCAAATGTATTGGACATGATGCATCCTGTGAAAATTAGTGTTTTCCCGTGGACCCGAATCCTCCGGCACCGCGATCGGTTGAACCGAGTTCGTCGACCGGAGCGAGGACGGCTTGAAAAATGGGCATGAAGACGAGCTGGGCTATGCGCTGTCCGCGCTTGATTCGTCGTACTTCGCCCGAGGTGTTCAAAAGGGAAACCTTGATTTCACCACGATAATCAGGATCGATGACACCTACTCCCTGGCTGACTGTCAGCCCCTCTTTGGTGCCAAGTCCACTTCTGGAAAAGACATACGCCGCGACACTCGGTTCCTTGATTTCTATGGCTATTCCTGCGGGAACAGCAGCTTTTTCACCGGGACCGATCTCAAGTTCATCAACATCGATGCAGGCTCTGAGGTCCAGCCCAGCGGAATACTCGGTGCCATACGCCAGATCATTTTCACTCCACACTTCATGGAGATATTTCACATTTACGTCGATTTTTCTCATTTGTTCTACCTGATGCTTGAATTTTCGGTTGGTTGTTTATGGAACTAAAGACGGGGGCTGTCAATCGCCAAACACAAAAGAGCGCCGAGATATCTTGATCCCGGCGCTCTCTGAATGACGTTTAATGATTCGACTAACAGAGACCTTCCCAACAGAGATCAAGATGCTTTTGCTCCATTCGTCGGGTTGCGTAGCTGACGCTTACGGCGAGAAGAACTGCGACCGGAAGACCGACGACATTCGGGTCTACCCACTGCATGAGCCACAGCCACGATCCCTTGGGAGCCGTAGCAACCAGCGTAACCTGTCCGGTCAAGGCCTTGCACAGCCCGATGGCAGCCGCTTCTTTCAGATGCACGAACAGCAGCCAGAACATGGATACAGCAAACCCACCGACCATGGATATTTTGGCGGCAGTCTTGGTCATGCCTTTCCAGTACAGTCCAAGCAGATAGATCGGCAAAAAGGATGCAGCGCACAGGCCGAAGAAGAATGCCGTGGCACGAGCGATGATACTTCCCGGAAGCAGCCATGCCCAGACGAGTGTGGCGATGACGGCAACCGTGACTCCGAGTCGATTCAATTTCATGGAGGAACCGTCGTTACCGATCTTGACGTGCTGTTCGAGAAAATCACGCGACAGCGATGTGCCGCCCACATGGTACTGAGAACTCATGGTCGACATGGCCGCAGCAAACATGGCTACGAGGAAGAGTCCGGAAAACCACCCCGGCATGATCTTTTCGATATATATAGGAATGATCTTGTCAAAGTTTCCGGCAGCCATGGCTATGGATATCTTTCCGAACTCCTTGAAGAAAACAACATTCGAAAGTGCGCCCGTCACAAAGGCTACACCGGTCATGAGCAGAATGAAGACACCGCCAATGGCAACAGCCCGGTTCAATTCACGGTCACTGGGAACCGTCATGTAGCGAATGGCAAGCTGCGGCTGTGCCAGCACCCCGATACCGACGCCATAAATGATCGTTGTATAAATAGTCAGCCCGATAGGGGAGTCCATATGCGGCCCTGTCGTCCACCCGGTCAGCCCCCCCTTAAGCAGCTTGTCCGGCACGAGGTTGACCATATCCGTCAACGCCTGATGTGCTTCGGTCACGCCACCAAGCAGGGAATACGTCGTGACAATCAGAATAAGCATCATGCCAGCCATGATGGATCCTTGAAATGCATCTGTATACATGACGGCCCTCAGGCCACCGGTAACAACGTACAGGGCGACAAGAGCCGTCACAATCAGCAACCACGCCCCATAACTGACGGCAGGGAAGGCTACTTCAAGCATTCTGCATATACCGATCAAGACTGCTGCGGCATAAACCGGAATAAACACGAAAATGACGACACCGGAAAACTGTTGGATGAATTTTGATTTATACCTTCTGCCGAGCAACTCGGGAAAAGTGTGTGCATCAAGAGCCAATCCCATGCGACGGGTGCGTTTGCCGAAACAGACCATGGCAATGAATACGCCGACAAAAATAGTAAGAAAGGTCAGCCAGAGCAGCGACATGCCGAACATTCCGGCCACACCGCCGAAGCCGATGATAGCTGAAGTTGAAACGAATGTTGCGCCATAGGACATGGCAAGAATGAACGGATTCATCTGCCGTCCTGCAAGCATGTAGTCAGTTGATTCTTTTGTTTTTTTCCATGCCTTGTAGCCAAGGTAGAAAATAACGAGAAGATAGATCAGTATTCCGAGGATTTTACCTTCCATTTATCCATCCCCCCTCGGATGATGACCGGAATCATCCCCCGCATCGTTCCATTTCACAATTCCGTAAACGACGCACAGTACTGTTGCCCCGATACTCATCCAGAAAGCCAGAGCAATCTCCAGGCTACCGAATCCCAACATGACCTCTCTCCTTGATCTGCGGACTGGGCGTATGATCGGCGGATAAAACAAAAGGGCCGCCGGCTATACGCCTGCGGCCCTTGTTATTGATGTGATTCAACCTCTTTCAGTTATACACACACCCCAAGACCGCAGGCGCTTCTAAAAAAGCGAAAGCTAAAAAAGAAAAAGAAGCTAAAGCGGTTCTGGTTTGTGTTCATGAGAATCCTTTATGCAGATTATGGAAGCATGTCAAGCTTACATTGCTGTCATGCTCTTCGCAAAGCGCGCCATGCTGCCGTTTTCTGGAAACGTCATACCCGCGATTTCATGTTCTGCCGTTAATAATTGGCAGGCAACTCGACGTGTTATATTATTGTCTCGTTGCGGTTAGACAAAAATGAACATGTATACAAGAATGTTTTTTCCATTTAAATACAGTGGTTTAAAACTTTTCTTGACACGCTGTAGGTGGATATGCTTTTTTGTTTCTTCCAATAACGCTCAGGCTTTTGCCTGAATTGTAAAAAAACGGAAAAGCCAATTGATTCATTTTGACGAAAAGATGACTTTTTTGGCAACAAACTGAAAGAGGTAACCGTCTTGCTGTTCCAACCCGTCAATAAAAACTACCATGAGTTTTGCATTGACCGAGACAAAGACCTTTGCATCAACTGCAAGGTTTGCGTCCGACAGTGTTCCTACGAAGCCCATTACTGGGACGAAAATAGGCAGAAAGTCATGCATGACAACACCAAATGCATCGGCTGCCATCGCTGCGAAGCCCTTTGTCCCACAGCGGCCCTCAACATTCGCAAGAAACCTTCGGAGTTCAGGACAAACAGCCTATGGCGTCCTGTTTTCCTTCAAAACATATATAAACAGGCCGACACTGGCGGGGTGCTCCTCGCCGGTATGGGATCGCCTGTTGACATTCCTGTTTACTGGGACCGCATGCTTCTTGATGCAAGCCAGGTTACCAACCCCTCCATCGATCCGCTTCGCGAGCCAATGGAACTCAAGACCTTCCTTGGAGCCAAGCCCAAGAAGATCAACATCGTAACCGGCAAAAACGGCAAGCCGGAACTCAAGACAAAGCTGACTCCCCAGCTTGAACTTGATATTCCCATCATGTTTGCAGCCATGAGCTTCGGTGCGATCAACTTCAATCTGCACCGCGCCATGGCCCGCGCCGCAACTGCAACCGGAACAGCGTACAACACCGGTGAAGGCGGACTGCACAAGTCATTATACAAGTATGGAAAGAACACGATCGTTCAGGTTGCATCCGGTCGATTCGGCGTGCATCTCGATTATCTGAAAGCCGGAGCCGGCATTGAAATCAAGGTCGGGCAAGGCGCAAAACCCGGTATCGGCGGTCATCTTCCCGGTGAAAAAATCAATGACAAGGTGTCTGAAACCCGCATGGTTCCTATTGGTTCCGATGCGATTTCTCCGGCACCGCATCATGACATCTACTCCATTGAGGACCTGCTTCAGCTCATTTACGCCCTGAAAGAGGCGTCTGAATACAAGGTGCCGATTTCCGTCAAGATTGCTGCTGTACACAATGTCGCAGCCATTGCATCCGGCATTGCACGGGCTGGCGCAGATATCATCACTGTGGACGGCATGCGTGGCGGTACAGGAGCGGCACCTGCCATGATCCGCGACAACGTGGGGATTCCCATCGAACTCGCTCTGGCCCAGGTTGACCAGCGACTGCGTGACGAAGGTATCCGCAACAACGTATCCGTTGTAGCCGCTGGCGGCATCCGCTGCGCCGGTGACGTCATCAAGGCAATCGCTCTGGGCGCGGACGCCGTATACATCGGCACCGCCACCTTGATTGCTGTGGGCTGTACCATTTGCGGTCGATGCTACACAGGTAAATGCCCTTGGGGTATCGCTACCAACGATCCCAAGCTGTCCAAACGCCAAAACCCCGATATTGCGGCCAAGAAACTCACGAACCTGATTCGTGCATGGGGCCATGAAATCGAGGAAATGCTCGGCGGCATGGGACTCAACTCCATTGAAAGCCTGCGCGGCAATCGCGACAAACTGCGTGGCGTAGGTCTTTCAGACACTGAACTCGACATTCTCGGCATCAAACACGCCGGACGATAGACGGAGAACATCATGAAAAGAGTGTATCCGGATAAAAATTACTGTATTGGCTGCCATCTCTGCGAGTTGGCCTGCATTACCGCTCATTCAAAAAGCAAAGACCTGATTATCGCCTACCGCGAAGAGCGCGGCAAGGACGGCTTGTCACCGTGCAAGAGAGTCTTTGAAAAGGGCGACACCTGTGTAGCCATCAGTTGTCGGCATTGCGATGAGCCGTCCTGTGTGGCCGCATGTATTTCCGGCGGTCTGCACAAAGACCCGGAAACCGGCCGGACCGTCTACGACCGCAATAAGTGCGTCGGGTGCTGGTCCTGCCTGATGGCCTGTCCCTATGGCGCTATCAGACGGCATCCCACCGAAGGCAAGATCGTCAAATGCGATCTGTGTGAGGGTAGGGAAGAAGGCCCCGCCTGTGTTGCTGCATGCCCGAACGCGGCTTTGAAATTCGAGGAACGGTAGGAGAGCTACTATGAAATATGTCATCATCGGCAATGGCGTTGCTTCCATCGGGGCTATCGAAGGCATTCGCAAGGTTGATACGGAAAATGAAATCCTTGTCATCGGCGCTGAAGACTCTCCGGCTTACGGACGGCCGCTCATTTCCTATCTACTTGCAGGAAAAATCGGTCCGGAGCGTTTGGCTCTGCGTCCCAAAGATTTTTACGGGAAAAGCAATGTCACTCTGAAACTCGGCACTCGTGTGGAATCAATCGACACCAAGGCCCAAACAGTCCAGACAGATAAAGGCGAGAGCATTGAATATGAGAACCTGCTCATCGCAACCGGAGGCATTCCGTTTACTCCTCCCATTCCCGGAAGCGAAGGAAAGGATGTCTACAACTTCACCAATCTCGAACATGCCCAGACCTTGATTTCCAAGGCCCGGAACATAAAAAGGGCGGTTGTCATCGGTGGCGGGCTGATTGGCCTGAAAGCCGGTGAATCCCTCTTTGACCGCGGTGTGGATGTGACCATTCTGGAACTTTCCCCCCGCATACTCAGCCTTGCATTTGACGAGAATGCCGCCTCGCTGGCCGGAGGACGTCTTGCCGAGGTCGGCCTGAACGTCAGATGTGGTGTCACTGCCAAAGAAATTCAGCGAGATGCGGACGGTGAACTGAAAGGTGTTCACCTTACAGATGGAGATTTTCTTCAGACCGACGTGGTGGTTATCGCCATCGGTGTCATCCCCAATTACAATCTCGCCAAGGAATCCGACATCGCAGTTGATCGCGGCATCAAGGTTGACGATCATATGCGAACCAGTGCCAAGGGCGTATTCGCCGCAGGTGATGTGGCTCAGGCCAAAGACCTGCTTTTCGGTGATGACCGCGTGATTCCGATCTGGACCAACGCCTATAATCAGGGATTCTGTGCGGGCAAGAACATGACGGGTACGAATATCGAGTTCAAGGGCAGTCTCGCCATGAACTCAATCAGCTTCTACGGCCTGCCCACCATTTCAGTCGGAACGGTTAACCCGCCAAAAGATGACGCTTCCTATGAAGTGGCCGTCCATCTGGATGAAAAGAAGAAAAGCTACCGCAAGCTGGTATTCCAGAATGACCATCTGGTCGGGTATGTCCTTGTCGGAGACATTGACATGGCAGGCATGTACACCGCGTTTGTCAAGTTCCAGATGGCTGTACCGGAAGATGCCAAAAAACAGATAATGGCAGGGGAGCCGGACGTACTGATGTGGCCCGATGATTTCTTCAAGGAAACGTGGAATCCCGGCTGGGAAGAAGCGGACTAAGAGAGTAGTAAATGAAAGCACCAGAAAGATATTACGATTTCCAAAAGGATATATCCGGCTGCGGCATATTCGGCGTCATTCACAAGAAGCGCGGTCTGATTCCGGGTGAAATGCCCATATCGGCCATGGCCTGCATGCATGATCGAGGCAACGGCCTCGGAGGTGGTTTTGCCGCTTACGGCATCTACCCGGATCACGCGGACCAATACTGTTTCCACATGATGTGTGACGATGACAGCGCCATCGAAAACTCGGAAAAGATGCTCCGGGCCTACTTTGACCTGCATTTTTTCGAACCGATCCCGACGAGGAGAACACCGGCCATCCCCAATCCGCCGATGTTCAATCGTTATTTCGTGACCGTTCCGGAAAAGCCAGTCAACGAATTCGCGGAACTGGCCGAGGAAGATTACATCGTTGCCGTGGTCATGAAGATCAACACGACCATCCCCGGCGCATTCGTCGTCTCAAGCGGCAAGAACATGGGCGCCTTCAAAGGCGTCGGATTTCCTGAAGATATTGCCGACTTTTTCCGGCTGGAAGAATACAAGGCGTACATCTGGACCGGCCACAACCGTTTCCCGACGAACACTCCGGGCTGGTGGGGTGGAGCGCACCCGTTCACCATCCTGAACTGGTCCATCGTTCACAATGGTGAAATATCCTCTTACGGAATCAACCGCCGTTACCTGTGCGAGCATGATTATCTCTGCACCATGATGACTGATACGGAAGTCGTGGCCTATGAACTCGACATGCTCATCCGCAAACACGGCTTGTCGTGGGAAATGGCAGCCAAGTGTTTTGCACCGCCTTTCTGGGATGAAATCGAAAAGATGAATCCCGAGGACAAGGAACTGTACACTACACTGCGCGCAACCTACGGTCCGGGCATGCTCAACGGTCCGTTTGCCATTCTCGTGGCGGACAACACCCGTCTCATGGGACTGAATGACCGTATCAAGCTCAGGCCGCTTCTTGTTGCCGAAAAAGACGACATGATCTTCATGTCGAGCGAAGAATCAGCAGTGCGCGAAGTCTGCCCTGAACTGGACAAAGTGTGGATGCCCAAGGCGGGCGAACCCGTTATCGTGGATCTGGAGGATTAACATGACGGCCAAGAGAAAGAAAAAAACCCTCTCCGCAAAGGGTACATATTACAAGCAATTCAATGAAGAAATTCGCGCACTCGTCAAAGATGGCGTCACGGACTTCGTTATCAAGGACTGCAACGGACAACGTTATATAGCCACCGCTCTGGAAGGCGATCTTCGCTTTGATGTCCACGGCGTTCCGGGACAGGATCTTGCAGCGTTCATGCGCGGACCATATGTTCGTATTCACAACAATGCACAGGACGGCGTGGGTAACACCATGGACGAAGGGCGTATTGTTATTGAAGGACTTGCCGGTGACGTTATCGGATACGCCATGCGTGGAGGCGAGATATTCATTCAGGGAGACGTCGGTTATCGTGTCGGAATTCATATGAAAGCCTATCTCGATCATCAGCCGAAAATCGTCATTGGCGGCAAAGCCGGAGACTTCCTCGGTGAGTATATGGCTGGCGGAATTATTTTGCTCTTGGGTATGTTTTCTGGTAAGCCTGATGCGCCTGTTGCGGGACGAAGTCTCGGAACGGGAATGCATGGCGGCGTCATCTACGTACGCGGCGAGGTGCCGGAAGGACAGTTGGGACCGGGGTTGCATGCTCAACCCTGTGATTCCGAGGACCTGAAGGTTATTGAAGAACTCGCCAAGGATTACGCCAAAGAATTGAAGCTGGACAGCAAGGAAATAATGAGCGAGAACTTCGTGAAAATTCGTCCGTTTTCGCATCGCCCGTACGCTAACCTGTACGTGCCCTGCTAATAGCTTTAGGACGACTGAAATTCATAACCTGTTTGGGAGGAACCCATGTTCTTCGATTCCGTAGCCTACGCAATGGCTCCGCCAGCCGGTGGCGGTGAAGCCGGTGGCGCGGCCGGCATTCTCGGCGGCCCGCTTCCGATGCTGGTCCTGATGTTTGCCATTTTTTACTTCCTTCTCATCCGCCCGCAGCAGAAGAAGCAAAAGCAGCACAAAGCCATGCTGGACGCCCTGGCCAAGGGTGACAAAGTGTGGACCAACGGCGGCATCCGCGGCACCATCGTCGACATCGATGATGACACTCTCACTGTTGAGATTGCCGAGGGCGTTAACGTAGTTATCAAGCGCGGTTTCGTCGCCGACAAAGACGGCGTTCCCGTAGCAGACACCAAAAAGAAGAAGTAGGCTTGACAGCCTGGAATTAGGACTTCTATGCGGACCGGACCACGCATGAATGTGGCCCGGTCCGTTCTTGTGTTTGAAAAAGGCAGTTAATTCCGGCTGTAACTTGTTGTATTAAGGGAGTTTTCATGCAGAGTCTGCGCTGGAGAATCATCACCACCCTTGTAGTCCTGGCCCTTGGATTGGCATACATGCTGCCGTCCATTCCCGGCGTCGAAGGGTCTGTGCTCGGTAAGTTCTTACCGGGCAAATCCGTCAATCTCGGCCTCGATCTGAAAGGCGGTATCCATCTGACGCTGGGCGTCGATATGGACACTGCCATGCAGAACAATCTGGCCCGCCTCGGCGACGACCTCAAGGCCGCCGCCCGTGACGAAAATATTTTTGCTCTTCGCCCCAACGTGCTGTCCGACACACGCGTTGAGATTGTTCTTCTCAAGGGTGACCAAAAAGAGGCTTTTGAAAAAGTCATTGATCAGTATACTTCATTTACAGTCGAAGCGACTGAGACGATGGACGGCGGAAAAGTCAAATACTTCCTCGCTGTACCTCCTCAGTACAAGGATGAGATGACCAAGCTGACAATGGATCAGGCCATCAAGACTATCCGAAACCGCATTGACCAGTTCGGTGTGGCTGAACCGGATATCCGCAAGCAGCAGGGCAGTCGCATTCAGGTGCAGTTGCCTGGACTTCAGGATCCCGAACGCGCCATCAAGATCATTGGACAGACCGCGCATCTCGAATTCAAGATGGTGGATGACACCGCTGATATCGAGAAGGCCGTCAAGGGCATCCTCGCCCCCGGCCGCGAACTGTCCGTCCTCATGACCAAGATGGCTGACGGTTCCTACGCGGAATCTCCGATCGTCCTCAAGAAGGATGCCGTGCTGACCGGTGAATACATTACCGACGCCAAGGTCCTGCTTGATTCCTGGAACCAGCCGTATGTTTCAATCACGTTCAACTCCCGCGGCGGTTCGATCTTTGCGAACCTCACTGGCGAAAACGTGAACAAACGCATGGCTATCGTGCTTGACGGCAAGGTTTACTCAGCCCCGGTCATTCAGGAAAAGATCGGCGGCGGACGCGCCTCCATCACCGGCAACTTCACCAAGGAAGAAGCCCGCGATCTGGCCGTTGTACTTCGAGCCGGCTCACTGCCTGCTCCGGTCGTCATTCTGGAACAGCGCACCGTCGGCCCGTCCCTTGGGCAGGAATCCATTGACAACGGCATCATGTCCGCTGTCATCGGTATGGCTCTCGTACTTGTATTCATGCTCGTCTATTATGGTTTCGCAGGTTTCGTGGCAGACGTTGTCCTCTGCCTGAATATCATGCTTATCCTCGGTGGCTTGGCCGCGTTCGGCGCGACCCTGACCCTGCCGGGTATCGCAGGTATCATCCTGACCATCGGTATGGCTGTTGACGCAAACGTCATCATCTTCGAACGTATCCGCGAGGAACTCAGGCGAGGATTGTCAGCCCGTGCTGCTGTTGAAGAAGGATACAGCCGCGCTACACTGACCATTCTTGACGCCAACGTGACCACGGTCATCGCGGCCATTATCCTCTACCAGTTCGGTACCGGGCCGATCCGAGGCTTTGCAGTCACCTTGACTCTCGGCATCATCACTTCGATGTTCACGGCCATCTTCGTGTCGCGCATCCTGTTCGACCTGTACAATAAAAGCCGCTCCGAAAGCGCCAAGCTGAGCATCTAAGGGGACGATCATGGGACTTCAATTAATAAAACCCGATACTAAAATCGACTTCATCGGTTTCAGAAAGATCGCCTTCATCATTTCGGCGATCATCATTCTGGCCGGTGTGGCCTCCCTTGCCATCAAGGGCGGCCCTCAATACGGCATCGACTTTGCGGGCGGCATGATCGTTCAGGTCAAAGTCGACAAGGACACCGACGTCAAGGAGCTGAAAAATGCCATGAAGGGCGCAGAGCTCCCCGGTCTGGTGGTACAGACCCTAGGCATGGAAGGAGACCACGAATACCTGATTCGTACCTCCAGCTCGGACATATCCTCACAGGAAGTTCGAGACAAAGTGACCAAGGCATTCACAGCCAATCTCGACGGCGCTCATTTTGAGATACAACGTCTTGAAATGGTCGGCCCGAAGGTCGGTGCAGACTTACGCACAAAAGCTCTTGAGGCTCTGTTCTACGCAGTTCTCATCATTGCTGTGTATATCTCCGGCCGCTTCGAACAACGCTGGACTGTTGCAGGTATCATGGCTGCGGCTCTTGGCGGCTCCATCTACGCACTCGGCATGCTCGGCCTTGATATGGGCTGGCTGACGATTCTGGCTCTGGCGATCACCGTGGGACTGTGCTGGTACCTCAAGCTCAATTATGCGCTTGGGGCTGTTGCCGCATTGATTCACGACGTGACGATTACCGTGGGCATATTCTCGATTCTTGGAAAGGAATTCGATCTGACCATCATCGCCGCGCTGCTGACCATCATCGGTTACTCGCTCAACGATACCATCATCGTCTTTGACCGTATCCGCGAAAATAACATTGCTCAGAAGGGCAATGACACCTTTGCCGAGATTATCAACCGAAGCATCAACCAGACGCTCTCCCGTACGATCATGACTTCACTGACCACCTTGCTGGTCGTGATGTGCCTGTTCGTACTCGGCGGCAGTGTCATTCACGACTTTGCTCTGGCTCTGCTTATCGGTATCGGCGTCGGTACGTACTCTTCGATCTTTGTCGCCAGCCCGATCCTCATGGGATTCGGCCCCGGCTCCATGGCAGAGAAGGAAGCTGAAGCCTAATTACGCTTCATTCTGAAAAACAAAAGGGAAGGGCCTAACGGTCCTTCCCTTTTTTTGTTATTGATTGGAAACAATCCACTTAACGGAGAAAAATCATGCTTCACCGGATATGCAGACTTGGGGCTACGCTCATCATCTTTCTGCTGGCAACAGGTTGTACGGCAAGATCAGTTCAACCTGAACTTGTCAATATCCAGCAAGCACGAGCAGCGGTTGAAACTTACCACGCAAACGGACAGTATCTGCATGACATCAAGATCATCGTCAATGACCTGAGAAAGCATATTGAAGAAACCTTGGCATCAGGCAAATACACCAAGCCTGCAATCGTTTTTGACATAGATGAAACGCTTCTCAGCAACTATCAGGCAGAAAAGGAGATGGGCTTCAACTTCAGGCCACGCTACTGGCGTCATTGGGTCAATTTGTCTAAAGCCCCGGCAATCGAACCTGTTAGAACTCTTTATGGCTATGCAGTCAGTAAAAAGCTTACTGTGTTTATCATTACCGGTCGTAAAGCTTCTGTACGGCAACAGACAATCAAAAATCTCAAGCAAGAAGGGTATACCCAATGGACAAGACTGTTTTTCCGGGAAAAATTTGACGAAAAGAAATCGGCTCAACAATACAAGACCGCAGTACGCAAACAACTCAGCGAGCAGGATGAATATCAAATCATCGCCAATGTCGGCGATCAGGAAAGCGATTTGGACGGGGGGTATGCGGTGCGTACATTCAAGCTTCCAAATTACATGTATATTATTCATTAGAAGGAAATTCCGACCACAAAGAAAAAGGCCCTTCCGACAAGCTGTCAGAAGGGCCTTGAACGTTCCAGAGATAAGGAACTAAGAGAGCTGGCTCATCAAGTATTCCTTGATAGCGTCGATGGACTGTTCGCCGTCGAGCTCAATGTACTTGAAACCGCCGTCCTTCATGTTCTTGTAGAAGTTGCAGGCAGCCATGGTGCCGGTCTCTTCATCGTAGTAGATGTTGTGACGGACATCAATTGCGCCTTCGTCCTGGTCGTCGTCACGAGCGGACAGGGCACCACCGCACACGCGGCACTTGTCGCCATCAGGAGCGATGACCGGAATGCCGACGTTGTTGGGGTGATTGGGATTGTTTTCACAGAGACGACGGCCCATGATGCGACCCTTGGCGATTTCGCGGGGCAGCTTGATCTCGATAACGTAGTCGAGTTTCACACCGTCTTTCTGCAGGGCTTCCCAAAGCTTTTCACCCTGTACCAGGGAACGCGGGAAACCGTCGAGCAGCCAACCGTTGGTAGAGCTGGCAAGTACGTCGAGAACCATGGGAATGGTGATATCATCAGGAACGAGTTCGCCCTTGTTGATGTATTCCTTGGCTTTCATGCCGAGTTCGGTGCCGCCGCCGATATGCTTGCGGAAGATGGCGCCGGATTCGATGTGATCCAGACCGTATTTGTCCTTGGCCAGAGTGCCCTGAGTGCCTTTACCGGAGCCGTTGGGCCCGAAAATCAGAATATTCATACAAACTCCTCCTGATGAATAAGTGAGATGTCATGGGACACCTCAGCACATTGTGCAAAAGATCACATGCTCTTATACCGCGCATCAGAGGAAGTCAATCCTTGGCAGCGAAAACAACACCCGAAGTAGTGATTGTTGCTGTTTTTTTACCCGGAAACTGGAATACCGCCCCAAACCGTTGTTCCTGCCATGCCGCATCAAGTTTAAAGAGGGTATCAGCCAAGGCCTGCCCGCCATTCAAGGCACTCAATGCGGCCTTGTAAAGACGCAGGCGTTCGGCCTGATGTGAGGAGTTCAATCGCTCGGCAGAAACAACCTCGCTCACATCAGAAGTTCTTTCCGCCCAGAATTCCTGATCAATTTTTCCGATTTTCCATAGACGGGCCAGTGATTCTGAAAAATGTGGGTTTTCTTTTAACAGGAGAGGAAGAATATCATGCCTGACCCTATTACGGGTCCATGCCGGATCGGCATTTGACGCGTCTTCTCGCCAGATGACTTCAAGTGCCGTCAGGAATTCTATCAGTTGCGATTTTGGAACAAGCAGAAAAGGACGCATCAGATGGCGTCTTTCGTCAATTCCCGGCATACCTGCCAGTCCGGGCCAGCCGGTTCCCCGGATAAGCCGCATGAGAATGTCCTCTGAAAGATCGCCAAGGTGATGGCCTAAAGCGATAATGTCAGCCCCATGCAGTTCCCGGACTTCTTCGAAAAAAACATATCGGGCATCACGGCCAGCCTCTTCAAGTCCGATACCGGCCTTTTGAGCCATGGATAGAACATCAACGGAACGAAACGAGCAAGGGATGGACAGTCGGTCGCACACAGCCTTGACCCAGTCAGCGTCATCAGCCGCTTCCGGCCTGAGCTGATGATTCAGGTGTGCACAGATTAGCCGTCCGCGATTCTTTTGTGCGAGATAATGAAGGACCAGCAGAAGGGCCGTTGAATCAACACCGCCGGACACTCCCGCAATGATTGTTTTCCCTGTCAGGTCAAATCCAAGATCATTTCGAATGAACTTTTCGACATGCAGACAGAAGTGCGCCCATTTGGGGGGCACATCCTGAATGGTTGCGGGGATATCGGACGGTATTTTCGTCATGTTAGACGGAAATCTCGAGCTCCTCGATGAACTGGTCAAGATACTCGATCATGTGTTTGCGTTGTTCCGGAGTAGCATAACATACACAGGAACAACGAATCTTGTTTCTGCCACGAACGAGAAGTTCCAGACGGACAGAATGCTCTTCAACGCCTTTGACGGTTTCCAATGCCATGAAATACGGACCGCACTCATCCATGTGGTCTATCTGCTCCTGCTGTAGAAGCTTTTCCGGCAACGGCAGGTAGTAAATGCCTTCAAGCGGACCGTTCAGCTTCAACTCATTCAATGCATTCGTGATTTTCTCATACGCATCGTCATACAGGTCTTCAATCAAATATGTTCGCATTACTGTTCCTTGTTTTTGGAAGCGTCAATAAGCTGTTCAATGTCTTCCGGACGACAGGTGCCGATCTTACGGTCAAGATGGGCCGTATCCGGTACTTTTTCATCATCAAGATTAAACATGCGGCGTGCCAGATCGATAAAGCGCTCGGCAGAACCTTCTTCCTGCGTTCGACGCTTCAGGAAACAGATCGGTTCATGCAGGGACTTGCGCCCGACAGAAAGAACGAGCGTCTCAAGAGCCTTGCGAGTTCTTTCATCGACCGGACCGATTTTCTTCAATGTTTTTGTCAGTTCACGGAAGGCTATTTCCTCACTCTTATCAACGAGGTCAACAATCGTGGGTTGCAACTCCAGCGATTTGAGCCAATTCCCGAACGTCACGGTTTCACTCTCGACAACCATGCGGGCCTTGGCAGCTTCTTCCTGACGCTGGGCCATATTGTCTTCGACAACCTCTTTCAGGTCGTCGATGTCATACAGATAGATATTGTCCAGACTATTGACGTCCGGATCGATATCACGGGGAACCGCAATATCAATGAAAAACATAGGCTTGTTCTTCCGCTTTTTCAAAACGCTCTTGACATCTTTTGCCTTGATGACGGCAACGGGAGAGCCGGTGGAACTGATGACAATATCCACCTCATGCAGCCTGTCAGCCATATTTTCGATCTGTATGGCCTCACCACCAAGACTTTCACTCAATTCACGTGCCCGGGAAAGCGTCCTGTTGGCGATAATGATGTCCTGAACGCCGTTCTGTAAAAGATGCGTCGCGGCGAGTTCAGCCATTTCACCTGCACCGACGAGCATTGCACGCGTGCCGTCGAGAGCGCCGAAAATCTTCTTCGCCAGTTCAACAGCCGCAAAACTGATGGAAACGGCACTCGAAGCGATAGCCGTTTCAGTCCGTACCCGCTTGGCAACGGAAAAGGACTTGTGCAGCAGACGATTGACGATTGTTTTGGCGGTTCCGCGATCCACAGCCGTCCGATATGCGTCCTTGAGCTGCCCGAGAATCTGAGGTTCGCCCATGACCATGGAATCGAGACTGCATGCGACAGTGAACAGGTGCTCAACCGCTTCAAGACCGGTATACTGGTAGATATTGTCTACCAGCAATTCGGCAGAACCACCGCAGATACCAGCCCAGTACTGAATAATGGAATCCAGCGCTTCACGATCCGGCACACGTTTGGACACAGCGACTATTTCCACCCGGTTACAGGTGGAAAGAGCCATACATTCCCTGACAGGGCAATGCGCCATCAGGCCTTTTTCGAAATTTTCCACATCGGTCAAGGCGAATTTCTCGCGCACCTCGACCCCTGCGGTTCGGTGATTCAGGCCTATGAGAATTATTGTTCTATTCATGGCAGAGCCTTGAAAGTAATCGTATGATGAATGAGGGAAACACACATGCCTGCGAACACCCATATGGCGAGAATGGCGGGTTTACGCCCACGCCAGCCAAGCACCATTCGCTGATGAAACAGAAATGCGAACAGGAACCAGACAGCAAAAGAACCAATCTTCATGACATCCCAGACAAACTGTTTGTCGGGAGCTATCCAGTACCAGAAAAAAGTTGAAAACAAACCAAGTGTATACAGCGGAAAGCCGAACATGACAGCCCACCGGTTCACGGTGTCGAACTTGTCCAGCGAAGGAACGTCCTTACCCATGCTTGCAAGTCCGGCCTTGTTTTTCAATTTATTGTTGTAATGAATGAAGGCGATTCCTGCTCCGAAAGCCATTATCAGCACACCCAGAGTCAAAACCAGACTGCCGATGTGCAGGCCGAAGAAAAGGGCGGTCAGTTCCGGCGGCATGATGACCCGGATACCGCCGAGAGCCAACGAAGAAACAAAAAGAAGCAGGGCAAGCGGAAGGGCGGTGATGGCCAGAAACTCAAGACGCAGCCTCCACCAAAGAAAGAAATAAACCGCCATCACGCACCAGGCGAGAATGTTGAAATAAAACGTTCCCGCATACAGCGCTGCTGTGTCACGCAACAAGACCATTGAAAGGTCTACCGTATTCAGCGTGAACCCGGTTACGGCAAACAGAATGGCCGTCTTTTTCAGTCGGTCATTGTCCGTACCGACACCTGTCAGGAAAAGCAGGGTGCCGAGCGCATATAATGCTATGATGAAAATATGAAGAACTTCAAACAAGCCCATCTAACAGCTCCGAAATGTTGGCGTGCAACGGTTGGGGCAAAGAGTCTTTAAGAATTTCCCGGCAGACGTCAAGTTTTTGCTCTTTTATCGCCGACAAAAGGTCCGAATTGACCAATGCCCTGAATACAGCAGTGTTTTTCTTCGTTTCAAGCCCAAGCTCAAGCATCAAAGGCCGAATCCGGCCCATAACTGTCAGCAAAACGGCATATTCATCACCAAAATAATCCTGCAATTCACGGCGAATACGCTTGGTCATGGCAGGACTCTGGCCCGCAGTGGAAATGGCGAGAGTCAAATCCCCACGCTTCACGGTCGCCGGGACAATGAAACTGCACGCTTCCGGCAGGTCGGCGATGTTACACAGAATCCCCCGTTCGTCACATAACTGGCTGATGCGAAGGTTGACATTTTCGCTGGAAGTGCAGGCAATGACAAGAAATTTTCCATCCAGATCACTGTCCAGGAATTCCCGGCAAAAAAAGTCGACATTATCAAGCTCCAATGTCATGGACATTTCCGCCGGAGCAGGCTGTGTATCGATAATCGTCACATGCCCAGCCCCGGAATCTATCAGAGACTGAATTTTTCGTCTGCCGACTTCACCTGCACCGATGACGAGACAGGCCTTTTTGTCCAAGTTTACGAAGATTGGGTAATATCGCATGTGTCTTGATAACCAATGGTGTCAAACATGTAAAACGGGAATTGCCCGGTTCTTGCAATATCTGCCCGAATTACGATAAGAATTTGACGTTGGACATACGATGAAACACTACCTAGTCATACAATTGGCCCGTTTCGGGGATCTTATTCAGACCAAACGGCTTCTGACAACGCTTTGTGCCGAAGAAGGAGCTTCTGTCCACCTTTGTGTGGATACTTCGCTGAAATCGTTGGCGGAATTGGTTTACCCCAGCGTCACGGTTCACTCCATAACAGCCCACGGTACAGGTTTGGATAGAGCGGAAGCAATACAGGCCATGCTTTCGGGCAACAGCGAGACGTTCAGAGCATTAAAGACGTTCAATTTTGAGAAGGTATTCAATCTGAATTTTTCAGGTCTCAACTTTCGAATGGCTTCACTATTCAGTCCTGAACAAATTGAAGGATATGCATGGCATAACGGACAGGAAATAATCGGCCTCTGGCCCACCATGGCCATGAGATGGGCCAACCGCCGCCGTATCGCCATCAATCTCGTCGATTTCTGGGGTGGATATCGAAACGACATGGTTGCCCCTGAAAAAGTCAACCCACCGGCCACCCCCAATGGCGGCGGCTTAGGTGTCGTTCTTGCGGGTCGGGAATCACGCCGCTCTCTACCTGTCGAAGTATTATCCCAAATCACTGCGACGCTTGCTCAGACGCAAAAGGCGCAAAAAATTTCGTTGCTCGGCGGACCTTCCGAACAGGCAGCGGGCCAAGCGCTGCTCAAGAGCCTTCCAGCATCAGTTCAAGACAAAACAACCAATCTGGCCGGAAAGACCAATTGGGCAAATCTGGTTGATATCGTGGACTCTCTGGACGTTCTGCTGACTCCAGACACCGGCACAATGCACCTTGCTGCCCATCTCGGCACTCCGGTTACCGGCTTTTTCCTTTCTTCCGCCTGGTGCTTTGAAACCGGTCCGTACGGCCTGGGACATACGGTATATCAAGCGGTTACCGACTGCCTGCCATGTCTTGAAACAACCCCTTGCTGTTTCGATACAAAGTGCCTTACCCCATTTGCCGATTCAAGATTTCTCCGCTTTCTCGCCACTCAAAAAGAAGAGCATCTACCAAACGGCATGACTGCATTCAAATCCGAATTTGACGAACTGGGGCAAATATATGTCCCAACGGCAGGCAACGATCCGGATGCCATGTCACGAAACAAATTTAGGGAATTCATCATGCAATATCTTACGGGGAAGGGCGGGAAAACATCTGATCTGGACAAGATGTTCGCACAGGAAATTTACCGGGAAAAAGACTGGATAGCCAACACTATCCCAAGCGCAACCCTTGGATTATAATATGGAAAAACTTCGCATACTTGTTGTTTTGCCTCTCTATGGCGGTTCGCTTCCCATCGGAAGATACGTTGCATCCGCACTGCAAGAAGAAGGGCATCTTGTCGAGGTGTTTGAGTCACCGGAATTCAACTCCGCCTACAATTCGCTGAAAAACCTGAAGGTCACTGCCGACAGACTCGATTACCTCCAGAATTCCTTCCTCAATGTCGTCAGCCAGTCCGTGCTCGCCAAAGTAGAGACATTTGAACCGGATATGGTGCTTGCCATGGCGCAGGCTCCGCTCAACCATCAGGCTCTCAAACGACTCCGTCGTGACGGAGTGACCACGGCAATGTGGTTTGTCGAAGACTTTCGGCTGTTTACCTACTGGAAATCCTTTGCCCCGTTTTATGATATTTTTGCCGTCATCCAAAAAGAACCGTTCCTTTCCGAGCTGGCTGAAATAGGACAACCGAACGGCCTTTACCTTCCGCTTGCGGCTGATCAAAATTTCCATAAGCCGCTGGAGCTTACATCGATTGAAAAACGAAAATTCGGTTCTGATGTTTCCTTCATGGGGGCAGGGTATGCGAACCGTCGTGTAGCCTTTAGGGAACTGGTCAACCATGATTTCAAGATATGGGGTACAGAGTGGGACGATGACCATGTTCTCGAACGACTGGTTCAGATGAAAGGTGCCCGTGTTTCACCGGAAGAGTGTGTCAAAATATTCAATGCCACAAAGATCAACCTGAACCTGCATTCAAGTGTTCAGGCAAAAGAACTGGTTACATTCGGAGACTTTATCAATCCGAGAACATTCGAATTGGCAGCCTGCGGTGCTTTCCAGCTTGTGGACAAGCGTACCCTTTTTGATGGAGCTTTTGAGGATGATGAACTGGCTACATTCAGTTCGATCGAAGAACTCCTCGAAAAAATTGATTATTATCTCAATAATCCGGAAGAATGTAAGGCTTTCATTCAAAAAGGCAGAGAACGGGTCTTGAAGGACCACACATACACGGCCCGTATGCGTACGCTCATTGATTTCACGGCATCACGCATGAAAGACTGGCCTCGTCCCAGAAATCAAGCATCCGACTTTCTCAATGAGTTGCCCGTCGAATTACAGAAAAAAATACGAGATTTGCTCGGTCGCCTCAGCCTGCCGGAAAATGTTTCTTTTGAAGATTTGGTGTGGGCCGTCAGACAACAGCAGGGCGTTTTATCCGAATTGGATACGGCCATACTTTTTTTGGATGAATGGCAAAAAATGTATAAAAAGCGCTCCTGAAAAAGTTAAAGTAACACTTTACAACGAGAGAAGGCCTCAACTTTGCAAGTTGAGGCCTTCTCTATTAAATCAGCAAGTTATATATCCTTTCTAAACTGTCGCAGCCAGGCTAGAAGCTTTGCTTCCTCCCCCTGAGTTTTGGGATGATAAAATTTGCGACCACTTAATTCATTGGGCAAATAATCCTGATCGGCCCATGATTTCGGGAAATTGTGAGGATACAGATAGCCTCGCCCATAGCCCCATTCCCGCTGTAATGAAGAAGTTGCGTTTCGCAGATGAAGGGGAACAGGATGCGGGCCGTTTTCCCGCACTTCTTTTTGAGCAGTGCGGTATGCGGCATAGGTACTGTTGCTCTTGGGAGCCAGAGCCAGATACACTGCGGTCTGTGCCATAGGAATGAATCCCTCAGGCATGCCAATGGCTTCGATGGCCTGATGGCAGGAAACGGCTTGGGAAAGAGCTTGCGGATCACCAAGTCCGATATCTTCAGATGCAGAGATAATCAGTCTACGGGTAATGAAGCGCGGGTCCTCACCACCTTCGATCAGGCAGGCGAGATAATATAGAGCGGCATCCGGGTCACTTCCCCGAATGGATTTGATAAGAGCAGATACCAACTCGTAATGCGAATCCCCATCACGATCACCACGAACGACAATTTCCGGCAATGATTCCTTCAGATTCTCCGGCGACCGCTGTTCTTTGGGAAGCTCCGCGGTATACTCAAGTAAATTCAAAAGGGTACGAGCATCACCTCCTGCCATTGCTGCCAACAGCTTTCTGCTCTCCTCTTCCAGATCAAGCGAAAGCTCTTCCGCACCGCGCTGAGCAACCTGAACCAACTCTTCACGACTCAGCGTACGTAATCTGAGGACATGCAGCCGGGAAAGCAGCTGACGCGTCACGCTGAAAGAAGGGTTTTCCGTTGTTGTCGCAAGAAGGGTTATCTCACCGGATTCCAAGATAGGTAGGAAGAAATCCTGCTGTGCCTTGGAAAAACGGTGCAACTCATCAAGGATCAAAATATCATGCCCCGGCATCTTTTTGCGAAGGGCGGTCAAACCGGCTTCAGGAGCGCTGACGCGAAGACTTTTCTTGCCGGTCAACTTCGCAAGAAGCATGGCAAGCGTTGATTTGCCGCAACCGGGAGGCCCGAACAACAGCAGGCTCGGCAACCGCTTGGATTTGATGAAGGCTTCTATTCGGTTTCGAATATGTCCCTGACCGACAAAATCATCCAGATTTCGCGGCCTGATTCGGTCAGCAAGAGGCTGGGTATCTTCTATTTGTAACTTCATTTCTTTTCCTGTCGGGCGCAGTGTGCAAGGCTCAGACAATAGCTTGCAGCTGTTTCCCATCGCAAAATACTGTCTCCGAGAGTGACAGGTCGACAGCCTGCATCAATAAGTTTTTGCGCCTCTTTCTGCTCCAAACCGCCTTCCGGCCCGATTATGACAAGATTTTTACCTCTACTCAAAGCCGCTGGAGAAAGCGGCACTGTTGCTTCATCAGATTCCCAAGCCAGAAAGCATTGGTCAAATTCACGAGCATATTCGATCAACTCATCCAATCCGTTTGTCAGAACTCTGATGTCTGGAAGATAAGGATTTCCACACTGCTTGGCAGCCTGTAAACATTTTTCATTCCAAGCATCCTTGGAGTCTGAAGGTAGGCTTCCCTGACTGCGGTGCGCCTTCCAGAAAGCGACTCCAACCCCTTTCAATTCAACAAGCTTTTCAAAAAAATAGTTTCGCCGTTTGGATTTCCCCCAACCGATTGCCAGCGCCACTCCCGATGAAGGCAATGCATGACTGGATAGTTCGAGCGTCTCCAGAACCGCCTTCCGCTTGGAAACACTTTCAACCCGGAAAAGACCATCGTTGCCCTGACCGTTGAACAGACGAACCGTCTGATTCTTGTCGGTTCGAAGGACTGTCAGCATATGACGCGCCTCTGTTCCATCAAGAAGGACAGATTCACCGGGTTCGGCTGGCCATTTATCCGGAGAAAGGAAAAAAGTATTGAGTCGCGCCATCAGGTTCTAGCCTCAAAAAAAGAAGGCCGGGAGCGAACTCCCGGCCCTTTGCTGTTAGAGTTCTTTTTCTATCAGATCTTCGTAGGACTCACGTTTTCGCGCCACAATGACCTTGTCACCATCCACGATCAATTCGCATGCACGCGGCCTCGAATTGTAATTGGATGCCATGGTAAATCCATAAGCACCGGCAGAAAAGACTGCCAGCAGTTCGCCTTCCTCAATGCCGGGAAGCTCCCGATCACGAGCAAGAAAGTCAGTGGATTCACAAATGGGACCGACAACATCATATTCCTGATTGTCACGCCCACGCTGCTCCACCTCGTCAATTCGATGGTAAGAGCTGTACAAACTCGGACGGATCAGATCGTTCATTGCCGCATCGACAATCAGGAAGTTCTTGGACGGGTTGGACTTGGTGTAGACAACCTCGGTAATCATGATGCCCGCATTGCCCGCAATAACCCGGCCGGGTTCGAGAATGACTGTCAACGGAACATCGGCGAGCTTGTCCATGAGCGCCTTGCCGAATTCGGTAGGGTGGGGCGGTTCTTCTTCATCATAAGGAATACCGAGTCCGCCACCGAGATCGAGGTATTTGATTTCGATGCCCAATCCCTTGAGTTTCTGGTAAAAATTCAAAAGCTTTTCAAGAGCTTCAAGGAATGGGTCAATGCTTGTAAGCTGGGAACCGATATGACAATCCATGCCGATCGGTTCGACATTTTCCAGTTCCGCGGCAAGCTTGTACGCCTCAAGCGAACTGTCAATGTCCAGACCAAACTTGTTCTTCTTCATGCCGGTGGAAATATAGGGATGGGTCTGTGGGTCGACATCCGGATTGATACGGAAGCTGACTCGCGCAACTACTCCCATTTCCTTTGCAACTTCGTTTATCCTGCGAAGTTCGGCAACTGATTCGACATTGAACATCAGGATGCCGGCAGTAAGAGCTTCCTTGATCTCGGAAGGTCGTTTTCCGACACCGGAATAGACGATTTTCTCCGGAGCAACACCTGCTTTGAGGGCGCGATACAGTTCTCCGCCTGAGACGATATCCATTCCCGCACCTTCTTCTGCGAGCATTTTCAATACGGAAAGGTTGGAGTTTGCCTTGACCGAATAACAGGTCAAATGATCCAGACCGGAAAATGCGGAATCAAACGCCTTGAAATGGCGTCTGAACGTGGCCGCGGAATAAACATACAATGGGGTGCCGAACTTCTCGGCAAGATCTGTGACGTTCGCCTCTTCAGCGAAAAGCTTTCCGTCACGGTATTCAAAATGATGCATCTGTCTCTCTCCTTCAGTGCATTATGGCGTGGCGATAAAAACGTCGGTATAAACCAACGGAGCGGTTGACAATTCGCTCTTACCAGCGATCCGGAAACGGTATTCCTTATCCGGGTCAAAACCGCAAAAACTCAACTTCAGCTTGTTCCCCTGAAGATAAAATCCTTTCTCATGACGGGTAAAATGAACGGCATCACGCGGAATGAAAGGGCAGCCTATACATCCTTCGCCTTCACCGTCGCCCACAACTTCGTACTGTATGCTTGCACTGTAGAGACGCTCGATAGCTCCGCTGACTACTACATTCACCATAAGACAGCGTGCCTGCCGATCTGCAAGAGTCAATTCAAGACTGAATGTGTCTTCACTTTTTTGTGCGGCAGGCCATTCTTTCTTACCCAATGCACAACCGGAAAGGGCAATAAGAACAACAACAAGCAGGTATCTGAAAAACAAGGGGCGAATCATTTTATCCCTTCAACATATCTTTCCATTGATTGAGGAGCATTAAGGCCTGAATCGGTGTCATGCCGTCAATATCAAGTTCAACCATCTGTGTAATGATCGGATGTTCCGTCAATTCCTGGCTAATCTCAATGGGCGGCGCACCGAATCCCGGCAGAAGCGTCTGTGAAGCTCGTTCTACAGCTCCCTTCGAGCGGTTATCCTGCGATTTTTCTTCGAGATTCGCAAGGATTTCCCTCGCACGTTCAACAACCCCTCTGGGGACTCCGGCGAGTTTGGCGACTTCAATACCGTAACTGCGATCCGCAGGGCCGGGGACAAGCCGCCGTAAAAACACGATATCGCCTTTCCACTCCTTGACCGCAATATTGAGATTTCGCAATCCTTCAATCTTGCCTTCAAGCGCGGTCAGTTCATGATAATGCGTAGCAAAAAGCGTCCTGATGCCACCACGAGCACGCGTAGAAAGCTCTTCGACCACCGCCCACGCGAGGGAAAGGCCGTCATACGTGCTGGTGCCGCGTCCGATTTCATCAAGAATGACAAGGCTTCGCTTGGTGGCCTGTCGCAAAATTCGTGCAGTCTCAGTCATCTCGACCATGAAAGTGGAGTGACCTTGAGCAAGATTATCCGAAGCACCAACCCGTGAAAAAACACGGTCGGCAACACCGAGTCGGGCAGTACGCGCAGGAACGAAAGAGCCGATTTGCGCCATGATTGCAAAAATCGCGACCTGACGCAGAACGGTTGATTTACCAGCCATATTCGGCCCGGTAATCAAAAGAATACGCCGATCCTTGTCCATGGAGAGGTTGCCGGGAATATAATTGGAAGCTCCCATGGCATCTTCAACAACCGGATGACGGCCCGCTTCAATTTCGATCTCCATACCGTCATGCAATTCGGGACGACACCATTCATTAATTCTGGCCGACTCTGCCAACCCCTGCCAGTAATCAAGGGCGGCAACGACATCAGCCATAAACAGAAAACGATTTCGCGCCGCCGCAAGACGTTCACGCAACGCCTGAAAAAGTTTGTATTCAAGTGCCTTGCGCTCTTCGGAGGCCGAAATAATCTTGTCTTCAAGCTCCTTGAGTCCCGGAGTGATATAGCGCTCGCTATTAACCAAGGTCTGTCGCCTGATAAAATGTTCAGGAACCTGCCCCTGATAAACCTTTGAAATCTCAAAATAATAGCCGAAAACCTTGTTGTATCCGAGCTTGAGCTTGGGAATACCGCTTTCAGCAGACTCTTTTTCGTGAAGCGCTTTCAGCTTGTCTTCACCATGCTCATTGAGTTCAATGAACTCATCCAGTTGGCTGTCATACCCTTTTTGAAAAAGCCCGCCATCAGTGATGACCGGGGGCGGAGAATCCACGAGAGCTGTTGAAAGCAGGGTAGACAGGTCTTCCATGTTATCCCACTTTCTGAGCAGTTTCCGCAATGCAGGAGCGGATTCAACGTCTTCATTTTTCAACAAAGTCTGTAATTTCGGAAGCATGGGGAGGCTTTGACGCAGTGCGACAAAATCCTTGGGAACAGCACGCCCCAGAACGACACGAGTGGAGAGCCGCTCAAGATCGTAAACAGAATCAAGCGCCTGTCGCAATCCGGCCCGCAACTGATCTCTTTCAAAAAGAAAGGAAACGCATTGCAGATTTTTTTCTATAGGAGTGATATCCCGCCAAGGCTGACGCAGACGCGCTTCCAGCAGACGGCCCCCCATCGGGGTCATGGTTCGGTCAAGAACCTTCCACAAGGTTCCTTTACCGGTTTTCCCGTCAAGTCGCCGGAAAATTTCAAGATTTCGTTCAGTAACTTCATCCAGAAGCAAATGCTTTCCAAGATTGAGTGGTTTGAACTCGCCCAAGTGGCCGAGATCACCTTTTTGCGTATGTTCCAGATATGTCAGCAGGGCACCGCATGATCGCACCAGCTCCGGCTTGTCTGCCAAATCAAGGCTCGCTAAATCGGCAGTTCCCTGTAACTCGACAATCTTGTTTTCAGATGACGACACGTCAAAATAGGCCCCCGGCTGGACGAATGTTACCTGTCCAGACAGTTCTCCATATTGCGGCGGCACCTTTTTTCCCTGTGGAAGCAAGATTTCCCGAGGATTTATTTTTACAAGCCACTGCCACAATTCCGGCTCACGCCGACTGTGAAGTCCCGTCCACTGACCGGTCGAGAAATCAACCCAGGCAATTCCTCCGGCTGCCTTGTTGGAATCCCAATACATTGCCCCAAGAAAATTGTTTTCCTTGGACTTGAGATTGGAATCCTCAACAACAGTCCCCGGCGTCAGCACCCGCGTGACGTCGCGCTTGACCAACCCCTTGGCTTCCTTTGGATTTTCAATCTGATCACAAATCGCGATCTTGTATCCTTTTTCAAGAAGCTGGCTGAGATAGGGCTCAACTGAGTGATGGGGAACGCCGCACATGGGAATAGGATTGGCGTCCTTGGGATTACGGCTTGTCAGGGCTATCTGAACAGCCCTGGCAACGGTTTCCGCATCTTCAAAAAATAATTCGTAAAAATCACCCATGCGGAAAAAAAGCAGGCAGCCTGGATTTTCCTCCTTGAAACGGAGGTACTGTTCAAGCATGGGCGTCAGTTTCGGTTTTGACACTGGATAGTATAACTTGATGTTTTATTGAGAAAAATCAGTACGAAAGGCAATGGAATGCCAACTATGGCAACGCGGACAGTTGAAAAAAATCTGATCGCGCTTCAATCCACATCTACGGCAAAAGAACCGACGCACCTTACGGGCACGTCCCATGAAAAAGGAAAGTTGCTCCTTGAAAAAAGGAGTCAAAGTCTGATCGTCTTTTGAAAGCTCGAATAACTCAAGACGGGCCAACCAGAAATCAGGCTGAAGGACGAGTGCTTTTTCAAGCCACGCCTTGGCATTCTCCTGATCGTCAATCCGCAAAAGAAATGAGGCACCGTAATAAAGGAGGAGAACATCCGGGTCTTGCGACTCGATAACCGGCATGATCGTTGAAACGACATCCTTGTCCGAACAAGCCTTTGCCCACTGGGTAGCATCGTTCTCCGCATTCGTCTTTTCCCGATCAGCCTTGGCAAGAAGCTGCAACACACCTTCGAGAAGGACAAACCGCAATCCCGGTTCCACTTTTTTCAGCGCATCTTTCAAGATGTCGGCGAGTTTTTTCGCATTACCGTTCTTGTATGCCTGAATCAATTGTTCAAGCCATGCTTCAACCGCACCGGGATATGCACGAATGGCATGCCGAAGAGCTCGATGCCCCTGAGAGTCCGATCCTTCTTCAAAGCAGTCCATGGCCAAGCGCACAAGATAATGAGCTTGCAACAAGGGCAGGTCGAGTTGTCCGTAAGACTCGGCAGCTTTTTCAAAAAAACCGCGCTCTGCACAAAGACGGGCCATTTCATAATGAATGGCTGTGGAATCATGCCCATAGGAGCGGGCCTCCAGAAAAGCACTTTCCGCACGGTCAAGAAATCCGGCCCGCCGAAAATCCCGTCCCAGTTCAAAATAGGCACGGGCCTTGAACTCACGTTCAAGACCCGGCCTGACTATAAGACTGTTTCTGATCTGGATGGCTCGCTCAATCTCGCCCTGCGAACGATACAGGCTTCCCAAAGCAAGATAAATCTCAACCGCTTCAGGGTCGTTTTTAACAACCTGACTTAATTCTTCAATTGCCGCACGGGTATCCTGAATAGGCGGCGCTTCACCGCCCACAGGATTCTGAGTAGCCCTGAGATTATGGTCGTGTTTAAACCCTTTCTTGCGATTGAACAGCTTCCAGATCATATGAATTCCGTTTAGTTTTCTTCTTCCTTCTTCTCTTCAGCAGAAGCATAAGGCTGTTCTTCGCTGATAGGCATGTTACGCAGAGAATTCAGTTCCTGCTCGAGGCTGGCCATACGGGTCTTACATTCCTTCAACTTGGAACCGGCACGAACCTTGTCTACGGCAAAGTAGAACATGGTCAGGATGGAACCGGCAACAAAAGCAGCAAGAATAAGAACACCAAAAGGCAGAGGGATGGAGTGGAGCGTCATGGCGTAAGGTATTTCCAACTTCAACGTCAGGCTCTGTAGCAGAACATCGTTATTCTGACTGAAGAACAGGATGGAGAAGACGAAAAGGGCCAAAAGAAACAAAACTTTAATAAAACGCATGGACTACTCCTTAAGATGTTATTGCATCAAACAGCGGCCGCAGCTTGCTGTAAGTTGAAAACAAATGCTGGGGAATGACCGTAGTTTCCCCAAAAACAGCCATAAATGAAGCATCCCCGTTCCAACGGGGAACTATCTGGAAGTGCAGATGCTGGGCAATGCCAGCTCCTGCGGCTTCGCCAAGATTCAGCCCCATATTGATACCTTGAGGACTGAACGCCTTTTCCAAAATTTCAGTACAACGCCTGAGCCACAACATGCAATCGTTGGATTCTTCGAGGGAAAGATCCGTGAGGTTGCTGACATGCCTGTATGGCGTCACCATGAGATGCCCGTTATTATACGGGAATTTATTCATGATGACAAAGCAATGTTCTCCACGGGCAAGTATGCAGCGTTCTTCATCTTCTGAGGTGTCATCAGGGATACAGAACACGCATTCATCGGGCTTCGGACCAAGTATATAATCAAGACGCCAAGGCGCCCACAAAACATCCATATGAATTCTCAAATAATATTTTTAGTAATATATGAATTGATACTGAATATTCAGGCATCAACGGCTAATTTTTCCTACACGGCTTGTCCTCGCAGGGCAAGCAGGAAACCGCTTTTCATCACGACTCACTATCACTGTCACTCGCCAGAGTCCTGCTCAAATGTTTTGCCAATTTCAACTGTAGGGCGCGAGTCTCTGCTGTTCCGTCAATTTTGGCAGTCATCAACTTATCAAGAATAAGCGAATACACAGGCCCTGGCTCAAGCCCCATCTCCTTCAAATCATTACCGGAAACATCAATGCTAATGTAACGCAATCTCGCAAGATATTGAGAAATGTTTCTTCTGATGTGTTCCTTCTTGCTACGTGCCATCAAAAAAAGAATCCCCTCCACAGGGATCGGGTGAAGTATGGCATATAATCGACTTAACTTGGATTTTCCTTCCTTCCACCCCATCAATTTCATAAGCGCGTCACCAATTTGATTGCGAAGCTGCAAGAAATCCCTTTCTTCCTTTTTCGTAAAATGCAGGCGTTTTGTAACCTGAGTTATTTGATCACGCTTGATCCCCATGGTCAGGCCAAGAATATACAGCTTCCAAGGTTCGATTTCAGGTTCAAGGTACAACAACTTATACCAATTATGAACCTTCGAAAGCTCCATCAGTACCTGCACACGATCATGCTTGAGCTTCAATAGGGGATGAATAGCCTCCATGATGCCGAGCTCTTCCATCCGGTTAAGACAGGAGATCGGGTCCTCTTCATCCATGATCCACTGGAGTTCATGCATTATTCGAGTGCCGGACAACTTGCTGAACAATTCCAGATTGAGGGCATTTTTAATGAGACGCATGGTTTGACCGCCGATCTGAAAATCAAATCGACGCTCAAATCGGATGGCCCGAAGAATTCTTGTTGGATCTTCAACAAAACTGAGAGAATGAAGCACGCGGATAGTTCTATTGCGGATATCGCGCTCCGCACCAAAGAAATCAACCAACTGTCCGAACCGACCAGGATTGATGCGGAGGGCGAGTGCATTTACCGTAAAATCGCGCCGATACAAATCCATTTTGATGGAAGAAAGCTCAACGGTCGGAAGGGCGGCAGGGTATTCATAATATTCCAGTCGAGCCGTGGCTACATCGACCCTTTGGCCGTCATCCAAAACAACAACAGCGGTCTTGAATTTCGTATGAGCCTTGACACGGCCACCGAGTCGGGATGCCAGCTTACGGGCAAAGGAAATACCGTCTCCCTCAACCACCAGATCCAAATCAAGATTTGGCCGTCCAAGCAGAATATCACGAACAAATCCGCCGACAGCGTAGACTTCCCAGCCCAGTTCATTTCCCAAATCACCGGCGGCCTTGAGCAAATCCAACATGGCCTGAGGCAGTCTGTTGTTGACCATGGAACCGATATTTCGTTCACGACGACGATCCGGAAGCAGGGAGTCGGGAATTCTGGCAGGCTCATCGATGAGCATATTCATCAAATCCGTTCGGGTAATGACACCGACCAGTTTTTCACCATCAACAACCGGCAGCATGCGCTGCCTGTTGCCGAGAATAATCTCCATGACACGATACAAATCCGTTTTGGCTTCGACCGTATCAAACTTCTGACTCATGTATTCACTGAGGCCCATTTCTCCAAGCCCGTGAGAAACGGCTTTGTCAGCGGTTTTATGCCCCATGATACCGACGCACAGCATGGTCCCCGCAGAGACAACCGGCACATCCTTGAGTCCATAACGGGTCATGAGCTCCACGGCCTCGTTCATACTTCTGTCATCCTCAATAATGACAGGTGGGCTGGACATAAGATTCTTTACGACAATCTCCGGATTGATCTGGGAGTAGAGAAGGGCAAACAGATCGTCACGAACCTCTGACAGCGTTTTGTCCTTGACCGTAGCGGAGGCCGCCACGGCATGGCCGCCGCCACCCAGCGATGAGCATATCTGTCCGACATTCACATCAGGGTTTTTAGATCGCGCGACAAGATGAATCCTGTCCCCCATACGGCCAAGAGCAAAGGCGACCTTGATCGACTCCATATCCATGAGCTTATGAACCAGAAGGGCGAAATCCGGAACGAACTTGTCAGTTGATATTTCGGTAATGACGACGTCAATGCCATGAATGTCATAATTACTAGCATTTTGGAGGAGCTCTCCAAGATTGGTGATCTGCTCTGCGGATAATTCACGGGACAGCAGGTCGGAGATGACTTCAAGATCCATCCCCTGGCTTTTGAGCCAACCTGCAGCCTCAAAATCATGAGGAGTCGTCGTGTTGAAGCCGAATGAGCCGGTATCCTCATATATCCCGAGACCGAGAAGGGTGGCTTCTTCAGAAGACAGGGAGAGATTTTGGGCACGTATCTCGGATATGAGAATGGTGGCAGTAGAACCCCAATCCTTGACAATACTCTTTTCAGAGACAAGATCATCATCCGTATCAGGATGATGGTCGTAAAGATGTATACGCAAGTCCGGATTGTCCAAAACCGGACGAACGTGAGGTATCCGGGAGCGTTGACGGGTATCAACCACGACAAGAAGCTCAACGGATTTCGGATCGATATCCTTGAATGCCTTGAAATTGAAAAGATATGTGGTGCTTTCAATAAAGAAATTGCGGAGATTCTTCTCCTGACTTCCGGGAAACACAAGCACTGCGTCCGGGTACAACTTGCTTGCAGCTACCATGCTTGCCAAAGCGTCAAAATCCGCGTTGGCATGAGCGGTAATAACTGTATGAGCTTTGATTTTTGAATTTTTTGTCATATATTTCAGCTAAATTCCAGATCGAGGATGATATTCCTGATGTATGTTTTTCAATCTTCCCGATTGAATATGCGTATAAATTTCCGTAGCCGAAATATCCGCATGTCCCAAAAGCAGTTGAACGGTTCGTAAATCCGCACCGCCTTCAAGCAGATGCGTTGCAAAGGAATGTCGAAAAGTGTGCGGTGAAATGCTTCGTTTAATCTCTGCCTTTGCCGCAAATTTCTTGATCAGTTTCCACACTCCCTGACGAGTTAGCCCTTTGCCGGACCTATTGAGAAACATGTAATCTTCCGCAGGTTTGAAAGACGGACGGGTTTGTTTCAAGTAACGGTTCAGCACGTCCTGCGCCGTATAATGTATCGGTACAAGCCGCTCCTTTGAACCTTTACCGAAAACCCGAAGCAATCCGACTTGTGCATCGTAATCCAGAACTTTCATCTGAATCAACTCGGAAACACGTAAACCTGCGGCATACAAAAGTTCAAGCATTGCTTTATCTCTCATGCCAAGCTTCGTGCTTCCATCAGGCAAATCCAGAATCCGCGCAATCTCGGCACGAGTCAAAAATTCCGGTAACTTCTTGGGAAGTTTTGGATTTTCAAGTAAATGTCCTGGATCTTCCTTATACCATTTTTCAGCAACAGCGTATGAAAAAAAACCACGCAAAGAGGAAAGATGCCTTGCCAGCGAACGACTTTTCAACCCCTTGGCTCTCAAATACGTAAGGTAGAGAAACAGGGTTTGATCAGTCAACTCCTCGAGACGGAATGATTTGGCGCTCAGAAAGGCCAATAACGAAGCCAAATCCTGCGAATAGCCGGAAAGACTGTTCTCAGAAAGACCTTTTTCTATAAGGATATGCTCAAGATACCTATCCACCCAACGATGAGTGGGAAGATCGTTTTTGTCGGAGATGGAATTCTTCATACTTATTTAATCTCAACCTTGACTTAAATTGTATCAAATCAATAAATGAATCAAGGCAAATAAAGCAACATCAAGAATTAACAGCTATTTTGCTTCAATTCAAAAGACGTCGAACGACCATTAGGGACTCACGGTTCCGATTGACAGGCACTGACACCGCATTTATGAAAGTTCTTCCATAGTTTACTGAAGGAGAGCAGAAACATGTCAGAATTCAAATTAGCCGACCGGCTTTCAACACTTCCGCCGTATCTTTTTGCGGCCATCGACAAAGCCAAGGCAGAAGTTGCCGCTCAAGGCATGGATATAATCAGTCTCGGCATCGGTGATCCAGACCTTCCTACACCGGATTTCATTATCGATGCATTGTATGAAGCGGCCAAAAAGCCGGTCAATCACCAATATCCGTCCTATGTGGGCATGATGAGCTACCGTGAGGCCGTTGCCAACTGGTACAAGGAACGTTTCAACGTCGATCTGGACGCCAACACTGAAGTTGTCAGCCTTATCGGCTCCAAGGAAGGCATCGCACACTTTCCTTTGGCGTACATCAACCCCGGAGACCTCGCACTCGTCGCTACTCCGAACTATCCGGTTTACGGCATTGCGACCAACTTCGCAGGCGGGGAAGTCGAATATCTGCCGCTGCTTGAGGAAAATGATTTTCTCGTTGACCTTGACGCAATAGACAACGACACATGGGCCAAGGCAAAAATGATTTTTGTCTGCTACCCGAACAACCCGACAGCCGCCACAGCAACCAAAGAGTTTTACGATCGCCTGATAGAAAAAGCCAAGGAATTCAACGTAATCGTCGTTTCTGACGCCGCTTACACAGAAATCTACTATGATCCGGCAAACAAGCCCATTTCCATTCTGGAATGCGAAGGGGCCAAAGATGTCTGCATCGAATTCCATTCCTTGTCCAAGACATACAACATGACCGGCTGGCGTGTCGGCATGGCGGTCGGCAACAGCAGCCTCATCGCAGGACTTGGCAAGATCAAGGAAAACGTGGACTCTGGAATCTTTCAGGCAGTCCAGGAAGCGGGTGTCGCCGCGCTCACGCAGGGCGAACCGTATGCCGAGAAATTTCGCGCCATCTACAAGGAACGACGCGATGTTGTCAGCGCTGCATTGACCAAGGCAGGAATCAGGCACCGCGTGCCTGACGCCGCTTTCTACATGTGGTGCAATACCCCCGAAGGCTTCACTTCGTCGGAATTCGTGACCAACGTTCTGAAACAGACAGGCGTCGTTCTCACCCCCGGCAACGGCTTTGGGACTCCGGGAGAAGGATATTTCCGCATCTCCCTGACCGTCAACAACGATCTGCTTGAGGAGGCCGTATCCAGAATATCGAAACTGTAATCTGCTACGTCAGCCTTGGTTCCAACGAGGGCGACCCCGAATCGAACCTCAACGAGGCTCTGACGCGGCTTGAGACATATGGAGACGAAATAAGGCTGCAAGCCATTTCGAACAGTTACCGAACCGAACCGCAAGGCGAGGTCAAGGATCAGCCGTGGTTCGTGAATCAGGTCATCAAGCTGGAAATTGATGCCGAGATATGGTCACCGCAAGGTTTTCTGTCCACATGTACGGCCATTGAGGCACAGCTGGGCAGGGAACGTCTGGTCCCCGGAGGTCCGAGACCACTGGATATGGACATCATATCCTGGGGAGACGTCGTCGAGGAGGGCGAGTTCCTGACTCTGCCGCACCCACGGGCAAAGGAAAGGGCGTTTGTGCTCGTTCCCTTGAAGGAAATAGCTCCTGATTTCGTTTTCCCGGACGGCACGACCATAGACGAGGCCCTTGACGCGATAGATTTCCGTATGGAAGAAGACAGAATCTGGCAATCGTCGTAACACTTCAAACTCGGAGCGCTTCATGCTGAAGTTCATCGTCATCGGTGTAGCACTTTTCCTGGTTTACAAGCTCTTCATGGGCGACAAGAAAAAGCGGGAAGTGGAAAAGGATCAGGACATCAAGGCCAAAGTCGCTTCCGGCGAGATGGTCAAGGACCCCATCTGCGGCACGTATGTCGAAAAAGACGGAAATATCCGTGTCAGGGAAGGGGAAAAGGTACACGTTTTCTGTTCCTATGAATGTCGTGACAAATTCATGAAGCAACTTGGCGCCACAACCGTGGAAACGGACAACGACGACAAGTAGAGAAATAACTGAAAATATCGCTGATAGAGCGGTCCGGTAAGTTACCGGACCGCTTTTTTATGGCCGATTTCTGCCCAGAATCATTTCAGACGAACGACAGATATCTCGAATAGGCAATGAATCAAGGAAACACTTCAAAATGCCTTAGAATCGATTTCCAAAACAAACAATCTCAGACCAAGAACAGAAACAAAAACTTAAAGTGGCTTTAATGGCTTTAATTCCAAGTTGTTATACAAATGTCTCATAATGTAAATTATGTAAACTTTTAACAAATATACATCTGGATGAATCTCTCAATCCGTGTTTTCCGCCCTCTTTCAAGTCGGACACGAGCTTTCATGGATTGAGTGTTTTCACCGAGCCTGCTAAAGAGTTTTTGATCAAACAAAAAAGACGTCATGCCGACGCACAAAACCTATGAAGAAAATTTTCTCTCTGTTGACCCAGGCTTTCATCCTTTCTGTACTCGGTGCACACTTCGCCCATGCAGCACCCAAAACAACTTTTGAAAACTGGTTGCAAGAATATGGTGCATGGGATCGACTTGAACAGGAATATGCCAAGGAAACGAACAGCGACTCTCCTGAGGTCATCCTGAAACGAGCTGAAGTCTATCTGAACCTCAATTCACCCAACAAGGCTCTCGAGCTGGTGGAAATGACCTCCACGTTCGCCGACAACGCCACGGAAGCCGAAAGATTGTGGATCGGCGGTCAGGCGCATCGCGCTCTCGGCGATCTTTCAAAGGCCGTTCTCTGGTTCACTCAGGCGTCCAAATTCATGACTGACCCCGGCGAGAAACGTGAAAAATTCAAAAATGAAACAGGGTTGCAGACCATCTGGAAAGATGTCTGGCTCAAAATGTACTGGGCATACGTCGCCAATCACTCGTTTTCCAGAGGCCCGCAGAAAGAAGCGTTGGAAAACATTCTGGCTATCGGACAGAGTGTCTGGGATGACACATATTGGGAAAAGGCCAATGCTGTCCTGAATCCCCCTGCCGACGCCATTTCACCAAAAGCACCGGAAGCGCCCCAAGTCGGAGCGGACGGTCTTCCCATAGCGCCCTTTGTAACCGATGCAGACACCTCGCTCATCGCTCAGGCCCTTGCTCTCGTTTCGCTTGAAAAATATGATGCGGCGATCGACTCGCTGTCCGGCATCAGCCAGGAGCCTGTGAAGAGTTTCTGGCAATCTTTCATAACATTCTTTGATACCAAGCAATTGCCGAAAGACTTAACGCCTTTTGATACCGGCAATTACCTAAAAGCAACGGCCTTTTGGCAAGGCAATCTGCTGGCCCCCTACTCTGCCTCCCATGCACCGTGGGTTCTTGGAAATCCAGAATCAGGACCGTGGACAAAGTTCAGAAATAATCTTCTTTCAATGTCATCCGAAGAAGCCAACAAGGCCATCGACAACGAACTCGGCTCCATGTTGATTTCAGAACAAACAGCTGTATTACTTAATAGTTTCAAGCTCGCTCTGTCCTTGTCCAATGGTAATGGGTCTGCTTCGGCCAACGCCTGGAACAAAGTCGACAAAACACAACTCCCATTCGCCATCCAATTGGCTGGCGCATTGGTTTTCAACGAAAATCTGGATGCAATCCTTCCTTCAAACCCATCTGAAGCTTTCAAGATATATCCTATTTTTTCCGCACTGCTTGGTGCGGCAGGCCATGTTACAGACTCTTCCGATCAAGCCCCCTTCTGGATTTCGGTTCCTGCGGACAAACTGGAAAAACTGTCACAGCGTGACTGGCCGCTGGACAAACTGCTTCTTCTTGCCAACTGGCAACAGGCCTTTGACAAGAAGCCGACCAACGAACTGGCCAAACGGTCAGCATTTCTGTTCAAAGAAACGGATTTCGGTGTCAGTTGCCTGCTGCATCTCGCAGATCAGGCTGTCCGGGCAAAACATTTGCAGCTTGGGGCCTTCTATCTCAATCAGTTGGACATCACGAACCTGAGTACCACTCACAAGATGGTATGGCTTGACGTGAAAACCCGTCTCGAGCTTGATTCAGGACGTATTGACACGGCGCTAAAGACTTTCAGCAAAATGAATGAATTGAATGCGCCGATCCCTGTCATGACACGATTACGCATGGCCTTGCTCTATCAGCAACGCCGCAATTTCACCGCAGCACGAGAACAGTTGATGGCCATGTGGAACAATAGAACGAATATGACAACCACCCTTCAGGCTGAAACGCTTTTCTGGCTCGGTGAAGGCGAACAGGCCGTCAGGAATACAGATAAAGCGCTGGATTACTATCTCAAACTCGCATGGCAGTACCCTCAGGAAAACATCTGGGCACTGACCGCCATGTACAGAGCTTCAATCATCTATGAGAAACAAGGAAAATACGACACCGCAAAACGAATGCTCAAAACCGTCGTCAAACGCGCTGACAGAAAAGAGCAACGCGAAGCCGCCAAAGCCCGAATCGCCGCCATCGATAAAAAGATGGGAACAAAATCCAAGGGTAAGGCAGCCAGCACCCTCGTTTATCCCTTCTAAACACAAAAAAACGCCCGGAACTCAAGAGTTACCGGGCGTTTTTTTTACCATATTTCTAAGCTGTCACAATACGATTGCGTCCTTTGTGTTTCGCATCATACAAAGCCAGATCAGCTTGTTCCAAAACAGAAGCCAATGACGAATCATCTGTAATCTCAGCCAAGCCAACGCTGAAGGTCAACTTTTCACCATGCGGGAATTCATGTTCCGCAAGCTCCCTTTTCAACTTCTCAAGCAATCCCAAAGCAGCGGGAAGAGACGTTTCCGGCATACACAGCACAAACTCCTCGCCACCATATCGGGCAAAAACATCTGTTTTGCGTACCCTCCCGGCAATGAGTTGTGCAAACTCCCTCAACACATCATCACCTATGGTATGTCCATGGTTATCATTGATCTTCTTGAACCAATCAATATCAAGAATCGCCAATGAAAATGAATGAGAGTGCCGCTTGCATAATTCCAGCAATTTCTGAGCTTCCTGAAAAAAGGCACGTCTGTTGGCAATACCTGTCAACTCATCGGTAACAGCCATTTTCAGGATGTGGTTGAAATTGGCATTCAGCTTGATCCGCATATCCTCCAACGTCCTGCCCAAAATGGAAAACTCGTTTTTTCCTCTCCATTCACAGGAATATTCCAAATCTCCGTTGGAAAGTTGATTTGCCTGTTCCGAAAGGCGTTTCAACGGCTTTAGAATTCTAAAATACAAAAATGGAATGATAAGCACCATCACCCCGACAAACATCGTAAGGAACAAAGCCACGGTACGCTTTCTGGATACATCCATGACGGGCTCTATCCATCCATAATCAATAGCAATTTCCACGTACCCAAGATTTTCACCGTTCTTTATGATTGTTTTTCGAAGTGAATGAGACGTATATCGCTGAGCAGATGTCTGCTTGGTTATCTGCACCAAAAACATTTCAAAGACTGAGGAGTACACAGCAATACTGACAACCCTTTCATCTTTGAAAAACACATTGGCCACATCAAGAGCCCCGTCTGGAGAAAAGGAAAGAAGATCGTCTTCAACGCCTTGGGCCAAACTTTCCAATGCGGTATCCTGATAGTGAAACAGTACATCCTTGAGATGATCTCTCTCGGTATTGAATGAAATGACCATTCCAACACCGAGCGGAACCAAAAGGCCCACGACAAGTGCACAAAGAATCGACAGCGTTACACTATGAATTTTGCTCCGATCAAACATATTGCCTACGGACACTTCAGATCCATTTCATAATCATGAACAACAATTGAACCCAACACGATTTCCCGCTTGATTCTCTCAATGCGTTCACGCATTTCCTTTGAGACTATTGACTTGTTATTCTCATCGAAAACGACATCCACAGCTCCCTGAGCAAGTCCAAGCCGCTTCAAGTTGTCACGCCAGATTCCTCGTTTGGCCAACATTAACGCTGCAAAAACAGCCATATCTGTCCGCTTGAGCATCGACGTCAGCACATGCCCCGGGAAAAGGCCATTTTGATTCAAGTCCACACCAATCCCCAGCTTTCCCCTCTTGGCTGCGGCTTCAAGTACGGCAGGTCCCGCACCTCCAGCGACCTGAAATAGAACATCAGCCCCCTGATCCATCAATTTGTTCGCCATTGACGCTGTCGCCTCAGAATCAAACCAGGAACCGGGATATTGTCCAATAAAACCGGATAGTACTTTGATGTCCGGCTTGATATGCCGAGCCCCTTGCTCATACCCGCAGAGGAAACGGCGCAGGGCTGGCATGTCAGACACGGAAACAAATCCGAGAATTCCGCTCTTTGTCGCCATGGCAGCCAAAGCACCGGCCAAAAAGGCTCCCTCATGAGTGGACAGCGTAAAGGAATACAGATTCGGTTCATCCCAAACCCAATCAAAAACAATAAACCGGGTTGTAGAAAATTTGCGCGCAAGTTCGACCACTTTAGGATAATGCGCTCCGTAAAGCAGAAAAATCGGGGAATACCCCTGCTGTGCCAGTCGCTCTATTTCGGCCACATAATCATTTGTTTTGTCGCTCACAATGACCTCGTCACAGTGCTTGCCGGTCTTGGCGACAAATTGCTCCACCCCTTTATGGATCGCAACATTATAGGGGTTCTTTTCTATATTCAGATGATAGACGACAACAGGCTTGAACTCTTCAGCGTGGCAAGGAAAAGAACAACTGAACAGTATGACAAAAACAAACAGCAAACGCCTTACAATCATCCCAACTTCCCATTTCCAAAATTTTGCTCAACAAACGTTTTCATTCCTCTGTCAGCATTCAATGCTGACCTTTTTTTAATCATAACAATTGAATGCTGACGATTATTATTTGATTGAAATGTCACTTTTCCACTGATTACCAATGCAATCAGATTCATGAATTCTGCCATCTAACACGAATTCGCACCTATCCCGAAACAGACACCACTTCCCACAACTGTAAAAACTTTAACAAGCGACTCAAGTCAGAACGGCTGAAACGATTTCAAACTGAGTAAGCCAAATCAGGATATAAACGCGGGAAAAGGCTCATCCGGTACCAATAAAAGAGTAAAATCAATTCGAAAGAATACCTAACCTCGCAGGCGCAGCAACTACAATTTTCATCAACTACTTTGATATTGAAAATTAGAGCGAATTACAGAAAAAACACAAACGCCCTCCCATTTGAAGAAGAGCGTTTTAACCAAGACTTTGAACGCTTCCAAAATGCGTACAAATCTTGTCTTGTAATCCGTTTGCAGGTGTTAAGAATAATCAGCAACTGGCTAAAAAAGAGGAAGGGTTGCAGCTTGTCAGCTACAACCCTTTTATAATCGTGGTGCCGAGGGGGGGATTCGAACCCCCACGGAATTTCTTCCACTGCCCCCTCAAGACAGCGTGTCTACCAATTCCACCACCTCGGCATCTATTGCTTTGAGCTATTCGCTCTTTGCGTCGTCACCAGTATCCTTGAACTGGATAGCCGGCTTCTGCTGGTCAGCCGGAACGATCGGCTGGACCGTTTCCTTGCCCTGCATCATGATGGAATCCTGATCGGACACTCTGTTGCCGGTCATGATGTTGTATGTCAGGGAAGTAACAAGGAATACAGTTGCCAAACCTGCGGTTACTTTAACCAGAAGTCCTCCCGCGCCGGAGCTGCCGAACATAGTGCTGCTGCCACCGCCGAAAATGACTCCCATGCCTTCGTGACCGGACTGAAGCATAACTGCGCCGATCAGGAAGATGCAGGCCAATACATGAATAACAATTACTAACGTTTCCAAAATCTTATCCCTTTTACTGGCTTATTTCAGTAAACTTGCAGCATCAGGCCAGCACGATCTGAGAAAAACTTTCGCTCTGCAAGCTCGCGCCACCTACCAACACTCCGTCGACATTGTCAAGTGCAATAATCTCACCGCAATTGGCCGGCTTAACACTTCCTCCGTACAATATCCTGATATCATTGCCTTTTTCGCCAAAGATAGAAATTAATATTTTTCGAGTAAATGCGTGTGCTTCAAGAATTTCATCAACACCAGCCACTTCTCCAGTGCCGATCGCCCATACAGGTTCATAGGCTACACTGATGTTTTCCGGGTTGATATCGCGCGGAACATCTTTCAAACCGACACGCAGTTGATGCTCCAGCACCTCCTCAACTTTACCAGCTTTCCGCTCTTCGATTTTTTCGCCAATGCAAAAAACGACTTTCAGGCCGGAAGTAAGACCATATGCAGTCTTCTCCCCAATATACTCATCGTTCTCACCAAGCACATGACGCCTTTCCGAATGTCCTGTCAGGCCAAACTCGGCACCTGCATCGAGCAACATTCGGGGGGCGATTTCACCAGTAAAAGCGCCCTCTTCCTTGATATAATAGTCTTGTCCTCCAACAGAAAAACCGTCAGCATCGGCAAATGCATCCGACACAGCCCGAATCGCCGTGAAGGGAGGAAAAATGAGGACTTCACGATCTTCAGGCAGCTTGGATGCCGCCAGATCAACCAATTCCTGAGCCGTTGCCCGGGCTTCGTCCCACGTCTTGTACATCTTCCAATTGGCAGCCATTAACTTTTTCATTTGTTCAAGCACTCCTTTAAAGCCTTGAATGCCGGGAGTTCCTTTCCTTCGAGAAATTCAAGGAAAGATCCGCCACCTGTTGATATAAAACTAAACTTATCAGCAAGATGCAGAAGATGAACAACTGCGTCAGTATCTCCTCCACCGACAATTGTCAGGGCATCTTCAAGTTCCGCAGCCGCCCGACAGACAGCAAACGATCCTTCGGCAAATGCGGGCGTCTCAAACATGCCCATAGGTCCGTTCCAGACAATGGTTTGAGAGCGATTGACGACCTGTACAAACAACTCGGCGGACTTGGGTCCGATATCAAGGACCATGGCGTCTTCCGGGATATTGTCCGCATCGCAAACGCCCTCAGCCTCTGTAGCTGTGTGCGTTGCAGCATAAACGAAATCCACAGGCAAATGAAGCTTGGATCCGAGTTTGCCCGCCTTTTCCATTATCGACTTGGCATCAGCAATCAAATCTGTCTCTACAAGAGAATTGCCAACCTCGAGCCCCTGAGCAAGAAGAAACGTATTGGCCATGGCACCACCAATGATGATGTCATCGACCTTCCCGAGCAGATTATTCAAAATTCCGAGCTTTGTTGAGACCTTGGCACCACCCGAAATGCAGGTATACGGTCGCTTTGGATCGGACAGGGCATCGCCAAGAAACTCAAGTTCCTTTTTAAGAAGAAAACCGCAGCAACACTGAGTCGCGTGTTTGGGAACATCAACAACCGAAGCGTTCTCCCTGTGGGCCACCCCAAAGGCGTCATTGACATAGATGTCAGCCATGGAAGCAAGCTTCTGTCCGAAATCCCCTCTTTCCGCTGCGGTCTTACCTGTTTCTTCCGGGTTGAAACGAAGATTTTCCAGCATCAAGGCCTGCCCCGGCTCCAAATCGGAGGCCATGGCAGCGGTTTCAGGGCCGATGCAATCAGGCGCAAGCGGCAGGTCGACTCCCAACAATTCACCAGTCCTTTTGGCGACTGGCGCGAGGGAGAGTTCCGGAACAACCTTTCCCTTGGGCTTTCCCAGATGGGCGCACAAAATAACGGACGCACCATTGTCCAATGCATATTTCAAAGTAGGAATCGCCGCCCGAATCCGGTTGTCGTCCGTTATGACCCCATTGTCCAACGGCACGTTGAAATCAACACGAATCAACAACTTCTTCCCATTAATATCCATATTATCAATCGCTTTCATATTCCCATCCTCTTGCGTTTGAATACAGTTTCTATCTGAAATCGTACCTGAACAGCAACGCATCTTCCTTTGTATCCGGATAATACTTTTTCCGTACACCAATTTGTGAATACCCGAATTTTTTATACAAATCGATTGCCGGTTTATTGGAAACCTTCACATCCAGAAAACTCTTGGTAATTCCCCCTGCACGACAGATTTCAAAGGCCCGCTTCAGCAGTCGAGATCCCAGCCCTCCCCTTCGACAATTCGGGTGAACCGCCAAATTAAGTATTTCCATCTCGTCATCGATCATGGAAAAAGCTATGTATCCGACAATCTTTGCATTTTGGCGAACCCCCAAAATAACATACGCGCCCCTTTCAAGCCCAAGCAAAAACTGGTCACGCGTCCAACTATAGGCAAAACAAAGCTTCTCCAGTTCAATCAATTCATCAAGATCCGCCTTACCAAGCTGGACAACCTCGTTTTCCATTTTCCATCCTTAAACAGCGCTCTTCCGCGCTGGAAAAATCCAAGTATTAAGTGTATACACACTTACAGTTCAAATCAAAAACTTCCAACCCTTCACCATGATTATTTCCAAAAAAACATCTGTAAAACCCACTAAGGATCAACTTGTCGAAATCATGGATGACGACAACAGGCCGCTTGCCGTGCTGTCAAAAGACACGGTGCACAGACAGTTGCTCCGCCATCGGTCAGTTCAAATACTCATCTTCAATCCCGAAAAAAAAATCTATCTCCAAAAACGCAATAACATGATGCAGTTCTTTCCCGGCCGTTGGGATGTCTCTGCGCGTACGCATCCTCATGTCGGCGAATCCACTTATAGCGCCGCCATCAGAACTCTTCGGGAAGAACTCAACCTGAAAACAGATAACCTTGTCCGAGTACGGGAACTTGAAGCCTGCCCTGCGACCGGCTTTGAACAGATAACAATCTTTTCCATCAGTAAAAACGTCCAGCCTATCACCCCCAACCCGGACAACGTCTCCGAGGGATATTATTATTCACGCGAAGAACTGACTTGTCTCATCAAGGAATTCAGGGAGCTTCTCACACCCAATCTGGTAACGCTTTGGGAAGCGGGACTGCTCAGCGACGGCGGTTAATCGAGCGCAAGCAATCCACTCAGGGTCTCATGAATCCTGCCGTTGGTGGCCAGAATGCTCTTTGCTCCCAAGCGATACCCGGTCGCTGC
The DNA here is from genome assembly GCF_963664965.1 of uncultured Pseudodesulfovibrio sp. Lineage (NCBI taxonomy): Bacteria > Pseudomonadati > Thermodesulfobacteriota > Desulfovibrionia > Desulfovibrionales > Desulfovibrionaceae > Pseudodesulfovibrio > uncultured Pseudodesulfovibrio sp. The sequence continues at coordinate 2,459,247 of NZ_OY761823.1, read as the reverse complement.
ATCATATTCACTTATACACCCACCAGCCTCTGTGACAAGCAAGGTTCCTGCTGCGGTATCCCACGGATTCAGCGCACTCTCGTAAAAACCGTCATACCTCCCACAGGCAACATAGGCCAGATCAAGCGCAGCAGATCCGGGCCGTCGTATCCCCTGTGTCAGCGGCAATAAAACCTTGAGATGAGCAAGAACGGTTTCGAGATGATCCTCGATGGCATACGGGAATCCGGTAGCAATAAGTGATTCTTCCATTTCCACCGTTGCTGAAACAGAAATCGGATTGCCGTTCAAAAAAGCCCCTTCTCCTTCAATCGCCGTAAACATCTCGCCCAACAACGGAAGATTGACCACGCCAAGAACAATCCGGTCCCGATGCCAAAGGGCAATTGAATTTGCAACAAACGGGAGGCCATGTGCAAAGTTGGTCGTTCCATCAATGGGATCAATTATCCAGGTAAACTCACCAAGACTCGCATCGCTTGCCGATTCCTCGGCCAGGAAATTGGCTCCCGGAACCAACCCATCGAGTTCACCTTTCAACATGCTCTCAACAGCCACATCTGTTTCCGTGACAAGGTCGATACGACCTTTATGGCTGATTTTCTTCTGCTTTACAGCAGCGGTCTTGACCATGTCCCCAGCTTTCACAGTGGCGGCAATCAACTGGTCCATCACTGATTTTCGATCAAGTGTCATATGACTTCTCCCATAAAAAAAGGCGGCCGGAACCGCCTTTTTTGCAATTTCTGATTCAACACACTATGAGCGTCGCTGAATAAAAAACTCGATGGTGCGATTATAGGTTTTTTCTTCTTCAGCAGTGAAGAAACAGGCTGGAATCTCGCCACGTTGTCTGTGATAATGGAGACATTCGCAACAAATGCCATGTTTGTCGCAGTTATATGTACACGTACAGTACTGCTCATTGATTTTTGCCCTTGGGCATTGATCTTTCTTTTTCATTATTCACGCCCCCGCTGTGAATTTACCGGTAAACAACCCCCCAAAACAAAGTTGCCAATACCTCAACAACTCCATAGTGTCAATAATTCAAGCCTATTATTCACACAAACAATGAATCTTTCCCTCTTTCATTTATACAAAACAATAATCAATCATATCCACGAAAGCCGTTGAATTTCAAACAATAAAAGTATACCATTTGACGGATACAATCGCCTCAAAGACCTACACCTTTTGCCAATTTGACAACGGAACAACGCCATGTGGGAAAAAGCCTTCACTCAGGCCCCTGAGTATCGCCAATATGCTCGTAAAAGGAGTGCTCTACACCTGAGTTCACTGGAAGAACTCAAGGCTTTTCTTGATTTCAACCACATCAAGCACTGTTTGCTCAGGCCATACTTTGAAGTCGACTCCTACCCTCTGGTCGAAGTAAGGGAACTGCTTCCCTCGTTTGAAGTTGACCTTTATGAATACAAAGCATTGCCGGGATTCAGCATGGTCGCATTTGAGCGGCCCATGAATTCGTTCCATGAAATTTTTCAATACGACGCCCTGCACTCCCTCACTGATTGGGAAGACATGCACAGGCAGGAAGGCTGTGCACTGGAAGAAAACGTCATTGCGTCCAATATCCGAACCTTTCAAAGCCGCCTTCCTAAAAGGCATCATCCTGATTTTCTGAAGGAATTTGAAGATAAGGATATCTGTTCTCTCAAAAACTACGCAAACATGCTGCCGTTTCTTCTGGAGCTTGAACGAGCGCACGTACTTGCCCATGACCAATCCGGTCAATTCACTCTTCAAGGCATGTACGCATCACTCCCGTCCAATCTTGACAGCGAACTGAAACAATTCGGCCTCAAGATCGGGAAATTCAAACCGGGCAACAATCTGATGTACGAATGCAACCGCCTCTTCGTCTATCAGTTCATGATGGAGCTCCACGGATTCCCCATCGTATCCGAACGCCGGACGTCCTCGGCCATGTTCGCCATACGGCTTCTTCGGCAAAAGGAACGGTTTATCGTCAGGGTGCTCGGCCAAAGCGACAGAACCATCACGACCATGATGTCTCCGCCAGCCGACACGCCCAGACGGCTCCGCAAATATCCGCGTATTGAGAAACTCGCTCTTGTCCAGATCAACAAGAACCAGAAAGAAACCATCGCGATGCTTGATGATCTGGGATATTTCGTAGACCGGAAAAAACGTGTCGTCATCCTGCGTGTCACGTACCAGCAACACGAATACAGCCCCAAAAACGTTCGAGAAGACAGGGCATTATCCGTGCTGAAACAGGAAGTCATTCACCCTATCAACGGGCGAATCATCGACTCGCTGAACATCATTCAGAATGTCCAGAACATGCTCCTGCGTCTCAACGATATTGTACGAGGTGAATATCGTGTCAGGATCACGTACAAACGCAATGAAGTCATCCAAAATACCGACACCCATGAAAACCGCCTGAAAGTCCTCTACTCATGGCTTTCAAAGCACATGCACCGCATAGCTGACTATTCCGAGGAATACTATGCTCAGGTTGTCCGTGTACTCGACGGCTACCTTCTTGCCCCAGATCATTATGATGTCTTCAACGAACACTATGAACTGCATCAGGAAGTCTGGTCGAGATACAGTCAGATTCAACAGGCACGCAAAATCCGGGTCCTTGAAGATTTACGGCATAGGCAGTATAAGGGCGAGCCGGTTTCATACCATCGCATGCTTGAACTAATGACCGGCATTCTCAGCGAATTGAAATTTGAAATTGTTAACTATTTTGACAAATTGGTCATCAAGGTTCTGATTATCGGCGGAGACGTTCTTTCAGACCCGTATTTGCTCCGTAAGTACGTGAATGCAAAGGAAAGCACACTCTCACCATACGGACTTGAAATCAGAAAAATGTATCAGCGTCTGGTCGCGCTGCTCGATGAATTCCGCTCCATCAGGAAATCACGGACATCCAGCTCCGGCAATCCTGGCGCTTTTTAGTCACAATACCTTCAGGAGGAAAAATTGGACTCACTCGCAACCACACCGCTGACTGACTGGCACCGCGAAAACGGCGCAAAAATGGCTCCTTTCGCAGGTTTTGACATGCCTGTTCAGTATAAAGGCATCATCATCGAACACAACCACACCCGCTCCAAAGCCGGAATTTTCGACATCTCCCACATGGGAGAATTCGAGTTGTCCGGCCCCGGCGCAAAAGACGCACTGAACAAAGTCGTCAGCCACGACCTGAACACCCTCGCTCCGGGCAAGTGCCGCTATGGATTCCTGCTCAATGAAACGGGCGGCATCAACGACGACCTCATTATTTACTGCCTCGCCGATGATGAATACATGCTCGTGGTCAACGGAGCATGCAGGGAAAAGGATTTCAACCACATCAAGGACAACCTGCCCAACGACCTGAAACTCTCGGATGTCAGTGACGAGACCGCCAAAATAGATATTCAGGGACCTGAAAGTCTTGAAGTGCTGAACGCGCTCATGGGTGCGGATTGGAAGCACCTCAAGTATTTCAACTTCGAAGCCACCGACGCTCTTGGTTTTTCCATGATCGTCAGCCGTACCGGTTACACCGGCGAACTCGGGTATGAGCTGTACCTGCCCGCGGACAAGGCTCTCGAAGTCTGGGAAAAACTGGTTGCAGACGAACGCGTCGAACCCGTTGGACTGGGCGCACGCGATACTCTGCGCCTTGAAATCGGCTACCCGCTCTACGGTCAGGACCTTGATGAAGCGCACACCCCTGTCGAGGCAGGTGCCGGCTTCTTCCTGAAAAAGGAATCCGATTACATCGGCAAATCGGGTCTCGGCACCGTCAAGGAATCGCTTGTATCACTGACCATCGCCGGACGTCGCACAGCCCGTCATGACGACGCGATCCTGCTGCCTTCCGGTGAAACTGTCGGAAGGGTCACCAGCGGCTCATTTGCGCCGAGCATGGGGCATTGCGTGGCATTGGCCTATGTCAAGGCAGAGGCCGCCGACAACGATGAATTCCTCGTCAAGACCGCCAGAACCGAACTCAAGGCTCAAAAGGTCTCACTGCCCTTCTACAAGGAAGGCACGGCCCGCAAAAAGCTCGACTAAAAACAATTCTGAAAAATTAGAAAGGGCAAATCCTCATGGGATTTGCCCTTTCTAATGCATGGCTATGTCTTTCACAGCCGAAATTTGAAACCTTTTCACTTCGGTTCAAGCTCATGCATTCGTCGCTCCAGCCTTTCCCTTTCGTAAGCCATGACTTCCTCTGTCAGCTTTTCCGTGGTGACCTCCATGGGTTCACCGGCATAGACCGGACAACGCGAGAAAGGATACGGCACAACGAATTTGTCCCACGACTTATCAAAAACCTTTTTCTTTTCCGGGAAACCACGCAAAGGGATAATCTTTGCGCCTGCGCGTTGTGCCAGAAAAATAACACCATCTTTGGACTTATGGCGAGGGCCTTTGGGACCATCAATAGTGAAGACCGCAATACGGTTTTTCTTTTCCATTATTCGCTTGGCCTGAAGCAACGCCCTGACTCCGCCACGAGTACTGGAGCCCCGGACCGTTATGTGTCCCATTCGTTCCAATACCCGAGCGATAATTTCGCCATCCTTGCTTTGACTGACGAACGTCACGAGATTGGATGTAATTTGGCTCCCGTAACCGGTAACCGGAAATATTTCACCATGCCACAAGGCAAGCACAACCGGCTCGCCTGCCGCATTCATATCAAGCATCGTCTGCCAGTGACCATGAGGCTCAAAGCGTATGGTTCTGACCCATGTTTTATATAACCCTGTGATAAGGGGAGAAAGGCTGGCCGGATCAATAGGAATTTTCATAAATACTTCACAATTTTTCGATGTTTTCCCTTTATTATAGACACTTTCTCATTAGGGCAAGCGCACGCGACATAGATATTTGCTCTCAAATCGCAACGCTCGATTGACTATATCGATTTGACCTAGTGTCTTTCTCTATGGTTCTCTTTTCAAAAGGAGAAAACATATGCCTCAAATTCATATAGATTGTCAGGGACTGCCCTGCCCCCAGCCTGTTTTGAAATGCAAGAACACGATTGAGGAACAATCACCGGAAATCTTTTCCATTACAGTAGATAATGAAGCCGCAAAAGAGAACGTTTCGCGATTCGCTTCAACCCAAGGATATGAAGTTGCCACTGAAGAAGTAGGCAGCGAATATCTCATCACCATGACCAAAAATGACGACAAAACTGCTGAATGTCAGGCCTGCGAAGTAATGAACAACGCACAGTTGGCGCAGGTGGGCGACCAGAAGACGCTTGTTTTTCTCGCTTCCGAAGTCATTGGTTCCGGTGACGATGAACTGGGAACCAAGCTCATGCAGAACTTCCTTCTCACGCTCAACGAACTTGGCGAAGAGCTTTGGCGCATCATTATGCTCAATGGCGCAGTAAAACTCTCTGTTCCCGGCAACCCAGCCATGGAAACACTTAAAAAGCTTGAAGAAGATGGCGTGTCCATCCTCGTCTGCGGCACATGCCTTGAGCATTTTGGCCTGACAGGAAAGAACGGCGTCGGTCAGGTAACCAACATGCTCGACGTGGTGACAAGTTTCCAACTTGCCAGCAAGACCATTCGCGTTTAATAACGCGCTTGATGGTCAGCGGGTACTGCACGTATGCATCCGGCTACCTCATAATAGAACAGCCATAAAGGATGCACCCAATGCCGGAGAATAATAGCCCGATTCGACTGAATAAATTCATTGCACAATGCGGCATCGCGTCACGACGCGGTGCCGACGATCTTGTTTTTGCAGGTCGAGTCACTGTCAATGGAAGCGTGGCGGATTCCCCGGGCATCAAGGTCACTTCTTCCGACAAGGTCGCGGTCGATGGCAAAACCATCCGTCTTGACCAGTCCGGCGGCAGCGACATCACGATCATGCTCCACAAACCGGTTGAGACCGTAACGACAGCCAAAGACCCGCAAGGCAGAGAAACGGTTCTCGATCTGCTCCCTGCCAAAATCCAGAAGATGCGTCCCTTCCCGGTCGGCCGTCTGGATTACTTCTCGGAAGGTCTGTTGCTGCTGACAACGGATGGCGATCTTTGCTATCGCCTCACCCATCCCAAATGGCATCTGCCCAAAGTCTATGAAGTGACCATCAGGGGCACGGTTTCCGACCACGCACTCAAGACAATGCGAAACGGCATGACACTGAGTGATGGTGAAAAACTCGCCCCCATCAAGGTTGAACGAAAAAAGGCAATCGCAGGAAATCAGACTCTGGAACTCACCCTGATTCAGGGCATCAACCGTCAGATTCGACGCATGTGCGATGATTTCGGCCTGACGATCCTGAGACTGCACCGCGTCAAACAAGGGCCTCTGGCACTTGGAAACCTCAAGCGCGGAAAATGGCGGGAACTCAGCGACAAAGAGCTTTCAGCCCTGAAGAAGGCAGTCAAGCTCGCCTAGAACCCCTGAGTATTGTCCTCAACCTGCACACCTTCCGGTGGTGTAAAGGTGAACATTCCCTTGGGAAGATCCACATCAAGCTCGACGTTGGATAAACGCAATTCGTTTCCATTGCCGTAAAAATCGACAATCATGACCTGACGCAGCAAACCGCTGTCAGGCTCAACGCCGATATACGCCAACACCATCCCCGGCTCGGCCTCTTTCGGAACAAGCTGCATGACGCTGAAACCCTTGCCCCACTTGGCACGGACTTCATCAGCGCCCTGCCACTCGGTCTTGACGACAAAGTCTTCCTTGAGATTGGCCTGACCAGAGATGAAACGCAGAATTGTCTTGGAATCCAGCAGGGATGCAACGCTGTATTTCAAGGCAAGCTGTTCATCCTCGATGTAATCCCATGCATAGTCAGGACCAACGATCAGCAACTCCTTTTCCGGTTTCACGGTTTCCCAGCGCACCTTTGATGGCTGCTTAAACCAGATGTGACCGGTGCGCTCTTCTACTTCACCGCTTGCAACGTTGGTCAACTCCTGAACAAAATCAGCCCGAAACGTCTTGAGTGTTTCGTAACGCTGCTGAATCAAATCCGGAAGTTCTTCAACGGGGAGCGAATCGGCTGCCATCGCACAAAACGGGAAAAGACAAAACGCCACGATTGCAACGCTTTGGGTGAAAGATCTGGTCATGAAAAACTCCGATTATTCTTTGGAAAGTACTTTGCGAGGCTTACTGCCTTCCTGTGGACCGAGAATCCCGTCCATTTCCATTTGTTCAATGTATCTGGCTGCACGGTTGAACCCGATCCTGAAGCGTCTCTGCAACAGGGAGATAGACGCCTTACCCTGATCAAGCACGAACTGTACCGCCTCGTCATAAACGGGATCGTCAGACTGGCCGATACCAGCGGAACCGTTGGGGCCGCTAGCTTCCTTTTTCCAGTCAGCAAAATCAAGTTCGAATTCCTGCGGCTCATGTTCCTTCCAGAAATTCACGACCTGTGCAATTTCCGTCTCATCAACGTACGCACCGTGCATACGTTTCAACTTGCCGCCGCTCGGCTTGAACAGCATGTCGCCTCGTCCGAGCAGACGTTCGGCCCCGACAGCATCAAGAATTGTTCGGGAATCGAACTTCGAGGTGACAAAGAAGGAAATTCGTGTTGGAAAGTTGGCCTTGATAAGACCTGTCACAACATCAACGCTCGGACGCTGCGTTGCCAAAACCATGTGAATGCCGGCTGCACGGGCAAGCTGTGCCAGCCTGACGATACACTGCTCGACATCCTTAGCAGCAGTCATCATGAGGTCTGCCAACTCATCAATGATAATGACGAGATACGGCATGCTCTTCATATGCGCGAATTCCTCGGGAACATTATCGCCCATATCAGTCAGTTTCTTGTTGTATCCCTCGATATTGCGTACGCCGAGCTGCGCCATCTTCTGGTAACGGCAATCCATCTCGAAAACAGCCCACTCCAAAGCGCTTTTGGCAAGATTCATCTCAGTCACGACCGGATGAACCAAGTGTGGCAGTTCGGCATATGGCGCAAGCTCAATTCGCTTCGGGTCAACCAGAAGCAACTTCACCTTATCCGGTCCGGCCTTGTACAACAGGCTGAGCAGAAAACCGTTGATTCCGACAGACTTACCGGCTCCTGTGGCACCCGCAACCAGAAGGTGCGGCATTTTGGCCAGATCAGCCACGCGGGTCGTTCCATGGATGTCCTTACCCAGCGCCAAAGTCAGCGGAGACGAACTATCCGTAAAAGCCTTTGATTCCAAAACTTCACGTAAGTACACAGTCTCCCGATCAATGTTCGGGATTTCGATCCCAACACTGTCCTTGCCGGGGATGGGAGCTTCGATACGAACAGATTCGGCCTTCAGGGCCAAGGCAATGTCATCAGTCAGGTTTTCAATCTTGCTGACTTTGACACCCGGAGCAGGCTTGAACTCGAACATGGTGACAACCGGACCGGGCACGACGCGCTTGATTTCACCCTGCACATTGAAATCATTCAAACATTCCTTGAGACGGTCAGCCAAAGGTTGCAACACTTCGGGAGTCTGCGTAGTCATTTGCTCCGGTGGAGCCGTCAGTAAACCCGTGCTTGGATGTTCATCCCCTGCCGTGTTTTTCGGCACAGGAGCCGCCTTCTTTTGCGGCTTTTTCGGTTGTGCCTTGGGCTTCTGTTGACTTTTCGACTTATTCTCTCTGCCGTCTTCAAGATCGACAAATTGAATATCCATGGGTTCCTGCGGCTCTTTCTCTTCCGCTTTTGCAGCCTTCTTAGCTGCCTTGGCCTCTTTCTTCTGCTGACGTATCTCGGCACGCTCCGCAGCCCCTTCACGGTACTGCATCCACCATTCGACAATACGACTCCAAACTGAAGCCCAGCTGAACCCTGCAACCGCCTGAAAAGAGACGATGGTAACAAAGAGCCACAACAGAAAAGCGCCAACAGGACGAAGATACGGCAAGGTAAACCGAGTAATGATTTCCCGTCCCAGATATCCGCTGCCGATCAACCCGTATGCATCCGAAGGGACATCGGCAATCCATGGATGCATGGCCCATGCCTCGAAAACAATGAACAAACCGACAAGTCCGGCCCAACGGGTCTTGGACATCCGAATCCTGCTGACGAATCTTCCCAGACCTATATAAAGGAAATAGAAAGGCCAAACCATGGCCCCAAGGCCAAACATGGCCACAAGAAATCCTGCACAGTAGGAGCCGGCAACACCAACGACATTCTGAACATTCCAGTCGCTGCTAACAGCCTGATTGAAACTGGGATCATTGGGATGAAATGAAAGCAGACTCAAAAAAAGAAAAGCGGAAAGAAAAAGAAAAAACAGACCGGCAAACTCTCTGCCGTATCCCTTTCGTTTAGTCTGTGCCGATTTAATCTGCTTTCGAGCCACGTAGAATCCCCACTTTGAAAAAAGGTCATGGACAGCGAACCGCCCATGACCTTTTTACGCAATTTTCACAAAGAGTTGCAAGTACTGATTATTCACGTCCAAGGTATTCACCGCTACGGGTGTCCACCTTGATGAGGTCATCCTCATTGATGAAAAGCGGTACGTTGACCTGAAGGCCGGTCTCAAGGGTCGCAGGCTTGGTTGCGTTGCTCACACGGTCACCCTGTACGCCCGGATCAGTCTGGGCAACTTTCAAGGTTACGTTTGCAGGCAGTTCAACACCGATAAGCTCCCCATTATACAGGTTAACTTTAACGGTATCGCCTTCCTTGATGTAGCCACCCTTTTCACCAACATTCTCACCAGCGACGTTCATCTGCTCGTACGTTTCCAAATCCATGAAAACGAAGTCCGTTCCATCCTTATAGATGTACTGCATCTCGGTAAAAACCATATCCGGCTTTTTGACCTTTTCACCGGAACGGAAAGTCTTATCCAGAACCTGTCCTGTCTTCATCTGGCGCAGCTTGGTACGAACCATAGCACCGCCTTTACCCGGCTTGAAATGCTGAAATTCAACAATTTCAAAAGGTTTTCCATCTATCTCAATTTTCAGTCCGGTCCTGAAATCTTTGGTCGAAATCATACTTGCTCCCAATAAATTTATCCCCGAAACCACGGGGAACCAGCTTTTCTCTTTCTACTCGCCTTTGATGTGCTGATACAGCGCTTCAACAGCAAGGGCATAACTCAGAATCCCGAATCCGGCAATCACGCCGATACACCTTTCGCCCATCAGGCTTTGCTGCCGCAGCGGCTGATCTGTTCGCGCCCAGATGTTACTGATATGTACTTCCACGCACGGCACCTCGATCCACGCAAGACAATCCGCCAAGGCAAGGCTCGTATGCGTATACGCTCCGGCATTGAAAACCACGCCATCAATCCCCTCTTCGCGGGCCAACTCCAGACGGTCAATAAGAGCGCCTTCGGAATTGGACTGAAAATGAGTCGTAACGACATCGACAGCCCGATCTCCCATTACCCGACGAATAATTTCAGGCATGTCATCCATGGTTTGCGAGCCGTAAATTTCCGGCTGTCGCTTGCCGATGTACCCCAGATTGGGGCCGTTGAGAATCAATACTCTGAGTTTACCCATTTTGCCTCCGCACATCCCGATTGCCGCTTTCGCGCCTTGACTAGAAGCCGCAATAAAGAGAACATTACTTTTTAAACATCCAAACACGAAAACGGTATTTCTTTATGAACCGAACCATCGAGTTAGTCAAAACAATATACGAAATCAAGCAACTTGAGAACTTTGATGAGGCACAAATTGCCCTTGCCGGCCGTTCCAACGTCGGAAAATCATCTCTCGTCAACCGATTAGCAGGTCGCAAAAAACTGGCAAAGATCAGCTCGAAACCGGGCAAAACCCGCAGTTTGAACTATTACAAAGTCAATCCGGATGGTTTTTTTCTCGTAGATCTACCGGGTTACGGCTATGCCAAATGCTCCAAGACAGAACGCGCCAAATGGGCAAAACTGATTGACGCTTACATCCAAGGCAACTCACAGCTCAAAGCCGTTGCCGTTCTGCTCGACTCGCGTCTCAAACCACAAAAGCTCGACCTCGAGCTCACATCCTACCTTCGAAACATGGGCATTCCAATCATCCCGGTCCTGACCAAATCGGACAAGCCGAAACAGAAGGAACGCTCCATCGTGCAAAACCAGTGGCAGGACATTTTGCAACAAGCCAAAAAACCACTTCTTTTTTCCAGCAAAACAGGAATGGGCGAAGAAAAGCTCTGGGATATTCTGGCGGAATACGCCGGGGAATAATCAGGAACGAATCAGTCGCAGACCGACCAGCCACTCACGAAGAGTTGACTGAAACCCCGGCAAGGCGACCCACGCCAACCGAAGCGACGCAACACCACCCATAATGATATTGCCGAGCCATGCAGCCAAAATGGGCGGCAGCACGCCTTTCTCGCCTGCTGTCGCTCCTACTACGTGAACGCCGTACTGAACAAAGATAATGATGAGCGAAAGCCCGATATTCGCGTAAACATTCTCCGAAAAAGTCGTCAGCATCAATGCCATCAGCGCCATGATGGTGATGGAAAAGGCATACGACCATTTTCCGTGCCATGCCGTCCTGAGAATCTCCACATTCGACCCCGAAGCCTCAAGCTTCTTGATCGTCCTTGAAAGCTCCATCAAGGGCAATTGGGCTTTGTCCCCTTTCAGTTCAACGGCAGCATATGCCTTGAGATTCTGACGAACCGACAGGAACTGCGACAGCCGGTTGACGGACAGGAATGTCCTTGTGTCGAGTTCGTGAACATCCAGCAGCCCCCAGCCGTTATCATCGATAAGAGCCTTTTTCGCCGTCAGAATGCGAATCAATTCCTGATTGTCCGTGGCGAACTCGTATACGGTAATTCCGGTAGCTCGACTCTTGCCGGGGAATGCCTCGTCAGCAAGAACGATAAACGGCCCATCCCGGAACCACAACTTATGGATTTTCAATTCATCCAGATGTTTCTTGCGAACATCCTCTTTCCAAATCCTGTTCGCCTCATATTCTCCGAACACACCGAGAAACTGAGAAAAAACAAGCTGTCCGGCACCCCAGACAAGGCCATAAATCAAAAAAAAGCGAATAAGCCACGCAAATGAGACCCCTCCCGCCTGCAAAGCGAGAAGCTCCTTGCTTCGGGTCAAAACCCCCATCTGGATAACCATAGCCAGAAGGAAAATCGCAGGCATAAGCTGCGACACAATCACTGGAATTTTAACCAGAAAATAGAAAAGAATCGTCTCGACACCAAGTCCGGCACGGATAAAATCATCAAGACGGTCAAAGACATCTGAAAGCAGGTAGATACAGGTGCCGACAGCAAGACAGATAATCATCAGAAAAAGATTCTGCCGAATAAGGTAGCGACTCAGTACGCCGATTCCCAGAAAAGGTCTCATGATGCCACCTTCACCCACTTGCTGCGAAGATGTGCGATCCACTCAACAAGCGGGAACGTCCGTTCTTCGTTGGCGAACTTTGCGCCAAGCACTGCCACGAAAATATACAGAAAATTGGGAGCCCATAAACCGTAAACGGGCGGAATAGAACCTGATTCCCCCATACTGACACCGACGGAAAACATACTGTAATAGACCAAGAAAAGCCCCATTGAGAGCAAAAGTCCGTATTGCTGCTTCAACCCTCTGAAAACATAGGCGATAGGAATGGCAAACATACCCAGAATGATACACCCCAAAGGCAGAGTCAGCCGCTTGAAGTACTCGGTATCGACCTTCCGGTGGAATCGAGGCGTCTGATACGGTGCTTTCGAAGGATCATTCCTGATTTCGCGAAGTCGGAAAAACGGCATATCCTTGGCTTTCTGTTCACTGAAATTGAAACCGCCGAGCAGCTTGCCAAGGTCGAGTTTGACCGAATACGTCCCAAAACGCAGAATATTCAACTCATCATTGTTCTGACGGTATATCTTTCCCTTCTTGAAAATGAGTTTGACTTCCGCATTCTCCGGATTGGAAACAATCTGTGCCTTCGGCGCAACAATCACGACAGAAGTTCCCTTGACGGACTCATCACGGACAAAGGCGAATTTCAGTTCCCCCTTTTCGTTGTCCACCTGATGAGCATAGAAGGTAAGTCCTGGGAATTCTTTATTGAACACACCCGGTTGAAGTGCGAACTTGGAATGAGTGCGTGCAAAATGATACAGCTTGGTCTTGAACATATCCATTCCCCACGACAATCCCCAAAAAGAGATTCCGAAGGTGAACAGAGTGCACAGCGTGCAGAAAATGACAGGCGCGGGCAGCATTTTATAAAGACTGACGCCGTTGGCCTTGAGAGCGGTCAATTCATTGTCCGTACTCATTCGCAGGAACGTCAGAAAAACACTGAGCATGGTGGAGATCGGCGTCACCAGCAACAGGAAAAAAGGCGTCAGAAAAAAGAATAGCTGAAGGATATTGAAAAAACCGATGTTCTGAGAGAGGAACAATGAACGCAACTGCAACATCCGCCCGATGAGAATCAATCCCAGCAGGCAGGTCACAGTCAAGCCGAACAGCTTCAGCAGTTCTTTGAATATTTCACGATGAAGAAGTTTCACTGGGACGGACTAATCCTTCTTTTCCCTGTAAAAACGCTGGAGAAACTCCACATCCTTGGGGCCCAGATTGAACCTCACAGCCGCCTCTTCAATAAGGCTCTGTAGCCCCTTCTTTTCGTCGGCAGTCTGCATCTCGCTGATCCAGGCGACGGCTTTACGGGTCAGTTCGCTTTGAGGCATAATAGTAGTCATACTTTTTTCTCCGTGGTGTTTCTTTACAGCATAGGGAAATACACCACCTTCCAAGGGGTTGCAAGACACGGTTTCTTGAGCTAGGCCCTTTTCCAATACAGTTTCAACATTATTCAATCGGGGACATAATGGCTTCATGGTACGTGGCGATCATACTTGGCGTTATTGAGGGACTTACAGAATTTCTGCCGGTCTCCAGCACCGGGCATCTCATTCTCACAGGACATCTTCTCGGCTTCACAGGCCCGAAAGCGGATACATTCGAAATAGTGATTCAGCTCGGTGCGATTCTGGCGGTCGTAGCCCTTTACTGGGAACGTTTCATCGGCCTGCTGAAAAACGATCCTGAAAAATCCTTTTCTGGGAAAAAAGGACTCTGGCTCCTGTTTCTCACATCACTGCCCGCATCGGTCGTAGGACTGGCCACCCATAAATACATCAAGGCCTACCTCTTCAGTCCATTTACTGTCGCCTGCGCCCTCGCAGTCGGAGCCATTCTCATATTCATAGTTGAAGGCATGGACAAAACGGAGCGCTCCACGACTCTTGACGAAATCACCCCCATGCAGGCTCTTGGTGTTGGCCTGTTCCAATGCCTCGCTCTTTGGCCGGGATTCTCCCGTTCAGCTGCAACCATCATGGGCGGCATGCTCCTCGGCATACGACGCACCGTTGCTGCGGAGTACTCGTTCATAGCCGCTGTCCCGATCATGTTTGCCGCTACAGGGTACGACTTCATGAAAAGCTACGGCCTGTTCAAGGTTGACGACCTCATCTTTCTGGCTGTCGGATTTGGTGTATCCTTCATCTCCGCATGGATCGCGATCAAGGCTTTCATATACCTTCTGGGCAAGCTGACGCTTCGTCCTTTTGCGGTCTACCGCCTCATTCTCGTTCCACTGATTTTCATGTTTTTATAAATGATTCCAAAAAAATGAAACTTTTTTGTTTTTTCCACTTGCCAAGCTGAAGAAGTCGGTCTATACACTGTCTCCGCGTTGAGCGAAACAAACGTGGCGAGGTAGCTCAGTTGGTTAGAGCATGCGGCTCATATCCGCAGAGTCGGAGGTTCAAGTCCTCTCCTCGCTACCACGATTGAAACGGAAGCCTGCAAAATCTTTGATGATTTTACAGGCTTTCTTTTTTGGTTTTCCATGGTATTCGGAAAGACTTTCACGGACTGCACCAAATCGGTGTACCAAATGACTCCTGATCGAATCCTCAACATCGACGAACGTGTCTGAGTCTCCACAACGCGCCATGCCTGTTTTCCCAATATGCGGAACGCCTTAGCAAGAAGGGAAAAACACACCCCCAAGATCAAACACCTCACGGGCAATCCGCAGGATCACTGAGGCTCCCTCTCTAGATTATTCTGCATTTGCCCCTCGCCTCCGGGATGCACAAAAAATCCTCAGCCCCCACTTTGGGACTGAGGATTCCAGTTGGAGTTATTCCGTCTCTTCCCCCCAAGCCTTGGCGCTGCGCTCTACCTTCTTGCGGACACCCTTCCAATCTGTTTCGTGGGCGAACATGGAGTCGGGCAATGCGGACAACATCTTTTCGTAGAGAGCCAGAGAAACCGTAAAGGTCAGTTCATCGGTCTTCATGAACTTGCGGGCCGAAGGGTCGAAACCGCCTATGACTGCCTTCTCCTGCCCCAGTCCCTTATAGTAGAGGGGCCAACTGATCATATTGGTGCAGCCTGCGCCAAAAGGCGAGACAACACATTCCATGTCGCCTGTGGTAAATACGGTTTGCGTGAAGAGACCGGTCAGAACCTCGGGGCGAGCAAAAAAAATGACGAATTCTGGCTTCTGGTCGTCCGTGAATTGAGAGAGCGGCTTGAAGATGCAGTACTTGCCAGTAGCCTCACGGGGATTCACCTTAAGCATAAACTCCCTCATGGCATCGGGGTTGGACATATATCGCTCGCCGTGCATGGGAGTGCCCTCGAACCCGGTGGAAACATAGTGTTCGATGAACCTGAGGTGAGGCTTCATCATGGAGCAGTAGTACACTCCACCGGGACAGCCGTATTCTTCCGCAGAAATGAAGGCAGCTCCGTTCTTCTTTCTCGCAAGCCAGATGTTGCCCATCACACAGGAGAACGTTTTCATGACTTCCTGCATGTCCAATTCGTGCTTGTCCTCCAGCTCACGCGAAATGGGTGTTCCCTTTTTAGGGCCGTATGCGTTCTCTGGAAGCGTGTCGGAATAGTAAACTCCGAAAGGAACTTCTGCCATCCCAAGATATTCAAGGAAGGTGCTGGTGCCGTCGAGTATGGATTGCATCGTCATATCTGTCTCCTTTGATTGGTCAACGTTTTCCCGCTCAATGACGGGAGTATTGCCTTTGGATTTGTCTTTTTATACCATGCTCACAGACAAAATAAACCCGTGTAAATAAAAAACTCTATTCCACGGACGGGCATAATGGTGCAAAAATTTCTAAACGACGTTCCCCTGTTGGTAGAGGTTGCCAAGCAGAAAAGCTTTACCAAGGCAGCGGAGACATTGGGCATTGGCGTTTCGACTCTTTCACGGCGAATCAAGCTGTTGGAGGAGCGAATGGGGGTGCAGCTCTTTTACCGAGATACTCGTAATGTTGAACTGACGGATAACGGGTCATACCTTCTGGATCGTTGCGGCTTTATTCTTGAAGAGACTCAGAAGGCCTACGACTCTGTGGTCATGAACATGCAAAAACCGTCCGGGTTGATCCGTGTATGTATATTCCGCGACCTTTATGAACGGTTGTTGAAACAGACGATACTGGACTTCGCGACAAGCTGGCCGGATATTCAAATTGAGTTGACCTTTGTAGAGCATCCGGTAGACATGAGAACGGCCCCATATGACGTTGCTTTTTTCTTGGGTCAGTCTGTGGCCCCATCACTCGTTGCCCAAAAGCTACTCACCATTGAGCCGCATCTATACGCTTCTCCGGCATTGCTTGAGCAATACCCAATCCCCGATGAGCCAACCGACCTTCACCGGCTACCATGCATTGTCTTGCAACGCTTTGGTTGTCGTTGGCCCATGCACAACGGCAACAAGCAGGTCGTCGTCGAAGTGGAGCCTCATTATATTTTCAGCTCTGTTGGAGTCTGTCTCGATTTTGCATTGGCTGGACATGGCGTTGCCATGATTCGCGAGGGAGACGCAGAGCCGGATGAAAAGGCTGGCCGATTGGTGCGTGTGCTACCGGAATGGAGCGCTGGATTCGTGCATGATGTGAGCATGGTGACAGGCTCCAGCCAACTTCCACGCCGAGTTAGGCTGTTTATGGATCACATCCTTTCTCATCTTCCCGCATGAATTTGCAATAAGGACCGCCCCTCTAATCAGGTGACTGGCAGGCCTTGCACGGGACGTGGTATTGACGGGTTACCTGAATAGACAAACAAGATTCCCTTATCTGTCGAGAGTTTGTAGGTGCCGATCAACAATATTCTCAACACCCCCTTCCTTGATAAGCTGATCCAAAACGGCATTGATATCTGGCAGCCTTCTGAGAAGCTTGGAGCGTCTGGAAATCCCGAGATACAACTTTATTCTGTCTTTCGGAGTAAACTTTGCCTTGAACAGTTTCTGACTAACCCCCAATCGAGCCAAGTCATACTCAACCTGCAAGTCCGTACCGACAAGCGCATCCCACCGCTTGGCAAGAACCATTTCGATCAGTTGCCTTTCTCTGGCCCCGGCCTTTTTCTTCAGCTTGTCATCAGAATCAAAACGCTCAAAATACGCTGACCCTCTAGTGTACCCAATAGTTATGCCATACAGGTCTTCGTACTTTCTGATCGAATTCGCCAACGACCGATCATGAAGATAAAAGGCCGGCCCCAATTCACAATAAAATGACGAACTATAGGCAATATAGGCATTTCGTTCCTCAGTATACGCAATCCCCGTCATGACATCGGTCAGACCGTCCCGCATATCGGTGAGGCAACGAGCCCATGGCTTGTGATGCCATACAAATTTCATCCCCAGCCTCTTGCCGATTTCTTCCATCAAGTCCTTGTCTATTCCCACAAAACCACCATTGGCGCCCTTCATTCTGAAAGGAGGCCAGTAATCTGAAGCAATCGAATACGTCGGCATCATGAGCATACCGGAATATCGCCGCATGATTTTCTGATAGGAACCGTCAACAACCATGGTCGACAGCGCTTTTGAAACAGATTCACTCATCTGGTCATTACCGGGAACCGCCCTGGAAAAAATCAGATACAATGGATCACTGGAAAGCTTCAGCTGGTACTTGAGTCGATCCTGAACTCCAAGAATCTTCGCAAAATGGTCGATGACCAGATCACAACCGACAATCACGTCAATCCTTTTGTTCATTAACAGTTCGATCAACGACTTTTCATTTCTTCGTTCATGCTTTCTGACCCCCTCCATGGAATCAAAAGACGGCCCGTATGAATATCCCGTTACGACCCCAACGGTGAGATTCTTCAGATCATCAAGAGCCACCACGTTCAGCCCACTGTCAGCCAGGGATATGACCCAATTGGTTTCAAGGCTCAAATGCCGAGATGGGTAATACGCAAATTTTTCTCTTGAAGGAGTCTTCATTCCTGCACACAGCGCCCCCACTTCCCCGCTTTCTATTTCCTGCAAACTCCTTTTCCATGGTCGGCGGACATAGTGAGGCCTGAGTCCGATACGAGCATACACTTCATTAATGAGATCAATATTCAACCCAACAGGGCTACCGTCAATCCAATAATGATAAGGAGGATAGTCATCAAATGCCACCTCTGCTCGATGGTCAGAGGCGTCAGCATGCGATGAGACCACAAACATTGATCCCACCAAGACAATCAGGAATAATCCCGGCAAAACTTCGGTAAAAAATCTGCATATACGTCCAGACATAAATTAATTATAACCTAAAAGTACAAAGAAAGAAAAGGACACCCTGTTTGAAGCCGCAAGAAAAGCCTGAAAGACAATTTTTCACATAGGCTAGCATGAGCTGATTGAATTAATTGGTTTCACGACTCAAAATGGGTTGCCAAGCATCCATATATACCTATATAGAATTTGACCGAATGGTTCTTTGAAATGGGGGCGCACTGGTTTCGACGGGGATAGTTGAGGCCAAGGCTGCAGGTCGAGGTTGGTCGATGGCCTCGTAAAAATCGACCACAAGATAATTGCAAACGACAATTACGACTACGCAATGGCTGCTTAATTGCAGAGTTGCACCATGACACATTGATGTCACGATTCTCCCGCTGACGCCTTATAAGCGGATAGAATCGACAAATCATAGGGCTAGCATCATGATTGGGTTTCTTCGGTCATGGCGCGAAACAATAGGAGGACTAGTTCAGCGGCCGTCTGGCCCGGAGCAATCTGCTGAGCGAAACTTTATTCCGGACCTAAACCTGTAGACGCTTTGCGCTGATCGTTCTCGGACGCGGGTTCGACTCCCGCCGCCTCCACCATGACAATAAATAGCCGCTATCATAGCGGTTTTTTATTGCCCTATTTTCCGCTTTTTCCCGATTCCTGCCCATATTACTACAAAAATGAAACCATCTGCCACGGCAGATGGTCGTCCTTTGGCATCTAGCCATCCTGCAATATGCAGTTTTACCTTGATCACGCATATATGAATCGCAAGTTGCTAGCCATTTTCCATATGGTAGGATATTGTCGTCAAAACTATATCGAGACGGCACTTTCAAAAAACAGAGGAACACATGAAAGGCATGCGAAGCCTTCTTGATCTGCTGCTTTGGCTCTGCTTTGCCATCGTGTGCGGATGCAACAACTCTCCCCCCATTATCATTGGATTTTCCGGTCAGCTTACCGGAAAACTGTCCGACCTCGGGGTTCAAGGCCGAAATGGGGCCATGCTTGCAGTTGAAAAAATCAACGCCTCCGGGGGAATAAACGGTCGCCCACTGCAACTCATAGCAAAAGATGATCACAACACACCAGAAGGCGCAATCACGGCTGACAAGGCCCTGCTCAAGGCCAATGCAGTCGCCATAATAGGTCACATGACAAGTTCACAAACCATCGCCGCACTGCCCTTTTGCAGGGCAAACGGCATTGTGATGGTTTCGCCGACCGCCGCAAGTTCAGAGTTGTCAAACAAAAAGGACACCCTTTTCAGAGTCATCGATGATACAGCCAACAACAGCCTGAAACTGGCAGAATATGCAGTATCGGCGCTGAAGATCAAAAATATCATCATCATATATGACAGGAACAATATCAATTACTCTCGTTCATTCGCCGACAGCTTCACAAAGAGCTTTGAGCAATTCGGTGGTAATATTCTTGAAGGTATCAATTATTCAGCCAACCAATCCACCCGGTGGGATCATGTCATTCAGATTTTGAAAGAAAAAAAGCCCGACGGGATTGTTTTGGTATGCCCTGCTCAAGACGTCGTTTCTCTCGCACAGAGAATACGAGCCATCGGTCTGAAAAGCCATATACTTTCGGCAGGATGGGCATACACAGAGAAGCTTGTTCAGTGGGGCGGATTGGACGTTGAAAACATGATTTTTGCCATCAACTATGCTGACGATAATCCAAAACCGGAATTCATCAAATTCAAGGAATTGTATAAGCAGCGTTTTGGAAGCCGCCCGAACTTCGCTTCCGCATTCGGATATGAAGCGGTATTGGCCTTGGCCGAAGGCCTGAAAAAAACAGACGGTTCAGCTCAAGGGCTTGTCGACGCCATGGCTCCAAGCAACAACATTACAGGCATCATCAGTGACTTCAGACTCAATTCCTCTGGAGATACAAAGAGAAATACTTTTATTGCCACCATTCAGAATGGACAGTTTAAAACAATTGAAGTCCGATAGTTACCCCAAAACGTAACAACCAAGAGGTTACCAAGCATGCCGCCTCGTTCTCTCAGACATCTGGTCCAACGCAACCTCACCTTATGGCTTCTGCTTCCGACGATCTGTCTGATATTATTTCTTGGAGCCTATGCAGCCTACCAACAGAGCTACAATTTTGAGAGCAAGAACACCATCCTGACACAATCCACAGGACAACACATTTCATCTCACCTCAATGATGCCCAAATAGCTCTCACTTCTCTTTCCACAAGCATCACCCGATACGACCCATTCTGGTACAACTGGGTTTTGAGCAACTTTCTACAGGCATACAAACACTTTGAAAGACTGCTTTACCTTGATCCAAAAGGAAAGATTCTTTCTGCCTCTCCACAAACCGGCACTCTGCTCTCCATGCAACCGATAATCAACAAAATCGACATGATCCCTACGGTCATCTCACGCCCGCTCCTTTCTCCCGCGACTCACAACCTTGTCGTCTACATAGGTATCCGTCTCACCAACGGAAATTATCTGATTGGAGAACTGGGACTGAATGTCCTGCACCAGAACCTGAAGGCACTGCTCCCAGATCAGGATGGTCAACTGGTCTTGTGCGATACATACGGCAATCTCATCTCCCATCCGGACTACAATCTCGTAACCACGCAAGCAAACATCGGGCATTTGTCAATTCTTAAAAAAATCCAATCAAAGCAGTCATACACAACTATTTACGAAGAAGATGGTACCTACTATCTTGGAACAGCCTCCCGTATTCCGCAAACAGATTGGACACTCATCATCTCCAAACCGGTCAGCGATGTATTCCTTCCCATTTTATCTCCACTGCTCGCTTTATTAACCACCATTCTATGCCTGTTCTTCATGTTTGCACACAATCTTCAGCGTCGGCTGCACCAGAGCATTATCGAGCCTCTGGCTCACTTTACGGAGTCAATTGAACTGACGGCCCAAGGACGTTACCGCAAATCGGATGAAACAACCGATAGCTTTGTCGAACTGGCCGTAATTGAAAAAAAATTCGACAGCATGATCGGTCAAATCAAGACTCGAGAACTCGAAATAAAGGAAAACGAAGAACGGTTTCGACAATTAGTTGAAAACATCCATGAATTTTATTGGATTAGCAGTCTTTCAGACAACAAAATCATGTATGCCAGTCCCTCATATGAGATTATATGGGGACGAAGCCGCGAAGCCCTGTATGACAGGCCAGAGTCTTTTTTTCTTGCAATCATGAATGAAGACCGGCTCAGGGTAACCGAGGCATATGAACGACTTCAGACCGAAGGAAGAGTTCTTGATGAAGAATTTCGTATTCTATTGCCTGACGGCAGTGAACGTTGGATCAGAGCGCAGTCATTTCCGGTGTATGATGAAAAAGGCATCAGGGTCCGTATCGTAGGCGTTGCAGAGGACATCACAGAAAGAAAAGCTATCCAGAACGCTCTGATGTCTGCCAAACAGGACGCCGAATCCGCCAGTCTGGCCAAAACGGAATTTCTGACAAACATGAGCCACGAATTGCGGACACCTCTCAACGGAATTCTCGGTATGCTGCAACTGACAAGGGATACATCCTTGTCACCTGAACAGGCGGAATATATCGAGACAGCCATCAGTTCAAGCAAGGTACTCCTGAACGTAATTAACGATATCCTGAATATCGCACAAATCGAAGCAGGCAAACTGACCCTGCACAACGAACTGTTCTCATTCCAGGAAGTTTTGGAAACCATCTACAAGTTTTTCAAACATGCGATAGAGTCAAAGGAAGTCGAGCTATCCGTGGATATGGCCCCAGGTTTCCCTCAGCTCCTGATAGGTGACGAAATACGAATCAGACAAATTCTATTCAACGTTGTGGGAAATGCAGTCAAGTTTACCGATCAGGGAAAAATCAGTGTGTATGCCCAGCATCTCGGCACTCCGAGAAAACAGGGTATGGAGGATGTACTCTTTATCATTTCAGATACAGGCATAGGCATACCCGACGAAAAAATAGCGTATGTATTCGAATCATTTACTCAGGTAGACGGCACATATACCAGACGGTATCAAGGAACAGGACTGGGCTTGGGCATCGTTCGCAGTCTGGTCGAATACATGAACGGCTCCATCGCGGTGGAAAGTGAAGCGGGAGTCGGTACCACCATGTACATAACGATCCAATTGGAGCTCCCCACTCAGAAGCGAATAGCGGACAGGCCGCAGAAAGCAACTCTTGGCCCACAGCTTACAGGGCTCCATATTCTGGTCGTTGAAGACGACAGGGTCAACCAGATATCCATCAGTCGCATGCTAAAGAAAATGGGACACACGGCCACCTGCGTCAGCAATGGCGAGAAAGCGCTTCAAACCCTTAATACGGATAAATTTGATTGTATTTTCATGGACATACAAATGCCCATACTGGACGGAATAGAAACGACAAAACATATCCGGACATATCCGGAAATGGCACATGTATCCAATATCCCGATTATTGCCCTCACGGCTCACGCCATGCCGGAAGACCGCGATAATTTTCTTAAAGTCGGTATGAATGACTATATTTCAAAACCCGTTTCCTTCGAACAGCTCGCCATTGCCATCAAACGGATATTCTCTGAAACCTAAAAAAACGCCCCGGTCAGTTCTCACTGCCGGGGCGCTAATAAAACTCTCATTGGAACTTACCACTTGGATCGGCCTACCGGTAAATAGAAGAACTCCACCCTGCGATTCATTCGCTTGTTCGCCTCAGTGGTACTCGGCAAGATAGGTTTGGCACTGGCGTAACCGACAGCTTTCATTCTCTTGGCCGGAATGTCTGAATGAGCAAGAATATACCGCAGACACGTTGCAGCCCGTGCCGCAGACAATTCCCAGTTCGTCGCATACAGAGTCGATTCCGGCCTCTCACCGTCAGTATGCCCTCGAATGATCAAATTGAACCTTTTGTTTTCCATCCCCTCAATGACAACCCCGATCGCCTTCTGCGCTTCCAGAGTCAATTGGGCACTCCCCCTGGCAAACATGGCGCTATTGTCGAAACCGCAGCATAACACCGGACTTGTCACTGCTGACGCGAGACATCTGCGACAGGTCCTTGGCCCGAATGAATTTTTTGAGGCGGGCACCAAGTTCCACTATTTCACGATTTTCCCGCACACTCCTGCGTTCCTTGAAATTGGACTCGGCAAAAGGAGTGGCCAAAGCGGTTTTATCTTCCGTCTGAACACCAAGGGCGTCTTGAATAGCGCCCATCATTTTTTTGAAATTCGTGATGTCCTGATTGGTAAAAGACAAAAGCAAAACAAAAAAGCACAAAAGCAACGTCACCATGTCGGCGAAGGTCGCCATCCACGGCGGAATCCCCTCCTCTTTCTTTGGCGGTTCCGGTTTCGGCCCACCTTGCGGCTGTTCCTGTACGTCCTGATCTGCCATTTTCCTTACCAACTACCAGGCATCGCGCTGCGGCATATGCAAATAAAATTCGACACGCTGATTTTTCTTGCGATTTTCTTCAGAATCATTGGGGACAGCCGGACGGGTATCTGCATACCCTACGGCCTTGGCACGACTCACTTCGATGCCTCCCTTATCCAGAATGTAATTCAATGCCACTGCGGCACGGGCAGCAGACAATTCCCAGTTTGAAGGGAATTTTCTGGTAGAGATAGGACGATCATCCGTGTGCCCTCTCACGACCAGATTCAGTTTATAATCCTTGAGAACCTTGATGACCTTATCAAGAATCTTTCGAGCAGAAGGAGCCAAATCAGCACTTCCGGGTTCAAACATGGACGCTGAATTGGCACTGAAAACGACACCATCCCTGTCGGCAGTAACGCCCGTGCCTTCCTTGAGCTTGACATCCTCATCCTCAAGCAATGACTTAATACGCATTATGACACCGAGCAGGACTCGCTCATCATGAGATA
This sequence comes from uncultured Pseudodesulfovibrio sp., assembly GCF_963664965.1. Classification (NCBI taxonomy): domain Bacteria; kingdom Pseudomonadati; phylum Thermodesulfobacteriota; class Desulfovibrionia; order Desulfovibrionales; family Desulfovibrionaceae; genus Pseudodesulfovibrio; species uncultured Pseudodesulfovibrio sp. The sequence continues at coordinate 2,434,743 of NZ_OY761823.1, read as the reverse complement.
TCTTGGATGACATCTCCTTTGCGGCCTTGCTCGTATTGAACTGCGCCATGTCATCTGAAACAGCACGTAATTCCTTGACCCCGAATGCTCCTTTAATCGATCCAAGAGCATCACGGTATTTCTCTTCACTCTGCTCGGCAAAAGAAAGCAAAAGGACGAAAAAACACAATAAAAGCGTAACCATATCGGCGAAAGTCGCCATCCACGGCGGCAGCCCCTCGTCCCCCGACGGTTCTTCAGGTTTTTTTCTGGCGATTGGTTCAGCTTGTTCAGCCATTGCAACTCCTGCGACGAATCCTAGGATTCCTCACGTATGGCGGGCGACAAAAAGGCCTGAAGCTTCTCTTTGACCACGGTGGGGTGATCTCCTCGCTGCAACGAAGAAACCCCCTCAATCATTATCTGCATAAACAGGGCGTCTTCGGCAGAACGTTCCTCCAGCTTGGTGGCTAGGGGCAGAAAAACACAGTTTGCCATAACTGCACCATAAAAAGTGGTCAGCAATGCTACGGCCATGGCTGGTCCAATGGACGAAGGATCAGAGAGGTTGGAAAGCATGTTGACCAGACCGATCAAAGTACCGATCATGCCGAATGCAGGTGCCATGGTCCCCATCCCTTTGAAAACAGCTTGTCCCTGACGATGACGCTGCTTCATGAATTCCAACTCGATTTCCATGACAGATCGAACCAGAGCCTCACTTGAACCGTCTACGACAAGCATGACACCTTTCTTGAGGAATGGATCTTCAATGCCCACTTTCTCAAGAGCAACCAGACTCTCTTTTCGAGCTGTATCGGCAAGATTCGTTATTTGACGAATGATGTCCTGCGGGTCATTGGACTTGAAAAGTAGCGTCTTCAATCCGACCTTGATGGTACCGATAACGACATTCATGGGAAACATGACAAAAGTAACGGCAAACGTCCCGCCGATGACAACGACAACTGACGGCACGTCAACAAATCCAGCCGCATTTCCCCCCATGAAAATGGTGGTAAGAACAAGACCGAACGCGCCCACAAGACCTATTAATGTTGCAATATCCATAAATTATCTTTGCAGTTGTTTGGTGGAAGCACCAATTTTTACTTCATGATTTTCGTAATAGAAAAAAACATCCTCAAGGAAGTCATCCACTTTGAGATACGCTGATCCGATACTTATTTCCACCCCTGGCTTGACGACGCCGGGTACAAGTACCTTGCATTGATCCAGCTGCTCTGTTCCCTGTATTCCTTCCCACAACTTGACCTTCAGCAACTTCAACAAGTCAAGTTCCTTCAAGGCCGCCTGTAACTTTGGCTGATATTCTTCACGATGATCATCGCTTTTATTCAACAATTTCTCGAATGAAGCGATATTGGCATGCAATCGTTTGATACGCCTGTTGTATTCAGCATCAGCATAAAGAAGGATGGGGTTATACCCAATTACCACGGAGGTATGCGTATCCAATCCACCACCAAGCTGTTCTCCTACATAGACATACTCGTGACTATAAATGGAGCCTCCGGTAAGCCTGCCGCCAACGGCAAGTCTTCTTCCGGCATACACGTTGCTGTGCATCAAAGCACCCTTTACCAGAATATCCTCACCGGATTTCAAGGTAGCGTATTCACAAAAGGACAGCTTCATACTTTTCCCGGATTCAAGAAAAGCCTCCTTGGCCCCCTTGACTCCGCCACGACAATTCAGCTCCTGCAAGGCTTCAATTGAGGCAGCCTCAATCTGCCCCTGAATTGTCACATCCCGTCCCTGTACGACAAAGCCGGTTCGAACCCCTCCGCCAATAGTCAAATTTCCAATAAAACAAATATTCCCGGTATGAAAATCAACTTCTTCAGGTACCACAAGGGACTCAAGGACAACAATTTTATCATCTCTATACGTTACCCATCCGTTGACAGCAGCATACAGCTTGTCAGGATGCTTCCGTTTAATCCCAGTCCCTTTTCCGGCAGGGAAAACCTTTTTATCAAAAACAAATCGTGGATCTGCTTTTTCCCCATCCGAAAGATCGCCCCATTCGGCAATAACACACCCTGCTTCAACATTTTGAACAAAACTCAAATCATAATGATCAACACTCCCGTCGTCCTGTTGCTTCGGGGTGAGATGCTGACAATCCAAATCCGGATCAAAATGATGTTTCAACAAAAAGGGCATGTATCTCGAAAGGAATAAATGTCGACAAAAACAACTTCGCCACAATCAGAAAACAAATATCTGAATTTAAAGACTTTTTATTAACGCCGAAACCTTATAAAAATTTCATCACTTCGTCAATCTGTTTAAAATATACGCCTTAAATATCTTGACCTTTCTTAATCCACCGCCCCCCCTAAAGTTTTACTTATTTTTGCCGATAAATTGAACGTAAGCGGCAAATCAGGCCGGGATGATTCGTGTAACACCAGGGAGGGAGACCATGAATATCCCAGAAATAAGAAATGATGTGAAGCAGGGGTACCGTACGGAAAGTACGCACTCAGCTCAGGCTGTGGCTGAACCACTTGGCGCTAAGGACGGCAACAGGTTGAGTGCAGAAGCAGTACACAAGCAGGAAAACGCACAAAAGGACAAGCAGCACAACAGTCCTTCTACAGACCAGATCAAGGCGCTTGTCACAGAAGCGGAAAAGCAGCTTGAGGCCAATAACGTCAAGCTCAGTTTCAACGTTCTGGAAGAAAAAGACCTTGTCCAAGTCGAGATTGTCGACAACGACGGCAAAGTCATTCGCAAGATTCCTAGTGATGAGGTTATCAAACTCTCAGAATCACTCAAAAATCTTGATCGTGGATTTCTTGACGAAACTTCCTAGAGCCTAAGCACACACGACTCAACAAGTACACCCCGCCATGGCGGTGGGGTGTACTTACATGCGCTTGCAAATCGTTCACTCCTGGTGCATATTTATAGTGGAAATAAACTGGGAGAATCGCATGTCAGATATCAGCATGGCATCAATGAGCATCGCTTCAGCAGGAATAAATGATCAATTGGCCGGCATGGAATCCGTCAAGGATACTGTCAGCACAGTCATGTCCGGACTGAATGAGAATGGAGCCGATGCCATGGAACAGACCATCATCGGTGCCGAAGTAGCCTCACGAACAAGTGACTATATTGGATCCGGCCCAGACTTCACCTCCACTGGTACCGACGTCGACGTTCAGCAGGCAATCAACAGCACACTCATGAGCGGAATAGGTTCGATCGCCAACAAGATAGCTTAACTACTTGTCAGAATTAATAAAAAAAGGCCCTGTCAAATGACAGGGCCTTTTTATTATCTTATTGAGGATCGAAGCTTACCACTGCTTGGTGCGCTGCTTCTCCAACGCCTGTTCCTGTTCCTCAAAGGACTCAAAGCCGGCGTGACGCATTGCATCCTGAACAGTGTGATGCCAATCCCAGCTGGCATAGATAACCGGCTTGTGGAACATGGAACGGAACTGCTCCATTTCCTGACGGTAGAACTCTTCCTTGGGAGTCTCCATGTGTTCACGAAGCTGCTCGCTGAACCGATCCAGTTCGCCTTCGTACCATTCCATGAAGTCCTCGGGAGACTTGTACTTTTTCAGAATATGTCCGTAGCTGTTGGCTTCAAGGAGTTCACGCAGCTTGGCCATGTGCTGTTCCTTGAGCCACTTGCCCAAGTCACGGGTCTTGATGTCTTCGGCCTCAATCGCAGCCATATCGAACTTGGTCTGACGGTAGGTATCCGGCACAACAGAAGCCGAAACAATACCGGCAATGGCGACAAGTCCGCGCAGGATGACGCTGTTGCTGACGCCCTGCCCGCAGAAACCGACCTTTTTGCCGACCTTCTGCCCTGCGAAAATGGCAGAGAGGATGGCCCACACAACTGCCGGATCTTCTTCATCATAAATATGCTGAAGACTGGCGTTGTCACGATCGGTAGCAAGCACCATCTGCGTCATGTCATTGGAACCGATGGAGAAACCGTCCACTTCCTTGAGGAATTCCTTACACAACACCGCGTTACTCGGTATTTCCGCCATAAGGATGATTTTCAAATCATCCTTGCCGGATTCGAGGTTGTGAACCTGTTTCAGGTAACGCTTCATGCTGCGAGCTTCTTCAAGCGTACGGACAAACGGGAACATGATGCTCAGGTTCTTTCCGCCGTAAATGCCGCGTGCAAGCTTGAAGGCTTCCAATTCCCAGTCGTGAATATTACGAGACACACCGCGATAACCGATCATCGGATTGTCTTCATGAGCCTCGAAAAGCAGTCCGCCGAGCAGATTGCGGTATTCGTTCGACTTGAAGTCAGTGGTTCTGTAAACGATATTGCTTCCGTAGAAAGCCATGGCAAAGAGTGCCAATCCCTGAGAAAGGGTCTGGATATAATTTTCCTTACCAGTGGTGAATCCGCGAGATTCAAGGATTTTGCGAATACGGTCAGGCAGCGTAGCCACTTCATCCATTTCGGATTTCAGGCCCATCTTGAGTGCGACCTCTTCACGAAGCGCAGTCACCTGATCGATATACTCCACAACTTCCGGCTCTTCCCTGAGTCGAGCAACGTATTCCGCCACGATCTGTTCATGATCCTTGCGAATCTTCCAGGCTTCGGAATGCTGTGCGGGCATGGATTCGAGCATATCGTGATACCCAAGAATGACAGCGACATGAGCATCAAGATCAATGGATGTTTTCAGGATATCGAGACGTTCTGTGGCAAAAGAGATGTGTTCATCAAGTTTGCGGTCCATCTCACGCAGCTTGCGATGCATGGCCAGCACTTCATCAGTACTGCGTGAACCTTCCTGCTCTGCAAGAGAATCCATCTTGCGAGACAGCCCAGTCACGAGGCCCACGTATTCACGCAGCTTGAGCGGCATACGAATAAGCCCGTCAGCAAGCTGCTCTTTCATCACCTTGGTCAGACGGGTATCCATCTGCTCAAGCTTATTTTCAACCAGATCGTTGAGCTCTGCCTTGTCATAGGCTTCAAGAGCCATGGGATGAACACCAATATTACCGAGCATGAACTCTGCCCGCAGCAGGCCGACTTCGAAATCAGGCACCTTACGCAGACGGGACAGGAACAGGGACTGACCAACGTCAGCCAGAATCAGGCCTACCTTGGTCTTGGTGGCAGGCAGTTCGGCAACGTTGATTTCGCCGCCAACTTCCACCAACGGCAATTCGCCGCGGTATACTTTGCCGCGAGAACCATCAACAGTCACCTGCTGGCCTTCGAGAGAACGAAGTGCTTCGAGACGCTGAATACCGATAATGGCCGGAATGCCAAGCTCTCTGGACGTAATAGCCGCATGACTGGTGTCACCACCGACATCGGCCAGAATGGCAGAGGCAATACGCATGCCCGGGACCATGTCCGGATCGGTGCGTTCCGCAGCCAGAATGTCACCCTTATTGATCTTGTTCAGTTCAAGGGCGGAACGGAGATACTTGACCGTTCCCTGTCCGGCACCGCGGGATGCACCGTTTCCTTCGAGAATAACCTCGGCAGAATCAACTGCCTTCTTGTCCACTTCGAGACGGCGCATGAAAATGGTGTCGGGATGAAGTTCGAAATCTTCATTCCAACGAGTTTCCGGACGAGCCTGAACAAACCAAAGGCGGTCCGTCTTGTCGATGCAGAACTCGGTATCCATAATCATGCCGTCGTAGGCCTTGGAGATAGCCCGAACGCCCTGAGCGACAGTTTCGGCCTGGGCAATGGAAAGCGCCCAACGGGTAACTTCATTGTCCGGGACTTTCACGACATGCGTGCCGCTGCCGTCTTCCTTGTAGACAATTTTCTTCTCTTTGCATCCCATGTAACGGATAACGACCTCACGACCGCCGTCACGCTGGAAAACATAAAATTTATCGGGGGTTACCATGCCACCGACAACAGCCTCACCAAGGCCGTAACTGGCATCGATGGAAACAAGGTCATTACGGTCCGTTCCACGACAACCGGTGGCTGTATCCGCACTAAACGCGGTACCGGAGATAACCGGATTGATCATACGCATGAGACACACGGACAAGGAAGTATGCTCGATGGCCCACTCCTTCTTTGCGTTCTCTGCAATGGAATCATCCCCTGTCTCCTCCGCCTTGGTGATGGCATCAAGAATTGCCTCACGGCGGTAGGTCATGGAACGAAGGTTGTACGCTGATGCACAATCCCAGTGGTATGCTTCCAGACAGGTATCGGCTCCAACTATATTAAGGTAAGTATCCTGTAGACCGGCAAAAGCCTTTTTGCGGCTATCTTCACCAGCGGCAGAAGAACGAACAGCGACAGGCACATCATCCATTCCAGCTTCCTTGCAAATAGCAAGATAAGCGCCTTTGACTTCCTTGGCGATGTCAGCAGGCACTTCAACGGAAAGGATGGCCGACTGAACCAGCACGGAGCGCTGTCTCAGTTGGTCAATACCTTCGGGAGAAGTCGCGAATCCTTCGACAACGTTATTGACGAATGTACGCAACTTGATGGGAGTACCGGACTGCTTGGCCGACTGCTCACGCACTTTCTTGCCGAGTTCGCGAACAAAATTCTGAAGGAATTCGGTATCCTGATTGACTTCATCAGAATACCAATCAACATTATTATATTCTTTCTCCACTGTCGCACGGACGACAGCGGCATTCACTTTTGTTTCATCAAGAATGGTATGAAACGCATGCGATGAAATAGCCCTGAATTCAGGAGCCCTGATACCAGCAACCTGACTGATAATGGCAGTATTGTAGTTTTTACCGCCAACGAGCAATTCGGCCTCTTCGCCGATTTTCTTGATGTCGGCTCCGTTCAGAACCAACTTCTTTTTGAGACTCTCAGTTTTTCCACCCGCTTTTCCGGCTTTGCTGTCTTCTGCCTTCGGGGCGGCTTTCTTCTGGGTCTTGGCCATTTTATCCTCCCGGGAAACCGTACGTTCCATAGCAAAATTCCAATCCGCTACGCTACGCTGTTAACGACTTCCTGCGATTTAAAGTGAATAATCAAAGATCAAACCCGACTTGAGTTTCGAATACTCGCTTACAAGGTAATTATACAGTTCGTCAATTAAACTATTGGTCCAACCATTGGACAAATCTTACAACAAAAACAACGCGAATCAGCTCTTGACCAATAAGAATACACCTCATAGCAATAAACAAAAAACAAAACCCGACGCACAGTTATGTACATCGGGCCTTGTTTTTACCATTCAGCTCTCAATACATGGAGCCATATTGACCAATTGGACCATTTCGATCCACAGAGGATTTTCTTTTACATTTTCTGACCACAACTCGGGCAGAAATTATAATCATCACTCGGCACTTCGGTCTTGCATGTGGGGCAGATACCGACGGCCGCTCCGAGTTCAACCAGAAGCTCTCCTTCCACCACCGGAACCATCTTCTTGTCCTCGGTGTAATTAGCGGATTTGAGAACCCTGCGAACAGTACCATCGACCGGAGCGAGCACGGACTTTTCCTGCTTCATGATGGAGATGTTGAACAGCTCCTCACCGACCTTGACCTTGTCGCCGGGACGTACATGGGTCACCCACAGATCACCATTGCTGGGCGAGCCGACATGGAAGATGTTGGCCGGATCTGCCATTTCAGTAACCTCTTTGCCTCCAACATCAGGCTCAGCCACCTTGACTTGATGACTCATGATCTCGGAATCAAGAATATATCTGACAACAGCCATGCCGTTTTCATCCGGTTCAGAGATGTCGAGGATACGCATCCTGTGCGGCTTCTTACAGTTGCCCTGGAAGTCGAGCACCTCGCCCTTCTCAAGCCCTTCAAACCACACATCAATTGGCAAATTATTGATATTTCCGTATTTTTCACAGAATTCGATGGTCGCAATCGCATCGCCGGGATGGTTGAGATACATGACGAATTCTTCATCCGTAGGCTGACGATGCAAGCGGGTCTGCAAGGCTTCGCGTTCGGCATCCAGATCGACATCAGCCAACGTCGTCAGCGGAGACTCCTCGGTCCGTTCGGCAATAGCGGCTTCCCAGCCCTTGCCAAACGCGGACTGGTAAACCCAGTCTTCCGGGAAACCAAGAGGCAGCTTTCCGAACTTGCCAAGCAGCAGGTTCCTGAATGCGTCATTGGAATCGCGATAGATATCAAGACGGGCAAGACGCTCATGCTCAGTCAAATCGCCCTCTTTGCAGAGAGTCACGATATCGAGCATGTTGAGCAACCTGCGGACTTCCCGTTCACCGCCGCGCTTGTATGCGCCGGTCACGGCAAGGAATGAAGTATTCCAGGTGATCTGCGATCCGGGAGTAACGTCATGGTAGCGCACCACCTTGCGAGTTCCTTCAAGGAACTTCAGCATGTACGGCAGCAGCTTGATATAGCCCTGCTTGAGCGCACCTTCCTGCGAAGAAGACGTTGCGCCACCCGGCATACCGTGACGTACGACATCGTGGTCGATACCCTGGAAGTACGGGGCAGTATAACGATCATAGTACGGCATGATCTGCTTGAGCTGGAAATTGGTAGCGCGGATCATATCCTTATCAAGATGGGTCTTGAGACCGATCTCATCCTCAATATAGGAGGCCGTGGACAGCACTTCGCCCTGTCCGTACCAGCGGACGGACGAACCAATGGCGACATCAACGATATGCGCGCCGGCCTTGGCGGCAGCTCCCATGGTCGGGACAAACAGACCATCGGTATAATGGCGATGGCTATGAATAACCAGTTCAGGGTATTTCTCGCTGATGGCGGTAATCAGTTCGGTCATGAACCTCGGCGGACAGACGCCAGCCATATCCTTGAGACCGAGAATGATCATTTTCTCAGCCTGCTTCTTGCTGACTCCGGCCACATCAGAACACATGCGGATGATTTCATCCGTAACCGCCACATACCGCTCTGCATCAAAGCCCTTGGCCCAAGAGAGTGAAATGGCCGGTTCAAAGATGTTCTTCTTGGAGGCCATGGCAACTTCGGCAAAAGGCCTCATATTCTCGATATGGTTCAGGAAATCAAAGCAACGAATAACATCGTAATGCTCGTTGATCATCTCTCCGGTAAGACGCATCACATTTCGAGGCTGCGGCTTGTATCCAAGCACGTTCGTTGAGCGAACGAGAATCTGCTTCAACGTGTTGGGTGCAAACTTGTTCCACTCAGCGGCCTCGGCAAACGGATAGGTCATGTTGGCAAGCATGGCCACATGGAAGTGGGCTCCGCCACCATTCTCCAGAGAAAAGAAACCACATTTGTCAAGCGACGGACCGACAATTCGATCTTCTGCAAGCCGGAAGCGGTTGCCGCTATTGGACTGTGTGATGTCTCGCGTGGTGGTGTCGGTCATGTGAACCACACCGGCCTCACGATCGGAACGCAACGTATCAAGAATGGAATCACGATCCATTCCGCGTTTGAAGCGCGCCTCAAACCCGCTGGAGACCTTGGGAGGATGAACCAGTTCAAACCGCCCCACCCGCTTGTCTTCACGACCGCGGTATTCCCCAAGCTGCACATACTTGTTGTAGCCAAGCGCCGACACTTCGGCCACAAGACGCATCATACGCAGAGAGTCAGGCTCATGATCCGAATAGTCCATGAGCTCGGCATAATTCTGACGGACAAAATTGGTGTCATAGTCCGCATCAATGAACTTCTGATGAGCAATAATCTTGCAATGGAACGGAATCGTGGTTTTGAGACCACCGATCATGTACTCGCGCAAAGCGCGGTTCATCAGGGAAACAACCTTGAGCCAGGAATTACCGTACGCGATCAGCAACGAAGCTGCCGAATCATAGTTCGACGGGAAACGGTAGCCGTCACCGACACAGGAGTCGATACGGATACCCTGCCCCCCCGGAGACACGTAACGGGTGATACGACCGGAATTCGGTTCAAAATTCTTCTGTGGGTCCTCACAGTTGATTCTGCACTGGAACGCCCACTGATACGGTTTGGTCTTTTCTTCACTGAATCGAAGCTCGGCACCAAAGGCAATGGCAATCTGTTCCTCAACCAAATCAATGCCGTAACGACATTCGGTAATGCCGTGCTCGACCTGCAACCGGGTGTTCACCTCAATCAGGTAAGGCACGCCTTCGGCATCAACGAGAAATTCGACGGTTGCCAAAGAATAATAACCAACGGCAGAGACAAGCCTTCTGGAGTATTCCTTGAGCTGTGCACGCAGTTCCTCGGTATACTTGGGCCACGGAGACGGCGTGATTTCGATGAGCTTCTGGTGATTACGCTGCACCGAACAATCGCGTTCGTCAAAACAGAAGACATTGCCATGCTGGTCGGCAATAACCTGAATTTCGATATGACGAACCGAGGTCAGCAGTTTCTCGACATAGAGGCGCGGATTACCGAAGGAAGCCTGAGCAAGAGCAGAAGCCTTGGAAAACGCATTCTCCAAATCTTCATCCTTGTAGACCTCGTAAATGCCACGGCCACCGCCGCCGCCTTCAGCCTTGAGCATAACCGGGAAGCCGATTTCCTTGGCGATTTCACGAGCTTCGGGGATGGAAACAGCGCCTTCGGAACCGGGCACAACAGGAACCCCCTGCTCCAAGGCGAGTTTACGAACGGCAACCTTGTTGCCCAGAATACGCATGGGTTCCTGCGGAGGACCAATGAAGATGATACCGGCCTTCTCGCATTTGGCAGGGAAGGAATCATCCTCAGCGCCAAATCCCCAGCCGGGATGAATGGCAACCACATCATTGGCCTTGGCCTCACGAATCACCATGTCCAAGTCTAGATACGCACGAGGGTCGGCACCGAGCATGAGCAGCTCATTAGCGCCAGAGGTTGCGGGGGAGGTTTTATCAACGTCAGTGGCGGTCATTATCGCCTTGGCATTAAACATCTCCGTAATGGAACGACAAATGCGCCGTGCCGGAATACCCCGGTTGGCAACAAGAATACGCTTCCCTTGTACCTCTTCAAGCACCTTTTCAAAGGACTTCGGTTGCATGGAATTCACTGATCTCCTTGGAAGATAAAACTAAAAAGACCTCTTGGCTCCGCAGGCATGCCACGACACCTAAAGAGGAAAAATGGAACCAGAGTAAAGAACGGCCTCTTGCGAACCTCTACGTAAAAGAAGTCCGCCATCAGGTGACAGTCCCGAGATTTCGGCGTGATAGGAATTTTCATCCCCTTCCCGAACCAGAACTTTACGTCCCACCCAGGCGAGCTGCTTCTCCGCGAGCGATATGAATTGAGGAGGTTCCAACTCGTCGAGCAAGACTGAATACACGCTTTTTCCACGATTCACAAGCGTACACCATAGAGATAAAGGGGCACCACCGTTATCAGAAATTTCCAAAACTCCGGCCTGAGCAGAATGATCTTCGCGCATGGCTTCATCAGAAGGACACTCGACAAGATTTATCCCAAGCCCCAGAATAACAATCCCATTTTTCTCTTCAATCAACAGCCCGCCGACCTTTTTGCCATCCTGCAAAAGATCGTTAGGCCATTTGAGCTGAATATTCGTTCCCAACTGAGTCAGGACAACACTGAAAATGTATCCTGCGAACAAGGAAAGTAAAGAATCCAGAGCGGTTTGCCATGCACCCGTCTTCGGCGAAGCAGGCATCACAACCGATACATGCAAATTTCCCGCAGAAGACATCCAAGGCCGTCTCAACTGCCCTCTGCCACTCAGTTGCACCCCCGCCACCAAAGCACCCCACTCGCCAAGCACCCCCTGCTCGGCCAGCACCCGGGCCTGCTCCATCGTGGACGAACAGGATTCGGTGACAACAACCGTTGTTCGACTCTCCGAGCCACCCTGCAAAAATTCACCGACACCATCGATATAAACCGACTCCTGCCACGGACCAAAGGCGTCAACATCAGCCTTCCATCCTTGATGTAACGCAGCCAGCGACTGTGGTTCCGGTCGCCTCGACTCACTTTCCCATATAAAAATTCCTGGTGGCAGCATGATTTACCTTATGTTATATGTAGCTCAAATGAATATATATCTCGCTGGCGGCGCTGTCCGCGACCTTCTTCTCGGGAGAAAACTTTCTGATCGGGACTATCTTGTCATGAATTCCTCCAAGGAGGAATTTCAAGCCCGATTCCCCAAAGCGACAGAAGTCGGTCACAGCTTTCCGATCTTTCTTCTGGAACGACAGGAATACTCATTTCCTCGTGCGCATCGCATAGAAGATGAATTAGAATCCAGAGACCTCACTGTCAATGCAATGCTGCTGGACAGCGAAGGCAATCTGTTCTGCCATCCGAACAGCCTGCAAGATCTTCACAACCGCTCACTCCGTCCGACATCTCGTCAGGCTTTTATTGATGATCCGCTACGAGTATTCAGAGCTGCCAGATTCTGGGCCAAAATGCCCGAATTCACCCCGCACGACGAGCTCATTGAAACAATGCGATTCATTGCCCGAAAGAACCTCCTCAAAGATATCGCGCCCGACAGAATCGGTCAGGAAACACGCAAAGCGCTGAAAACGAATGCACCGGGCAACTATCTGAGATTGTTGTCACAAACAGACTGCCTGACTCCATGGTTCTCAGAGTTCAAGGATTGCTTGAACATTCCCGCAGGCCCTCTCCCCTATCATGACAGTTCCGTTATCGAGCACACGGCGCGAACCATGGACTGCGTCGCCGGGGATGAGCTTTGCGTCTGGATGGCTCTCTGTCATGACATAGGCAAAAGCACTACAGACAGGGAAAAACTGCCAACCCATCATGGACATGACCGGGTGGGGATACAAATGGCGAGCAGACTTGCACGGCGAATCCGAATGCCCAACACATTCGACATTGCAGGCAGCAAAGCCGCTGAATGGCATATGATCGCTGGCCGATACCCGGAACTTCGACCGGGTACAAAAGTGGATTTGCTATACGATTTACACAGAACACGAACTCTTGAGCCGCTCTTTGAACTCGTTCAGGCAGATATGGATGAAGATTACAGCCAACGAGCCAAACGCGACCTGCAAAAAATACTGAGTGTCAAACTCACCCCGCAGGAAATGAATCAAGGAACAGAATCCGGGAAAAGACTCAGGGAGTTGCGTGCTCAAACGCTCTCGAAACGAAACAGAAAATAACGTCTTGATTTTGACAAAAAATTCTCTTCCAGATAAGAATAGAAATTGAAAAGTATTACCAATGACCGACCCTAACTCTCTTACAATCAACGGACTTAACGGGAGATTGCACCATGAGACTCGTAACCCGCTCCGATTTTGATGGCCTTGTTTGCGCTACCCTGCTCAAGCATCTGAATATAATCGATGACTACCTGTTCGCCCATCCCAAGGATTTACAGGACGGCAAAGTGGAAGTCGGTAAAAAGGACGTGCTGGCCAACGTGCCTTACGTACCGGGTTGCGGCCTTTGGTTTGACCACCACACCAGCGAAAACGACCGTCTCGGGGATATTGAATTCGAAGGTGAAAGCAAACCCCTGCCAAGTTGCGCTCGGGTAATCTACGAATATTACGGCGCCGACAAATTTCCTGAAAATTTCGTCCCGATGATGGAAGCCGTGGATAAAGTCGATTCCGCCAACCTGACCCCGGAGGAAATCAGGAACCCGAGCGGCTGGATAATGCTCGGCTACGTCATGGATCCGCGCACCGGTCTCGGACGTTACAGGGATTACCGCATCAGCAATTATCAACTGATGCTTGATATGATTGAATACTGCCGGTCAATGCCTGCTGAAGAAATCATGGAAATCGAGGATGTTAAAGAAAGAATCGATAAATACCGCGCAGATGAGCCCCTGTTCATAAAAATGCTGCAAGACAATACGTCCGTTCAGGGCAATGCGGTTGTCCTTGACCTGCGAAATCAGGAAACCATTTATTGCGGCAATCGCTTCATGATTTACACCCTGCACCCAGACTGCAATGTAAGCATACGCATCATCTGGGGATTCAAGAAACAAAACGTCGTATTCACTGTGGGACACTCCATTACAAACCGAACCAGCAAAACAGATGTCGGCAAGCTGATGCTCTCGTTCGGCGGAGGTGGACACCAAGCCGTCGGCACATGTCAGGTAAGTGAAAACGAAGTATCAGAAACATTGAAAAAAATGCTTGAAACGATTAATGCTGACGGCTGAGGAGACAGCCTAACAATGTCCAAAAGATTTCTCATCGTCGATGACGACGAACGATTTACCGCTCTTGTTGCCAAAAAGCTGGAAAAGTATGCCCAGTGCGTCATCTCCCTCAGGGGTGATGACGCACTCCTTCAGTTTGAACACCACCTTGGAACAGGCGCTCCTTTTCATGCAGTATTCATGGACATTGAAATGCCCCAAATGGATGGCCATGAAGTGGTTGAAAAAATGCGTAAAATTGAAAGACAAAACAAGATCGATCCACTCAAGGCATTCAAACTCGTCATGCTCACAGCCCATAAAGATGTAAAAAATGTCAGCACATCTTTCTTCAAAGGAGGTGCAGATGCTTACATCCACAAGGAATCACTGTCGGAATGCCTGATTGAAAATCTCAAAAAAATCGATCTGGTATAATCGCTTCAGTTAGTCACGCAAATCATCCATTGCCTTGTGGACAGCATCTTTTCGCAAGGAATAGACCTCTTTGCAAAATTCACTGATAACACCTTTGACCTTATAAAGCGGCGGTAAGTCCTGCACGACAGGCAGTCCCAACGCATCGAAATCTATGGGGCTAAATGCCAATTCCTTGTCAATTGTGCAGCCTTCACTCAAACAGGTATCACCAATCAGCTTTTCCTGCTTTGCCCGAACAGGATTCATCTCCTTAATGTATCGCAGTGTCCCGCTGGGAGACATGTTGCTGTTTATCCGCTCAACTTCTTCATTGATGTGATCGCAAAGAGCCTTAAGCCGCAGGTAATGAACCGTCAGACGTTTTCTGCCTTTGAATTCGGGATCATCATAATACACTCCGTTCAGATACTCGTCGGCCACCTTTTGGAACATGCTGAAAGCCCTGAAAACACACTTTTGATATCGACCTGCCCCTGTAAAGGCAAAGGGCAATGAATCAAGGAGCAGACGCGGCGGATCATCAGAAAAAGGTATACATGACGGAACAATATCCAAAGCGATGAAGAACGACTTGGCAGTCTCCCTGTCCAGAAGCAGATGATGAAGCGTAGCTGACGCTCGGGAGAGCTTTAAGACCATATGGCGAAATTCCTCCACCATATTGGCAAAAGCACTCATCATATCGTCAAGATTTTTCCGATCACCAAAATAGGACTCAGCCATATCGGTGACCACTTCCTGCTGCAACTGATCTGCAAAATCTTCAAAATCTACCATGATAACTCCTAGCACATTGCCGAGTAATATCTTATAGAGGCTCTAACTTTTTTGCCCCTCACATCAGGGCAAACGGCACTTACAGGCAAAGTCTCCACATAAGGGCTTAAAAACACACAGGATAAACGGCATTTTCGAGGGACCCATGCTGCTCAACGAACATAACAGCAAACGACTTTTTGAGAAAGCGAACATCCCCACCCCAAACGGGATCGCAGTCTTCCCAGGCGAGGAAAAGGATTTTCAACCCGATTTCAAGCTTCCATGGTTTCTCAAGGCCCAGGTCTTGACCGGCGGCCGGGGGAAAGCCGGTGGCATCCTGAGAGTGGACAACGAAAACAACTTCTCTGCCACAGCCCGCAAGATATTCAATCTCGACCTCAAAGGTCACACAGTACCGTTCATCCGAGTGGAACCCGCTGCCGACATCAAACGAGAATTTTACCTTTCATTGACGGTTTCACGCGAGCGGCAGTGCATTCTGCTCACCATCGGGCGTGAAGGCGGAGTCGAAATCGAAAATCTCGGCAAGGAAAACCTGCTCGTTCAGGAAGTCAAACTCCCTGCCGGCCTGTCGCCCAACCAGATTCGCGCAGCCTTCTTCCATCTTCAACTGGAAAAAGAATATTTTAAGGGATTTGCCCACCTGCTGACAAGCCTTTTCAAGGCCATGACGGACTACGGCCTGCTCATGGCGGAAATCAATCCACTCATCATCAGTGGCGATGGAGATTTCATCGCGCTGGACGGCAAGGTTGAAGTCGATGACAACTTCGTGGACCTAACCGCTGAAATGGAAGAATTCTACCAGCGCGAACACGCTTCAACAGAAGAAAACGAAGCCCGCGACGCAGGACTTTCATTCGTCAAACTCCCCGGCTGGGTCGGACTGATGGTCAATGGCGCAGGCCTTGCCATGGCCACCATGGACCTCCTGAACTTCTCCAATCTTCCAGCCAGCAACTTTCTCGATCTGGGCGGCGCTGCCGATCAGAAGCGAATGCAAACCGCTCTTGAACTCCTGTTCGACGACTCTCAGGTGCAGGCCATTTTCATCAACCTGTTCGGCGGAATACTTTCCTGTGAAAAAGTGGCGCTTGCCATGCAGGGAGCCCTCGGCGGCAACTCCCCGCAAAAGCCGATCATCATTCGAATGGCTGGCAAGGATGCGAAAAGCGGCCTTGAAATTCTCGGCAGCATGGGAGCTGAAAACATCCATATAGCTGAAAACATGAAAGAAGCTATCGACATTCTGGGGACGCTCACCCCTGTCAATCCTCCCAAGATCGAATTTGCCACCCCCAAAGACTGTACACAGGAAGCACGACCTGACGACAAGGGATATACTTCTGACGCCACCTTTGAAATCAACAAGGACACCCCGATCCTCGTTCAGGGAATCACGGGACGCGAAGGCCAGTTGCACACGTCACTCATGCAGGAATACGGAGCCAATATCGTTGCCGGAGTTACACCATTCAAGGGAGGTCAGGAAGTACTTGGCGTTCCGGTCTACAACTCCATCGCCGAAGCGAAGCGCACGCATGACATCGGAGCGAGCATCATCTTTGTTCCTCCCAAAATGGCGGCGGACGCCGTGCTTGAGGCTGCATTCAATGAAATCCCTTGGGCCGTATGCATCACTGAGGGAATCGTTCAACACGACATGCTATCCATTTTCGAACAAATCAAGGACAAACCCACAAAGGTCATCGGACCGAATACCCCCGGCATCATCGTTCCGGGTCAAACCAAAATCGGCATCCTTCCGACCATCCCCTTCATGCCCGGTCCTGTCGCAGTCCTTTCAAGAAGCGGCACCCTGACTTATGAGGTGGCCGCACGACTGACAGCCTCCGGCATAGGGCAATCCCTGAGCGTTGGAATCGGCGGCGATCCTTTCATCGGCACCGGCTTTGTAGAGATGTTTGAAATGATACGAAATCATGAAGAAACAAAGGCAGTTGTCGTGCTTGGTGAAATCGGTGGACAAGCCGAAGAGAATCTGGCTGAATACGTCGTCCAAACGGGCTTTGACAAACCTGTTGTGGCCTTTATTGCCGGCCGCACAGCACCTCCAGGCAAACGGCTTGGACACGCCGGAGCCATCTTGGAAAAAGGCGGAGGCATAGAAGGAAAGCTGGAAAGCATGCGTAAAGCCGGATTTACCGTTTGCCAGAGCCTTGAAGACATCGCTCAAATGACTCAAAATACATTGAAATAACAGGATTTAGTCTTGAAAATATTGCTTCTGGATTTAGGGAAAATAATTCGCGGAGGGCAACGGCAGGTTTTCTACCTTGCCCGTCGCCTGATGCAATCACCCGATTTCGAACCGCTTGTAGTGGTCCCGAAAAAGGCTCCACTTACGCCCCTGCTTGAAGAGGCGGGTATCCCTTTTCTCACGCTCCCAACTTCAAGTGACTTCAACCCACTGAATATTTTCAAATTATCACGCATTATCGCAACACACCAACCTGCTGTCGTCCACACAAACGATGCCAAGGGGGCATCTCTTGCCGCTCTGGCAAAAAAGATGCTTGGCGACTTCAAACTGGTCCACAGCAGACGTGTTTCCTACCGCTTGAAACCGGGATGGAGCAAAAACAAATATCTGGCGGGCGACGCACTTGTGGCAGTCAGTCAGGAAATATGTGACGTATTGATCGACTCCGGTATCCCGGCAGAGAAAACGCATACATTTCACAGCGGCATCGATGCGGAGATGTATTCCACGGATAAGCACTGGCATCCGGTACTGACAGTCGGTGCCGTTGGTGCGCTCAGCACGCAAAAAGGCTTTGAAGTTCTGATAGATGCCTTGGCGGAACTCAAAAAAGACACAACCATGCCTGACTGGCAATGCCTCATTGCCGGAGACGGCCCGCTCTTTCAGGAACTCAAGGTTAAGGCGGACGCTCTGGGGCTTGCCGAATCCATACTCTTTCTCGGATACCGTGACAGCCGCGAAGTTCTGCCGGAAATCGACGTCCTCACTATTCCGTCTGTGGATGGAGAAGGCTCGAATGCCGTTATCAAGGAAGGCTGGGCTTCAGCAACGCCTGTCATCACCTCTGACCTGCCGTCGAATCTGGAACTCGTCACCCATGAACATGATGGACTGGTTTTCAGAAACCGGGATGCCAAAGAACTCGCCACCGCGATCAGCCGGATCGTCAACGATTCCCAACTCGCGAAAAATCTTGTGAAAAATGGCTCGGGAACCTGCAAAAAGTTCACGGACAAAGCCATGGCGGACAAATACATGGCTCTCTACCGGAGACTCATGTCCTAACCCCCTCTACCAATTCTACGGGAATAAGCGGTACGGCTAGAATTCGCCGTCCAACAGCAGATGAGAAAAATATCCGCCACCAAATGCCACATAAAAAGGCACAAAGCGGCCAACACTTTCTGCGCCAAGAACAAACGCCGGAAGCCCAAGAATCGGCAGGGGGACAACAAGCATAGCCCACCAGGAATGCGTCCAGCCTCTGTGTGAACCAAGTGCGGGAAGCATGGCAAACAGCCCAAACCAGGCGGCCCAGACAAACTGTTCCCGAATAATCAGGCCAAGATCTACCAATGCAAAAACGGCATAATAAAGATTCTGCCCTTTGGAATCAGTATCGACATCCGGGAATAACGCGCCAAGCAGACAAAACCCGGTAAGTCCGGCAGCCAGAATCGGATCGACCACGAACCAGCCCAGTAGAACCGCTCCGACAATCCCCATGACGGCAAAAAAGAGGCCACCGGCAAGATGGCCTTTGTATCCAGGCATAACTTAACGAATTGCTGAAGGCGCGCAGACACTACGCATCACAAAGTCACAGGCTTCATCATACAGCCCCGGAATCTCGTACGGAGCAAGAAAACGCGTACGCACTGCACCGACGATATTGCCATACACCATGAATGCAGTCTGCGTGAGCGGGAGGTCGGCAATCGAACCGTCTTCAACTCCACGCCGCAATATTTCTTCTATGATATCAATCAATTCACGGAACTTCGCCCCGATCTTCTGTCGATCCAGATCAGGGTTGTCATCACTGAACGGCGAGCAACGAATAACCGTAGGAAACGTCTTTTCATTTTCAAGAGTGAACTGCAAATACGCACGAACAAACACGCCAAGGGCCTCGCAGCCGTTTGGGGTATCAACAATCCTGTCCCGCAAAATTAGTATCATGGTGTCAATCAGGTCGGAACCGGCTGACATGAAAAGCTTTTCCTTGCTATCGAAGTAGTGAAACACCAATCCTGATGCGACGCCCGCCTGCTCCGCAACCATCTTCATGGTCGTTCCGGCGTATCCATAACGAGCAAAAAGCTCCTGGGCGGCCACCAAAATCTTTTCCTTCTTCGACATCAAATCCCCCTCGGTAATCCGGAAACACCCATCTGCCAATCACTTAGGCAGCAGTCCTAAACAATACCTACCGTGCTTAGTACGGTCAGCAGCTTTATTCAAGTGCATTTTCATTTTACTGAAATCCGCAAAAAAAAAGGCGAGGCAATCGCCCCGCCATTTTTTTGAATAACAAAAGAACTACATTGCGTCAGATGACTGCAATTCCTCGATCTGCTTGTTGATTTCCTCTTGCAAACGAACCGGCAGGCCCATGATGTCCGTATTCAGGAAACCACGAACGATCGTGGAAGTCGCTTCGTCCTCATCCAGCCCGCGGGCCATGAGATACTCGATCTCGTCCTGCGCGATCTTGCCGACAGAGGCTTCATGAGAAAGCTCCACGCCTTCAGCCGAGCCGTCAAGCTCAGGAATGGCCCAGATGCGCCCGTCACCGAGGATAAGGCCCTGACACTCCAGATGCCCCTTGCTCGGGACATGGTGAGCACCAATGTGACCGCGGTTGATGATGGTTCCGCCAGTCGCGATAGTCCGCGCAATGATCTCACAGCGGGTATGCGGCGCGTTCATGACCACCTTGTTGCCCATATCCAGATGCGATCCCTTGGGAGCGACAACCACGGAATTGAAGCGAGCCACGGAATGCGGGCCGTTCATGGTAATGCTCGGGTACATCTGCAAATCCTTGACTGGCTTGAGCAGGACATAATTCGAAAGAAACTTGCCGCCCTCCTCGACAACACCGGCAGACCGGGGACGGACAGCGACATCCTCACCCCAGTTATGGACCATGGTAAAAGTCAGGGAAGCGTTTTTCTTGACAAAAAATTCGGAAATACCGAGATGCGCGCCTGCCTTGGTGCCATGGGCAACAGAACAGCCGGTAATAATATGCGCCTCGGCCTCTTCTTCGATTATGACAAGGTTATGAACATTCTGCCCGACATTCTCGGACTTGAGCATCAGACAGGACTGAATGGGGTCCTTGATCTTAGCTCCGGCCTTGACGCGAATGAAATACCCACCATGCAGATTGTCATGAGCTGCCTTGGTGAACTCATCCTTGTCGCCGTCCACGAGTGTCCAGTAATAATCCTTGAGACCGTCATATTTCTCAAGAGCGTCCTTGATATCCATGATCTCGACGCCTTCGTCCTTTGAAGAACAGTGGACAGCGGAATGGTCCATCTGAAGGTAGGAAGCGGAACGCATGGATTCGTCAGCGACAACACCGGCCATCAGCAGCTGGTCCTTGTCTTCCTGAGACAGATCATTCAGGTCTGTCAGTGCTTCCTGCTCAAGGCCGTCAAACTTGAAATCGGAAAGATCAACTTTTTTCATATCGATTCTCCAAAAGGAGTTGCTAGTTCATGCAGCGCACGCACTCTTTGTAGCCGTGCTCGCGGATGTGATCCAGAATGTCTCTGGGACGGCCTTCACAGCACAGGTGGCCCTGATAGAGCACCTGCCCACGGTCGGCATTGACATAATCAAGAATGTATCCGGTATGGGTAATGATAAGCCCTGCGGTGCTGGCCTGTTCCTTGCGTTGCTTCAGGCTCAGGTCCGGAGTCACATCGAAATTGCCGTCGAGCACGTCGCGAGCGACCTTGCCGACCAACTGCATGTTTTCCATGTCTACACCGGATTCAGGCTCATCGAAAAGAACCAAATCAGGCTGTTGCGCCATGAGCTGCAACAACTCCGAACGCTTGATTTCACCACCGGAAAATCCGGAGTTGATATCACGATCAAGAAAATCGGTCATATTGACCGTATCGGCCAAAAGATCAGCATTCACTTTCCCTTTGCGGGAACAAAGCTCGACCAGATGCCGGGTACGCAGCCCGTGAATGGTCGGCGGACGCTGAAACGACATGCCGATTCCGAGTCGAGCGCGCTCGTACATGGGAGCGTCGGTAATATCTTCGCCCTTGAAAAAGATTTTGCCCTTGGTGATTTCGTATCCGCCAAACCCCATCAAGGTCATAAGCAGCGACGTCTTGCCGGAACCGTTGGGCCCGAAGAGGATAAAGGTCTCCCCTTCATTGATCTGGAGGTTGATTCCATCCAGTACTTGTTTATCCCCGATATTGACATGCAAGTCTTCAATGGTCAGCATGTATTCCCTCACTTTGTGTCTATGTGCAAAAGGCTCTTTACTGAAGCCTGATTCGGAAGTCCAGTGAATCACCTACATATGCACGGAATACACAGAGTCCATAGGTAAAAGCATAAAAATCGCAAGCGGACCCGAAATCGGAGATAAAAATGAGCAAAAAGAAACGTATAAAGAGCTTGAGCGACCTTGCATCACTTGGACCGAAAAAAGAAAAGAAGGATGCCTACGCCCTGCCGTACAAAAAGAAGGCATCTCCCAAGCAGACAGAAGAAGAGGCCGCACCTCCACCGGATGAAGAAATCTTCATGGCCGCAATGCAGGGGGTTAAACAGATAAATTCTCCCGGCGGAAGGCAGGTCACCCCGCAGCCCGCTCCCAAGGCGACAGCCACACCTCTGGAAGATGACGCTGAAAACGACCTCAAACGCTTCATGCGTGGCGATGTGGAGTTTGAACTCGAGTACACCGATGAATTCATGTACGGCTATGTTCGCGGGCTGGACATCAAGACATTTCAGCAACTCAAGGCGGGCAGCCTGAGCGTCGCGGCCCATCTCGACCTCCATGGAATGACTTCAGATCAGGCCCACGAGAGCCTGCTGTTTTTCATTCGTGAAAGTTACCTTCAGGGGCATCGATGCGTGCTGGTCGTCACCGGGCGCGGCATCAACTCCCCCGGAGGCCAGAGCATACTCAGGCGAGAAACTGAGACATGGCTGACCCGTGACCCGCTCAAGCGCGTTACTCTCGCATTCTGCACCGCACAACCCAAGGACGGGGGAGCCGGTGCGATTTACGTACTGCTCCGAAAACAAAAAAAGACCCAGGGAAAAATCTCCTGGGACAAAGTGTTCAACTGGGATGAAAAACCGGAATAATGAACAAAAAAAGGGCCTTCATCCTGACGATGAAGGCCCTTTTGG
This sequence comes from uncultured Pseudodesulfovibrio sp., assembly GCF_963664965.1. Classification (NCBI taxonomy): domain Bacteria; kingdom Pseudomonadati; phylum Thermodesulfobacteriota; class Desulfovibrionia; order Desulfovibrionales; family Desulfovibrionaceae; genus Pseudodesulfovibrio; species uncultured Pseudodesulfovibrio sp. The sequence continues at coordinate 2,412,013 of NZ_OY761823.1, read as the reverse complement.
AATTAAAGCGAAATGGTTGCTGAAGCCGCATCCTCTGTCGGAAGCTGCTCAGGGCTACCACCGGCTCCGGCCATCTCCTTGGCCATGGCCAGCTCTTCGGCGGAGAAAATCTTGTTGATATCGATGATAATAATGAACTGCTCGTTCTGACGGCCCATACCGCGGATGTACTCGGCATTGATCGCGGCACCCATCTTGGGAGCAGGCTCAATGGTGTCAGGTGTCATTTCAAAGACTTCACGCACGGAATCAACCAAAGCACCCATCACGGTAAATTCGCCGTCGAATTCGATCTCAACGATAATGATACAAGTATCGACGGTATCTTCGCCCTTGGACATGCCCAGCTTGAGGCGCATATCGACAACCGGCACGGCATGACCGCGAAGATTGATCACTCCACGCATGAACTCCGGAGTACGGGGGATCTTGGTAATCGAAGTCAATTCAAGGACTTCCCTGACCGTACCAATATCCAAAGCAAAAATTTCCTTACCAAGGGTAAAGGTCAGAAACTGGTTAATGTCTTTCAACGTTTCATCTGACATAATCATTCCTCCAATCTATTGAGGATTTACGTACATTTATACACTCATTCCAGTCGGGCTGACGCCTATCAGACACCGACAGTACAAGACTTCATCTGTTGGCATCTTTATACAAGCTGATTGAAAAAACTATTATAAATATCCAAACATTCTGTCAGTTATATTTTTTTTCTCCAAACCGGAAGCATATTTCTCATTGGGCATAAAAATTTCACTTTCTTTGAATTTTTTCACAAAAAGAGATTGACAACTGCCCCCTCACGCAGATAGTAACACACCTCGCGTCGGGATGTAGCGCAGCTTGGGAGCGCACTTGAATGGGGTTCAAGGGGTCGAAGGTTCAAATCCTTTCATCCCGACCAGACGATGAAGTACCCCGGTGGGCCGACGAAACACTCGGCCCGCCATTTCATCGAAAGTTCTTTCAAATCGATACCATTGTCGAAAAACCGCAACGCGGCCCTGAGATAAAGCTTTTTTGTCGAGGGTGCCGTAGCTGCAAGGCACGGAACACGCAGATGTAGCCTGACTACTTCAAGTGATCCGTAACGCAGTCAGATGCGGCACCATCGACAAAAAAGCTGACGTAGCTCAATCGGTAGAGCGCGTCCTTGGTAAGGACGAGGTAGGCAGTTCAATCCTGCTCGTCAGCTCCATATATCAAAGGCCATCTGAGAAATCAGATGGCCTTGTCTTTTTTCTTCTGCCCTCCTCGCCCCCCTACAAAAATCTTAAACATCAAATAGTTAAAAAATGATTGACTTCTCTCCGCCCCGAAGATAGACACTCTTCTCGCGTCGGGATGTAGCGCAGCTTGGGAGCGCACTTGAATGGGGTTCAAGGGGTCGAAGGTTCAAATCCTTTCATCCCGACCAGACGATGAAACACCCCGGTGGGCCGACGAAACATTCGGTCCACCATTTCATCGAAGTTCTTTAGATTTGACCGCATACGGTTACCACGAAATGCACAGCATTTTTAATTTGGTTGCCGTAGATGCTAGGCGCGGGACACGAAGGTGTAGCCTGAATACTCCAAGTGTCCCGGAACGACGCAGATGCGGCAACCAAATCAAAAATGCTGACGTAGCTCAATCGGTAGAGCGCATCCTTGGTAAGGATGAGGTAGGCAGTTCAATCCTGCTCGTCAGCTCCATATATCAAAGAAAATCGCCTTTCTAACGAAAGGCGATTTTCTTTTTACCTTTTCCTCTTGAAGATCACAAAAAAACCGGCCAGATTCATCTGACCGGTCCTCCTAAAGCACAAAACCCCCCATCATCCGACCGTATTGATAATATCTCCAAGGTTCTTGGCGACGAGATCGGCAATCAGCTTTTCTAAATCCGCTGTTCCTGATTCAGGCATGCGTAACTGCGCGGCCTTGTCGAGTATCTGCGACTGGCTTTGCAGGTGCAATTCCTGAGATTTGAGACTGTCCTCCTTGCCTTCATAGACATCCAGAATCGCATTCATGTCCGATTGGAGGCTCTGGACAAGCGCCAACTGATCGGCCCTGTCTGCCGGAAGTTCGAGCTTGGTTTTATCCAGTCCGGCCCAGTTCTCCGCTTCGACATTGTGAAATGTGATATTGAAACCGCCTTCCTTGCTTGACTGGATAAAGACATTTCCATTGGCGTCAATCTGGCTCGTCCCCCACTTTGTGCCGTCCAAAAGAGCGATCCCGTTAAAATCGGAATTGGAAATCGTCCCGGTAATCTTTTCCTTCAAGGCGTCATAGTCCGCCTGAACAACAGCGCTGGAACCATCCAACTCACCCGTATCGATTTTATCGATAATATCTTCCATGTCATTGAGTGCATCAACGATGGTCGCCATATCGGTTCGCGCAACGCCCATCATGGACGCAGCCTCGCCCACATTACGACTCGCCTGACGCGTAGCACCGGCATCAGCCCGCAACGTCCCGCTGATGGCCTGCTCAAAAGGATTCGTAAAAGTGGTGGCAGTACGGGCATCCCCAAGCACAAGGCTACGCAAATCCCTGCCAACGCTGGAACTTCCAAAAAGAGAGTTCGTCAGAATATCCTGTTGCAGCAGGCGTGTGGAATAATCCAGTATAAAAGTTTTCTGGCTTTCTGAAAGTGCCATCCTGTCTCCCGAACAACGGTTACAACTACCCGTTATTTTTATCGGCACAACAAAAGATTTCTTTAGACCCTTTCAAACCTTTTTTGCGTCTCCACTGCACACACGCTATTTCGTCATGATATTCCGCCCTTCAACCGACAGCCCTTCCCCAAAAAACAAGGGCGCTCCGAAGAACGCCCTTGCCCAAGGAAACTCAAACTCGTATCAACTGACAAATTCTGTCATTTTTTCAAACACTTCGTGTCCACCGTCATGCCTGTCCACCCCAAGGACATCATGCAGCTTGTCCACCTGCTTGATCATTTGATCCAGCCTTTCATCAGCATTCACCAGAAGCCATATACGGCTTTTCCCGCCACCATTGATCGGCATACAGGCAATGCCTTCAACATTGTACGCCCTACGCGCAAACAGGCCGCAAATATGCGACATCACGCCGGGATGGTTGTTCACGGACAATTCAAGAACAGTATGCTTACACATCGGCTTTCCCTCCGATCATTTCGGAATTCGCAGCTCCGGGAGGAACCATCGGATACACAGGCTCATCAGGACTCAAAGGCACATGAATGAATGCCGGCCCATCAAAAGCAAGGGCCTCGGCAAGGGTTTCAGCCGGATTTTCACTCAGACCCAAATCATAGGTACGCATTCCGAACCCATCGGCAATCTTCACGAAATCAACAGCATATTCATAATTGGAAGCAAAATACCGCTTGCCATAGAACAAATCCTGCTGCTGCCGCACCAATCCCAGCGCGTTGTTGTTCGTCAGGACAATCTTGACGTTGACATTGTTTTCCATAGCGGTTGCAAGATCCTGAATATTCATCATGATGGAACCGTCTCCACTGAAACAGATCACCTGTCTGTCCGGTGCGGCAAGCGCGGCCCCGATCGCGGCAGGCATGCCGAATCCCATGGTTCCGAGACCGCCAGACGTCAGCCACTGACGCGGATGCTCAAAAGGATATACCTGCGCCGTACGCATCTGGTGCTGCCCGACGTCAGTACACACGATGGCGTCGTCCTCGGCCAACTCAGCCGTTTTCAAAACAACACCATATGGCGAAACCGGGTCCTCGGCTCCTTCGACAACCATAGGATTGGATTTCTTCAATTGACTGATTTCATGCAACCATTCAGTGCGTTCAGCCTTCTCGATCTGAGGCAGCAGAGCCTTGAGGGAATCAGCAACATCACCAGTAATGGAAGCGTGGCTCGTCTTGATCTTGTCCAACTCGCTCGGATCAATATCGACATGAATGATTTTTGCGTCAGGACAAAATTCCGCGACTTTACCCGTTGCCCGGTCATCGAAACGAACGCCGACCGCAACCAGCAAATCACATTTCTCAAGAGCCATATTGGTATATCTCGCTGCGTGCATGCCAAGCATCCCGAGATTCAACGGATGATCGTGAGGGACAACCCCCAGCCCCATGAGCGTCAATGCGGAAGGGATGGAACCTTTCTCGGCAAGCGAAAGAGCCTCATTGGCTGAACCGGACTGAATCACACCGCCACCAAGGTACAAAATGGGCTTCTTTGCCCGGTTTATCATGGTTGCGGCCCGACGCACCTCAGCGTCAATCAACTCAGGGCCTTCTTCACGCATCCCCGGTTCGGGCCAGGAATCAATTTCCATCATCGCACACTGCACGTCTTTGGGAACGTCAATCACGACAGGTCCGGGACGGCCGGAAGCCGCAACGCTGAACGCCTCGGGAATGACACGCAGCAGTTCCTCGACAGAGCGCACAAGATAATTATGCTTGGTAATAGGAACACTTAATCCGTAGGTATCGACTTCCTGAAAGGCATCAGTCCCGATCATGCTCAAAGGGACCTGCCCGGTGATGCAGATGACAGGGATGGAATCGAGCTTCGCGTCAGCAATGGCAGTCAGCGTGTTGGTTGCTCCCGGACCTGAAGTTGCAAAGAAAACAGCAGGTTCCCCAGTAACCCGTGCCATCCCCTGAGCTATGAATCCAGCCCCCTGCTCATGTCTGGTCAAGACATGTCGAATCTGTTCACTCTGAGACAATGCGTCATAAAGAGGCAAATTCGCACCACCGGGTATACCGGCAATAGTCTCAATCCCCTGCCTTTCGAGTAATTTGATAATAATTTCCGCGCCACTGAGTTCCATTCCGAGTCTCCTTGTCTTTGCGGTGCCCGACGAAAAGAAAAACCCCCGTCGGTTGCACCGACGGGGGTTTAAAAGTCTGAAGTTACTCGAAATCCCGCTATGGTGCGTCCCTATCGACATCACCTACTACTACATCCACTACTACAGATACGCTTACCGTTAGGTAAACGCTGTAAAGAGAAGATGTGGTGTCGAAGTTACGCATAAACGAAATTTTCCTTTGAGTATTCTTAAGGAATTCAATAATCAGGTCAGCACCTTCCGTCAAGCCATTTTCAAAAAAGAATGAACTTCCCGTCTAGAGCCTATCCACGGCCAGCCAAAAAGCCGCCGCCCCCACGGCAAGCCGTACGACATGTCCGATATGGAAATGATATCCCCAATCAATGCCGAACATGGCAGCAACACTCACGACAAAACCGACAAGAATACACTTTCGCCAAACATTCAATTTCAACAAATTCATGTAATTAATGCTCCAATAAAAAGGGCTGCAACCACGCAACCCTTTTGTTTTCGGCAACACCCCTGTTCAAAGAGGTCAGGCCTACTTCTTTTTTGCGGCAGTTTTTTTCCGGGAAGACTTCTTGTTTTCTTTTTCATCCTTGCCAAAAGCAACGAGCTGATCGGCAAGATTCTTCAACTGCTGGTCAACCAGGCCATTGATGGAGTTCTTTGGATAACGCCCAGTCTTCCCTCGACTTCCAGCCTTGATACCTGTCAATATCTCAATGCCTTCGTCAATAGTCTTCACGGCCCATATATGGAATTTTCCGGACTTGACCGCTTCAATGACATTATCCCGCAACATGAGATCCTTGACGTTGGAATGCGGAATCATCACTCCCTGTTTTCCATTCAATCCGCTATTTTTGCAACATAAATAAAAACCTTCAATCTTCTCATTCACACCGCCAATCGGCTGTACTTCGCCATACTGGTTCACGGAACCGGTCACTGCGATATACTGGCGAAGCGGCTTGCCGGAAAGGCTCGACAAAAGCGCATACAACTCGGTGGAAGAGGCTGAATCGCCGTCTATCCCGCCGTAAGACTGCTCGAACGCAATGCTGGCTGCCAATGACAAAGGCTTGTCCTGTGCAAACCGGCTACGCAGATAACCGGACAGAATGAGCATGCCCTTGTTATGAGTGGGACCGGACATATCCGCTTCACGCTCGATATTTATGATGCCCTCCTTGCCAAGCGAAGTCACAGCCGTAATCCGGGTAGGCTTGCCGAACATGTAATCACCCATGGAATACACAGCCAATCCGTTGACCTGACCCACGACTTCACCTTCGGTATCCACAAACAGGCTGCCGCGATCAATCATCTCCTGAATTCGCTCCTCAACCTGATTGGAACGATACACCTTGGCGTCCACCGCCATTTTGACATGCTCGGCTGAAACGATTTTCGTTTTTTCGCGTCCGGCGAAATAATCCGCTTCACTCAAAAGATCGGCCACAGCCGGGAACGCGGCGGATATCTTTTCCTGACGACCTGCCCACCGGACGGCCTCTTCCATGACTGCTCCGACACCGCTTGCGTCAAAGGATTTCAGCTCATTCTTTTCCGACTCGGACCGAATGAACCGCGCCACCTGCAACACCAGATCATCACTCAAGTTCATGCTGGACTCATAATCAGCACGCACCTTGAATATCTTGGGAACATCCTCGTCATAATGCTTGAGCATCGCATAAAGATACGGGCTACCCAAAACAACGACCTTCACCTCCATATCAACCGGCTCCGGCTTCAAACCGGTAGCGCTGATGAAATAGTACGGATCGAAAGTCTCTATTTCTATCTGCTCGGTCTTCAAGGCACGCTTCAGGGTCTGCCAGACCCCCGGCTCGAATATGGCGTCCATGAGATTGATGACGAGATACCCGCCATTCGCCCTGACGAACGAACCTGCCTTGATTTTCGTATAGTCGGTATGCCACCCGCCGTTTCGATCCATGACACGCTCAATGCTGCCGAAAAGGTTCCGATACGTGGGATACGATTCAATGATTACAGGAGGCCCCTCAAGCTCGGAATTATCTACAAGCAAATTGACCTGATACGACCGAAACACCGCTTCCGGAGACGGACCGGAAAACATCAGTCCCGGAATAGGCCCCTGCTGTGGAGACGCTCCCAATGCCTTGATGCTGTCAAGCTCGTTACCCATATGCTCCAGCACGGAATCAAGATAGGCCAGCACCTTCTCGTCATTGAATGATTCTCTCAGGGATTTCATGAAATCCTGAGCAAGCGCAGTAAACATGAGTCGGTCGACTTCTTCATGTTTCTTGACGATTTCCTTCTGCAACCGCTTGAGTTCATGAACAATCAGATCAATCTCTTCCTTCAACTCGATCCGTTTGTCACGAAGGCGTTCATATTCATCACGGGGGAAACGCCCCTTTTCCACCATCTCCTCGATTTCAATCATTCGCTTAGGCTCGCCATCGACCAGCGGGACAACATCAGGACGCTGTATAGGTCCCATCTGCATCCGCACGACCACCAACCCGGTATCCTTGACCTGGTCTTCAATGGCCTTGTAAAAACTCATAACCTTCTTTTCGTGAGCCTCTGCAATCTCGTTTTTACGGGCAATATATTCTTCACTTTCAAAAAGCTGCGGAGCTTCACGCTTCACGGTATCCAGAAACTCCTGCATCTCCTTCTTGAAACGTCCTCCTTCACCCTTCTTGAATCGGAGCATCAGGGGAGCTTCAGGGTGCTTGAAATTATTCACATAACAAAGGTCACATGGAATCTCCTTTTTATCAGCCAATTCACTCAATAATTTTTTGACCGTTGCCAACCGTCCGATCCCCGGTTCGCCAGTCACGAAAATATTGTACCCTTTCTTGAGCATTCCCATGCCGAAACGAAAGGCTTCGACTCCACGCTCCTGACCGATAATATCCAACTGAGGTTCAAGCTCGTCAGTGGTTTTGAATGAAAGTTTTTTTGTATCCAGTGCCCACTTGAGATTCTTCACAGGTACCTTGAAAGAAGACTTTGCAGCTGCCATATTTACTATCTCCGAATGTTACATCCTGATACGATCCAAATTCCACCTATCGAGCAGAGCATTTGAACAATCGAACTTCCAGCACCCCGTCATCAAACACCGCCTTGACTCCCTCTGGCCGAATAAGGCACGGCAAGCCGATTTCCTTGCGAAAGGTATGCGTCTTTCGATGTCCGACAGTATCGGTTACCGACTCGGCCGAAATAATCAGACGATGCCCCATTACAGTCACATGCACGTCATCCGGTTTTATATTCCCCAACTCCAAACGGGCAACAAGCACATCCCCCTCTTCCCGAAGATCGAGATCTCCGGCAATCCGGCAAAACATGACAGGTAAATCGAAATCCGTGCACAAGTCATCAAACAGCCTATCCATTTCTTTTCGCATTCGGGTAATCTCATCCCGACTCCAGCGCTTTAAATCAGCCATATGCAGGAATCCTCCTGATGTATCCAACACTCGGGCCATACGGTATCTTTAAAAAATTGAAACAATTAACCGATATCACAAAACAGGAATCAACGACAAGAGGCCTGCCGTATTTTCACGACAGGCCTCTTGTTGAAACGCTCTTGAAAAACTAATCTACAAGACCGATCACAAATTCCTGAACAGACTGGATGCGGCCAGAATCACAAAACCCGTGGATACCAGCCAAAACGGCCGGACCAGGTCTTCAAGTGCAGGTACGGACATGACGTCAAGATGAATAAGGATGCCGAGCAGACCGATGATGACACCGATAACCCAGGTAAGAAGTTGCGGGGCACTCAGATTCATGATGCAGGACTCCCTTTGCTGAAGCGGTTGAACAAGGTGAAATCAATTTTTTTTAAGAAGCTCCTCGGCATCAGCGCCGCGAAGCGGTTTCGAGTAGAGATAGCCCTGTCCGTAATCACATTGCAAGGAATAAAGCAGATCACGCTGCCGCTCGGTTTCAATTCCTTCAGCAACCACTCGAAGCCTGAGACTGTGCGCCATGTTGACGATGGCACGAATGATTTCGATATTCTCTGGTGCCTTTTCCATCTGTCGAACAAAACTCAAATCCACCTTCAACTGGTCCATGGGGAATTTCTGCAAATAACTCATTGAAGAATATCCCGTGCCGAAATCATCAATAGACAACAGGATCCCCAAAGCCTTCAGCAAGTTCAACCGGGTCGAGGATTCCACGGCATCCAGCATGACGACCGTTTCGGTGATCTCAAGTTTCAGCCTGTCAGGAGGAACACTGGTAGCTTCAATGATATTCTTCACATCGCCGACAAGCGTGGCTTCACCAAACTGTTTGGCAGAGATATTAACGGAGATGGTCAAATCATCGGCCTGCGGGTACCTGTTTCGCCAAGCACTCAAAGCAGAACATGCCTGCTCGAGAATCTGAACACCGAGTTCCACAATAAGTCCGGTTTCCTCTGCGACAGGAATGAATTCACCAGGGCCTACCAGGCCGCGCTCAGGATGGTTCCACCGAGCAAGAGCCTCAAATCCATAGAGAGTCCCATCCGCAAGATTAACTATGGGCTGGTAATATGCTTCAAACTCGCCATTACGAAGGCCACGCCTCACGTCACTTTCAATGGCAAGAATATCAACAAGTCCCTCACGCATCTTGGAGGAGTATTCCACACTGCGATTCTTTCCCAGCCTCTTGGCTTTGTACATGGCCAACTGAGCATTATGAACCAGATTTTCCTGAGTGGCAGCTTGACCGTTCCTGCCTATTTCAAGCCCCAGACTGACTGAAACACTGAAATCGATACCGTCAAAAGTAAACGGCTCATCAAGTGACTTCTGTACCAGCTTGACCAGCTCACGCACATCCGTCTTTCGAACCATATCTTCAACAAGGACAACGAATTCATCACCACCAAAACGGGCAACCGTATCGACAGGCCGCACAGTCTGCACCAACCGTCCTCCCATGGCGACCAAAATCCGATCGCCCATGGTGTGGCCATAAAGATCATTAACGGCCTGAAAACGGTCTATATTTACAAACAAAACACCAAAATACTTTTCCGTTCTCGTGGATCTTTCAATGGCCTGACTGATTCGATCAAGCAGAAGCACCCTGTTGGGCAATCCGGTAAGCGGATCATGAAGGGAACTGTGTTTCAGTTGCGCCTCCATGCGTTTACGGCTTGTCACGTCCCGCATACTGGTGCGTACACCCATGGCACTTCCGTTCTCGCCTCTGACATTATGCTTGACTAGATTGACCCACTTGATTCTGGCATTCGCATGGTGGATACGCAAATCAAGACTCTCGTCGGTAGGAGAATCCGAAAGCATATAATGTTTCCAGGCAGGCAGATCATCACGGTGAATGATCCGCTGGAAAAAACCACTGTCATCAAGAAAACGTTGCGGGGGATATCCGCAGATTCGTTCGCACGAAGGAGAAACATAAATGGACGTCCCTTCGGGATCAATCCAGCTCTCCCAGTCATGATTGTAATCAGCCACCATCCGATAACGCTCTTCCGACCCCTGAAGAGCTTGCCGAGACTCCTCAAGCGCCTTGACTGTCGACTCAAGACGACGTGTCGTCTCTTCAAGGGAGCGCTTCTTTCTATGAAGATCCGCAAAAATACCGACTTTTCCTCGAAGGACTTCCGGCTCGACAGGCTTGAAAAGATAATCAACCGCACCGAGTTCATAGCCACGAAAAACGTGTCGTTGCTCTTTGCTGATGGCAGTAATGAAAATGATCGGAATTCCACTCGTCAAATCAGAACTCCGCAAGGCTTCAGCCAGCTCGAAACCGTCCATTCCCGGCATCATCACATCAAGAAGCGCTACGGCAAAATCATGCTTTTCCACCTCATGCAGAGCTTCAGGTCCAGAAGAGACCGAAATGGGATTGACATCCCCTCCCTTCAGAATACCTTCAATCAGCTTGAGATTGATACGTTCATCATCGACTACAAGTATATCTACAGTATTACTCATAATTCAGTATTGCGGATCATTTTTTACAGTTTCAAATACACGTTTCACCGTAACACAATCAAAACAATGAGAGAATGTTTTTGTCTTCCAATCGAATTATTTTTTTGAAACAAATTTTAAACATAAAAATCAAACCATTACAAACATTTGACAAACTGCGCGTCAAATTATAGACCGCTACGACATATTTTCAAGGAGTCGAAAAATGAACGACAAACATGAACAATTCAAGCAAGTACTGGACGACCATCATCAGTGGCCATGCCCGTATGCATTCAAATTCATTGTTCCTACTGAAAATCTTCCCCTTTTTCAGAAAACATTTCCTGAAGCCGAGCTCCATACCCGCGAATCAAAAACCGGAAAATACACCAGCGTCACCATGGAATCCAACATGTGTTCCAGCAAGGAAGTCATGGCTGTTTACGAAAAGGCTGCGGAGATTCCCGGCATCATGTCCTTGTAATTGACTTTTTTTCAACCACCTCCAAATTTCCCACTGTTTTACTCTGTTTTTCTCCTTGTCCGCTTTACACGGCATATAGCCGTGCTTACCTTTCTTTGGTATGATACCCGACTCAATGAGTTGGACAGAGGGGCAATAGCTTCTTACTATCTGAAACCATTGATACTCCAAGGAGATCTCCATGTGGGAATATACGGATAAAGTCAAAGATCATTTTCTCAACCCCCGCAATGTCGGCACCATCGAAGACGCAGACGGCGTCGGAGAAGTGGGTTCACTGGCCTGTGGCGACGCACTGACTTTATATATCAAAGTCGATGACAACATCATAACCGATGCCAAATTCCAGACGTTCGGCTGCGCCAGCGCCATTGCCTCCAGTTCGGCATTAACTGAACTGCTCGTCGGTAAAACCGTCGAAGAAGCGGAAAAGCTCAGCAACAAGGATATCGCCAAATACCTTGGTGGGCTGCCACGGGAAAAAATGCACTGCTCCGTCATGGGACAGGAAGCTCTTGAACAGGCCATCAAGAACATGCGCGGCGAAGCACCGCCTCAGGCCGAGCACTCTCATGAAGGGGAACTCATCTGCGAATGCTTCGGCGTTTTTGATGAAGAAATTCTTCGTGCCATCAAGGAAAACGACCTCAAAACGGTCGAAGACATCACTTCCTTTACCAAGGCCGGAGGTGGTTGCGGTAAATGCGTTGACGATTTGGAACGCCTGCTGGCTGAAGCTCAGGGAGAGGATGTCTGCCCCACTCCATCATCTGAACCAGCTTTCCCGGGTCAGGGGATGACCAACATCCAGCGCATGCACCTCATTGAGTCCGTTATTGACGAAGAAATTCGCCCCATGCTTCAGGCCGACGGTGGCGACATTCAGCTTCAGGATATCGACAAATCCACTGTCACCGTAAAATTCATGGGCATGTGTGCCAACTGTCCTTCGAGCCAACTGACACGACAAAATGTCGTCGAAGCCAAGCTCAGGGAAAAAGTCGACCCGCAAATCATCGTACAAGAAGGATAATCCCATGAAAACTATATACATGGACAACAATGCGACCACTCAAGTCGATCCGGCTGTATTCGATGAAATGAAACCTTTCTTCACCGACCTCTACGGCAACCCTTCCTCGATGCACCGTTTCGGAGGACAGGTTGGAGCCAAAATCAGGGAGGCCAGAGAAAGAGTGGCCGCACTCTTGAATTGCGCCCCGGAAGAAATCATTTTCACCTCCTGCGGCACGGAATCCGACAACACGGCAATCCGCTCCGCCCTCAACGCCCAGCCTGAAAAACGGCACATCATCACCACAAGGGTGGAACACCCTGCCATACTCAGTCTGTGTAAATTCCTCGAAAAAAAAGAAGGATACGAAGTCACCTACCTCGGGACAGATGAAAACGGCAGGCTCGACATCGAGGAACTGAAAGCCAGCATCCGCAAGGACACGGCAATCATTTCAGTCATGTGGGCCAACAACGAAACCGGCAATATTTTTCCGCTTGAAGAAATCGCAAAAATTGCCAAGGCCAACGACGTCTATCTCCACACCGACGCAGTACAGGCTGTCGGCAAGATCCCCATCGATCTGGCCAAGACGCCCATAGACATGCTTTCCCTTTCCGGACACAAGCTCCACGCCCCCAAGGGAATTGGAGCCCTTTTCGTACGCAAGCGCCTTCCTTTCCGCCCCCTACTCATCGGTGGCCATCAGGAAGGAAGCCGCAGAGCCGGTACGGAAAATACCACCGGCATCATCGCACTCGGCAAGGCGTGTGAGCTTGCAAAACAACATATGACTACCGAGGTCACTGAAGTCCGAGCCCTTCGCGACAAACTGGAGAACGGCCTCCTTGAAAGCATCCCGGACTCCGTTCTCAACGGCGACAAGGACAACCGTCTTCCCAACACCTCCAACATTTCATTTGGGTATGTTGAAGGTGAAGCCATTCTACTCATGATGGACCAGCTCGGCATCTGTGCAAGTTCTGGTTCGGCCTGTACGTCGGGCAGCCTTGAACCTTCGCATGTACTGCGGGCCATGGGCGTCCCGTTCACCTTTGCCCACGGCTCCATCCGGTTCAGCCTGAGCCGATTCAACACAGAGAAAGAGGTGGACTCCGTTCTGGAATCACTCCCGCCGATCATTGCCAACCTTCGCAAGCTGTCTCCTTTTTCCGCGGACAAGGCTCCGACGGCATGCACAAAGAAATAAATGGATTATCACATGAAAATAGCAAACGACATGACGGAACTTGTGGGGAAAACCCCACTGGTTCGACTCAACAAGATATCGGCAGGCCTTCCGGCAACCGTGGTGGCAAAGCTCGAATTCAATAACCCCGGCGCATCGGTCAAGGACCGCATCGCCAAACACATGGTCGAAACCGCCCTTGCTGACGGCACGATCAACCAAGACACGACCCTTATTGAGCCGACAAGCGGCAACACGGGTATAGGCTTGGCTTTTGTCTGTGCAGTCAAAAACATGCGCCTCATCCTGACCATGCCGGAAAACATGAGCATTGAGCGCCGCAAACTTCTCAAGGGATTCGGTGCCGAACTCGTCCTCACTCCGGCTCAAACCGGTATGAAAGGAGCCATTGAAAAGGCGAGGGAACTGCTCACGCAGATCGACAACTCCTTCATGCCCATGCAGTTCGAAAACATGTCCAATCCCGCGATACACCGCGAGACAACCGCAGAGGAAATCTGGACCGACACGGACGGACAGGTAGACATCTTCGTGGCAGGCGTCGGAACTGGCGGCACTATCACCGGCGTCGGCGAAAAGCTGAAAAGCAAAAAGCCCGAGCTGCTGGCAGTGGCTGTCGAACCGGATGCCTCGCCCGTGCTGTCAGGCGGTTCACCGGCTCCCCACACTATTCAGGGCATTGGCGCAGGATTCGTCCCCGACACACTCAACACCGACATCATTAATGAAATCATCAGGATGGATGGAGACACGGCCCTTGAAACCGCCAAACGCATGATCGCCGAAGAAGGCATCCTGTGTGGCATCTCATCCGGCGCAAACTGTGCGGCTGCCATTGAGTTGGCCAAACGGGAAGAAAATGCGGGAAAAATGATCGTATTCATCGTCTGCGATACAGGCGAACGTTATCTCAGCACAGCCCTTTTTGAATAGGACCCTGCCATGACTGAAAGAGACTACTCACTTGCCGACGTCGTGGCACTGCTCGTCGAATCCGGCGACAGCGGTCCGGCCTCGCATCGTTATTCCGACGATATCCCCATGCCGTCCGTGGAGACCCTGTCAGAAATAGTCGAGGACCTGCGTACAGTTCTGTTTCCAGGTTACTACGGCCCCTCGGAAATCACCCCGGACACCATGCCCTATTATATAGGCTCTACCCTTGATCGCGTTGAACGTCATCTCAGCGACCAGATCAGGCGCGGCTACTGTTTCGTCTGCGAAAAGACCAATACAGAAACGTGTCACGACTGTGATGCGCGGGCAAAAGAGATGGCACGAAAATTCATCAGAAAACTCCCTAAAATCAGGGAAGACCTGCTCGGTGACGTTGAAGCGGCATACGACGGTGACCCTGCGGCCAAGACCCATGGCGAAACCATTTTCTGTTATCCGTCGATCCGAGCCTTGACCAATCATCGCATTGCCCATGAACTCTATCGGCTCGGCGTTGATATCATTCCCCGCATCATAGGCGAAATGGCACATTCCGATACCGGTATCGACATTCATCCGGGCGCGACTATCGGCAAAAACTTTTTCATGGATCACGGGACCGGAACCGTTGTCGGTGAGACCTGCATTATCGGAGACAACGTACGCGTATACCAAGGGGTCACCCTTGGCGCAAAAAGCTTCCCCAAAGGAGAAGACGAGCGCCTCATCAAAGGACTGCCCCGGCACCCTGTGGTCGAAGACGACGTCATCATCTATGCCGGAGCCACCATCCTTGGACGAATTACCATCGGCAAAGGTGCGGTCATCGGCGGTAACGTCTGGATAACACGAGATGTTCCGGCCGGCGCACAGATTGTACAGTCACGCGCCATGCATCAATCATTCATTGACGGCGGTGGCATTTAAATCCAGTCTAACAACAGAAAAGGCGCAGGATCGCAAAAGCAATCCTGCGCCTTTTCTGTTTTCAACGCGAAATCAATCCAAAACAGTCTCGATCCACACCTGCGCTTTTCGCAAAAGCACAACCGCCGGAAGGACTATCAACACAGCAACCACAATCTCCGGCAGCCCATGTTTCCAAGCGACGTCCACTATCGTTTCAAAATCAAAATATCCCAAAAACCAGGCCATGCCCAAAAAACCGACCGTATTCGTCAGCGTCCCGACAACAGCCGCCAGACCGAGCCGGGAATACTCACCCAGCATCCCCGTCCAACGATAAGTCAAATACGGTGTAATGCCGACAAGAATGCGTGGAAGCAATACGACCAGAGGATCCGAGGCAACAGCAGACGACGGTGTATACATCGACGTCAGACCGAATACGGCCCCGACAATCATCCCCGCAGGCCACCCCTCAAGCAGGCTCGCCACGATGGTTGGCAAATGCATGATGGTCGCACTTTTTGCAGCAGTAGGCACAGGAATGAACCCCAAATCAGTTGTACCGAGAACAACTGAAAACAGAACAAGGCAGCCCACAATCGGCAGACTGCCTTTTCCATAGAGGTTCATCTGGGAATTATTTCTACGCATGGTACAAATCTAACAGGATTGCACCATGAAAGAAAATTATTTTTGCAGCCCCTTCACCAACTCGGCCACCGAATCTCCATTCGGCGTCTTGGCATCGGGATCAATAGCCAGCACCTTTTTCCAGACCCTGACCGCATTCGCCTTATCATTCAGATCATACAGATAAACAATCCCCATATTAAACCATGACGTCTTGTGCTCAGGGTCCAGCTTTGCTGCGCTCCCGAATGCCTCCAAGGCCTTGTCGTATTGACCAAGCTGTCTGTACATGACCCCGAGATCGGACCAGACATGCTCCCTTCTCGGCGCAAGCTCAACAGCACGCTCATAGGCATTTGCAGCCTTCTGGGGCATCCTGTTGTCAAAGCAATAATTGCCGAGCTTGATCCATGCGTCGGCATTGGTGGGATTATTCTGGGCATTGGATTCCAATTGCGCCAACTTCCGTGCGTCTCCCCCGGCCTTGGGAGCATTCTGCTGCACAACAGGCCCGCTTCCCTGCGGGGTTGCCTGCTTCCCGACATAAACCATCGTAATGGCATTGCCGATAAAAGCTCCGACAAGCAGTGCCCCGAAAACCAGCATCATGCATGACGTTTTCTTGACATAGTGTTCTTTTAATTCTTCCATTTCACGTTCTCTTTTATGAATGCCCATTTATTTTCTCCCTTCAAGGTATGATTTATCAATAGCGCACTCAAGAGTGTAGCAAACTCATACCATTGAAGCCACGAAAAATACCATGTTGGAGAGTGCAAATGTGGCGTAAGGCTTGACTTCCGGGCCGGGTTCCACCAATATCTTTCGATTCATTTGAATGGACCGTTAATTTTATTGAAATATATCGTTGCCGGAGGACCGAAAACCCATGAGCGACTACAAGAAAACACTGCTCCTGCCCAAGACCAAATTCCCCATGAAGGCCAATCTCAAGCAGCGTGAGCCTGAGATGCTAAAATTCTGGGAAGAACAAAAGGCTTACGACAAGATGGTCGCCGCCGGAAACCCGGACGATGAATACGTCCTGCACGACGGCCCGCCATATGCCAACGGCCACATTCACATGGGCACCGCGCTCAACAAAGTCCTGAAGGACATCGTGGTCAAATCCCGCAACATGCAGGGCCAGCAGGCTCAGTATGTTCCCGGTTGGGACTGTCACGGCCTGCCCATCGAGCACAAGGTCGAACAGGAACTCAAGAAAAAGAACAAGGAACTCGACACGCTGACCATCCGCAAAATCTGCCGCACCTACGCGGCCAAGTGGCTGGACACGCAGCGCAAAGAATTCAAGCGCCTTGGCGTCATGGGCGAGTGGGAAGATCCCTACATGACCATGAAGCCCGAATATGAAGCAGCCACAGCTCGTGAACTGGGCCGTTTCATGGAACGCGACGGCGTCGTACGCGGCAAGAAGCCTATCTACTGGTGCTGCGATTGCCGAACCGCACTGGCGGAAGCCGAAGTCGAATACGAGGACCACTCCTCCCCGTCCATCTACGTCCGCTTCCCCATGGCCGATGAGAATGCCAAAAAGATCGCCGACATAGATGTCAGCAACCTGTATATCGCCATCTGGACCACGACCCCGTGGACGATTCCCGACAACATGGCTGTGGCCGTACACCCGGACTTCGACTACGTTCTCGTCGAAGCAAACGGCGACTACTACATCCTTGCCGAAGGTCTGCTTGAAGACTGTGCGTCCAAATTCGGATGGGATTCCGTCAAGACCATCGCCACCGTCAGCGGTTCCGAGCTTGAAGGACTCAAGGCCAAGCATCCCATCTATGATCGCGAATCACCGGTCGTCCTTGCCGACTACGTCACTCTCGAAACCGGCACGGGCTGTGTTCACACAGCTCCCGGTCATGGTCGTGAGGACTTTGAAACCGGCCTCAAGTACGGTCTGGAAGTCTACTCGCCCATGAATGACCGTGGCGAATTCCTGCCGGAAGTCGAACATTTCGCCGGCCTGAATGTATGGGACGCCAACCCCAAGGTCATCGAAAAACTGACCGAACTCGGAAACCTTCTCGCATCCGAAGAGATTTCCCACTCCTACCCCCACTGCTGGCGCTGCAAGAAGCCTGTCATCTTCCGCGCCACGACACAGTGGTTCATCGGCATGGACGAAAACAAACTGCGCGACCGCTCCCTTGACGCAATCCGCAACAAGGTTGAATGGGTTCCGGGATGGGGTGAAGAACGCATTTACAACATGGTTGCCAACCGTCCTGACTGGTGCATCTCCCGTCAGCGCAACTGGGGTGTCCCGATCTCCGCACTGATCTGCGAAGATTGTGACGAAACCTGGTTCGACGCCCAGTGGGTCTATGACATCTGCGACAAATACGCCAACCATGAGACTGGTTGCGACTACTGGTTTGAAGCGCCCATTGAAGAGATCGTCCCCGAAGGACTCAAGTGCGCCAAGTGCGGCGGTACTCACTGGAAGCGTGAAACCGACATCCTCGACGTCTGGTTCGATTCCGGCACCAGCTTTGCCGCCGTTGTTGAACAGCGCAAGGAAACCCGCTTCCCGGCCGACCTCTACCTTGAAGGTTCGGACCAGCACCGCGGATGGTTCCACAGCTCCCTGCTCGCCTCCATGGGCACCCGCGAAGTTCCGCCCTACAAGACGGTTCTCACTCACGGTTACGTGGTGGACGCCGAGGGCCGCAAAATGTCCAAGTCCATCGGCAACGTCATTGCCCCGCAGGAAATCATCGACAAGTTCGGTGCCGAAATCCTGCGTATGTGGGTATCCGCTTCCAACTATCAGGAAGACATCCGCATCTCCGACGAAACCCTGAACAGGCTCGTGGACGCCTATCGCCGCATCCGCAACACCTGCCGCTACCTGCTGTCCAACCTGAACGACTTCGACCCGAAGGACAAAGTCGCCGCAGCCGATATGCTGCCGTTGGACCGCTACGCACTGGACATGGTGTCGCGTCATCATGCGACCATTCAGGAAGCATACAAAAAATTCGAATTCCACAAGGTTTACCACACCCTGCACAACCTGTGCGTTGTGGACCTCTCGGCATTCTACCTTGATATCATCAAGGACCGCCTCTACGTAGAGGAACAGAACGGCCTCAAACGCCGCTCCGCCCAGACCGTACTGTGGCAGGTACTGCTCATGCTTCTGCAAGACATGGCCCCGGTCCTGTCCTTCACTGCGGAAGAAGCGTTCCAGAATCTGCCGGACGCCATCAAGGCCGACCTGAACCAGCAGGAAACCGTCTTCGCTCTGCGCTTTGCACCTGATGCAACCGACCTGACCGACGACGAGCGCGCCCGCTGGGAAAAACTGGCTGCGGTTCGCGGCGAAGTGAACAAGGCCATTGAACCCAAACGCAAGGATCGCGTCATCGGCAAGTCGCTTGATGCTCAGATCACGCTGTACACCACCGAAGAAATCCGCGCACTCGTCGAGTCCGACGAACTGGACGCACGAGAATTCTTCATCGTGTCCAAGATTGACCTCAAGGACGTTGCCGAAGCTCCGACCGACGCATTCCAGGGTGAAGATGTCGAAAACCTGAAAATCACAGTTGAGCCCGCCACTGGAGACAAATGCGAGCGCTGCTGGCGTATCAGCGAAGACCTCGGCACCGATCCGGAATTAGCCGACGCCTGTCCGCGCTGTACCGAAGTGCTGAAAAAACTGAACTAGGCAGCTCGGAATGAATCGCTATCAGCGAGCTTCCATCTGGGCGGTGGTCATGATCGTCATCGATCAGGCCACCAAAGCCTGGGTTTCCTCCGCCATGGACGTATGGACTGGAAAATCCGTCATTCCCGGATTCTTCAACCTTGTTCACGTTCTCAACAGAGGCGCGGCGTGGGGTTTTCTTGACAGCGAAAACATCAGTTGGCAGCGCCCGCTTTTCATAGGCGTGGCGCTGCTTGCTCTTGGTTTCATCGGATACATGCTGAAAACAACCGAGTCTTCCGATTCCTGGATGATTACCGGTCTCGGCCTGATCGCCGGTGGCGCAGTCGGCAACCTTATTGACCGCGTGCGTCTTGGCGTAGTAGTCGATTTTCTTGATTTTTATGTCGGGACCTACCACTGGCCCGCTTTCAATGTCGCAGACTGCGCCCTAACCGTAGGGGCAGGCTGCATACTCATTTCCATGTTTTTAAATCGCCATTCAATGGACGCGCGGTAACAGCCTGTCCAGTTTTTAAGGAGAACATATCATGATCGCGGATTTTTCTGCCCTCACCATGACGCAATGGATTGTCATCATTTCACTGGTCGCAGTCTGTTTTTCCTTCAGCGCATGGTCCATTCTGGATGCCTGGAAGCGGAATTTCGAGTCGGTCAATGAAAAGGTTCTCTGGATTCAGATCTCTATTTTTATTCCCATTCTCGGCTCTCTCGCGTATCTTGCTCTCGGTAGAAAACGAGGGAGCAAACGAGCATGAAAAAAAAGTCTCATTTAATTCGACTTGTTGTAGCTACTTTCGCCCTTCTCCTGACCTTCGGCTGTGTTACTCAGACCGATATGGATACGTTGCAAATCGAACGGCAGCAGGATCGCGGAAGAATCAAGCAGCTTGAAGCTGAATTGGAGGAATCCAAACAGCTTCTCAAGGAAGAAATTGAAAAATCCCAGTCTCCTGTCCGTCAGCGAACAGCAGACATGTGGGCTGAAATACAGTCCCTCAGGGCGGATTTCGCCAAACTTCGCGGCGAACTTGAAACCATGGAAATCCGCATGGACCGTCAGGTTGGAGCCACCAACTCGACCATGACCATGTCTTCTCTGGGAGACCAGCTCGACGAAATCGAATTCGTTCTCGAAAACCAGCTGCAAGTCGACCTGCCAAAAGTGCGGGAAGAACGGGCAGCAGCTCTTGCAGCGTCCGCTGCCGCCGCAGTTGCGGCAACGCCTTCCGGAGATGCAAACGCAACCATCGCAGCAACCGCTGCACCGCTGGAACAACCGAAACCACAGGCCAAACCCGCTGATACCGACCCGGCAAAAGCCCTCTACGACAAGGCGTACGCCCTTTACAAGGACGGCAAGTTTGAAAATGCCCGCTCCTACTGGGCCGAATTCACCGATACGTTCAAAGGGCACCCCTTCTCGGCCAGCGCCGTTTTCTGGCAGGGGCAGTGCTATTACAAACTGAAAGACTACGCACGGGCCGCCATCCTTTTTGAGGATGTTATTGAAAAATACAAGAAAAGTTCAAAATACAAATCAGCCCTTCTCAAGGCTGGATACTCGTGGAATTATCTTGGCAAACCGGAACTTGCCAAGATGCGTATGGACGAGGTCATCAAGAAGTTTCCCAAGTCCGTTGAGGCCACGCAAGCCAAACGCTTTCTCAAAAAAATGAAATAATCTGGTACTTGCGGTAATTCCGTCCGCTGTGCCATACTCGTGAGCAGGATGTCTCTATGAAAGAAGTAGTCAAAGGCTTTAGAAAAATCGTTTATCTGTCCTTCCCCCCGGAAAGTTCAGGCCGCCCCGTGGTATGCAATCTGACACGGCTTTTCGACCTGAGCTTCAATATTCTCAAGGCAGACATCAGCCCTCGTCACGAAGGCTCGCTGACTCTTGAAATGACCGGTCTGGAAGAGGATTTCCACAAAGGTATCGGCTATCTCAAGGAAAACGGTGTACGGATTACACCGGTTGCACACAAGATTTTCCGCAACGAGGAATCCTGCATACATTGCGGGCTGTGTACCGCCATGTGCCCCACAGACGCCCTCACGCTGGAACCCAGCAACCGGACCGTGATCTTTGATGTTGATAAATGTTCCGCCTGCGGCATGTGCACACGCGTTTGCCCGGTCAAGGCAATGACATTGGATCTCGAGGACGACCGACAGTAAGCAGAGGTATTTCATGAGCGAGGAAAAACGAACCTTCTCCCGCATACCTGTCAGACTGAAAGGCTATGCCAGGACCATGCAGTCCATCGACTCTTCACAGATTTTCAGCGGAGACGTCATCAGCGAGACTTCATGCAGGGACGAGCTGTTTCGAAACAGCAAACTCCCGGAAGATTTAACGAATTTCCTTGCAGAAATGGACCGTAAGCTTGATCGGGTACTGAGCCTGATGAGTCAGGAACATCTCCGTACCGAATTCCCTCTTGATGTTGAAATTCTCGAACTGTCAGCCGCTGGCGTCAAAATACGTTCTACGCAACCATTTCACCCCGACGACAGCTTGGAACTGGTGCTTTTGCTCAGCCATGTCCCGGTAAGAATGGCAAGCAGCAAGGGACGTATTCTTGGTATTGATGACGACACTGGACTGTACCGATTCGAATTTGTCGACACACGCGGATCGGACATGGAGGCCATTGTCCAATTTGTTTTCCAACAACAACGAGAACAGATCAGAAACGCAAAAATGTAGCCACTCTCCAGGAGCAACGCATGACGAGCAATGAAGAGATACTCAAGGAAATGATGGATCAGGTTTCCGTGGAACTTGTCGAAAGCCTGAAAGATTCCATCACTTCTGCGGTCGAAAAGGAAATCGCCGCCAATCTTTCAAAATCTCTGCTTGAAGGAGAGTTTTACCGTCGTGTCAATGACGACTTGCAAACCGGCCTGAAAAAAATCTACCACGAAGTCAAGGCAGCCCGTGGCGGAAACGAAATCAAAAGCATCGAAGCCAACATCGACCCTGAAGAACTCTTCAGCGAGACATCGGACCAGCTTGACGCAGTCCTTCAAACAACGGAAAAAGCCGCTGTAGACATCATTGAAATCGTTGAAAAACTGCAAGACCTCCAAGGCAGTGTCGCAAAGATCGTCAAAGGCTTCGAGTCCGGCGGTGTCACCAAACAAGATCGTGAACAGTTGAAAGCGATCAACAACACGCTGGGCACCGACCTTTCCACCATCATGGTTACGCTCAGCTTTCAGGACCTGACCGGCCAAAGAATCAAAATCATCATCAATTCCATCCGCGAAGTGGAAAAAATCGTTCGCGAAGTCATGCTCTCCACCGGACTGATGATTCGTCAACGCGAAGAAGAGCCCGAAAAAGACATCGACAGCCTTTCCGTGGATGCCAAGGAAGAAGCCTCATCAAAGCTGCAAGGCCCGTCAGAGGGCACCAATCAAGGAGATGTGGACGACCTGCTCGCTTCACTCGGCCTCGATTAATCCGTTCATTAGGCTGACAATAAAAAAAACCGTCCCGGAGCTTCCGGGACGGTTTTTTGTTTTCGAATAAAACTCGACAATCAAGTCAATAAAACCAGACCGGCCAGACCAAGCAGGAAAAAGAATCCCATGGAATCGGTAATGGTTGTCAGGAAAATACTCGAGGCCTGTGCCGGGTCACGCCCGACTTCCTTGAGCAAAAGCGGTATTGATGCTCCAGCGACAGCTCCAAGGACCATATCCACGCCAAGGGCCAACCCCATGACAAGGGATAAAGACAATTTCCCCGTAAGCCCAAACGCCACACCGAACACAAGGGAAGAAATAATCGCACCGTTGAGCAGTCCGATCCTGAGTTCCCTGACCACAGCCAGCCATGCTCGCTTGCGGTCGAAACGCTCCATTGCGAGTTGGCGGATCATGACCGCCAATGCCTGCTGTCCTGTATTGCCCGCTTGGTTCGCCACAATGGGCATAAGCACGGCAAGCACCGCCATCTCCGCGATATTTCCTTCGAAAAGATGAACCACCCACGCGGAAATAGCCGAAAAAAGTACGTTTATTATCAGCCACGGCAAACGCATGCGGACCGAATACAGCCACGGGGAGTCCGTGGTTTCATCGGCACCGGCACCAACCATTGCCTGCATATCTTCACTGGCTTCTTCGTGAATAATGTCAATGACATCATCAACAGTGACAACCCCGAGCAGGCGGTTGCCGAAATCGACAACAGGAAGCGCGAGCAGGTTATAGTGCGCGATGAGATGCGCGACTTCTTCCTTGTCGATATTATACCCGACCGTGACGAGACTCTGCGTCTTGACAAGATCCTTGAGCATCGCCCCGCGTCTGGCCAGGAGAATATCCCTCAGTGAAACAACGCCGACCAGACGATCCTTCTCATCTGTCAGGTACGCATAATAAGGAATTTCCTTGTCTTCGACCTCTTCCCGAATCTTTGTAATTGCCAGATCGACATTGAGATCCTGATCCAGAATGACCACCTCGGTGTTCATGACACCACCGGCGGTATCCGGATCAAAGGTCAGCAGAGTCTTGAGTTCGGCACGTTCCTCTGCCGGGACGCGCCTGAGCAGCGCTTGCTGCAATTCGTAGTCTAGCTCATCAAGAAGGTCAGTCGCATCATCAGGCGACATATGGGCAACGATACGTCCGGCAAGCCCTCTATTGAGATTCTGAATGATCTCTTTCTGGTCATGGGTTTCCATTTCCGCAAGGGAAAGCGCAGCATCCTTGACCGGAAGCTGTTTAATGAATTTTATCTGATCCGTAAGGTCGAGTCCCTCGATGGCTTCAGCGGCATCGGCAGGATGCTGCGCTTCAAGTTCGGCGGCAGTCAGGCCGTCGATTTCGACATCTTCAGGACGAATTTCCTCTTTTGAACTCATGGGCGAATACCTAGCCCAATTCAAAGGTCAGGTCAAAGAATTACACACCGCAGGCTCTCAATTTATTGTGAAAAATTTCATCATCTCCCCTAACCCTTGACGAAAGAACATACGTGCTTTACTTGCCCTTCAACCACTCTAGGAAAATGGGAGAAACCATGCCTACCAATACTTTTGAAGATTTCTTTCAGGCCGAAGCCCGCATGTTCCTGCTGGCGACCATCCGCATAGCCCTCGCCGAAGACGGCTCCGACCTTACGTCCATGGGACTTTTCACGGAAAACGACATGGCTCAGGCCATGATTGTCGCCAAACAGGACACTGTCGTGGCCGGCCTTCCGCTCATTCCCATGATTCTCGAATTCGGCGGCGCAGAATGCCAAACGCATCTCAATGTGGATGATGGTGACAAGGTCTCCGAAGGCACCATGGTGGCCGCATTGCAAGGTCCAGCCCTCCAGCTTCTCAAGGCTGAACGTGTCATCATGAATTTTCTCTGCCATCTGTCCGGTGTCGCCAACCTGACCGCCCGGTACGTAAAAGAACTTGAAGGCACGAATACACAACTGCTCGACACGAGAAAAACCCTGCCCGGTCTGCGTTTCCCTGAAAAGTACGCCGTTCTAGCCGGTGGAGCCAAAAATCACCGCCTGACTCTGTCCGACATGCTCATGCTCAAGGACAATCACATCGACCGCGCAGGTGGCATCACACAGGCCGTTGACGCACTGCTGCGTGCCCATTCACCCTGCCCGCCCATTGAGGTCGAGTGTCGGACTCTTGAAGAAGTGGAAGAAGCCAGTCAGTGCGAAATCCAACGCATCATGTTAGACAACATGGATACGGAAACCACCAAAACAGCACTCGGCATCATTCCCGACACCATTGAGACCGAAATAAGCGGAAACATATCTCTCGAAAATATCCGATCCGTCGCCGAATTAGGACCGAATTACATCTCGGTCGGCAAGCTCACCCACTCGGCTCCGGTGTCTGATTTCAGTATGCAGTTCATACCCTTAGCGTAAGGAGGAACATTGTGGAAAAGTTCGCAGAAACCATCGAAACCGTCAGGAAAAAGATGGGGAGCCGCCTCGCCATTCTCGGCCATCACTACCAAGCGGATGCAGTTATGGCGCATACGGACATTCGCGGTGATTCACTGGAACTATCACGCCACATCAGCGGTCTGGATGCCGAACACATCGTTTTCTGCGGTGTCTATTTCATGGCGGAATCCGCAGCCATTCTTCGACGCGAAGACCAGAAAATCCACATCCCCGACCCCACAGCCACCTGCCCCATGGCCGACATGGCCGAAGCGGGACGCGTGAGACAGACGCTTGACATACTTCAAGCCGACGGGCGCAAGATCATTCCGCTCACGTATGTAAACTCTTCTGCGGCGGTCAAAGGCGTCGTCGGTGAATACGACGGCTCAGTCTGCACGTCAGCCAACGCGGAAACCATGCTCTCATGGGCAATGAAACAAGGTGACGCCGTACTTTTTCTCCCGGACAAGCACCTCGCCACCAATACCGCAAACACCCTGAACATCCCGAAAGACAAGCGTATCATTCTTCCCGCAGGCGTCATCGACGGCGACCCGAAACTTTTCATCAATCCGGACAACGTAAAAGACAAAGAGTTCATCATCTGGCCCGGATACTGCCCGATCCATGAAGAATTCCAACTGGAAACCGTGGAAACAATCAGGGCTGAAGAGCCTGATGCAAAAATAGTCGTTCATCCCGAATGCGACTCCTCTGTGGTTGACGCCTCGGACGGCCACGGCTCCACCACCTTCCTCATCAAATACGCGAAGGAAGCGCCCGCCGGATCAACTGTCTACATCGGCACCGAAGAAAATCTGGTAAAACGACTCGCAGCGCAATATGCTGGCGAAAAGACGATCAGGCCGCTGAATGTCAGCCTGTGCGAAGACATGGGCAAGACAACGGAAGAAAATCTGGCCGCCCTGCTCGAAAACATTGATAAGGCAACGCCGATCGACGTTCCTGACGATATCAAGGCTCCAGCCAGATTATCACTTGAACGCATGCTTGAAGTTTGCTCCAGATAGGCCAGAGTGATATGACTGAATCCATGCACGACCTTCGACTTCACAGTGACGCTCTCATTATCGGCTCCGGTATCGCCGGTTCAGTCGCAGCCCTTACTCTTGCCGATCAGGGGGTTGACGTCATTCTCATCACCGCTGGCGACAAACTGGCTTCCGGCAACACCTCTCTCGCCCAAGGCGGTATCGTCTACCGCAGCGAGGATGACGATCCCAAAATTCTGGAAAGAGACATCCTCACGGCAGGCTGGGAACAGAACTCCACCCGCGCCGTTCGCTATCTTTGCCGCAAGGGTCCTGAAGTACTGAAAAAACTGTTCCTTGAAAAATACGAAATTCCATTCAATCAGCGAAAGCCCGGTGACTGGTACCTGACCAAGGAAGGCGGACACTCTCTGGCCCGTATCCTTTATTGCGACGACCACACCGGTCGGAACATCATGGAAGTGCTCGGATCGGCAGTGGAAGCGCATGAGAACATTCGCGTGCTTACCAAGCGCACTGCCATCGACCTGCTGACCACACAGCACCACGCCAAGCATCTCGACTTCAAGTACAGCCTGTCAAACCACTGTACCGGTGCCTACGTCTTCAATGAAGAACTTGGCAAAGTCGAAACCATTCTTTCGCGATTCACCCTTCTCGCAACCGGCGGCATCGGGCAGATATACCTGCACACGACCAATACCCCCGGTTCGATCGGTTCAGGGCTCGCCATGGCCTCCCGTGCCGGTGCCCGTCTCATGAACTGCGAATATGTGCAGTTCCATCCAACAGCGATGTACGGCGGCTCCAAACGCGGCGAAAAGCGCTTTCTGGTCTCGGAGGCTGTACGGGGTGAAGGCGCGATCCTTGTGAACGGCAAGGGCGAAGCATTCATGAAAAAACGCGACCCCCGCGCCGATCTCGCCCCGCGTGACATCGTGACCCGGGCCATCATGGACGAAATGCTCCACTCCGGTGATGACTGCGTCTATCTGGATGTTTCCAAGGTTAAGCACGATGTCCAAAAACGTTTCCCCACGATCTATGACCGTTGTAAATCGATCGGCGTGGACATGAGTTGCGATCCTGTTCCCGTGGTTCCGGCCGCACACTATTTCTGCGGTGGCATCCATGTCGACAATCATGGCCGCACCACACTTGAGCACCTCTATGCAGCAGGAGAATGCAGCTGCACCGGCGTGCACGGTGCCAACCGCCTTGCCAGCACCTCACTGCTTGAAGGCATGCTCTGGGGCTACAGCGTCGGCAATGACATGGCATCCCGCATGAACAATACTTCGCCCCTCAGCCACAAGCTGGACGAAGCCATTCCCGACTGGGTCAGTCAGGGCAACATGCAGAATGAAGACCCGGCACTCATCTCGCAGGACTGGGCCAACATCCGCAACACCATGTGGAATTACGTCGGTGTATCCCGCACCAACAGCCGACTGAGCCGTGCTTTTTCCGACCTCCGCAAACTCACCAAGGACCTGCATGATTTCTACCGCGAAACAGCCATCAGCAAACCGCTGATTGATCTTTTTCACGGCTCTCAGGCCGCTTATATCGTGACCCTTGCGGCACTGCGAAACAAGGAAACAAAAGGCTGCCACTACCGGGCCGACTAATCTCAGAATTTACAACGTCTTTGTATTAGCCGTTGCGAGGCAACAACTCTGGATATTCTCTAGACATTCTCCAGATAAATCCAATACGATAAACAACAAAAAGGCCACTCAAATGAGCGGCCTTTTCTGTATTTATGTATGGAGCAATTTACTTGCGCCAGAACTCTGGCACAAACAGAATGATGACCGTATAGATTTCCAGTCGTCCGAGGACCATGCAAAAGGTCAGGACCCACTTTGCAGTGTCAGGCAACCATGCGAAATTATCCGTCGGACCGACACCGCCGATTCCAGGGCCAATGTTGCCGATACAGGCCAGGGACGCGGCAAAGGATGTAACCACATCCACGCCGGTTCCGGCGACGACAAACGCTGCCAGAACAAACAGGCCGATCCAGAGAATGAAAAAGCCCCAGACGCCGCTGATGACATCGTCCTGCACCACTGTCTTGCCCATCTTCACACGATTGACCGAACGGGGATGTATCAGACGAAACAGTTCCTTGTAGGAATGTTTGACCAACAGCATGATACGCATGACTTTCATGCCGCCACCGGTAGACCCGGCACATCCGCCAACAAACATGCAGAAAAGCAGTATCGCCTGCGTTATTCCCGGCCACAGCTCATAGTCTGCCGTAGCGAATCCAGTGGTTGTCAGGATGGCTGCCACCTGAAATGACGTATACCGCACGGAATCCGACACGGAATCATAATTGCCACCAGCGTAGACTGCTATGGTGATAATGATGATGAAAACGGCCGTCATCACGCCAAAGACCCGAAATTCAGGGTCCTTGAACATGGCGGACGGACGCCACTTCAACAACAGGTAATGCAGGGAAAAATTCACACCGGCAATGAGCATGAAGATGGTGATGACATAATCGATGTACGCACTGTCAAACGCAGCGACAGACGTATTTTTCGTTGAAAAACCGCCGGTTGCCATAGTTCCGAAGGTGTGGCAAAGCGCATCGAAGAAATCCATGCCGCCAAACATCAAAAGGATGGTCTCAATGACACTGAAAAGCACGTAGACCTTCCAGAGAGTCATGGCCGTATCCTTGATGCGCGGCTTCAGTTTATCCGGCACAGGACCGGGAACCTCGGCTTTGTACAGCTGCATGCCACCAACGCCGAGAAACGGCAGGATGGCGAGCGACAGGACGATAATTCCCATACCGCCGAGCCAGTGTGTCAGACTGCGCCAGAACAATATGCCGCGGGGAACCGCCTCGATATTCGTCAAAACGGAAGAGCCGGTAGTACTAAAACCGGACAGGGATTCGAACACGCAGTCCACTACGGTTTCAAATGTCCCGCCAAGATAAAACGGCAGCCCGCCGAAGGCTCCGGCGGCAAACCACCCGAGCGCGACAATGGCCATGCCCTCCCGGTGCGTCATTGCGGACTTGGCCGCAACAGGATCGCGAAACACGAAAAACATGAGTGCGCCGGACAGGATGGTGATTGCCATGGACAAGGCCATGGGAGCCGCCGTTCCATCACCATAATATGCACCCCACGCGAGCGGCAGGACCATGGTCATACCGACACAGGCAACCAGAGCGCCTATGATGTGCAGCACGTATTGCCAGCGCATCTAGAAAAACTCCACCTTGGTCGTGAGCGCTTTTTCCAGCTTGGGGATATTGTTGCGCGCAGAAATGATGATAAGCCGGTCCTGCTGCTCAATAACGGTATCACCACGCGGAATGACGACTTCATCGCCACGCTGAAAACACAGCACCAGACAGCCCTTGGGAAAAGCCAGATCCATGACTTTCTTGCCGATGATGGGCGAATCCTCATGTGCGATGACTTCCAGCGCCTCGGCCGCTTCTCCCTTGATGCTCACCGTGGAGATGATCTTGCCTCGACGAATGAAGTGCAACAGCGAATTGATAGCCGACTGCCTCGGGCACACCACATAATCGATGCCGATAGGCTCAATAAGCGGCATATACCCGAAGTTGTTCACTCTTGTGACAGTGCTTTTCGCACCAAGACTTTTTGCGAGCAGACAGGTCAGGATATTGGTTTCCTCATCACCGGTCACGGCAATAACCATGTCCATGTCCTGAATATTCTCTTCACGCAGAATGTCCTGATCCGTGGAGTCACCCATGAGCACGATGGGACGATCAAGCCGTTCGGACAGGAATTCGCAACGTTTCTGACGATTTTCGAGCAAGCGGGTGTGATAATACTTATTATCGAGAGCCTTGGCCAGCTTGTAGCCGATATTTCCGCCACCGATAATCATGACCTCGCGAACCGGTTTCGACGGCACACCAAGTCGTTCAAGAATTTCTTCCTGTTCCCTGATATCACAGACGAAATAAACGACATCGTCCTTCTGAATCGTGTTCAGGCCGCTGGGGATAATCAACTCGCCGTCACGCACAAGCGCGGCAATAACGATACCGAATTCGTCACCGATTTTCTGGCGCAGTTCCATCAGCTTCACGCCGACAACAGGACTGTCCTCGGGCAGGTTGATACCGATCAGACGAATCTTGCCATTGGCAAATTCATTGATTTCCACGGCACCGGGCACACTCATGAGCCGAAGCACCGAGTTCACGACTTCCTCATCCGGATTGATGATCTTGGTTATTCCAGCCCCTTCGCCCGTAAGGAGATGCTTGTAATTGGTGTACATCCCGCTCCGAATACGAGCGAGCTTGGTCACCTTTTCATTCAGCATGTTGGCAAAGAAACAGGCAATGAGGTTGATCTCATCACTATCGGTAACTGCAAGAAATATGTCGGCATCCATGATGCCGGCCTCTTCCAGAACTTCCGGACTGCTGCCGGACCCGCGAATAGTCTGGACGTCGGAGGTTTCGGCAATCTTCCGAAGCGCTTCCGCGCTCTTGTCGATAATCACGACTTCCTTGTTTTCGACAGCCAGTCGCTGAGCGATATGGAATCCGACTTCACCGGCACCTATGATGATAATCCTCAAAAGGTCTCTCCTATAAAAATGAGAATACGCAACCCCCTGCCTTGTACTCATGTTTTCCAGTCTACGCAACAACATGAAAGGCCATTCAATCAGTTGCCTGCTACAAGCTGAAAAACGTGAGGACAGCCCTGCTTTTCACAGGACTGCCCCTCAATAACAGCAGAAATACAGCAGGAAGGAGTTACAGAATAGCCTTCTTGACGGCATCAATGCCGACCTTCTTCACAAACAGGGAGGAACGGCTGCGCTTATTGGAATTATCACGGTAATAATCCATGAAACGCCCGACAAGCTCTATGGCCTCCCCTCGCGTCAGATCCTCAGCCAGAACATCGGCAATGCGAGGCCTGCCCGAGGCATTACCTCCAACGACCATGGTCCAGCCTTTTTTCTTGCCGATAAGGCCGACATCACGCACATAGCTCTCTGCACAGCACATGGTGCAGCCTGACACGCCGACCTTCATCTTGGCGGGCAGCTCCTTGCCGACAAACATCTTTTCAAGCTCCAGCCCAAGGCCAAGCGAGTCCCGAAGTCCGAACTTGCAGACTTCAGTACCGGGACATGCCTGCACATAATGCACACACAAACCGACAGCAGGACCGATGTCCATCTTGAGATCTTCCCAGACCTGATCGACCTGCTCTTTTTCCAATCCGACCAAGGCGATACGCTGGCCGGAAGTTATCTTCATGATCGGTATCTCGAACTTGCGGCCGACACGGGCAAGGGCCTCAAGGACGTCCGGTGTCACGACACCTACGGGCGTACGCGGAACAATGGCATATGTTTTCTTATCGCGCTGAAGGATGGCTCCAGCGGGCAAATCTTTGTCTGACACATCAACCTCCAGAGAAAGGGCTACAGGGCTTTCAAAACAGCTTCAATACCGACACGAGCGACAAAACGCGCAGTGCGTTCTTTCTTTTTCGCATTGTCCCGATAAAAATCAAGTACTTTGCCAATCACCTCAAGGGCTTTATCGTCCGAGACATTCTCTGCAATGACATCCCCTTTCCGTACGCCCTTTCCGGCGTTGCCGCCGAAAACCACGGTCCACCCCTTTGCCGTGCCCACAAGTCCGACATCGCGCACATAGCTTTCGGAACAGCACATGGAACAACCGGAGACACCGCATTTGAGTTTTGCCGGAAGTTCGAATTCATTAAGGAACTCTTCCAACCGGGCACCCAGTTTCATGGAGTCCTGCATGGCAAGCCGGCACCCAGTCGTACCGAGACAGGCCTGCACGTAATAATGGCACAATTCACCGACCGGCCCGAGCCGTTCAATGACTTCAGCCACCTTTTCTCCGGGAATTCCCCGGATGCTCAAACGCTGTGCAGCAGTGACGCGCACACCGGGCAGGTTGAAATCCTGAACCACGGAATTGATGACATTCAGCTGCTCGGCAGAAATTTCACCAAGCGGAGTGCGGGGACGAACAGAATAAAGAGTGCCGCCACGCTGGGCGACGGCACCTTTTGGCAAATTTTCAGGTATCATATTTTTCCTTTTCTAGATCGGGGGTGCGATGGTTACGAGGACACGCATGTCCGTAGTCGCAGCCACGCCATGCGGTTCACGAATTTCCGACACGAGAACGTCACCGGTACGGGCGGGCATGGTTGCCCCATCCGCACCGAGGAACTCTCCAGTGCCTTCGAGAATGGTCAAAGTCAACTCTCCTTCCAGATCATGGGAGTGAACCGGAAGCTTCTGTCCGGCCTTGAAGTTGAAATTGATCACCTTCATGAATTCGGACTCATGAACCAGATAATTCGAAAACGTCAAATCCTTGAAACCATGTTCTTCAAATAATTCAAACTTCTGCATGACAATCTCCTGTTACCCAAAAGAGAGAGGAACTGTTTCGAGTACTTCACCGCTTCGTGAAATGGTGACTCGCTCAATCTTCACCTGACGACCGGCACGCTTGACAGCTTCGCCCAGAATGGCGCTCATGGAAGCGCAGCATGGAACTTCCATTTCCAGAACAGTGATGGACTTCAAGTCATTTTCAGCGATAATTCCGGTCAGCTTTTCGACATACTCCATCTGGTTGTCGAACTTGGGACATCCCATAAGCACGACCCGCCCGGGCAGGAACTCGCTGTGGTATCCGGCAAATGCAACCGGCACGCAGTCAGCCGTCAACAGCAAATCCGCCTCCTTGAGGAACGGAGCGTTCGGCGGCACAAGGCGGAGCTGCACAGGCCAATGAGACAATGCTGAGGCACTGGCTGACGCGGATGTGGGGATATTGGCCTGCCCACACGGAGTCATGGTCTTCAGGGCCGTACCGGGGCACCCGCCAACGGGCTTTGCATGTCCGGAAGACTTCCCGTCAAGACGCAGACTTTTCGGGTCAGGCATATGGTCCGGGACCTTTCGCCCCTGCGCCTTGAGGTGTTCGGCGACAGCCTCAGGATCAAAGTCCTCGGCTTCACGCACAGTCACCTTGAGCGCGCCGGTGGGACAATCCCCCAAACAAGCGCCAAGACCGTCACAATAAATATCCTTCACGAGCTTTGCCTTGCCGTCCACGATGGCAAGAGCGCCTTCGTCACAGGAAGGCACACACTGGCCGCAGCCATTGCACAACTCTTCATCAATCGTGATCATTTTTCTTTTGCTGAGCATAATATTACTCCTTTTTTATTCAATAAAATTCATATTCTTGCCACACCGATAAAAATGGCGTGGAGACTTACAATCAAGACGATAAACAGGGACCGCGCCGCATCGCCGGACAATCCGGGAAACGAATATTCGATCTGACCGTGCGCGCAGGCCGACACACAATCTCCGCACAGCGTACAGGAAAGCGCAGGCTTGCCGGAGACAACGTGCTTCTCATCAAGCGCGTTATAGCGGCACACAGAAAAACAGGCGCCACATTGCGTACAGTCCTTTTTCACTCGAATTCGCCATGGAGAAATCCTGCCAAATATGTTTGCGAGAATGCCCATGGGGCAGAATGTCGTACAATGAAGCATCACCCCGGCTTTTCGGGAGGCAAAAAACATCACCCCAACCCCGAGCAAACCGAAAACAGCAGCCAGTATCACGGCTGATAAACCGGAAACTCCCGCATGCCGCAACAGCAGTGCCATGCCGACAACGAGAACCAGCGTTGCAGAACGCCCGAAAATGCTCCACCGCCGCATTTGGGCACTCGGCACAGGGCGTTCACCCATACGGCTCATGGCGTCGTCCCACGCACCGATATAACAAAGATGGCTGCACCATGCGGAACCGACCAAGAACAAAGTTACTGAGAACAGGATAATCATGAATAAGCCTTCCCCGCGAAACACTGGTCCGGCAACGATCAGGGCGGGCACAGGCAGATGCAACGTCCCGGTCATGAGCATCTGATCAACTCCAAGCAGTCCAAGCGTCAGTTGCAGGAAAAAGACAAACGAAAACAGGCCCCAGATGCGCGGACGATTGACACGATGTCCCTTGGGGGAAAGCATGACCCCACCAATCCACTGGGCATAGAAAGCGAGCATGGCTATCTCAAACCATCCCCATCCGGGGAAAAAGCGATCCGCCAAAAGAATGGCAAACGACACTTTGGAACGGGCGAGAGCAAGACCGAAAACAGTCATGATAGCAATGGCTGCCCGAGCAAGCGCCTGTTCTCTTGAACGATCGAAAAACCTGCGACACGTCTCCCCCGCCAGAACCGCCAAGGCCAAAGCATCAAAAAGGATAACGCCGCCCATGATGAATGCCAGCCTGTGCCACGGCATTCCCAACGTCTGCCTGAAGCTGATAAAATCAACTGTGACATCGGCCCAGATATATCCGCCCCACACCAAAGCCGAAATCGCGACCAACCGCACCCACGCCTGACGGGTAAACATCAGACCGGCGAGCAACACAAAGGTCGAGGTCAGTCCGAAGTCCCCCTGTCTCAGGGAATGGGCAGCCAGAAGCAAAAGGGCTGAAACAGGTATGGCGAGCAGAGTCTTTTTCACTTTTTCAATCTCCGTGATTGCAGAATGACATTTTTTTTGACGATCGCCATGACTTAGGTCAACTTATGCTGAAAGAATACATATTGGAGAATTATTACATGGATAAACTGGAAGCGACACGGGCTGTCATGTTTTTCGATGGATTGCCGGAAGAACAGTTCATCAAGCTTGCCGATATAGCAGTGGTAAAGAAATTCAGGAAGGGACAGGTGCTTTTCGAGGCCGATGTTCAAGCTGACGGCTTCTATGCCCCGGCTTCTGGCCGGGTAAAGATATTCCGCACGTCACCATCCGGCAAAGAACACATCCTGCATGTATTCGGACCGGGGGAAGCATTTGGAGAGGTGCCGGTGTTTGAAGGCGGCACATTTCCCGCGTCGGCCCAAGCATTGGAAAATCTTGAGACACTCTTTTTTCCGCGTGACAGTTTCAGAAAAGTCATCGCGGACGATCCTGATCTCGCCATGAACATGATGGCCCTACTCTCCCAGCGCCTACGAATTCTGGTCAACAAGATTGACGACCTGAGCCTCAAGGAGACCCCGTCACGCGTGGCCGCCTACCTGCTGCTCCTCCGGGCATCACAGGAATCGGACACGTTCAAGCTCGACCTTCCCAAAGGACAAATCGCCTTTTACCTCGGCACAATACAGGAAACCCTCTCCCGCATTTTCAAAAAATTTGCAGAACAGGGCATCATGGAGATCAATGGTAAGGGAATTACCATTCTGGACAGAGCACAACTACAAGAGATTGCGGACGAAGGACGTTAAAAAAAGCATCTCCCGACAATTCAAACACGAAAAGCCCGCCACACATATGTGTGGCGGGCTACTCATATCGTAGCGATAAAAAGAGCTACTCGGCGAGCTTGTTCACAGCAGCCTGCAAACGAGCGATACGACGCTGTGCCTGACGGGCGTGGATAACCTTCTTGCGGGCAGCCTTATCCAGAATGGAAGTGGCGTCCTTGAGGGCTTCCTGTGCTGTTGCGAGGTTCTTTTCTTCGACAGCAACACGAACAGCCTTGACGGTGTTCTTGATGCGGGTCTTGGAAATGCGGTTACGGGCGCGACGCTTCAAGCTCTGACGGTGCCTCTTAAGGGCGGATTTGTGATTAGCCAAGGTAGGTACTCCTGATCTTTTTTATCGTATTAAAAACGTAATTTCTTGCTATTATTCCCGAAGGGAGAGCCTTTTATATGGACTCTCCTTCTGATGTCAAGACTTTTTTAAACTTGCAACGCATTAAAATCAGCCAAACGACCAAGTCGATCGACCAATGCCTTCAGCAGATTCAGCCGATTCAACCGGACAGCACTATCATCGCACATGACCATGACATTGTCGAAGAAGGCGTCCACGCTGGGACGCAATTCGCGCAACAACCCAAGCAGGCCCGAGAAATCGTCCCGTCCCCACAGGTCCTCAAAACGCGGTGCGGTTTCTTCGAGCTTGGCACCGAAAGCGGCTTCATGTTCTCCATCAAACAGGTCGGTATCGTAGCTGCCAGTCAATTTCTGACCGGCTTCATCACCCTGTTTGCGAATAATATTGGCAGCACGTTTGAAGGTCAACACAGCCTGTCCAAAATCCTCTTCCTTGCTGAATTCGTTCAAGGCTTCAAGACGGGCCTTGAGGGTACGAATGTCATTGAAGCCTGCGCCGAGCGCGGCATCCACAACACGGGTTTCGAAACCCTGCCCAGTAAACAGAGCACGCAGACGCTGACCAAAGAAGTCAAGAAGCTTCTCATGGGCCTCGCCCTGCTCCACCTTCCACTTGATATCAGAACTGTAGGCCTTCTGCGCGAAAGAAAGAAGTGCATCAAGATTGATATCAAGCTCATGCTCCATGATAATACGGGCAATACCCAGCGCACAACGCCGGAGCGCGTACGGATCGTTCGCACCGGTCGGCATCTTGCCGAGACCGAAACAACCGGCCATGGTGTCAACCTTGTCTGCCATGGAGACCAAGGCACCGGAAAGGCTGGACGGAACCGGGGTCTCGGGACCGGCAGGCAGATACTGCTCATAGATACCCTTGGAAACGATTTCACCCTTATCGGTACGCTCGGCATAAATGCCGCCCATCTTGCCTTGCAGGCTATCGAACTCGATAACCATTTCGGATACGAGGTCAGCTTTGGCAAGACGTCCTGCTTCAGCATACTTTTCGATTTCTCCGGGCAGAATCCCTTTGGATTCACCCAGACGCTCGGCAAGCTTGCCACACAGCATTTCAATACGGCGCGACTTGTCACCAACAGATCCGAGAGGACCGAGGAAGACGACATTTTCCAGCTTATCCAGCCAGGTCTTGAATTCGACCTTGCAATCAGCCTCCCAGAAGAAGCGAGCGTCTTCAAGACGGGCCTTGAGCACACGCTCCCACCCTTTCTTGACCAGCGCGACGTCTTTTGGCTCAAGATTCAGCGTAGTAAGAAAATGCGGCAGCAATTTACCGTCAGCTCCCTGCACACCAAAGCTCTTCTGATGCGACTGCATGGAGGTCAGCAAAACCTCTCGCGGCAGCTCCAGATACAGCGTGTCTATGTCGCCAATGAGCGGCTTGGGGTATTCGACCAGATTCGCGACTTCCTCAAGCAGACCGTCATTCCAGACAATCTCGCCACCAAATTCCTTGGCAAGACGATTTCCTTCTTCAATGATCGACTGCTTGCGAACTTCGGGATCAATGACGACTTTGCAGTCATCCTTGATGGTCTTGAAATACTCGGTAGTGGCTGCCACGGAAAACGGACCGGGCCCCATGACGCGGTGTCCACGGGTTTCGCGACCAGACGTCATGTTTTCAACGGTAAATTCGACAACGCCTTCATCCAGCAGCGCCAGAAGCCAACGAATCGGACGACCAAAGGTGAAGTCGTAATCACCCCAATGCATTTTCTTGGGGAAAGACAATGATTCAATGGACTTGATACAAATTTCCGGCAGGATATCGATGGTATTTCCACCACCGACGATCTTCTTGGCAGCAAGGTATTCGCCTTTGCCGGTTTCCAGCTTGAACAGTGCGTCTTCAGCCACACCCTGCGTCTTGGCAAAACCGGCACCGGCCTTGGTCAGGTTGCCGTCATCATCGTAGGCAATACGCACAGGAGGACCGGTCACGGTCTCCTCTTCCCTGCGCTGTGCATCAGCGATGGATGCGACGTGTGCAGTGATACGGCGCGGCGTGGCATACGTGGCGACACCACCATTTTCGACCATGGCTTCGCCAAGCAGTTTGGTAAAAACCTTTTCCAACTCTGCCGCCAGTTTCGGCACGAAACGGGCAGGCATTTCCTCGGTTCCGATTTCCAGTATGAATTCGGCCATCGTAGTACTCTTTTATTGTAAATACGTATCGAACTATTTCTTCAACATCGGGTAGCCAAGTTCCTCACGCTGATCCGCGTACAGTCTCGCAATCTTGGAAGCAAGATTACGCACGCGGCCAATGTAAGATGCGCGCTCCGTAATGGAGATGGCGCCCCGGGCATCAAGCATGTTGAAGGAGTGGGAGCATTTGAGACAGCAATCATACGCAGGCCACGGCAGACCTTCCTCGCAGAGCTTCAAACACTCACCCTCGAATTTGTTGAACAGGTCGAACAGCATGTCCGCATCAGACAACTCGAAGTTGTACTTGGACATCTCCACTTCGTTCTGGTGGAAAACATTTCCGTACGTGATCGTATCATTCCACTTGAGGTCATAA
This sequence comes from uncultured Pseudodesulfovibrio sp., assembly GCF_963664965.1. Lineage (NCBI taxonomy): Bacteria > Pseudomonadati > Thermodesulfobacteriota > Desulfovibrionia > Desulfovibrionales > Desulfovibrionaceae > Pseudodesulfovibrio > uncultured Pseudodesulfovibrio sp. The sequence continues at coordinate 2,373,060 of NZ_OY761823.1, read as the reverse complement.
ACAGACTCTTTTTCCTGCAAGTACATGGAGATACGCTCAAGACCGTAGGTAATTTCCACGGCTACAGGCTTCAGATCGATACCGCCAACCTGCTGGAAATACGTAAACTGGGTCACTTCCATACCATTGAGCCAGACTTCCCATCCAAGTCCCCAGGCACCAAGAGTAGGAGACTCCCAGTCATCCTCGACAAAACGGATGTCGTGCTCACTCGCATCGATACCAAGTGCAGCCAGACTCTCAAGGTACAATTCCTGAATATTGTCCGGAGACGGCTTCAGAATGACCTGAAACTGATAGTAATGCTGCAAGCGGTTGGGGTTCTCCCCGTAACGGCCGTCAGTGGGACGGCGGGACGGCTCAACATAGGCCGTCTTCCACGGCTCAGGACCGATAACGCGGAAAAAAGTGGACGGGTTGAATGTCCCGGCTCCGCATTCGATATCCATGGGCTGCACCACAGCGCAGCCGTAGTCGGCCCAAAAGTCCTGAAGTGTCAATATGACGTTCTGAAAATTCATCAACTACTCCAAAATCATACCTTTTTATATGTACCATTCTCCCAGGACAGACCCAGGTGGTAAGCAACAAACAATTCAATCACCTGCGCGCACTGACGCCTGACCTCGTGGTCCATGGCAACAGTAACCCAATCTGACGGGCTGCTGCGCTGAATCCAGTCAAGCGCACGCAATACGCCGGTGGAAATCGGTCGAGCAAGTCCATCTAACGGTTTCCCGGCTGAAAGACAAGTCGGACACGCAACCTGTCCCTTTTCAATACCAAATTGATACCCATGTCCAGCGCCAACCGCCTCTCCACAGGTTCCGCAAACAAGGAAGTCCGGCGTATACCCTAAGGAAAAAACAAGTTTTGCCCGGAAAAACCACGGCATGAAATCAATATTCCCACCACCGGTTTCCAGCATTCGCAACGTTTCAAGCAGCAGATCGTACGCGACACCGCCATCACCGGCACCGACTTCAATCGCCTCGATAAATCGAATGCAATTGACAGCCATGCCTGTCCGGGAAGAATCCTTGCGAACTCCCGGGAAATTATGAAGAAGCGATCCTTCTTCAAGCACGGTATAATCACCGGTCCGACTCGTCCCGATAGTAAAAAGCACATGGCTCAACGGATCAAGACACCCCACAAAACGACGACGGCTCCGGCTGCCGCCGAACGCAAAGGCATTGAATACCCCGCGGGATGGCGTCAGAAGCCGAAGCCAGCAATCCGACTCTCTAAATCGACCGACCTTCAGCACCAAAGCTTTTTCAGTGGAGTTCATGCCGGTCTTCCCCAAAATATGTAAACGAAACTCTATCTACTCTGTTCCAAACCGAAGCGTCTGAATATTCCCGGTTGCACCGTTGAGGGAATACGGCTTCCCATTATACGTCACGGTCACCCCTGCGACATTACCGATTCTGATGCGGCGCGGGCTGTTGAACATCAAGCGCAACGGCTCTCCCTGCTTCAGGACGAAATCTCTGGCCATTTTGGTTTCATCCCCACGCCAGACACCAATCCAGCACCCCTTGTCCGTCGTAGCCCGAATAATCAGCACATGATCATACTTCTGCTTCTCGGGCTTGGCTGCGACCACAGGCTTTTCAACCGGTGCTTCAACTTTCTTTTCAGGCACGGCCGGCTTCGGAGTTTCAACAACAGTCTCAACTGGTACCTCGGGAGCAGCGGCAGCATCTACGTTCTCTGTGGCAACTTCGGACTCGTTTGCGGTTTCGGCAGCCGAAGTTGCAACATCTTCAACAACCGGCTCTTGAGCTACAGACTCCTGCTCAATCGCAGGTGCCGGAGTCTCCGTATCGGGAACAACGGTTTCAACGGCAGAAGCCGGTGCAGTCGCCTTCTCCGACTCAAACGCATTCAAATTCATGAGCAACAGAACGACAACGACGATAAGCAGGACCGCCACGAGCAACATGGGCAAAACGGATCGAGTCTTCGTTTCCACCACATCCGGCCCCTGAAAAGCCTTTTCCGCTGCGGGAGAAACATCATATGCAGTTTCTTCCTGCTCATCCGTTTCATCAACGAACTCGCGATCAACAGTCATGGACAACTCATCCGCATCCAGACCAAGATACCGGGCATAACTCTTGACAAAACCCTTCGCGTAAACAGCGTGCGGCAATGAAGATCGATCGCCTTCTTCCATGGCGACAATGTTGGTCCGGCTGATCTTGGTTGCTTCCATGACCAGCTCAATGCTCAGCCCCTTCTTTTCCCTTTCACGCTTCAGCGTCAGCCCAAGTTCCTCAAAATTCATTCAATATCTCCATTTTCAAACACAAAATATCAGGAATTTTCAAACAGTTATTTAGTCATATAAACAATAACAGAACTCTGCTTCAAGTTCTCAAAATATTCATCAAAAACTTTTTCACGCTTCTTCTGCATCAAATTTTCAAAAATGCTGTCACGCACTTCTTCCAGCGGTACCAACCTATCGTCAACGATTTTTACAGGCGACAACAAGGCCTCTTTCTCCTGAACGATGATAGGTGTTCCCACACCGCCCGCAGGAACGCCTTCAATGGAAGCTCTCCAGTCATCCGCAAGGTCGGACCAGTCCACTTCGCCGATGGAGCCGCCCTTATCCTTGCCCGGACCAACGCTATACTTCTCCACGGCTTCCGCAAAAGTGTACTCGCCGTCTTCAATACGCTTTTTCACTTCTTTGGCGGCCACATCAGACGGCAGGAGAATAATGGCGAGTTCGACCATTTTCTCAAGAGCATAATCGTCGTGTCTGGTTTCATATTCTTTTTGAATTTCACTATCCGTAACAAGCACTTTGCTATGAACCATGTAACCGAGCAATTCCTGTTTCTCAATCATCCCCTTGAGGCGCTTTCGAAACTCATCCATGGTCAACCCGTCTTTCTCGACGGCCGCGGCAAACTGCTCGGCAGACATACCCCGCTGTTCCTGTGTCCGGCGAATTTCATCGTCAACAATCTCATCAGAAACCGAAATCTGATACTTCTTGATTTCCTGTGCCAAAAGAACGTCGTTGACCATTCTTTCAAGAGTCTGCTTGCGAAGTTTGTTCAATTGTTCCTTCTCGGCTGCGCTCAACTCACGATTGCCGATCTGGGCAAGAATGGGCTTCAATTCCTCATCAAGATCAAACTGAGTGATGATCTCTTCGTTTATCTTGACCAGAATCTCATTGTATACAACCTCTTCCCCAAAAGACGTCGCAGGAAAAAGCAGCAGCAAAATCAAGCTCAACAGAAAAAATCGGGACACGTATACACTCCTCAAAGTCCAAAACGGACAAATAACCATATTTTGACGAATAATAGTCTCTTTACAAAAATCATGCAACGAAGGGTGTTTCCTATCCTTCGGTACCATTTTCAGACGCCGTTTCAATCACGGAACTCTCCGACAATTCACTTGGCGACACATCATTGTCAGACTCAATTTTCTCGGGAAGCAAATGACTGCTGACTGAGATTTCCGCTCCCTGAATGGTCGGCTCCAGCCAACGTCCGAAAGCATCACGCAGCTTCTTTTCAAGAAGAGCCTTTTCCACAATCGGATACGCCTGCGCCGGTGCAAGCACTTTGGCCGGACTGCGTTCAAGCAACACCAGTGCTTCGAAACCGAATCGATTGGTGATGACGCCGCTGGACTGTCCCGGCTCAAGGCTGGACACGGCGTTTTTCCACGCTGCGGACAACCGTCCTTCACGGACAACCACCTCACGAGTCTCGACTTCACCGAAAGCAGTCGTCAAATCAATCTGATTCTGCTCGGCAAGGTATTTCTCGACAGCCCGGTCCACGATTTCACGGCTGGGGCCACGAACAACAAGAATCCGCAGGCTTTCAGGCAGATAAAAATCCGAAATATGTTCCCGATAGTATTTTTCAGCTTCCTTGTAATCTATCTTGATCTGGGGCCTGAGCACCTGATGGAAAAACTTTTTCATGGCCAGATGATTTTTCAACTGCCGTCGCCATGCCTTGAGATCAATATACTCTTCGACCAGCATCTGGTCGAAAGCCCCTTCCGGATAATCCGCGCGGACTTCCTCTTCGGCCTTGAGCAGTTCATGATCGGTGATGCCCAGATCCTGACGGGCCAACTCCTGCACGACAAGCTCCTGCACGATGAGATCCGTCAGAATCTCCCCATACTCGCCTTTCAGCTTTTCAACGCTCGGCACATATGATCCGGCTGTATCGGCCTGGAACTGATCGTGCTGAAATTCCAATTCGGCAAGATAGATGGGGGCATCATTGACTCGTGCGACAATACCAATGTTGTCGGATTCGTTGGAACATCCAAGCAGCAAGGCCAGGATGACAAGTGGAAATATTTTTCGAAACATATCTATTATCCCAGATTATGAATTCTGCTTACCTTCATCTACCGGATCGAGCAATTCTTCCAATTCAACAGCGACATCCTCCAAAGCCTGCCGCATGGAATGCGTTTCGCCGTATCGAATTTCCAGCTTGGCTGGCGGAATGAGTCGTGCCCGCTCCCCCTGATCGCCAACCCACCTGATGAGCCGCTCCGGATTGACCGCGACAGCATCATCAGGCCAGGAAATGACCATTCGGGCCGGATACAGTTCAGCCCGCCCAGCCTGAAGGCGCGACAAGGTCTGCTTCAAACGCAGAACTCCCATAAACGCTTCCAACTCATCGGGAAGATGCCCGAAACGATCTCGAATTTCGGCTTCAAGTTCCTTGAGAGTCCGCTCATCACCGGCAGATGACAACGCCCTGTAATAGCGTAACCGTTCCTTTGAATCCGGTACGAAATCACTCGGAATATGCGCCTCAAAAACAAAATTGAGTTCAGGCTCTGAGGCCCTGATATCAGACTCGCCGCGTACGCGTCGAACTTCCTCTTCAAGCATTTCAAGAAACAAATCAAGGCCCACCTTGGCAATCTGCCCGGACTGGGACTCACCAAGGATGTTTCCGGCTCCGCGAAGCCTGAGATCTTCCATGGCGACCTTGAATCCTGCTCCCAGATAATCCATGTCCAGAATAATACGCAAGCGTTTACGAACAATTGCACTTAAATCGTCCACACTCGGAACGACAAAATAGGCATAGGCCTGTTTTTCACTTCGCCCGACACGCCCCCGAAGCTGATACAACTGTCCAAGCCCGAAAAGCTGCGCCTGATCGACTATCAGCGTGTTCGCATTGGGAAAATCAAGCCCGGATTCGACAATGGATGTACAGACAAGCACATCAATTTCACCATGCCAGAAACCACGCATGGCCTCTTCAAGCGCCTTCTCGGTCATCTTGCCGTGCGCGGTTGCCACTTTGGCCTCCGGGACCAATCCCTGTACAAACTCCGCCACCCGGTCCAACCCGTTGACACGGTTATAGACCCAGTAGACCTGACCGCCCCGATCAAGCTCACGTCGCAGGATTCCCTTCATTTCAAGGGGATCACGCTCCGAGATGGCCGTCTCGACCGGCTTGCGGTCTACCGGCGGCGTCTCAATGACCGACAGCCCGCGAATCCCGGAAAGCGAAAGCTGCAAAGTTCGCGGAATCGGCGTGGCTGTCAGCGTCAACACATCAATATTATTCCTGAAATGCTTCAGTCTTTCCTTGTGCTTGACACCAAAGCGCTGCTCCTCGTCCAGAATCAGCAGCCCGAGATTCGGCAGTTCGACATCCTTGGACAAAATCCGATGAGTACCGATGAGTATGTCGATCTCGCCACGCGCCGCGGCCTCGACAATCGTCTTCTGACGCTTTTTGGGCACAAAACGACTCAACAGCCCTATGCGAACCGGGAATCCTTCCATGCGCTTGGTAAAGGTCTGGTAATGCTGCTCCGCCAGCACGGTGGTCGGGCACAGCAACGCCGTTTGCAATCCTTCCAAAGCGGCACGAAATGCAGCACGCAACGCGACTTCGGTCTTGCCGAACCCGACGTCACCGCACACAAGCCGGTCCATTGGCTCGGGCTTTTGCATATCACGGAAAACATCCCTGACGGCCTTGTCCTGATCCGGTGTTTCTTCAAATCCGAACGTCGCCTCGAACTCGGAATACATGTCGTCAAGTTTGCCGTAGGAAAACCCTTTTGCCACACGACGAAAAGCATACATCTCGACCAGTTCGTGCGCGATTTTCTCGATAGCCTTCCGCACACGGGCTGTCGTCTTGGCCCAACGGGTTCCGCCAAGTTTGTCCAGAGACGGAGACTTGGCTCCCTCGGGACCTTTGAAACGCTGCACCAGATTAAGCCGATCCACCGGCAGAAACAGCTTGTCCTCGCCGGAAAAGAAAAGGAGCAGGTAGTCATTGGCTGCATCCCCGACATTCATATGGTGCAGCCCACCGAACTGAGCCAGACCATAATCGCGGTGCACCAACAGATCGCCCTCGGTCAGATCGTCGTACTTCTCAAGACCTTTGAATGCGCTATCCCGCCCGGTATGCACACGAGGCGCTTCGGGCTGCAAAACCTCTTCGCCGAGTACCCGAATCCGGCTCCAGACCATTTCCATTCCCCTGCGTAAAGGGGAAACCAGGGCAAAAAGTCCCTGTCCTCTGGGAGAATACTCCAGCGAGATAGGCAACTGTTCCTGTTCAGCCAATGCCAGAAATTTCTTTCGGGAGCGCTCTGTCCGGAAACTGAGAATGGTCTGAAACTCGGAGCGACACCATTCCTTGAGGCCGTTCATGAGGGTCGACCATGGCCGACGGGAGGCTTCGGGCTTCCAGAACAGATCGGAAAAATCACTGTACGGATTTTCCGCAAGGTCGATTCCGTCCTTCTCACGCCCCATGGTCAATTCTTCAAAGACGATCTGTCGCGTGTTCTGCCAGACATCACGAGCGCCATCATGTGACCTGCAAAAGAAACGCAACGGCCAGCGGACACCTTTCTGCCGTCCTTCCTCGTCAACGAAATCACGCCACGCCTGATCCTGATCTTCAAGCCGCGCCCGCAAAGTTGCTCCGGCAGACAGAAGATACGGCATGTTTGCCGGAAAGTAGGATTCCAGCCCCACAGGATCGGCGTAGAACATCCCCGGCCAGACAAATCCGTCATTTGCCTCCAGACGCTCCAGAAGCGCATGCTCCTCGGCAGAACCGATTTCACCCGTCTTACGCAGTTTGGCCCACACCTCCCGAGCCTGTTCTGCATAACTGTCCGTAGTGATCCCCGGCGAAACCGGCAATAATACGGCTTCTGCGAGGTCCACCTTAGACCGCTGTGTCGAAGGATCAAACAACCGGATTTCCTCAAGAATATCACCAAAAAACTCGAGACGAAGCGGCAAGTCATAACCGGCGGCATGAATATCCAGAATATCTCCACGCACTGCCATGTCACCGGGACCGGAAACAATTTTCCGGCGGACATATCCCCAAGAGACAAGCTGCTCAAGGAGAATATCCGGCGACATCTCCTCCCCCTTGGTAAGCGTTGCCCAGTTTTCCTGAAGCACAGTAGAGGAAGGCCAATGCGGCAACAGGTTATCCACCGTCATCAGCACGCCACACGGCTTTTTGCCGTACAGCAAAGCATACAAGGCAGCCCAACGGTCACCCCACGCCTCGGCATCTGGCCGCCGCGAAACATAGGGGCCGATGCTGATCCAATCGCGTTCCCACATGGGCGCATATTCACCGGCTCCGCCGGATGACAGTAAACCGAGCAAGGCACGCATCTGCTTGAACTCCGCCGCACCGGGCACTACAATGGCTGCACTGCTTCCCTTTTCAAGCAACGAACTGGCAATAAAAGCCTGCGTCCCCGGCCCGCTTTTGAACACGCGGACCGATTCCGAAGAACCGCCGATGAATCGGGATATGGCGTCAGGAAACGTGGATGTCATGGATACAATCGCTGTGAGAAAATATGCAAAATAAAAAAGCCGCCTTTTCCCTATCGGGAGTCAGGCGGCTTGTCACCTGGAAAAACAACGGATCAAACCCCGCTCAGAACTTCCTTTTCCTCATTATCAAGCAAGGAATCAAGATCAAGCAGAATCAGCAAACGGTCGTCGAGCTTGCCCACACCATCAATATAATCGGCATCCATACCGGCTACGACCGGCGGCGGAGGCTGAACGGAATTAGCAGGAATACGAAGGACTTCGGACACGGCATCAACGACAAAACCGACAATGATCATGTCGATCTCGATAACAATTATCCGGGTATATTTGTCGTGCTCTTTGGACTCAAGTCCGAACCGGCTTCGCATATCGACAATGGGGATAACCTTGCCGCGCAGATTGATAACGCCTTCAACGAATTCAGGAGCACGGGGGACAGTCGTGATCTCCATGGTACGAATTATTTCCTGCACCTGAAGGATATTGACCCCGAACTCCTCCTCGCCAATGCTGAAGGTGACGAGCTGTATGAGTTCCTGATCCCCCTCAACCTCTTCAACGTCCATCAGATCTTCGACATCAACATTCATGGAAACCTCGCCAAGCGCTCCAATAAGTGAAAAATAACTGGCTATTTTCGTCCAATTCAATCTGTCAATCAGAGACTTTCTTGTCAATCTAAAATATGAAAGCCGCCAAACAACGAAAACGCATGCCGACATATTTGCATTCAAAACAAGGCAAACACGGACAGCACTTTCAAGCTCTCAAATTTTAAACCAATGATTCATATCTGTTGTGTCAGTTATAACATAATCCCCGCAAAGTCTTGTTGACGGACAGATAATAAATGACTAACGTAGGTTTGACTTTAACTCTATCGAGCTGATTTATTTAGAATTTTTAAAAAAAGGACGGACCTCGCCACATGGGTCAATACGCCTCCTTCAATGCCCAGAGTTCTCTCGAAGAACAGGTAAAAAATCTGGCCGACGAAGAGCTGCTGGATTTCTGGGAAGAAACACAACAGCTTGCAAAAATGCTTGACCAGGAAGAACAGACAGACCTTGAATACAATCCGGAGTATGAAAGAGTCATTCTGCAAGAGCTTCAGTTCCGCACCTGCGCCAAAGGTCAGTGTTGATAATAAAATTTTTCCGGTAAAAAAAGCCTGTCTCGACATCCGAGACAGGCTTTTTTATTGATATTTTCTGGCCGCCCTTACTTGATCGGCAGACGTCCGATGCTGAAATAGGCAAAACCGGCTTCTCCCATACGTTCCGGGACATACAGGTTCCGTCCGTCAAAAACGATCGGGGCCTTGAGAAGCGCTTTTATCTTTTCAAAATCAGGATCACGGAACTGATTCCAGTCAGTCACCACGGCAAGAGCATCAGCACCTTCCAGTACGTCATACTGGCTATCGAGGATTTCCAAACCTTCAATATGACCGATCTCCTCGCGGGCACGCTCATTGGCCACAGGATCAAAGGCCTTCACTTTCATGCCAAGACTTGTCAAATCCTTGATGACTTCGGTGGCCGAGGCTTCGCGAATATCATCGGTATTGGCCTTGAACGCAATTCCCCACAAAGCCAGCGTCCGACCTTCCACACCGCCCTGCGGCTCGAAGTAGGCCTTGACCTTTTCGGCCAGCACGCGCTTCTGGATATTGTTCACTTCATCCACGGAGCGAATGAGCTTGGCATCATAGCCATATTCTTTCGCTGTGCCGATCAGCGCCTTTACATCTTTGGGGAAGCAGGAACCGCCATACCCGACACCGGGGTAAATGAAGCTGTAGCCGATACGGCTGTCGGAACCGATACCGGCCCGCACTTCACTGACGTTGGCACCGACGCGCTCGCAGATATTGGCGACTTCGTTGATAAAGGAGATCTTGGTAGCAAGCATGCAGTTAGCAGCATACTTCGTCATTTCCGCACTGCGTACGCCCATGACGATCAGCTTTTCCCTACTGCGGGCAAAAGGAGAATAAAGATCACGCAGGACCTTGGCAGACTCTTCATCACCGGTTCCGACGATGACACGGTCAGGCTTCATGAAATCACTGACAGCATCGCCCTCTTTCAGGAATTCGGGGTTGGAGACGACATCGAAATGAATGTCCTCACCACGCTTTTCCAGTTCACCGGCAACGATCTCACGAACGCGATCAGCCGTGCCCACGGGAACAGTGGATTTATCCACGACGATCTTCGGGCTGGTCATACGCTGCCCTATTTCGCGGGCTACCGCATCGACAAAGGACAGATCGCAGGAACCATCATCAGCGCACGGAGTGCCGACAGTAATGAACACGACCAAGGCGTCGCGCATCCCCTCGCCCAAATCCGTAGTGAAACGGAGTCGTCCTTCAGCCGTATTACGCCTGACAAGTTCTTCAAGTCCGGGTTCGTAAATATGAACCTTGCCGCTTTCCAGAGTTTCGACGACGTGAGGGTTCACATCAACACAAAAAACATTGTTGCCCATTTCGGCAAAACATGCGGCAGAAACCAACCCCACATATCCTGTGCCGACGATGCATACATTCATTGAATTTATATCTCCAAAATAAAAGTTTATTTCTTTTTCAGGGGTACGCGATACATCTTGCAGGGTTTTCCTGTCAACATATAGCAGAAATCCGCTCCATTCAGACAAACTGCTCAACACAGTTGCCATTCCAAAAAAGAACGCTTAATCTGCAATGATACAAAGCAATCACCCCATTTGGAGGAATATCACATGCCGGTACTCGTTGTGAACGTCGATCACGTAGCCACTCTGCGACAAGCCAGAATGGGCATTGAGCCCGAACCCGTTACCGCCGCATATATGGCCGAGATGGCCGGAGCCACAGGCATCATTGTCCACCTGCGCGAAGACCGCAGACACATTCAGGACCGCGATGTCAAACTCATAAAAGAAACATGCAACACCCGTATGCATCTTGAAATGGCAGCCACAAAGGAAATGCAGGGCATCGCCCTTGATGTCGATCCGGAAATGGTCTGCATCGTTCCTGAAAAACGTCAGGAACTGACCACTGAAGGCGGCCTCAACTGCATCGGCAGAGAGGATGAACTTACCGACTACCTCGCCCCGCTGCATGCCCGGGGAATTCGATCCAGCCTGTTCATTGACGCAGATCCCAGACAGGTCGAAGCGGCTCATGCCATTGGTGCGGAATACATTGAAATTCACACCGGGCACTACGCTAATGCCAAGGATTTCAAGGAACGTGAAAAAGAACTGACCAAGATTCTTGATGGCATAAAGCAGGCACATTACCTCGGCCTCAAAATCAATCTTGGCCATGGCCTGAACTACCGCAACATCCTCGCTTTCAAGGACGTTGCCAATATCAGCGAATATTCCATCGGTCACTCCATCATGGCCCGCGCCATTTACGTCGGACTCGACCGGGCCATCCGCGACATGGCGGAACTTGTACGCGGTTTCGCAGACTAGGAGCAGCAATGATTCGGGGACTGGGCATTGACCTTGCGGAAATAGATCGAATTCGGGAACTCTGGGAAAAGTACGGCAGACGATTTGCCGAAAAGATCCTGACAGAACGCGAACTCGATCAATTACCGAAAAAGAATCCAGTTCCCCGTCTCGCAGCGCTGTTTGCCGCGAAAGAAGCCGCGGTCAAGGCGCTGGGAACCGGCTTTGCCGATGGCGTACATTTCAAATGTATTGAAGTCGTCCATGCCCAAAGCGGCAAACCAGAAATCTTCTTCCTTGGCCGAGGCCGGGAGGTATTCGACAAAATTGCTGCCAAGAATTCGCATGTTTCACTGACCCACTCCCGTGACACCGCAGCCGCCACCGTGGTACTGGAAGGCTAGATTCAATAAAAGAAGGAGACTCCGTGTTTCTACCTCTGCCTACTCCTGCTGAAATGGTCATATGGGACCGTGAAACAATACAGACCATCGGCATTCCCGGCGTGACACTCATGGAGTCCGCCAGCCGCGAAGCTCTTGACGTACTGCTGTCGGAATACGGTCCTGTGCGAGGCAAGGAAATCTTTTGTTTTGTCGGTGCAGGCAACAACGGCGGCGACGCCCTTGCCGTGGCACGCCACCTCACGGAACACGATGCGGAAGTAACTGTTTTTCATACCAAGCCGAAAAAAAACTATCGCGGCGAAACCCGCACCAACCTCAAGTGGGCACAAAAGCTCGGCATACCGCTTAAATATCTCCCAAGCGTCGATTTCAGCACACTCCCACAGCCGGATATCATTATCGACGGCCTGCTCGGCACGGGCTTTCAGGGCGAACTGCGGGCTGACACCCTTGACCTCATTCGCACCATCAACCGCATGGGGGATAAGGCGTTCATACTTGCTCTGGATATTCCCTCCGGCCTGAATGGCATGACCGGCTCTCCGCAACCGGAAGCAATCATGGCTGATGTGACCGTCACCTTTCAGGCCGCCAAGCTGGGACTCGCCATGCCCGGAGCCGCAAGGCATACCGGGATGCTTGATGTCCGCACCATCGGAATCCCCAGACAGATACGGGAACAGCACCCCGTTCGACACCATCTCATTTCGCAAATGGCCATGTCCCGCATTCCAACACCCTCGCACGACATGCACAAAGGCGGTGCCGGACACGTTCTCGTCATCGGCGGTTCCCGTGGATTGACCGGTGCCCCGCATCTTTCGGCACTGGCCGCATTACGCAGCGGAGCCGGACTCGTCACCATCGCCTGCCCCGGCGGTCTTGCAGGACCGGTCAAGGCGTGTTCACCAGACATCATGACGCTTCCGCTCGGAACAGGAGTCGAATGGAAACCTGCCATGATGGAGCTCCTTGAAAAGGAACTTCCGCGTTTCGATGCCGTTGTCGTCGGTCCCGGTCTGGGCAGGACTGGAAAAACTGTTGATTTCATCAGGGCGTTTGTTGCAAAGTGTCCCGCACAGGTCGTATTTGATGCCGATGCACTTTTTGCGCTGGCGCAGAATGCGGGACTCATTTCCGAACTCCCGCCGACAACGATTCTGACACCGCACCCGGGCGAAATGGCACGGCTGCTGAACACAACCAACGCCGCAATCCAGAATGACCGGCTTGAAGCGGTCAATTCGTTTGTAGCCAAATACGCTGCCACTCTGGTTCTCAAAGGAGCCGGAACACTGGTGGCAAACAGTGAAATAACCTGTATCAGTCCGTTCTCCGAACCCAATCTGTCAATCGGCGGTTCTGGAGATGTTCTTTCCGGCGTCATTGCATCACTGCTGGCTCGGAAAATGACACCAATTCACGCTGCTTCCATCGGCGTTTACTGGCACGGTCTGACTGGCAGAATGCTCAGAGAAGATTTTCCCACGCGGGGCAATCTCGCTTCCGAAATAGCCAATATGCTGCCACTGGCGGCAAAGGAGTCCACATGCTGAAAGCGAAAGACATCATGACAACTCAGTGCATTACCCTTACCCCTGACACCGAAATTTCTGCCGCAGCCAAGATTCTTCTGGAAAACAAAATCAACGGTGCCCCCGTGGTCGAGAACGACGAGGTCGTCGGTGTACTCTGTCAGGCTGACCTTGTCGCACAGCAAAAGAAAGTCACGCTGCCGTCGTTTTTCACCCTTCTCGATGGCGTTTTCCCCCTTTCTTCGCACGAGGAACTGGAGCGTGAAATGACCAAAATTTCAGCCCTGAAAGTAGCCGAGGCCATGACTCCGGCCCCCATTTTCATCACTCCCGACACCAGCATCGAAGACCTCGCCACCATGATGGCCAATGAAAAGCTCTACACCCTGCCGGTCCTTGATGATGGCAAGCTGGTCGGAGTGGTTGGAAAAGAAGATGTCCTCAAAACACTTTTGCAAGGATAGCGACAGGTTGACAAGAGAAGTCTCCCTTCACCTGAAAGATGCGGAAGCCACTCTCGCCCTTGGGCGGATTTTGGCGAAAAGCTTTGGAAATACGGCCCCTCTGCCCGCCGTCCTCTTGCAAGGCGACCTCGGTTCTGGCAAAACAACCCTGGTTCGCGGTTTGGTCGAATCCCTGCCCGGGGCAGACATGGCGGAAGTATCGAGCCCAAGCTTCAATATCTTCAACCTTTACCCCACGTCACCGCCGGTGGCTCACTTTGATCTGTATCGTCTGGAAGGCATGCCGCCGGACGACGCTCTCTTTGAGCACATGGAAACACCGACCACCCTGACAATCGTGGAATGGATTCAATTCCTTGACCGCGACCAGTGGCCGAAAGAGGCACTTTTTCTGGAATGGACTCCATGTCAGACTGGACGAAGCCTCACAATACATGCAATGGGAATGACGACCCGGAGATTTCTCGAATCCCTGGAAGATAAACTCAAACACTTCACGCAAAAAACAGAGCGAAAATGAACATCGTCGTACAAAAATTCGGTGGAACATCGGTCCGCAATCTTGAATGTCAGCGTCAGGTCATGCAAAAAGTCCTTCGTTCCCATCGCGAAGGCAATAAAGTCATCGTGGTACTCTCGGCAATGTCCGGCGAAACCAACCGACTACTGGCACTGGCCGACGAGTGGTCAGACACCCCGGACGCCGCTGAAGTGGACTCCATGGTCTCAACCGGAGAACAGGTATCCTGCGCTCTTTTTGCCATGCTTTTGAAAAAACAGGGAATTCACTGTCGTTCAGTATTGGGCTTCCAGGCTCCAATCCGTACAGACTCTGCTTTCGGCAAAGCCCGAATTACCGATATCAACACACGCCATCTGCTTGAAATGCTTGAAGAGTATGACATTCTCGTGATGGCAGGCTTTCAGGGAGCCGATGAAAACAACCGCATAACCACGCTTGGCCGTGGCGGTTCCGACACTTCCGCTGTCGCTCTTGCTGCGGCCGTGGATGCGGACGTCTGTGAAATCTACACTGATGTCCCCGGCGTTTTCACAACCGACCCGAACATGTGCGACGACGCACGAAAAATCGAACGCATCGCCTATGATGAAATGCTCGAAATGGCGAGCATGGGAGCCAAGGTGCTCCAGATTCGTTCTGTTGAATTTGCCAAAAAATATAATGTAACCGTTCACGTCCGCTCTACTTTTTCCGATGAGCTGGGCACCATAGTCACTCAGGAGGATGAAACCATGGAATCCGTTCTCGTTTCCGGCATTGCATACGACAAGGATCAGGCACAGATTACGCTGGTACACGTACAGGACAAGCCGGGTGTTTCCGCACAAATTTTCTCCCCGCTGGCGGAAAAGAAGATCCTCGTTGACATGATCGTCCAGAATCCGAGCAAGGACGGAAAAACAGACATGACCTTCACCGTCCCGCGTGCGGATGTGGAGCAGACCATCAAGACACTAGAGGCGCTACAATACGAGATTGGCTTTGAAAAGCTAACAAGCAACCTCAACGTGTCAAAGATATCGATTATCGGCGTCGGCATGCGTAACCACTCCGGAGTCGCCTCTCTGGCGTTCCAGGCGCTTGCCGATGAGAATATCAATATCCTGATGATCAGCACGTCCGAGATCAAGGTTACCTGCCTGATCGACGACAAGTACACCGAACTGGCTGTACGAACACTCCACAAGGCTTTCCATTTAGAGGAAGCCGAAACAATAGACCAATCATGAAAAAAGTAACGATATACGACACTACACTGCGAGATGGGGCCCAGGCCGAAGAACTCAACCTGTCCACTCTGGACAAAATCCACATAGCCCACAAACTCGATGAAATGGGTATCCATTACATCGAGGCGGGCTGGCCGGGGTCCAATCCCACCGACAAGAAATTCTTCGACAAAATCAAAAGTCACACCTTTGAAAACGCGAAACTGACCGCCTTCGGCAGTACGCATCTGGCAAAGACCACGCCGGAAAACGATCCCAACCTCGCCTCCCTTCTCGAAGCCGAGACATCGGTCATCACCATCTTCGGCAAGAGTTGGGACCTCCATGCCACCACCGCTCTCGGCATCTCGCTTGAACGCAATCTCGAACTGATTGCCAACAGCATCAGTTACCTCAATGAACGGGTCGATGAGGTCATCTTCGACGCTGAACACTTCTTTGACGGCTACAAAAACAATCCCGAATACGCACTCAGTGCAATCAGAACCGCACACGAAGCGGGCGCTGCTCGACTGATTCTCTGCGACACCAACGGCGGCACACTGACTTCGGAGATCACTGCGGCCATGCATGCGGTCACAGCCGCTCTTCCTGAAGCCCAATTCGGCATCCATGCCCACAACGACTCCGAGTCGGCCGTTGCCAACTCCATTGAAGCGGTGCGGTGTGGAGCGACTCAGGTTCAGGGAACCATCAACGGGTATGGCGAAAGATGCGGCAACGCGAACCTCTGCTCGGTCATTCCCAACCTTGAGCTCAAGATGGGCATTGAAACCATTGGCCATGAGAATATGCAGCGCCTGACGACAACGTCCCATTTCGTCAGCGAGACAGCGAACCTGCGCCCATTCATGCGCCAGCCGTTCGTCGGAGCTTCCGCCTTTGCTCACAAGGGTGGAATCCACGTCAGCGCAATTCTCAAGGATTCCCGGACCTATGAACACATTGCGCCCGCCTCTGTCGGCAACGAGCAGCGCGTTCTGCTTTCCGATCAGGCAGGAAAAAGCAATATTCTGTTCAAGGCCAAGGAACTGGGCTACGAGCTGGGCAAAAGCGATCCCACTGTCGATCGTCTGCTCAAGGAACTCAAGATCAAGGAAAGCATGGGCTACGAGTATTCCGTGGCAGATGCCTCTTTTGAGCTCATATTGCTGGAAGCGCTTGGGAAGCCTCTGAACTATTTCTCGTTCCACAATTTCTTTGTCGTAGACGCCAAACGGGAAGGCGATGCCGAACCCTTTACGGAAGCAACAGTCATCGTGGATGTCAAAGGTCAGCAGGAACATACGGCAGCGACCGGCATGGGCCCGGTCAACGCCCTTGACCGGGCGCTGCGAAAAGGACTTGAACGCTTCTACCCGGCACTCAAGGAAACCCGTCTACTCGACTTCAAGGTACGCGTCCTGTCCGGTGCAGTCCGTGACACAGGCGGCACCGCCTCATTTGTTCGGGTTCTCATTGAAACCGGCGACAAGTACGAACGCTGGACCACTATGGGTGTCTCGCACAACATCATCGAGGCAAGTTGGCAGGCTGTAGTTGACGCGATCAACTACAAGCTTTTCCGCGACGACATCAGGCGCTCACAATAATTCGTTACAACAAAAAAAAGGCCGGGCTTCGCAGTCCGGCCTTTTTTACTTTTTGGAATGTTTTACTATTTTTTCATATCAGGCAGTTGATGCGCTGCCCAGGATGCAGCCTTCATATACTGTGTGGCTGCATCAGTGAAACAGGCTCCATGACGACTCAAAATGTCATTGGCAATCGCCCAGTTGCCAATCTCGATTGCATCAAGCATCCTGAGCCAATCCCTGAATTCGTTCAGCGTGCCGCACAGACCGTCCTTGATTTCCGGATCCAGCGGAATATCCTTCAACGCCTCTTCCATGGGATACGACAATAAGGCATCCAGCTTTGAAAACAGACCAAGCATGAACATTGTATTGGGCGAATACTTGAAGCCCTTCATGCCTTCGACAAGGCGGCTGAGAAAACGTCCGCGCTGCAATGCCATGAAAGCCAACTCTTCACCCTTGGGAGTGGAATCGAGGTCGGTCATGACGACAACCGTAGCCCAATGCCGGACTTCATTGAGGCCAAGCAGTGAAACTGCCTGCTGAATGGATTTGATCTTATTCTTCAACCCGAACGATGCAGAATTTATATATTTGAGAATCCGGTAGCTCAGCGAAACGTCCGACGCGATAATCGTTGCCAGCTCTTCCATCTCGCAATTCGGATTACCGAGTTCACGCAGCAATTGCAGCTTGGATACAGCGCTGGCTGATATTTCCTTACCCTTTTCAATCCGCGGGATCGAAAAAAACGGTCCCTGAAAATAGGAGAACCCCAAGGCTCGCGTTCCCTCGTACGCCTCCCAGCTCGTCACGTCCGTAGCGAGCAGTTCAAAATCATATCCCTTGTATTTCTGCCGAATCTTTACGATTTCCTGCGGTGTCTTATCGGCCAGAGAAACCTTGACCACATCACACTTATCCGCAAAATGCTTGAAAATATCCGCCTCAATCCCCTCGTCTAGAGCAACCCCGACACCACCCTCGCGCAAGGAATCGACAAATGACGGACAGGCAGAAGCTGCCGCGATTTCCTGAGACAAACCAACGATGCATTGATCGCATCTTTCAGGAAGCTGACAACAGGAAAGCTGCGTCTCCTTGAATATATCCATCAGGATTTTCTTACCCTCGACAAAGCCACCATCAAGATTGGCCAGATTGGACTGATATACCGAAACCAATTCAGCAAAGGAGGAAGCAAGTTTGCCATCTGCCATGACCGGGACGGCACTGGCCACCAACTCATATCCCCAGATATCTTTATCTCGGGTAAAAACAGGTTGCCGAACTAGAAAAGCGGATTCCTCTGTACCGGATTCACTGCTGACTTCGTTCATGGAAAAACCATCCCCTATCTTATAGTAGAAGCAACTGCCTAATTTCTGATCCAACTTCAAAGTATCCGATAATAAACTTCTTTTTATGAGTAAAGTATTATAACGACTTTAATTGAATACTAAACACATCAACATTGCTCCCCCTCAGTTTTCCCGTTTTTTCTCTTCCCATTTCATACAAAAAAAGCCCCCATGCAAACACATGGCGGCTTTATTGCTTTCAATGCAGTTTCAGCTACATCATTCCGGCGACCTTTCTGGTCAAACGCAGAAGCTGGTTGGTGAAACCGGCTTCATTATCGTACCAAATGATAAGCTTGAGCTGTGTGTCGCCCATGACACGGGTAAGGCTGCTGTCAACCACCCCACCGAAAGTGGAGCCCATGAAATCAACAGACACAAGAGGTTCGTCAGTGTAGCCCATGGAATCATTGGCTGCGGCCTTGAGGGCTGCGTTGACTTCCTCGGCCGTAGTGGGCTTTTCCAATTCGCAGACCAGATCGACAAGAGAGACATTCGGAGTGGGAACACGAATAGCCATGCCGTCGAGAACACCGTTGAGTTCAGGAATAACCAGACCGACAGCCTTGGCCGCACCAGTGGTGGTGGGCACCATGTTCACGGCGCAGGCACGGGCTCGACGCAAATCCTTGTGCGAACCATCAAGAATACGCTGGCTCATGGTATAGGAGTGAACAGTAGTCATGATGCCGTGCTTGATTCCGAACTGGTCGTTAACGACCTTGGCGACCGGAGCAAGGCAGTTGGTGGTGCAGGAGGCGTTGGAAATGATATTGTGTTCCGGCTTGAGCAGATCATCATTGACCCCGATGACTACAGTGGCGTCCGGATCAGAACCAGGAGCGGAAATCAATACTTTCTTGGCTCCGCAGGCGATCATCTTCTCACAGCTTTCACGATCACGGAACTTGCCGGTGGATTCGACAACGATATCACAACCAAGGTCACCCCAGGTCCATTCACCCGGCGCGTTGCGCGTAACAGTGACAGGCTTGCCGTTCATCTTGAAACCGGTATCAGTAGGTTCAACGTCGAGAAAACGGCCATGAACCGAATCGTATTTCAAAAGATGGGCCAGATCCTCATTGGATGCACGGGCATTAACTGCCACCAGTTCCAAATCTTTTTCCTCGGCCAGCAAACGAGCCAGATACCGCCCGATCCGTCCAAATCCGTTCAAACCTATCTTGATAGCCATGTGAACTTCCTCCTGCTGTTTAGAGTCCCTAGAGTATAGAAAGAGAATGCCAATACGATTGCAATTATTTTCAAAACAAAAAGTCAGACCAACTCGCTGTCCAATATATCCATAGCAGCCCTGTCCGTAAAATCAAAATGTAATGGAGTAAGCGTAATGTGCCCCTCCGTCAGCAAGGCACGATCCCGGTCTGGACTGATGCGTTCCGGAGGAATGGCACCGTCAAGCCAGTAATACGGCCTGCCGCGGGGGTCCTGCCGCGTATCGTACCAATCCTCATATGAGGCCCGGGTATGCGGACACAAGACCATTCCCCCGGCATCCTCGACGGCCCCTTTCGGGAAATTGAGATTCAGCACACACTTACGCGGCAATTTATCCCACGGGACCTTGGGCAGCAAGTCCGCACAATAGCGAGCCTGTCCACTGAGATCGACAGGATTGAAATCATCCATGGAAACGGCCATGGCCGGAATCTCCATGAGTGCTCCTTCCGTGGCGGCAGACACGGTTCCCGAATACAGGATATCCACCCCGACGTTGGCACCGGCATTGATTCCCGAAAGGACAAGGTCCGGTTTTTCATCAAGCAATGTGGACAATCCGAGCTTCACACAATCCACCGGAGTTCCGTACACCCCTCTTCCCACAAATCCGTTTTCACGAAATTCCTTGACCCTCACGGGCATGGACAGCGTCACCGCGTGACCTACCGCCGACTGTTCGGTGACTGGCGCAACGACTTCGACCGTGTGTCCGGCCTCGATCAAGGCAAAATACAGAGCGCGCAACCCTACGGCCTGAATGCCGTCATCATTGGCGAGTAGTATATTCATAGTCCTTCCTTTGTCGGTCTTGATTTGACAATCACAGTGAAATCAGGTTCATAAACCTGTAGCAGGCGGGATGCGTCTGCAAGCAGCCCATCAAGACAGATTGTCTACCGGGCCGAGGTACCTCAACATCAACCATATGGCAAGAAACGTGACCAAAAAGTCGCAGTATATACAAGAGCTTTCTCCCGGAAACGGGGTGAATGACACCTTCCTTCTGGCAGCGGCCAACATGGCCCAATCCCGCAACGGTCCTTATTGGAATCTGACATTTCAGGACGCAACTGGCAAGATCGACGGCAAGATATGGAGTCCGAAGAGTCAGGAATACCCTTCTCTGGAGCCGGGACAGATGGCCCGAGTACAAGGTTTCGTCGAAAACTACCGGGACAAGAATCAACTCAAAGTCGATCATATGGAATTGATCGATATGAACAGCGCGGACATAGACCTGTCCGACTTTCTGCCGACATCCAGCACGCCACCGGATGAACTGATGGAAGCGTTGGAAGACCTCGTCATGGAGCACATGAAATATGCGCCATGGAAGAATTTCTGCCGCAAAGTGCTCACCAGTGATGAGATCAGAAACCGGCTCATGACAGCTCCGGGAGCCAAAACCGTGCATCACGCATATGTCGGAGGACTGCTGGAGCATACCCTCGGTGTCGCACGAGCCTGCATGGCCCTGTGTGACGTCTATCCGTCCCTTGACCGGCAGACACTGCTCGCAGGAGCCATTTTTCATGACCTCGGCAAGGCATGGGAATTATCCGGAGGACTTGCCAACGACTATACCGACGAAGGACGGCTGTTGGGCCATATCCAGATCGGTCAGGACAAGCTCGAGCCATTCCTGAAACGCAGCAAGGCTCTCGACGAAGGGCTCAAGCTTCATCTCAGGCACCTGATTACAAGCCATCACGGCGAACATGACTTCGGCTCGCCGATTCGCCCCAAGACCCCCGAAGCATTTGTCCTTCACTTTGCCGACAACATGGACGCCAAGCTGAACATGATTGATCAGGCGTATGGCGACATGGACAAGAATGGACAGGACTGGTCCCCTTTCCTTCGCTTTCTGGACCGCAACGTCTTCCGCGCCCCGGCAACACCGGACAACTCCAAAAAGAAAAACGACAGACCGGAGAACCAATGTTTATTACCTTTGAAGGCATAGAAGGCACCGGCAAAACGACCCAGATCACCCGCGTCAAGGAATACTTCGAAGCGCAGGGCCGCGAAGTTTTTCTTACATTGGAACCGGGCGGCAGCCGCGTCGGACAGGAGCTTCGCAAAATGCTGCTTCATGTGGACAACAAGGATCTCACGCCGATCACCGAACTGTTCCTGTATCTGGCGGACCGCGCCCAGCACATCGCTCAGGTCATCCGCCCGGAAATTGAAGCAGGGAAAGTGGTTCTCTGTGACCGTTTTGCCGATTCCACCATTGTTTATCAGGGATACGGACGAGGCCTCGACACCAAGGTTCTTCAACAACTCAACGAAGTCGCCGTGGACGGCCTCTGGCCCGACCTGACCATCGTTCTCGACATTGACCCGGAAATAGGCCTCAAACGCGCCACCCTGCGAAACCTTGAAGAAGGCAAAGCCAAGGAAGAAGGCAGATTCGAAGCCGAGCACATATCTTTCCACAACCGCATTCGGGAAGGCTATCTCACATGGGCGGCTCTCAACCGTGACCGCATCAAAATCGCCAATGCCGGAGCCACTCCGGATGAAGTCTTTGATCGCATCAAATCCATAATCGAAAACAATCTGACCCAACAGTCGAAATAATTTCACCAGAAAAAGATGGAATAACACCTGAATTCTCATGTCGAATCTGGTATGCCTATTGGCGTAGCTTGGCTTTTTTTTACAGCAACCATCTAATCGACATAAGGATTCATGCCCGAAATCAGCATCCAACGTCCCCGTTTGATTTTCAAATCTTCGCCCCTGCTCGACACCGCAAAATACCTGCTTGTCATGACATGCCTTGCATGGTTTCTCATCCTCGGGACAGAACGTCTCGGATACAACTGGCAATGGTACCGAATTCCCCAGTATCTCTGGCAGTTTTCCGACGATGGATTTCATTGGGGGCCCCTGATGAAGGGGCTTGGCATCACTTTCCAGATCACGGCGATCAGCATGACGCTGATGCTTGTTATCGGCCTGACCACCGCCCTTTTGCGAATGTCCAATTCATGGGCAGGCAGAGGGGTCGCTCGCGTCTACATGGAGCTGATACGAAACTCCCCTCTGCTCATACAGATCTTCTTCATCTATTTTGTCGTCGCCCCGATCATCGGCATGTCCGGTTTCTGGGCTGCGGTTGTCGCCCTGAGTCTTTTTGAGGGGGCCTATGCTTCGGAAATATTCCGTGCCGGGATCACCTCCATTGAGAATGGTCAGTGGGAAGCCGCCAAAAGTCTCGGCATGTCTCCCTACGCGATGTATCGCTACATTATCCTGCCGCAAGCCATCCGACGGGTTCTCCCGCCCCTTACAAGCCAAGCAGTCTCCCTTATCAAAGATTCAGCCCTTGTGAGCACGGTCGCCATTCTCGACCTGACCCAGCGGGGACGAATGATTGACGCCGAAACATTTTTGACATTTGAAATCTGGTTCACTGTCGCAGCCATCTACCTTGCCATTACCCTGAGCCTGTCAGCCTTGGTAAGACTGCTGGAACGACGGACCAACGGCCAGCGCGCCTAACCTCAACCCACAGGAGGACGCCATGACCATCTGGAGAGCAGTCAGAACCGGCAAAGGTCTCATGATTGCCATTCTGGGCGTTTCACACGTCACCTTCGCCCAAACATCTTGCAAGAAACAATTTTCTGCCGGGAATTAATCCTCCGGCAAAAGGAGAAACGTATGAAAACCCAACGCCTATTGATCCTTTCGACCATCTTTTGTCTCATGGCATTCATTTTGGGATGTGGACAGTCTCCGCAGCAAACCCAAGCCGCCGACACCGTCAAAACGACCAGTCAGCTTGATACGATTCTGAAACGCGGCACTATCAAAGTAGGCTTCGACACGTTCAAGCCGTGGGCAATGAAAGACAAAAACGGCAATTTCATCGGCTTTGAAATCGAAGTCGCCCGCAAGCTGGCCGAGGACCTCGGCGTCAAAGTGGAATTCGTTCCGACCAAATGGTCCGGCATCATTCCGGCCCTGCTCACCGGCAAATTCGACATCATCATCGGCGGCATGGGCATCACGCCACAGCGTAATATCAAGGTAAACTTCTCCATTCCCTACGAATTTTCCGGCATGTCCATCGCGGCAAGCAAGGAACAGGCCGGTGGACGGAGTACCCTTGAAGAATTCAACAACCCGGAAACCACCATCGCGGTCCGTCTCGGCACCACCGCCGCCATCGCCGCAAAAAACTTCCTGCCCAAAGCTGAAAAGCTCTTTTTCGACGAGGAATCACAGACCATTCAGGAACTCCTGAATAACCGGGTCCACGCGGTTGTCGCTTCCAATCCGCTTCCGTTCAATCTCATCAAGGAATACCCCGAAAAGCTCTACCTGCCGCTCAAGGAAGACTTCACCAAGGAACCCATCGCCTTTGCCGTACGCAAGGGAGATCTGGACTACCTGAACTGGCTCAACAACTGGATTCGCGTAAAGATGGGTGAAGGCTGGCTGCAAAACCGCTACCAGTACTGGTTCTTTACCAGTGAATGGGAAAACCAGATTCAGTAGACGGTACGATTTGGACTCGACAACACCACGCAAAAGACAATTCACTCCGCTGGACGCCGCGATTATCGCGGCTCTGGCGGGCGTGATCGGCTATGTCATCTACAAGGCCTCGACAGGACTGAACTACCACTGGAACTGGAGTGTCATTCCGCAGTTCCTGCTGCGCTTTGATACGGCGGAACAGGCATGGAAACCGGGTCTGCTGACCGAAGGACTGATAACAACCGTTCGCCTGAGCATCTGGTCCGGCATACTCGGCACCGCCGTCGGTATTGCCATGGGTCTGTTTCGCGTCAGCCCCAGCCTGTTCAAACGGCAAATCGCGGGAACGTATGTCGGCCTGATCCGCAACACGCCGCCTCTGGTACTCATTTTCATTTTTTATTTCTTCATTGGCGACCAGATAATGACCGCCATCCGGATCGACGATTTCATCCGCACGCTTTCACCGACAGCGAAACCGATGATGGAATTTCTTTTCGGCCCGATGGAGCGGTTCCCGCAATTCCTGTCTGCCATCATCACTCTTTCTCTGTTTGAAGGAGCGTATATCGCGGAAATCGTCCGCGCAGGAATCGAATCCATCGAATCTGGACAATGGGAAGCCGCCACGGCACTCGGCATGGGACGAATGCAGAGCATGCGGTTCATTATTCTGCCGCAAGCCATGCAACGCATGTTGCCAGCACTGGCAGGACAGTTTATATCAATCGTGAAAGACTCGGCCATTGTATCTGTCATTTCAATTCAGGAACTGACATTTCAAGGCCAGCAGATAATGACCACGACATACCGGAGCTTCGAGGTCTGGACTACAGTACTTGTCATGTACTTCATCCTGACTTTTGCCTGCTCCATGATCGTCAGAAAACTCGAACTCGCCATGCAAAGGAACTGACCATGTTGAAATCCATCAAAAAAATGTTCAGTAAAACCAGTGACGAATCCGAGTCTTCGCCATCGTCCGAGGAAAAACAAACAAGCAACTCTTTCGATCTGGAGGCTTTTAAAATGAGCGAAGATATAAAAGTATTCGCCCTTTCCACCTGCATCCATTGCAGAAATGCCAAAAAATATCTCGACGAATGCGGGGTAAAATACAACTGCGTTCATGTTGACGAGCTCACTGGAGAGGACCGTAAGCAGGTGGTTCAGGAAATCAAGAAACACAATCCTTCAGTATCGTTTCCGACCATTGTCTTCAAAGATACGGTTGTGGTGGGCTACCATAAAGACAAGATCGACGAAGCACTCAAGGGGTAGATCATGGACGCGAAGAAACTCTATGAACACCTGAAAATGATTCAGGAACCCAAGGGCTATTATTTCAATAACGACATGGACATGACCATGCCGCTCATTGAAAGTCTGCTGACCAACAAGGAACGCATGGGTTACATGGCCTGTCCCTGCCGTCTCGCCAACGGCGAATTCGAAAACGACAAGGACATCGTCTGTCCCTGCGTCTACCGAGAGGAAGACGTCAAAGAATACGGAGCCTGTTTCTGCGGGCTGTACGTCAGCAAGGAGTTCAACGACGGAACCATCGAGAAAAAAGTGGTCCCGGAAAGACGGCCGCCTGAGAAGATACTTTTTTAATGACTATACGGATCATGAAAAAGCCTCCGCTATTACGGCGGAGGCTTTTTTTGTCTTCAAGAAACTTCAAAACTAGATAACGTCTTTCAAAATACGCAAGTGGCGTCGGCGCACCTCGTCAATGATATCAGACTTATCTGCCATCCTGCCGCCCGCATATACGGCGAGGTCAATGGTATCACGAGACCGGAACCCCTTGAAGTTCGTCTTCTTCTGTCTAATCTTCTTGCCGGTAACAAACGAAATCGTCTGCTCGTCTTCGGTATACTCAGGCATCACGGTCGCCATGGTGATGGAGGAAATAATGATAAACGTCTCCTCCGTGGCATAATTACGAATAATTTCAGTCAACGCCGCACCAATGACAGCACCCGCGGCCATACCGGTAATCGTGTCGGCTGCCCTGCCGTTCTGAATGCCTGCCGTAGAACCGGCCACAGCACCACCAGCAGCACCAAGAAACGTATACTCGGAAGGAAGCATCTCTGTTGCCTGCCCGAAGTACTTGACATTGACATCAAGCAAAATACCGAAATCATCACCGGTGGTGATCTGATAACCAACACCGCTGTAAGCGTCTTCAAGCTGACGACGGAAATTATACATATCCAGCGACGAGTCACCCGTGGTGTTACGGATACGAAGCTTCATCTTGCTATTGCGGAACATGGCCGGATCGGCAATAAATTCGCCGCTCTTGGTCGCTCCATAAGAATAACCGGTCGCTTCATCCTTCACGAGCCTGTACTTGTTCTTCTGTGTGGATACACATGACGCCAACACCAAGGCGGCAACAGTCAACAACACGATTTGAGATATATTCTTCAACATCTATCAGCTCCCTTTATGATAACGAATTCCATTGTGTTCGAGAAATTTGAACACTTCCGAATAATGAATGGCAAAATTCAGCCCCTGAGCATTTCGCCCATCGCTGATCTTGTTATATCCCCAATCAAGCACACCGATAACCTTGTTCCTGTAAAAAACAGGCCCACCGGAATTGCCGCCGTTGGTTGCGGTGTCGGTTTGGATATAACGGACCTTGGTATTGGAACCGATGTAATTGATGGGCTTCATCTCACGAATGGAACTGAGAGCTCCTCGGGTAATAGTGTACTCCAACCCATCTGGATGCCCGATTATTTCCAGGGTAACCCCCAACGGAATTGTTCGTTGTGAGTAGAACTGCACCGGTTTCTGTTTGATATCGGCCTGAATGAGCGCAAGATCGAGACGGGCATCACGGGCAATGACGCGTCCCATGGTTTCACGATCATCAAACAGCTTAAGCTGCACATAGTCATTCTCTTCAACCACATGATAATTGGTCAGCACCATGTCGTCAGTCACGTAGAACCCACTGCCAAGTCCGCTGCCGAGATTACGAACAACAACGACATTATCGAACCGCTTGTCGTAATATTTGTCATATCCGAAATCCTCGGCCTTGTGCTTGGCCTGTGCGACGCTGCGGTCCTTCACAACGGCACGATGCAAGGCGGCCATGGAGACAAACTTCTTTCTGGCTGCCGGACGGTTTGAATACTGATCCAGAAGATCGGACAGATTCACCACAACCGGCTCCATCTCATACCTGACGACATCTTCTTCAAGAACGGACGTCTGGAGAAATTTATCCCGGTTGGGGTCTGACTTCTGAAGATCGTAGCAAACCGTAAAAAACGCCTTGTGCTTCACATCAAACGTATCCCTGAAAAAAGTCCGGTTACGTTTGTCGATCACATAATAGTTCACAGTAGCGAACTTGTAGATATCCATATGAGCCTTGGAAACAGGATATGGCTGGTAATTGGCGACTGAAAGATATTTCGGCGTCTTCCGCATCTTCTCTTTCAATTCCTTGAGACGCTTATCCGTGTCGGCAATGGCATCCTCTTTCTGCGACTCTTCAACCCAATGGATAATAAGATCTTCCGCCCATGATGTTGTCGTCTTGCTCTTTGCCGCATGATACTGCTCAGTCGCGGCTTCAAGTTCGGCCTTGACGATCTCATATTCCGGATTTTCTTCCTTGACGTAGGAAGCAACGTACATCGATTCGATCTTCTGATTCTCATCAACGACCCGCTTGGCCTTGGACACCGCCACATTCATGAGAATGAGAATGTCCGCATCCTTGACCGCCTTGTGCGAAAAGGCCTGACGCATACTCGCCTTGGTGGCCTCAAACGGGACATCCACCTTGACGTTGATCGGAAAATCGATGGCCTTGTCCTTAATCAAGTCAGGACTCGTTACCTGCAAAAATGCGATCTTGATGCCGGGAATGGAATCGAGCGGCATACCTGCGGCCCTGCATTTTTCATAGGCAGCAAGTATATTTTTCAGTGAAGCCTTACGACCTTTGGGACATAAGGACTTGAAATAGAGAGCCGTCATTTCCTTCTTTGCCGATGCAGGCAACGACACCCCGTACGTGGAAAGGAATGTCTCTGTCTGCTTGGCAGAAAACGAGGACATGGCCGCTTTCCAGACCTGGCTGTTTCCATCCAGAAAAGAGGGGGCATCAAGCGACACAGGATACACGGCAAAGAAATCAGTGCCGTTCGACAACGGAAAGGAAGCAAAATATTTTGCTGCATCACTGCGAATTACGGCTTCCTTATCTCGCAACGCGGCAACGGCCTGAGAATAGGAAGCAGGACGATACCGGGGATATCTGAATGCCCCGACTTTCTTCAATGCATCCATTTGGGCGCGCACATCATCAAGCTTCTTTTTGGTGCACGACCAGCGCGATTGGGGAACAGGCCATTCAACCGTATTGACCGCATCCAGAATTTCCATGGCAACCGGAGAATATTTATATTCCAAAGCACCGGTCAGCCGGTCAAGCGAGGCCTTCACCTCAGGATCTCCATACGCCCCGGCAAAAAACGATTCGTGAGCTGCAACGACATCAGATGCCGCGTCTATCTTTCCCTGTTCAAGAAGCTCAAACACTTGATCAGCCGGAGAGACATCTGCTGTGCCCCCGCTTCCTCCCGAGGGAGCCTTGCACGCTGACACAATCACCACCAGACACAACAACGCGACGGATACAATTCGTCTCATGAAAACCTCACTCATGCGAATCCCGGAAAATTCAACAAATACAAACAGTCAAAGCATGCCCACTCCCCCAAATGGACAAACAGACGTTTAATAATAGGGATAACCCAAAAACGCAATGAAGATATTTGTTTTTTTATAAAAAAAGACAAAAAAAACCCCGCCAGATATGGCGGGGCGCGTTAGATTCAGACTTACGAAGTAGGCAATTACCGTTGTGATGCCACAAGCGCCTGATCAAGGTCGGCAATGATATCCTCCGCATCCTCGATGCCCACAGAAATGCGAATCAGGTCAGCGGGGACGCCCGCAGCCAACTGCTCTTCCGGCGTGGACTGGGAATGCGTGGTCGAGGCAGGATGAATAACCAAGGTCTTGGCATCGAGAATGTTGGCAAGATGCGAACACAGCTTGACGGACTCGATGAACTTGCGGCCGGCCTCAAGCCCGCCCTTCACACCAAAACCGTAAACTGCCCCCGGCCCAAGCGGGAACGTGTTCTTTGCACGATCATGGTCGGGATGACTCGGCAACCCGGCGTAATTGACCCACTCGACTGCGTAATGCGTGTCCAGAAACTCCGCGACCTTCTGTGCGTTCTCGCAATGCTGACGAGCACGCAGCGGCAACGTTTCCATGCCCTGCAATATCTGGAAGCTGTTCATGGGAGACAGCGTGGCCCCGGTATCGCGCAACATTCCGGTACGAACCTTGGTCACGAACACGGGACACGGTTTGCCGTCGGCACCGCCTAGCTCCTCCCAAAGGTTGACGTTGTTGTAGGTCGGATCAGGTTCGGTCAGCTCAGGAAACTTCCCGTACGCCGCCCAGTCGAAATCGCCCTTCTCGACAATGCCACCGCCAAGACTCGTGCCATGTCCACCGATAATTTTCGTCAATGAATAAACGGCGATGTCACAACCCACGTCAAACGGATTGAAAATCGGCGGAGGAGCGACAGTGGCGTCGAGAACGAAAGGCAGGCCGTGAGAGTGGGCCACGTCCGCTATACCTCGCAAATCGTCGACGTTGCAACGCGGGTTACCTATGGCTTCGGAGTAAAGCATCCGGGTATTTTCATCGACCGCCGCCTCGAAATTCGCGGGATCGGACGAATCCACAAAACGCACCTCTATGCCGAACCGCTTGAAAGTATGTTCAAAAAGAGTCTGCGTCCCACCGTAAATATTGGAACCGGAGACAATATTCTGTCCGGCCGACACAATGGCGGTCGTCGCATAAAAAATCGCGGCCATGCCTGAAGCAACGGCCAACGCACCAACTCCACCGTGCAACGCAGCCAAACGCTGCTCCAGCACTTCCGTGGTCGGGTTCATGAGCCGGGTATAAATATAGCCCGGTTCCTTCAGCGCGAACAGGTCCGCCGCATGCTCGGCATCCCTGAAAACATAACTGGTGGTCTGGTGAATGGGAACGGCCCGTGAGCCGGTGTCACTGTCCGGGGTATGCCCTGCGTGAAGGGCCAGAGTCTGGGGACCATATGGTTTGTCGGCCATGGTCAAGCTCCTGTAGGTTGAAATACTGAATGTGCGAGCCTCATTATGAGGGCGACCAATCCACAATGCGTAAAATCCGTCCCGTAAGCAATCCCCCGCTCATAGGAATACCTGATACTTGATATAATGGCATCCAATGGAACGCTCTTTGCTCAATGAAGAAAAGGCGGAATTCTTTTCCGTGGGGAGACAGGCTGAAACCGACAAAAAGTCAAGGAGGAACAGCCATGTCCAACATTTCTCAGGATCTTCCGGGTAAAACCGGACTGGAACAGATGATGGAAGAGGCCAAGCGCCATGACGCTTCCGGCGCACAGGAAATGAAAAACATTCGCAAGCAGCGGCTTGAACGCGAAGTGATGGTGGATCCATCCAAGGCGAGAAAACTCGTCAAGCTTGAGGCCTCTCCGGTCTACAACGCACAGGGTAAGGTCATTCAGGCCACCGGCTCCCTGTAGTCGACGAATCTTCCTTATGCGACGGCATCAGGTGACCCGTCCGGGCCGTAACGGTCCGGGCGGATTATCATCCGGCCAGTCTGGTCTCGGCAAGCCATGCGGCAAAGGCTTCCTGCGCCCTTTTGCCGTATGCTTCCTTGCGAAGCTTCTTCTTCATTTTCTTTTTGAGTCCCGGCATCAGGCCGAAATTTACATTAGACGGCTGAAACTCCTTGTCCGGCTGCGTGCCCAAATGCCCCAGAAGCGCCCCCAGAGCCGTCTCCTTCGGCGGATTAGCCACTGATCCGCCGCCAAGCTGTTTCGCCAGCGACAAGCCAAGCCAAAGCCCACAGGCAGCAGACTCCAGATACCCTTCGACACCCGTAATCTGTCCGGCAAGATAAAATCCGGGCCGCGCCTTAAGTTCAAGGTGCTCGTTCAGCACGTCCGGCGCGTTGACATACGTATTGCGGTGAATGGAGCCAAGCCGGAGAAACTCGGCGTTCTCCAATCCGGGAATCATGCGGAATATCCGTTTCTGCTCGGGATATTTGAGTTTTGTCTGAAACCCGACGAGATTGAACGCGGTCTTTTCCTTGTTCTCGGTGCGTAACTGCACAATGGCGAACGGACGCTCCCCGGTCTTGGGATCGACGAAGCCCACCGGCTTGAGAGGTCCGAAAGCCAACGTCATCTCCCCTCGCTCTGCCATGGCTTCCACCGGCAGGCACGCCTCGAAATGCTTTTCCTTCTCAAACTCGCGGGGTTTGACCTTCTCACCCTCAAGAAGTGCAGCCACGAACGCCTTGTATTCGTCCTCGTCCATGGGGCAATTCAGGTAATCATCATCCTCGGGCTTCCAGCGAGAACCCCAGAACGCCTTGTCGAAGTCCACGGAATCACGGGAAATGATCGGGGCGATGGCATCATAGAAATACAACCGTTCGTTGCCAACAGCCTGAATAAGGCTTTCAGTCAGTTCGGGACTGGCAAGAGGACCAGCCGCGATGACGACGCCGTCAGCACCGGCCAATTCCTCGGCATCAAGGGAAGTGACTTCTTTGCGAATCACGCTGATATTGGCATGATTCTCGATTTTATCGGTGATGTAATCGGAGAAAAGCGCCCTATCAACAGCCAAGGCACCGCCCGCAGGAACCTTGGTGGCATGAGCGGCTTCCATGATCAGACTGCCAAGCGCCTGCATCTCTTCCTTGAGCAGGCCGATGGCTGCCGCAGGTCCGGTCGCACGAAATGAATTGGAACAGACCAGCTCTGCCAGTCCGTCCTCGGTATGCGCCTCGGAGTGCTTTTCCGGTTTCATTTCATACAATTCAACCGCAACGCCCGCCTCGGCAAGCTGCCATGCACAATCACATCCAGCCAAACCGCCGCCGACAATAACTACCTTCGCC
This sequence comes from uncultured Pseudodesulfovibrio sp., assembly GCF_963664965.1. NCBI lineage: Bacteria > Pseudomonadati > Thermodesulfobacteriota > Desulfovibrionia > Desulfovibrionales > Desulfovibrionaceae > Pseudodesulfovibrio > uncultured Pseudodesulfovibrio sp. The sequence continues at coordinate 2,340,832 of NZ_OY761823.1, read as the reverse complement.
ATTTCATATCCCCGATATCGTTTACGTTCACCGCGATATGCCGTATATGGACTCAAACGGAGAACCTGTGGAATTCATTATGAGCACCCCGCTTCTGGACATACGCAAGCTGACAACCTGCTTTTCCTCGCCTCAGGGCATTGCCAAGGCGGTGGATACCGTCAGCCTTGCCTTTATGCAAGGAGAAACCCTCGCCGTGGTCGGCGAATCCGGCTGCGGGAAAACCGTACTGGCCCTGTCCATACTCGGACTCATACCCGACCCGCCCGGTCGTGTCACTGAAGGCAGCATTCTCTACCGAGGGCAAGACCTTCTCGATATGGAGGAAAACGAGCTACGCACCATACGGGGCAACCACATCTCCATGATCTTTCAGGAACCCATGACCGCGCTCAATCCGGTGTTCCGCATCAACGACCAGATCGCCGAACCGCTCCGCCTCCATCAGGGATACGGCAAAGCCGAAGCGCTGGAAAAAGCCGTCTCTGCCCTGGAACTCGTCGGTATTCCGAATCCGGCCAAAATAGCACGGGCATATCCGCATGAACTTTCCGGCGGCATGCGACAGCGGGTGATGATCGCAATGGCCCTCGCCTGCAACCCGGACATTCTCATTGCCGACGAACCGACCACGGCCCTCGACGTCACCATCCAGAGCCAGATTATCGACCTGATGAACGACCTCAAGGAACGCATGAATGGATCGCTCATGCTCATCACACATGATCTCGGCGTGGTCGCCCGCATGGCCCAACGGGTCGCCGTCATGTACTCCGGCAAAATCGTTGAACTTTCAACCAGCAAATCACTGTATGCGAAACCACTTCATCCATACACGCAAGGTCTGCTCGCCTCGGTCCCGACCATGGGAGACAAAACAGACCTGACCCCGATTCCCGGTATCGTACCAAGCATTTTCGACCGACCGGCGGGATGCAGCTTCCACCCACGCTGCCCTCACGCGCATGCGAAATGTTCACTCATCCAGCCTCCGCTCATGGAAGCAGAACCCGGCCGGCACGTACGCTGCTGGCTGTACGAATAGGAGGACACTGCCATTTCCGCCTTTCTCGAACTGCTCGACGTCAGCAAACATTTCAAGGTGACAAGCGGCCTCATGGGTCTCAAGTCCGACACCGTGCGTGCCGTGGACGGCATCAACCTGACCGTGAACAAAGGAGAAACCCTCGGACTGGTAGGAGAATCCGGTTGCGGCAAATCCACTCTGGCCAAATGCATCATGGGACTGGAAAGTACCACGTCCGGTGAAATTCTCTTTCAGGGCCGCCGACTCAGCGAGTGGAAAGAAAAAGACCTCCGCCGCCAGATACAAATGATTTTTCAAGACCCGTACTCGTCATTGAATCCACGTCAGAAAGTTCGCTCCATCATACGGGAAGGACTGGATATTCACGGCATAGGCACTTCTGCTGAACGCAAGGAAAAAGCGGACAGGCTTCTCGACCTCGTCGGCCTGAGGCCGGAACATGGCGCACGATATCCTCACGAATTTTCAGGCGGCCAGCGGCAACGTATTGCCATAGCCCGCACACTGGCACTCGATCCGCAACTCATCGTCTGTGACGAACCGGTCTCGGCGCTTGACGTCTCCGTACAGGCACAGGTGCTCAGTTTACTCAAAAATCTTCAGAAACAGCTTGATTTAACATATGTTTTCATATCACACGATCTTTCCGTGATCAGTCACATCTCTGACCGTGTGGCGGTCATGTATCTCGGCAGGTTGATGGAACTGGCACCTAGTGAACGCATATTCGCGTCCCCCAAGCATCCGTATACCGAGGCCCTGCTCTCGGCTGTTCTGCCACCGGACCCGACGGCAAAATCAGAGCGAATTCCGCTCTCCGGCGACTTGCCAAGCCCCATGAACCCGCCAACGGGCTGTCCGTTTCACCCACGCTGCCCCAAGGCATTCGATCAATGCGCCAACGCCCGTCCGCCACTTCGCGAGCTGGCATCCAGCACACATGTAGCGTGTTGGTTATATCAGTAGACACTGTCATCCATGAATTTGATTTCATCTGTAGCTTTTCCACTGACAGATCAGGGACTATATTAAAATTTATTTGAATTAATTACACATTTTCTTAAACCTAAAGTTTAACTTTAGCTTTTTACGGAGTTCCCATGATAAGCCGAAACGATGCTTTCGAACTGCTCAAGGCCCACAACACTGAAGCCAACCTCATCAACCATGCCCTTGAATCCGAAGCCGTCATGCGCGGCCTTGCAGCCCGCCTCGATCAGGATGCGGAACTCTGGGGCATCACCGGTCTGTTGCATGATCTTGATTATGCCACGACCAAGGAAAACGACACCCGCCACGGCCTTGACACAGTGGAACTGCTCAAAGGAAAACTGCCGGATGAAGCTCTTGATGCCATCAAACGCCATGCCTATGAAATGAACGGTGCAGGAGAACCCCGGACAGATTTCGACTTTGCCCTGCGCTGCGGCGAAACAGTCACCGGCCTTGTCCACGCAGGCGCGCTGGTCCGCCCGACCAAGATCGACGGAATGAAACCCAAGAGTCTGAAAAAGAAGATGAAAGACAAGGCGTTTGCAGCAAGCGTCAACCGCGACGCCATTCGCGAATGTGACAAGATAGGCCTTGAATTGGGTGAGTTCCTGCAAATCGCAATCAATTCGGTCTCGGAAATCGCACCGGAAGTCGGATTGAAAGCCGAGTAACTGCCGCTCTCGAAAAGCTCTTCCGGGTTGCACGATTCGTTCATCTGTACTACCCCGGAACATCTTATTCACCCCTTACCTCTGCAACAGCGGAAAAGGTACGGCCTGTGGCGTTTACCGGAGAACAGTTCGCATTCGGCGATTCCTTCATACACCGCCTGAGTCCTCCAACAAGGCTCATCTGTGCGGCATTGTTCACAATCCCCTGCGCTCTGCTACAGGGACTTGAATCAGCTTCCGTGGCCCTCATCGCCGGCATACTGTTTGTTTTTACAGCACGCCTGCCGATGAGGGCTGTGCTGCAACGTCTGCTGGCCGTCAACGTATTCACCCTGTTTCTCTGGTTCTTCATCCCATTCTCCACACCGGGAATCCCAGCATTGACCTTTGGCCCGCTGACAGCCACCCATGAAGGCATCCGCCTCGCCCTGCTGATCACACTCAAAACCAATGCCATTGTCTGCGCCGTCATGACACTGATGGGAACCATCCCGGTTCAGGACCTTGGTCCGGCATTGCAGCAGCTTAAAATGCCTGAAAAAATCTGCCATATACTGCTGTTCACGTATCGCTATATATTTGTCATTCATCAGGAATACACCATCATGCGGCGCGCCATGGCTGCCCGCGGCTTCAAGCCGAAAACCGACAGTCACACCTACCGCTCCTACGCATGGCTCGTGGGCATGCTCCTCGTGAAAAGCTGGGACCGGGCTGAACGGGTTCACGGTGCCATGCGCTGTAGAGGCTTCCGGGGAAGGTTCTACACACTGACGACCTTCTCAACGTCCTCGAATGACACCCTTTTCATTTTTGAATGCCTCACTTTGACCACAGGCATCCTGTGCATTGAATTTTTCTGGAAAGGAATACTATGAGTACCGCCGTCATCGACCTGAAAAACATCACATACGCTTTCCCCAACAGAGGAACGACTTTGAAAGGCCTTGATTTTCAACTGCACACAGGTGAAAAGCTAGGGCTTTTCGGTCCCAACGGCGCAGGCAAGACAACAATGCTTCATATCCTCATGGGGCTTCTCACTCCACAGCAGGGAGACGTGATCCTTTTCGGCAAATCCATGGCTGACGGCGACGACTTCGATCAGGCCCGACTCAAGATAGGCTTCCTTTTTCAACACTCGGACGACCAGCTTTTCTGTCCGACGGTTCTGGATGATGTAGCCTTTGGCCCCCTGAATCAGGGGCTTGCCAAAGACGCCGCAAAGGAACGGGCGGCACAGGCTCTTGAGACAGTCGGACTGGCCGGATTCGAGGACCGTGTTCCCTACCGACTCTCCGGCGGAGAAAAAAAGCTCGTCGCATTGGCGACCACTCTTGCCATGCGCCCCGAGGTGCTGGTTCTGGACGAACCCACCACAGGCCTGTCCCCCGAGGCAAAATCACGACTCATTGAAATACTTGGAAATCTGGATATGGCGCGCTTGGTCGTCTCGCATGAACCGGATTTCCTTGCTGCCACCACCAACCGTCTGATCGCCATGCGTGACGGCCAGATCCGTGCAGGTAAACTCAAGCCTCATACGCACACCCATGTACATGAGGAAGGCGACGTGCCGCATCAGCACTAGGGTGCAAGCACTGGCGACTCCGTTTGTCCATCAGTCCGGGCAGAGACATTCAGGCAATCATCACTCCTGACTCACCTTGCCATTTTCCAACCCTGCTCTAGTTCGCTGACATATCAAGACCAATCAATGCAACGAGCATGGTAACATGCTCTCTATCGGCCAGTGTTTCCAATTGTTTTATAAAAATGTTCTGCTCCGACCTTGGCAAGCGGGATTAAATACCTATTATCTTGCGACAGCCTGCCACTCCGGCTCGCCTCAACCTCATAAGTGAAATAATGCCCAACAATATCAGCGAAATAAGCATGTCCCGTGCGCCCTACCGCACCATCTGGAATCTGGCATGGCCCCAGATTCTCATGATGGTATTTCACTTTTTCATCGGCATGGCCGATGTCTGGGTGGCGGGATACATCAACCGGGAAGTGCAGGCCTCCCTTGGAATCATTTCGCAGTCGCTCTTTTTCCTGCTCGTCGTCGCTGTTGCATTTGCCAATGGCGCAGTCGCAGCCATCAGCCAATCAGTCGGTGCAGGACTTCATAAAAGAGTCCAGCGTTACGTGGGGTTATGCCTGATAATCGCCTTGATCTTCGGTGCCGTCTTCCTTGTCCTCGGGTTCCCGCTCAAGGGCGCCCTGCTGACTGCTCTTCAGGTGCCTTCGGAGATGCGTCCGATCACCGAATATTTCCTTGAAGTATACCTCCTTGTCCTGCCGCCCTACTACATACTCCTCATCACCAATGCGGTATTCCGGGCACGCAAGCAGGTGATGTGCCCACTCTACAGCATGATGACCGTCACTTTGCTCAATACCGTGCTCGACATCGGCCTCGGACTCGGCTGGTGGGGATTCCCGAATATCGGCTTCAAGGGGTTGGCATGGGCGACTTTCGGCTCAGTCACCGCAGGGGCGCTCATGAACCTCGCCATGCTTGCACGACAGGGGCTTCTCAAGCCTGAGAGCTTTGCTCCCGTCCGCTGGATGAAGCGCGCCCTGCCATATCTCGCCAAGGTGGCATGGCCTGCGGGGCTTCTACAGATCGTCTGGCACTCCGGATATCTGGTGTTGTATGCCATCACGGCAAGCATTCCATGGGGCGCGGTAGATGCTCTGGCAGGCATGGCTATCGGCCTGCGTATTGAATCCCTGCTCTTCCTGCCCGCATTCGCCTTCAACCTGACCGCGAGCATCATCATAGGTCATTATCTCGGCGCACAGCAGCCTGAAGAAGCCAAAAAATTCGGGTATAGGATTTTATCCATCGGACTGATTTCAATATCACTTTTCGCCATACTCGTCTGGCCTTTCATCGCGCCCTGGGTCGACCTGCTCACACGCGACGCTGCCGTGGCCGCACAGGCGGTGAGCTACCTCAAATGGAATCTGCTCGCCATCCCGTTCACTCTGACCAGCCTGATCCTGGCTGGAGCTTTCAACGGCGCAGGCGCGACCCTTTACAACATGTTCATCATGGGTGCGGCAACGTGGGGAATTCGTCTCCCACTGGCTTACGGGCTCGGCCATTTCTTCATGGACAGTGCCGAGGGCATCTGGATCGCCATGTTCTGCTCGCAGATCATCCAGTCCCTCACCCTGCTCTACTTCTACACCTTCAAAAACTGGCAGCGTTTCGCTATGATAAAAAAACGTAATGAAAATAATGCCAAGGAATCCGCATGACTCTTGAATTCGAACCAATCAGCCTCGACAGGCAGAAGGAATATCACGCATCCATCAAGGGATGTCCGCAACTGGTAACCAGCGATTTCTCGTTCGCCAACATCTTTGGCTGGTGCGAGCATTACGGTCTGGAATGGGCATTCCACAAGGATGTCTGCTTTATCCGCCAGACCAAGCCGGAAGTCATCTATTGGGCTCCGGTCGGTCCGTGGAAAAAGTATGACTGGAAAAACTGCTGCGCCATGCGTGAAAGCAAGACCTTTACCCGTGTTCCGGAAGAGCTCGCCAAACTCTGGCAGGAAGCCTATGGCGACGAAATCACCGTCACGGAAAATCGAGATCACTGGGATTATCTCTATTCGATTAATGATCTGGTTACCCTGAAAGGTAAAAAATTCCATAAAAAGAAGAACCTGCTCAACCAATTCAAGAAGAAATACCTGTACCAATATGAACCCATGGGACCTGAATGCGTCGAAGAAGTTCTCGAAATGCAGGATGAATGGTACAAATGGTATGAAGAAAACAACCCGTCCGAGGCGCTCAAGGCCGAAAACCACGCCATCACCCGCGTGCTGCACAATATCGATCAGATATGCGGCCTCACAGGCGCTACCCTGCGTGTCGAAGGCAAAGTCATCGCCTACACGGTTGCCGAGCCTATCTGCAACGACACGCTCGTCATCCACTTTGAAAAGGGCGATATCCGCTACAAAGGCGTGTATCAGGCCATCAACCAGATGTTCCTGGAAAACGAAGCCGAAGACTACGCCTACGTCAACCGCGAGCAGGATCTCGGCGATGAAGGATTGCGTAAAGCGAAACTCTCGTACAATCCTTCGTTCTTCCTGAAAAAATATGAGGCGACCATAGGTTAGCCTTACTTCTGCAATGAGCATTCTTCTATCATCAGCTCCCGGCAAAAAGCGGATGGTCGTCCTCGGTCTGGACGGCCTGCCGCTTGAACTGGCGAAACAGCTCGGTACTGCATTGCCGAATATTGGACGCCTCACAGCAGAGGCCTCCACAGTCCGGGCGGAAATCCCGGAACTATCCCCAGTCAACTGGACGTCCTTTTTCACGGGCCATGGTCCGGAAAGACACGAGACATTCGGATTCTCGCGCATGGACCCGCGATCATACCAGCTCCGAATCACAGACAGCACCGACATCAACTGCCCGACCATATTCGACAAATTAGGTGAATCAGGTCTGATCTCACGCGTGATCAACCTGCCCAACACCTACCCGGCCCGCCCCTTGCGAGGCATGCTTGTCTCAGGCTTTGTGTCGCACGAGCTTGAAAAGGCCGCCTATCCGCCGTTTCTGGCCGGAAAACTGGCCGATTCCGGTTACAAGCTGGAAGCCGACACCAACCGAGGCGCAGCAGACCTTGATTACCTGCTTGCCGAGCTTCGCCAGACACTTGTGTCACGCCTCAATGCACTGGACACGCTCTGGCCGGACCTCGCGTGGGACCTCTTTGTCCATGTCTTCACTGAAACGGACCGCCTCTTTCACTTTTTCATGGACGCAGTGCTGCACCAATCGCACCCGAAACACATGGACTGCATGCGATTTCTCGCAGACTGGGACACGGCCATCGGCGTATTCCTCAATAAATACGACGCCCTTCCCGGCCCCAAGCGGCTCATGGTTCTGGCGGATCACGGTTTTACCGAATTGAAAACCGAAGTCTGTCTCAACACATGGCTGAAAGAACAGGGATTTCTTTCCCTGACGCACGCACCGGAAAACGAATGGGACGCCACGGTGATCGGAGCCGAAAGCCGTGCCTTTGCCATGGACCCGGGACGTATCTACATCCATACCGAAAAGTTTTCACGGGGACGCGTCACGCCTGCCGAAAAAAACGGCCTTGTCCAGACAATCAAAAACGACCTGACAGGCTTGACCTTCCAAGGGGAGCAGGTCATGGAACATATCTACACAGCGGGCGAACTCTACCCCGGAACCGAGTCAGGCGACGTGCCGGACCTGATCTGCGAGTCCCGCCCCGGCTTCGATCTCAAAGCCAAATTTGACCGGGACACAATATTCGGTCTGCATGGCCGGACCGGAGCACACACGGTGGACGGTGCCATCTTTTACGACAGCGAAGGCCTACGTCCCGGCAGAATGCGCGACACAGGCCGCAGTATCCTTGAATATTTCAACATTTCGGACAACTGATCCATGAGCATAGATTTTGAAAATGAACTGAATGAAGCGCAGCGTGAAGCCGTGCAGACAACCGAAGGCCCGGTACTCGTCATCGCCGGAGCCGGGTCGGGAAAAACCCGCACCATTGTCTATCGGTTGGCCCACCTTGTTGAACAGGGCGTGGACCCGGCGCAGATACTGCTGCTCACTTTTACCCGCAAGGCATCACAGGAGATGCTCCATCGCGCCGAGGGCATTCTCGGACGCCCGCTCACCGGCACCAGCGGCGGTACATTTCATTCGTTTGCCTATGCCACCCTGCGACGCAACGCCATGGACATCGGCTTTGACAACGGCTTCACCCTCATGGACCGTGCGGACAGCGAAAATATCTGCAAGGAAGTCAAGGAGGTACTCAAACTCGGCAAGGGAGACCGGTCCTACCCGAGAAAAGGCACCCTCCTTGATATGATCACCAAGTCGCGCAACAAGGAAGTCGGCATCGACGTCATCCTTGAACGTGAAGCCTACCACCTCAGCCCATACCTTGATGATCTGGAAGAAATCGCCAGCGGTTACGAGGCGTTCAAGAAACAACACGCCCTTGTGGATTACGACGACCTTCTCTTCCTGCTCGACAAACTGCTGACTGAAAACGAACCACTCAGAAACCAGTTACAGGCCAGATATCGCTATATCATGGTCGATGAATATCAGGATACCAACCTGGTTCAAGCGCGTATCGTCAAGCACCTCGCCGGGAACAAGGGCAATGTCATGGCAGTGGGCGATGACGCCCAGTCCATCTACGCGTTTCGCGGAGCAAATGTCGCCAACATCCTCGAATTTCCGAACATATTCGGTGGAACGAAGGTTATCCGTCTAGAACAGAATTACCGTTCGGTCCAGCCTATCCTCGACCTGACCAACGAAATCCTCAAGGGTGCGGTCACGAAGTTCGACAAGAATCTTTACTCGGAGCTCAAAAGCGAAAAACTGCCTGAAATCGTCCATCCCATGAGCGATCAGACACAGGCGCGCCTTGTTGTCGACCAGATCCTTCAGTTGCAGCGCAAATACATGCTGCACGACATCGCAGTTCTTTTTCGCGCGGGGTACCAGTCTTTCCCGCTTGAAATCGCGCTGACGCGTGTTGGGATCGATTACCAGAAATTCGGTGGCATCCGCTTTCACGAAGCCGCGCACATCAAGGACGTGCTTTCCTATCTCCGCCTCGTGCTCAATCCGCATGACCTGCTCGCCCTGCAACGCGCCATGGACCACATCAAGGGCGTCGGTCCCAAGACCGTTGCGAAAATCTATCAGGCCATACACACGAACGACCAAAAATACATGGTCAAAATGACCAAGAAACACGAAGCGCTCAGGGAGCTGCTCAATGAACTCGACGCTCTCCGGGCCATGCCGCCCAAACCGGCAGCCCTGCTTGAACGCCTGATGGCCTTCTATCAGCCCATCCTGATTGAAAAATACCCGGACGATTATCCCAAACGGCAGGCCGGTCTTGAACAATTGAGCCAGATTTCCGTAAGCTATTCGGACATGGAGCAATTCCTCGGCGACCTCAGCCTTGACGGCGACCCGGACGAAGAAAAGCGCAAGGAAAACGCAGTAGTGCTTTCCACTGTGCATTCAGCCAAAGGGCTTGAATGGAGCGCAGTCATCATCATCGACCTTGTCGAGGACCGTTTCCCGTCCCGCAAGGCCATGCAGCGCTCGGAAGACCTCGAAGAAGAACGCCGCCTGATGTACGTTGCCTGCACCCGCGCCAAGAAATGCCTCAAACTCTTTGTCCCCGGCTCGGTCTACAACCGAGCAAGCGGCATGTCCGACCCAACCATGGCCAGCCCGTTCGTGCTGGAACTGCCCAATACGGTTTACGACCGATTCAATGAATCCTACAGTGGCGGATTGGAAAAACGGCGCACTGCACAAAGCGGTTCCGGCTCAATGCGTAAAAACAGCACCATGTCGACAAGTCCTTCAACCGGCACCACGCCCGACACAGCTCAGACCAAACTCGGATTTTGCAAACACAAGATTTTCGGCAAAGGCAAAATCATCGCCGCCCCGGAACCGAACAAATACAAGGTCAACTTCCCCGGTTTCGGCATAAAAACCATCATCGGCGATTACCTTGAAATGCTCTAACCTTTAAGATAGTTAAATTAATCATGAAAAGCGAAGAACAATTCCTTGAACTGATCGACACCTATTTTCCGCGTGACCACAAATTTCTCGCCCTCGGACGCGGCGACGACTGCGCCGTGTTCACCGGAGGCAAGGAGATGTGCGTCTCGTCTGACCTTTTCCTTGAAGACGTCCATTTTCGCCGGGACTATTTCACCGCCGAAGATATCGGCTACAAGGCGCTGGCCGTCAATATCAGCGACATCGCCGCCATGGGCGCGCATCCCGTAGCCTTCACCATGGACCTCATGGCCCCGGCCGACCTTGACGATGCATTCTGGAACGGCTTCTTCAAATCAATGTCCATGCTCGCCCGTCAGAACGACATGGTGCTGGCGGGTGGCGATCTCAGCCGCGCCGACAAACTCGGCGTCAGCATCACGGCTTTCGGCACTGCCCCCGGCTCCAAACGTTTCCTGACTCGCGGCAACTGCGCCCCCGGCGACATCCTGTTCACCGTAGGCGACCTCGGCCTTGCCCGCGCGGGCCTCATGACTCTTGAAGCCGTAGGCATCAAAGGCCGTGAAGCCTTTCCCGCAGCAGTTCTTGCCCACCTTCGCCCCAAACCGAAGGTGCTGGTCGGCACCCTGCTCAATGCAGCAGGCGTCAAAGGACTCATGGACGTCTCAGACGGCCTTGCACGCGATCTGCCGCGCTTTCTCGGTCCAGAGCTTGGTGCGGATATCACCATGCCCACGGAAACGCTCAACGGAAATGTGATCGCATTTGCTCTGGGAGTAGGGGCCGACCCGGTGGAAGTCGCCATGCTGGGCGGCGAAGATTACGCTCTGCTCGGGGCGTGTGCACCTGAAGATAGTGACAAAACAAAGAGCGTTCCCGGCCTGACGATCATTGGTACAGTAACCGACAATCCCGGCATAATCGTCAACGGAACACCGTTTCAGGCAGAAGGATTCGACCACTTCGACAAATAAAGAGGTACGGCATGAACATGCAGCTCAAAATCATCGGCACCATCGAATCAGATATCAAGGACTACCGGACTGCTCCGAAAATGGAGGACGAACCGGGCGCTGTCCGTGCCCGCGTGCATCTGGACCCTGCCTATGCAGTCGGTTTGGATGCCATGGAACCCGGTGCAAAACTTGAGCTGTTCACATGGTTTCACAAGGCTGACCGCTCTGTGCTCAAGGTTCATCCACGTGGAGACGTCACCCAGCCGCAACGCGGCGTCTTCACCACCCGCTCACCGTTCCGGCCCAACCCGATCGGCCTGCACCGGGTCACGCTGGTCGCCATCGAAAACGAAACGACCTTGGTTATCGAACCGCTGGAAGCCATTGACGGCACTCCGGTTATCGACATCAAGTCCGCGCCCAATCCAACGTAATAATGGATAATTTTCAAGCAATTGAAACCAAGGCAGACAACCATGTTGCAGGATGGGTGACCACGACCGACTCTGCAAAGCTCTGGGTTGAAATCCACGGACAGGGACGCCCTGTGGTGCTTATCCACGGCTGGACCATGAGTTCCCGTTTCTGGCGACGCCAACTGCCGCTTGCAGATCATTTTCAGATCATCACTGTCAATCTGCGTGGTCATGGCAAATCACAATCCACCCTGCGCGGTCAAACCGTCCCACGTTACGCACGCGATGTGCGGGATGTCATTCGCTCCCTACATCTCGACAACATCTTGCTCATGGGCTGGTCCATGGGCGGCTGTGTCGTTCTGGACTACTGGCAGCAATACGGCAGTGCCAACCTGTCCGCGCTCGGTCTGGTCGAAAGCTGTCCCGCGCCATTGTCAGCCGGTCCCTGGAACGTCCACAACTGCCGGGAAAACAATCTCCCCGCCCTGCGCGGCACCATCAGCCGCCTCAACGAAGACCGCGAATCTTTCGGGACGGATTTCATCCACAGAATGTTTATTTCAGGGGAAGCGCCAGACCATGCGCTCAAGTGGATGCTGCACGAACAGTTGAAAACGGATACTGAAACCGCCGCCCGCATCTACGAAGACTATGTCCAACGCGACTATACGGCTATTCTGCCGACGATAGACGCCCCGACCATCGTTGTTCATGGCCGCTCGCGCCACATGTGCTTTGGCCCGTCAACAGGACGCTTTGTTGCAGGCTCGATTCCGAACGCCCGATTTGTCATACTCGAAAAAAGCGGACATATGCCGTTCTACGAAGAAGCCGACGCCTTCAATGCGGAACTTACTCATTTTCTTGAACAACACGCCTAAAAAAAGCCCTACTCCTGCGAGTCGGGCTTTTCATTAAAATTGAGGCACAATCCGTTTCAACGGCGCAAGCAGCTTGTCTGCCCGACTGCCCGAAGGACTCCGAACCTCGCTGACTCCGCCTGCGGTCTCAAAAGTATAGAAAAGCTGGGGGTCGATATCACGGGCCACCGCCAGAACATGTTTCATGTCACTTCGCTTGCACACGACAAACTGCACGGTCACCGGCCCGTCAGAGCCTTCGCCCGCAACGGTTGTAATGATGAAACCGGCATCCCGAACCGCATTGGCAATATCATTTCCGTGCCATGCGCTGATGATACGGACAACGACATTGCCAAGCGCCAGTTTCTTTTCAGCCATGATGCCGCCCACGTTGCCACAGGCAAACCCGACCGCATAACACACACCGAGAAACGGCTCTTCACCGACCTTGAGCATCACGGCTGACGTGCCGAAAATCCACAACGTCATCTCAAGACAACCCAAATAAAATGCTGCCCGAGACTCTCCAAGCACGGTCACCATGGTACGGACCGTCCCAAGTGTCAAAACCGCCACTTCAGCCAAAAATATAAGTAGCCCTAAAAAAAGAACATCCATAGTCATAGTTATCCCTCTCAACAAGAAAATCGAGAGCGTGATTTATAGACGTTTTCACCATGGGTCAAGCGATATTTTCACCCCCAAAAAAACGGAAAATCCAAAGCAGTATTTTTCTTCAAAAGGCCGACCGCAACTTGACCAAAAGACATGAAAAAAGGTGCCTGACCCAACAGGCACCTTTCTCATTGTCATTGTCGTATCAAATTCTACGGGGCAAGCCACTTGAAAGGCTCGGCCGCGATAAATGCACCCGACTGATCGCCTGCCATGATAGGATGTCCCTTGAGGCTGATCTTTCGCGGCTTCTGCCCCTTGCTGAAATCAATCTTCTTGAGATCAATCCAGAAGATATTGGGAGAAATTGCTGATTCATAATAGTAAACACGGTTCTTCTGGTCAGACACGGTCCGCCAGATCGTGGTGGAAATGTTCGGATGCCCGGGCGTGGTTATTCCCAGAGGCACCGAGACGTTGCGTATCACACTGAACGCCGCAGCGACCGCCATGCGGTTGTCCTTGAACCGGGGCAAGGCATCGACATAAAAGCTGGCACGGACATATCGGTCACTCGCGCGGTTGGTTCCGGGCAGCATGGTCAGCCCGCCAATCTGCTTCCAGTATTCATTGAGTGCGAGCTGCTTGTCATAGATCGGAGAATTGGTCATCACGGTAAACTCCTTGCCGTGATGAATGACCAGTTTTCCTCCGATATACTCAAATATCGCTGAATCGCCGGTGGGATCGGATATGGCCAGATGCAGCGTAGGAGCCGAACCATTGGGCAATTGGGCGGCGGCGAGACGGAACGGTTCCTTACGCATGGACTTCACCGCTTCATTCACGTTCGGATAGTTATCCAGGACGTACTGGACCCATGCGGCGATGGACAAAGCGGGTTTGCCGTTCAGCTTGCCATAATCGGATTCGGCCAAATAGAGCAGATTGGCAACAAGTCCCTTTTCATTCATGCCGTCGGCAGAAGCCGCATCATAGCCGGACAGAATGACGCTACCGTACTTTGCCGTCCACTTGATGGAATTCTCACCAACTCCACCATCGCGTTTCATGCCGCGCGGGAAAGCCCAGAAGTCACTTTTCAAATCTTCCAGCCAATCCATTGAACGCCCGGTAAAGACCTGTCCATTGTCAGCCGTATAAATGAACCGGGTACAGGAAAGCGCAGGACTCGCCTGCAAAAGGAGAAAAACACCGATCAGAAAAAATGTACTCATTCTTGAAAGCATGTGCGGTATTCCTTTTTTACAAGTATATAAAAACCAATAGAATCTAAATCACTCACAGCACGTTTTCAAGCGCAAAGCCACATTTATTCAAAGGTCAAAACACGCCTGATTTAAATTCCCTTATCCAAGGACGTGCTTCCTTTTTTCCCAGACAGCACAAAAAAAACGGTCCTTGCCAACTTGGTTGGCAAGGACCGTTTCCTTATTTATCGCAACTGACGAGCGTTACTTTTTCAGCCAGCTCATCATTTCACGCAGACGGCCGCCGACTTCCTCAATCTGGGATTCGGCACCGATACGGCGCATGGTCTTGAGGCCGACCTGACCGGCTTGGTTGTCAAGGATGAAGTCGCGAGCGAACTTGCCTTCCTGAATATCCTTGAGGACACGGCGCATTTCTTCGCGAGTCTCATCTGTGATGATACGGGGACCGGTAACGTAGTCACCGAACTCCGCGGTATCGGAGATGGAGTAACGCATCTTGGCCATGCCGCCCTCGTACATGAGGTCGATGATGAGCTTGAGCTCATGCAGGCATTCGAAGTATGCGACTTCAGGCTGGTAGCCTGCTTCGACAAGAGTGTCGAAACCGGCCTTGCACAGTGCGGTCAGACCGCCGCAAAGCACTGCCTGCTCACCGAAGAGGTCAGTCTCGGTCTCTTCCTTGAAAGTGGTCTCGATGACACCGGAACGGGTGCCGCCGATGCCCTTGGCGTATGCCAGAGCGATATCCATGGCCTTGCCGGAAGCGTCAACCGCGACAGCGGCCAGACACGGCACTGCGCCGCCTTCAGTGTAGGTACGGCGAACGAGATGACCGGGACCCTTGGGGGCGATCATGACGCAGTCAACACCCTTGGGCGGAACGATCTGCTGGAAATGAACGTTGAAGCCGTGACCGAAGGCAATGACGTTGCCCTCTTCGAGATGAGGCAGGATGTCGGAAGCAAAGACGGAAGCCTGATGCTGGTCGGGCAGCAGGATCATGATCATATCGGCCTGCTTGGCAGCGTCAGCTACGGACATGGGTTCGAAACCGTGTTCCTTGGCGAGATCGTAGTTCGGTCCGCCGGGACGCTGGGCAACAATGACATTGATGCCGGAATCACGCAGGTTCTGAGCATGGGCGTGCCCCTGACTGCCGTAACCGACAACGGCCACGGTTTTGTCTTTCAACAAGCTCAAATCTGCATCTTTCTCATAATAAACTTTCATAAGGTCTCTCTCCTCATATTTTTTGCCACGCTGGGCCGCAATTTCCTGAATTATATAAACATGCGTAAAAACCCGGGCAGAGGACACACGTCCCCGACCCGGTGCATCGCCTGATTGCGAATTATAGATCGATCTGCATGGAACGCTGCATGGCAACGTTACCGGTACGAGCTATCTCTTTGATGCCGAAACGAGTCATCATGTTAACCAATGCCGTAATCTTATCCTGTGCACCGGTCACCTCGACAGTCAACTCATCGACGCTGACGTCTACAACCTTGCACCGGAAGATGTCAACAATACGCAGTATCTCAGCGCGTTTTGAATCCTCGGCATTGACCTTGAGCAGGACCATCTCCCGCTCAACCGACGTCAATTCAGTGAGATCCTTGACCTTTACGGTAGGAACGAGCTTTCGAAGCTGTTTGACGATCTGCTCAATGATCTGGTCATCGCCTTCGGCGACGATTGTCATGAGAGAAACGCCCTTTTCCAATGTAGGCGCGACATTCAGGGAATAGATGTTGAATCCACGCCCGCTGAACAGTCCGGCCACACGGGAGAGCACCCCCGGCTCGTTTTCGACCATGACGGAAAGTGTGTGCTTTTTCATCATCATACTCCTAAACCAACAGCATTTCGGTCAACGACGCACCGGCCGGGACCATGGGATAGACATTTTCTTCCCTTTCCACGCGAATGTCGATGATACACGGCTTGTCCACGGCAAATGCCTCGCGGAGTGTGGATTCGACATCCTTTTTCTCGGTCACGCGGTACCCTGCCGCACCGTAGGCTTCGGCAAGTTTCACGAAATCGGGTTGCGCGTCAAGGCAGGTCTCGCAGTAGTTCTTCTCATAGAAAAGCTCCTGCCACTGGCGGACCATGCCGAGATAGCCATTGTTGAGTATGACGATTTTCACGGGCAGCTTGTTGCACACCACAGTCATCATTTCCTGGATGCACATCTGGATGGACCCGTCGCCTGCGATATCGATAACCAACTTGTCGGGGAACGCCATTTGCGCTCCCATGGCGGCAGGGAATCCATAGCCCATAGTGCCGAGGCCGCCGGATGTCAGCAGCGTATTCGGCTTGTTGTACTTGAAGAACTGGGCAGCCCACATCTGATTCTGGCCGACCTCAGTGGCGATAATGGCATCGCCCTTGGTTATTTCGTAAATTTTTTCAACGACGTACTGCGGCTTGATGCTCTTGTCGTCATCGTTGTAGGTCAACGGATGTTCGGTACTCCATGCCTTTACCTGATCGACCCATTCCTTATGGGAACCGGCCCAATCAAAATCGTCAAGCGTGGCCTGAGTCTCCTTTCTGAGCGAACTGAGCGCCGCTCTGCAATCCGCCACAAGCGGAACGTGCACGGAGACATTCTTCTGAATGGACGTCGGGTCCACATCAATGTGAATGATAGTCGCATCCGGCGCAAACGTGTCGACCTTGCCGGTCACGCGGTCGTCAAACCGTGCCCCGACGGCAAGCAGCAAGTCACAGTTGTTTACAGCCATATTGGCCGCATACGTGCCGTGCATCCCGAGCATGCCGAGGAAAAGATCATCCTCGCCCGGAAACGCGCCAAGCCCCATAAGTGTTGACGTAACAGGGATATTGAGCTTCTGCCCGAGCCACGTCAGATCGTCATGGCTGCCGGACGTCACAACACCGCCGCCGGAATAGATCAGCGGCTTCTTGGCCTTTTTCAAGAGTTTCACAACCTTGCGAATCTGGCCGATATGCGGCTTCTTCGTCGGGTTGTAGCTACGCATATGCACTTCTTCAGGATAATTGAACTCGGCCACCTGACTCATGACGTCCTTGGGCAGGTCCACAAGAACCGGACCGGGACGGCCAGAGCGGGCCAGATAAAAAGCCTGCTTGACCGTCCGGGCCAGTTCCGAGATGTCCTGAACCAGATAATTGTGCTTGGTGCACGGTCTGGTTATGCCGACAATGTCGACTTCCTGAAACGCGTCATTGCCGATAAGCACACGCGGAACCTGTCCGGTAAAAATGACGACCGGAATGGAGTCCATGTATGCGGTGGCAATACCGGTTACAGTATTGGTGGCACCGGGGCCGGAGGTGACTAGGCATACCCCTACCTGCCCGGTTGCACGGGCATATCCGTCTGCTGCATGAATAGCGCCCTGTTCGTGGCGCACTAGAATGTGTTCAACGGATGATTTGGGTATTTCATCATAAATGTCGATGACGGCTCCGCCAGGGAAACCGAACATGACATCAACTCCTTCCTTCTCAAGACACTTGAGGAGAATCTGGGCCCCGGTCAATTTCATATTACGCCTCCGTCCGATATTTATCGAGCAGGCCCTGCAACTTGGTCTTGCCAGCCAACTTCTTCTTCTTGAGTTCCTTTACTTCCTGAAGCTCTGTAGGAGACAGGTAGGTCTTGGCTTCCAGCTTGTTCAACATTTTTTCGTATACAACGTGCTGATCCCACAGAGCCTTTACTTCGCCGTCTTCGTCCCCGTACTTTTCAATAAGTTCCAGATCTTGGGCTTCCATGTACCGCTCCTTTTTTCAGGTTATTGCGATGAACCCTCTTCAGTGAACACACTCCAATCGGGTTCCGCCGCAGTAATCACAGCCAAGCGCTTCTTTCGGCTGGTCTGGCCTGCCTCAAGCCGCACCTGGCTTTTTTTCACATGCAACAACTTCGCCACATAGGCCGTAAGCGCCTTGTTGGCTTTGTTGTCCACAGCAGGAGCGTTAAGACGGATTTTGACACACTGCTGATACAAGCCGACAACCCCGCTTTTACGGGCTCCCGGCTGCACCCAGACGGCAATGCGCCATCCATCCGTGCTTCTGCTGATAAATTCTGGTTGGGAGATATGACAGTCCCGCCTTAATCCACTTTTTTAAGATATTTGAGCTTTGACTCAAGCTCTTCGGCCTTTTCCTTTTCCGGATCACTCACATCCAGCATTTCCAGATGGGATTTGAGCAACCCTTTGAGCTGCACCTCAAACCGGGTGCGCTGCCGCTTGAGTGTCTCAATCTCCTCATGAATCTGAGCCAGTCTGTTGTGTCCCTTCTGCACCGTGGCATCCGCCTTGGCACGGGCCTCGTCGATGATGAGCTGCGCTTCCTTGCTGGCCGTTACCTTGAGGTCATCAACCATTTTCTGCGTGCTCATGAGCGTATCGCGCAAGGTCTCATCCCGCTGACGATACTCCTTCACCGACTTTTCAAGCTGTTTTATCTTCCGGCGCAGCCCCTTCTGGCTGTCTGCGGCATCACCGAGCACTTCAGCCAGTTCCAGCATGAACTGATCAACTTCCATGCGAGAATACCCGAACATCCGTCGGGAAAACTGCTTGTTAAGCAAATCGATCTTGGAAACCGTCATGACAGACCTCCTGCGTAAACTACGCACCTACATCATGGGAGAACCGCCGCCCAAGCTGAAAGCAAGGCGGGCAAGATTCTGGACCACAACGATCTTGCAGACCTGGATACCGAGCAGCACCACTATGGGTGAAAGGTCGAAACCACCGACCACGGCAAAAGGTATCCAGCTGCGAATCTTGTAAAATACAGGTTCGGTCACCCCACGCAAAAAGCGCACGATGGGGTTGTAAGGATCAGGATTGACCCAGGAAAGCAGTGCGGAAATGATAACAATCCAAAAATATATGCTGAGTACGGCATCAAGAACGAATGCCGCCGCCTGGACTATCGAGCCCAAAAATCCCATTATGACCTCCAATGCGTACAGGGGATTATCCCACCATACAATTTATTAATTCACAGTAATTTTGCACACAGAGATACAAGAATCAAGTCTTAAAACACCTGACCGCATCCTTTATAGCAACGCTGCATGGCCGCCTTGATATCCCAGAAACTTTCAATATGCACTTCGGCATCAAGTTTCATGTCCTTATAGGCCCAAAAACGCACGCCAGAAGCCTGCGCGGTCTTTTCATCAACCTTGGAGTCACCGATATATGCAACCTCTTCCGGCCTAAGGCCATGTTCATTCATGATAGTGAACATGCCTTCGGGATGCGGTTTCGGGGCAACGACCTTGTCGGACGTGATAACCGGAAAAAAGAATCCTTCCAGATCCATGAGCTTGAGAATGAAATCCATGGACTCTGCCCGACTTGTATTCACAGCCAATTTGAATCCTGCACTCCGAAGCCAGGAAAGGAACTCCCGCACTCCTTCCGACCGCTTGAGGTACTGCACAAGCGAGGACGAATCAAAACCGCGGGTAATTTCCATTGCCTTTTCAAAGAGTTCACCCGGAGCGACATGCATGATCGCATCCCTATGCGTATGCATGTGAACATACTCGATTTCACTCTTGGTCAACGGCGGCAGCCCAAGCTGTTCCTTAATGTTGCCGTAATAAAAAATATTCGCCTGAAGGGAATCAATCAGCACCCCGTCACAATCAAAAATAATGCATTTCACCCCGCTCAGAAAGTCGGGATGCATATGAGCATTGGCAAGCGCCATGAAAAAAATCTCCTTACTGCGCGTCTAGCGGATAACGGCGATAGTCAGTTCACGAGAGGCAAAGGGAAACTCTGCCGGTTCGCTGCGCCGTCCTGCGAACTTCCACGCAGGCAAAGTCGCAACCTGCGCCCCGGCGGGCAATCCCATTTCAGGGTCAGCCGCGACAAAATCAATCTCCATATCATTCCATACGGCAATGATTTCGGCATCCCGGCAAACCAGAACAGTATCGGCGGGCACGAAAGCAGGCAGGGCTTCCGCAATGCGTTTCCACGGAAGAGGAATAGCCTGACCGTCAGAAACTCCGGCAGTATGACTCACAGCCGTTCCCAACTCGACCACACGGCCGTCCAGTCGATCTTCATCGTCCACGCCGATCGTGGTATCCATTGTCTTCCATGAATCCTTGACGCCCTTCTCCAGACCGGCAAGCTCCATCATACGCTCTTCGAAAAACCATCCGAGCAGCAGAATGAACTGAGCGCGTGACCGAGTCTCTCTGAGTTCGCGCTCCTCTTTCGCCCCCTGCCCATCATCAAATGAACGGGTAAGCTGCGCCCGAATGGACATGGAGGAACCTTCATAAAACTCTTTAGTGGAGTTCACTCCGAAATACGCCATTTCCGACGGATCCTTGAACTGCTCTCCAAAATTGATGCAGTCCCCGATAAGTGCAGCAGCAGTCTTGGGGTCAAGCGGAAGCCCTTCAGGACGAAAACCGTTCTCTCCGACTTCCGCAGTCATGCCGGGATCAAAAAAACGAAGTCCCGGCACATCATCTCCGGAAAACAATTCAGGATGCATATAGGGAAAAGACAGCAACATGGTGCAACTCCTTGCATTCATTATTCATCTGATTCATTTATCTGAAAATGCCGGCACCGCCCCTCACACACGGGCAGAGCAATTCGACACAATCCATCAAAAGCGTGAAGACAGCCGGGAATCTCGGCTTCATGACAAAACGTATACTGCTCGCAGGCAAAGGCCTTGCGCGCCAAGCGCTCAAATTTTCGGTTCCACAGCCCCTGCACGTCATTCTGAGCCACGCCGAAGGCCTCGGCGCGAAGAAGGAAGTCATCAAAAGCCGCTTCCCAATGCATCAACACACGGCAACGCCACCGGTTCTCATATCCCGGATTAAGATGCTCCTCGTACAGACAGTACCCGCTTGTATGATGTCGGCACCCTTCACCGGGCAACCGGTTCACATCCACCATGAAACTCCCAAGTACCTGCCGAACAAACAAAAGACACGACTGGCACATAAATCTTTCAACCAGATGTAAAACCCCGTCTTCCAATTGTAAAGACGCATCACCCTTTTTTCATTCCTTCAAAAACAACTGGCTGTACCAATGCAAGAAAAGTTGAGTTTTCTTGACCTCTCCCATGCGCGGGTGTATAGGCACTGACAACTTTGCAACTGAAGACTTTTACCATGGGAGGCTATATATGATCGGCGGATTCGGAATCTGGGAACTCTTGATTATTCTCGTCATTGTGCTGGTCATTTTCGGTGCCAAGAAGCTGCCTGAAATCGGCGGCGGCATCGGTCAGGCTATCAGCAACTTCAAGAAGGCCAGCAGTGAGCCTGATGAAATCGACGTGACACCGAAAAAAGAAGAAGAGAAAAAGGAAAGCTAGAACAGCATTCCACAATAAAAAAACAAAAGCCCGACAGTCAATCTGTCGGGCTTTTTCATTATTCAGTTTTCCTGAAAATCCTTATTCTTCAGCGCCTTCTTTGGCGAGTTGATAACTCAACCCACGCTGCGGAAGGAACGATTTGAGCAGCGTATCAAGCCGAGCAGCATCCAAAAGCCGGACTTCCCAGGTCGCACCGACACCGGTGGGCTGCATGTCCACCTCCACCAAACGGGCTTCCTGCACGGCTCTTTCCCAACCGCGAAGCACGCGGTCAAACTCAAGAGCGGCATCAGGCGAAAACCAGCCGGACACGGCCAACCGCATCATCCCGCTACGGGACTCGGCAGCCTCATTGCGATTGAAAAAACGAGCCCACAATTCAAACCAGAGAGCTGTCATATCCTTATTGATGGACATCCACTCCCGATCATCCAGAACAAGGCGTCCCTTGTATGCCTTCTCAGGGCCATACTCCAAAGTAAACGCAGGCTGAACGCCTTCCTCGGGCTGTAATCCTGTCAGGGTGACAAGCCCCTGCAATTCCGTCACGGCTTCCTCTGGCAGATCTTCGGGCCAGGTCACGGTCGCGGCTTGTGGCTGAACAACCGTTGCGGCAATTCCCATCCGCTTCAGCCCTTCGCGAAGCGCCTTCCTGTTGATTCGAACATCAAGGCGCAATATCAGACCGGCATCCATGGCCTCGGATGCAACAATTCTGTATCCTTGGATATACGGCTTGCCATGCACCATGAAATACTTCTTGAGCAGATCGGCACGCACCTCATCCAGATCACCGGCCAGCATGAGCCTTGCTTCTTCGATCGCCGCCAAGGCAAACCCCTCGGCCATCGCCTCATTTCGAAGCTGCATGGGAGACATATCCTCTTCCATGGGCTTGAAAACACGAACTTCGCGAGCCGAGGCCAAAGAAGCCATCGCACACAGTGAAATCAACAATACAAATATGACTAAACGCTTACGCATCACTATTGTTCCTCAAAGGGCATGTCGCCCTCTTGCAAGACTCCGACATCGACACCGGCAGTTTCAGGAGCATCAACCACAATGACAAGCCGGCAGTTCTCCATGGCATCGCCGGAACGCATGACAGCCCGAACCAGCCGTGCCATGGGCGAAGAAATGATAAGATCGGTACGCCATGAACCATACGCACTGAGTGCTCGAACGGACAAAGGTCGGTCACCGACCCTTTCACGCAGGGCCTCGGGCGCACTGGTGTTGGCGTATGCCGCGACACCCTTGGCAATGGCACTGGCCCGACTGACAAGAAAGGCACCGTAAGCACCTTCACCGTCCTGTCCATAAATAACGGGAGCCAGTGCGGGCGTGACTTTATACCCCCGGGCATCAATTATCACACCGGTATATCCTCGGGCACCGACACCGGCCTCTTCCGGGAGTCCGTCCTCAAAGGACATGCTCTGCTCCATGGAAGTAGACAGCTTGGGCGGAATCCCGCTCTGAAACTGAATCGTCGTCGGCAGGACGAGTTCTGCAAGCTTGCCGCGAAGGCGTTCGGCAACCCGAATTTCGCCGCGGTCCTCAAAAACCGCCGGACGCTCGAATGGCGAATTCTGTACAACACCGCGTACGCGGGTCGCCAGTTCACGGTCATCCGATATGTATGCACTCACAGTACGTTTGGCATCAATACGCACGGACAGAATCATATCAAGCATCTGCTTGCGCGCCTGACTCGCCGCCTTGCGAATGGCAAGCGGATCAGTGACGGCAGGCTCTTCACCATCATCCGTGGCAAGCGAACGGACGACAGCCACTTCTCCACTGCCCCAAGCAATAGTCCCACCGTCGCCAAACGACTGGACATACCCCTGAAAAGCCAGAACGCTACAGGGAAAAGCCAGTAAAGCCGCCATAACCACTGAAAATATTCTCAAGGACATATTCGGTAAAAACCTCATCAGTATCATGCTGTGTGATCGAGTTCTCAAAACCACCACGCATGTATCCTGCCTGCGGTTTTTCCGCAACCCGCTTGCCGCAGCCCCCCCGGCGGTGGTACCATCAGAAAAATCAGGTAATTCAATGGGAGCACACCATGGACATACACCTTATGCAGCACGGCGCCTGTCTGCCGAAAGAACTTGACCCGCATCAGCCCCTCAGCCCGGTAGGCCGTGAACAGATCACCAAATCAGCTCAGGCCGCACGCATTCTCGGCCTTCGCTTCGAACTCATTGTGGCCAGCCCGAAAGTCCGCTCCATTCAGACAGCAGAAATCATTGCAGAATACACTGGCTACCCTGTCTCACGCATTGAAGTCACCGAGGCGGTCAAAGCCATGGCCCCAGCTCAGGAAACAATACATTTCATCAATGAATATGAAGGACTGGATTCGATCTTCATCGCGGGCCATCTGCCGTCACTCGGCAATATCGCATCCGGCCTGCTCACAGGCGGCAAGGCTCTCGACATCAATATCGAAAACGGCGGTCTCATGCAGATGGCCCGGGAAAACGGGCACACGAAACTGAACTGGTATCTCACTCCTGCACAACTGGCGCAGATAGCCAAAGACTAATTCTGCGCGAGCCACGCTTGAACGCTGTCGGCAACGGCCTCATTCTCACCCGGTGAAAACCACTGAATATCGGCTTCCTTGCGGAACCATGTGATCTGACGCTTGGCATACGCACGGGTATTCTTCACCCACAGACGGCGAGCCTCATCCAGTGAAATCTCATTACGCAAGAATGCCAGCAACTCGGCACACCCGATGCCGGTCCACCCCGGCGCTTCCGGGTCGGAGCATTTTTCATAGGCCGCCTTGGCCTCTTCCAGCGCCCCCAACTCAAGCATCACACCAATGCGGCGGGCCAGATGCGGCTCCAGCTCGTCGAGCGCGATCTGCATCCCGATCCTGAGAGCGTCATACGGAGCAGGCGTGTGCTCACTTTTGGTGTGCCACCACGTCATGTTCCTGCCGGTGGCAAGAAACACCTCGGCGGCACGGGCGTTACGCTGGGTATCGTTGGGATGGATCTTTGCGGCATAATCCGGGTCGGTTTCGACCAACTCCGCATGAAGTTTCTGCGGCCCCTCCACCTTGACCCGAGCCAGGACTTTCTCCCTGATCTCCGCAGGAATTTCAGGAATCGGCGCAATGCCGCTCAAAAGCGAACGCAAATACAGGCCAGTGCCGCCAACCAGAATGGGCAGGCGGCCCTCGGCCAGAACTTCTTCTATTTTTTCGGTGGCAAAGTCGATAAACCGCGCCGCGGTCATCTTCTCTTCCGTGGGAAGAAAACCATACAGCAAATGCGGACAGGCCGCCTGCTCATCAGCATCAGGCTGAGCCGTAATAATGGGGAAATCCCGATAGACCTGCCGGGAGTCGAAATTGATGACACTCGCCTTCATCCGCTTGGACACGGCGATGGCAGCAGCGGTTTTCCCCGTCCCGGTAGGACCGAGCATACAGACTATGCGCGAAGGTTTACCCATGAATTATCTGCTTTTTCCCGAACGGGTATAATTGAAACCGTACTTACTCCCAAGAGCCTTGACGACCGGACCGGGCACGAGTCCGCGGATATCTCCACCGTACTGAGCCACTTCCTTGACGATCGTTGAGCTGAGGTACATCCACTTGAAGTCGGTCATGAGGAACACGGTTTCGATATCCTGCTCAAGCTTGCGGTTCATGAGCGCCATCTGAAATTCGTATTCAAAATCGGAAACAGCCCGCAGTCCGCGCAAGATGGACCCAGCCCCTTTCTTTTCCACATAATCGATCAGAAGAGAGTTGAACGGGTCCACGATGATACGGTCCTCATCGCCACGAAAAACCTCCTTGGCAAGAGCCACACGCTCCCCAATGGAAAGCAGGGTCTTTTTCGGAGTGCTTTCGGCAACAGCAAGAATAATGGTATCGAAAACCTTGAGTCCACGTCGAATCAGGCTGACGTGCCCCATGGTGAGGGGGTCGAAAGTTCCGGGGTAAACCGCCAAGCGAGGGTTCAGTTTCGCCATAAAAGTATCCTGGTCTGACCGTATTCACGGTCGGTTAAGAGTTCCATATCAGCAATAGGCCCCTCAGTCGGGGCGGACACCGAGGTTTCCACCTCGGCCAATACGATTGCCCCCGGCGCTATCCATTCATTCTTCAACGCCTTTTCAAGGGCGGGTACCAATAAGTCCTTTCCATACGGCGGGTCAATAAAAACCAGATCAAACGGAATTTCCGGTTTCTTTGACAATACCCCGAAAAGGTCTTTGCTGACCACTCTTATACGTTTCTTATCAACACCAAGATCTGCAAGGTTCTTTCGAATCAGGCCCGCCGCCTTGTTGCTCTTCTCCACGAACCACGCTTCACGCGCTCCGCGGCTCAGGCACTCGATGGCAAGGCTGCCGCTTCCGGCAAACATATCAACCACGCGTACTTCTTCAAAATCAACTCCACGCGCCATGAGCATGGAGAAAATGGATTCGCGCACCTTCATGGTGGCAGGCCGATACCCCGGCCCCTCGCAGGTTTTTATACTGCGTCCCTTATACTGACCGCCGATTATACGCATGCTCTACATCTCTGAAATAAGTTCAATAATATGCCGATTGACGTCCAGCAGCTTGTCCCGCAAATCCGCCTGATCGACCCATGGACGGTTTTCCACGTCCTTGACCCGCGCACGAAGCTCCTTATAGAGACTTTCCGAATCCTGAAGCAGGAAATTCCAATCAACCCGAGGCCTTGCAACAGCCATATCAACAACAGGTGCCAATTCCCGTCCGGGTTCAAGCTCCAGCTCTTCCATGTATTCGGGAATATGGACTTCCAGTCCGAACCGTTCTTCGATAAGTTTCCCGAATTCCTTCTGAACTTCGGCCTCACCATGAACAAGCATGATCTTGACCGGCTTGCCCTTCATGGTTTCAAGCCATGAAAGCAGGTCATCCTGTCCGGCATGGCCAGAAAAGGCATTGATAGTGAAGACCTTCGCGGCAATGGCGACCTCTTCACCAAACAACCGGATTTTCTTGGCACCGCCGAGAATCTTCCGTCCCGGCGTACCGACCCCCTGCCAGCCTACGAAAATGACACTGGCTCCGGGTCTCCACAAATTGTGCCGCAGGTGATGCTTGATACGTCCGGCATTTGCCATGCCGCTGGCGGAGATGACGATGGCCGGTCCCTTGGTCTCGTTGATTGCCTGCGACTGTTCCCGGGACTCGGTAAAATGCAGATTGGGCAGATCAAGCGGATGCTCGCCGTTTTCAATGAATGTCTGCGTCTGCTCGTCATAGAATTCCGGATGCTTCCTGAAAATCTCCGTCGCCCGGATGGCAAGAGGACTGTCAAGATAGACCGGCATGTCCGCAGGCAGACGTCCCTGCTTTTTCAAAAGGAACAACGAGTAGATGATCTGCTGGGAACGTTCCACGGCAAAAGCCGGAATAACGACCTTTTCTCCGTTTCCGTAACTGTAGTCGATAGCCTTTGCCAGTTCGTCGAGGCTATGCTCTTCGTCTGGATGATTGCGGTTGCCGTAAGTGGACTCGATAAAAACGTAGTCCGCGTATTCCATGTCGTCCGGGTCTTCCACAATCAACTGTTCCGGGCGTCCCAGATCACCGGAAAAAACGGCGCGGGTGGTCTTGCCGTCCTGTTGGTATTCTATCTCGATAAAAGCGGAACCGAGAATATGCCCCGCATTCTTGTACTTAATACGCAGACCGGGGGCAGGCTCGAAAACCTTGTCATACTCTACGGTTGCCAGAAGAGGAATCGTGTTTTCCGCGTCCGCTATGCTGTAAAGCGCACGAACGGTCTGGATGCCTGTTCGCATGCGCTTGCGGTTGCTCCATTCGGCTTCCATTTCTTGAATATGTGCACTGTCGAGAAGCATGATTTCCATCAGGTCCCGAGTCGGCGCTGTACAGTAGATCGGGTTTCTGAATCCCTTGGAAACGATGGCGGGCAAAAGGCCGCTGTGATCAATGTGGGCGTGTGTTATGAGAATGAAATCAAGATGTTTCGCGTCATAATCATCAAAATTCCAATTTCGTTTCTCTATTTCCTTGTTACCCTGATGCAGGCCGCAATCCACGGCAAACCTTTTCCCGGCGCATTCGATAATGTAACAGGAGCCACTGACAGTCCGGGCCGCGCCCATAAATGTAATCTTCATCAATTTCCTCGCGAGGGATTATCCTTCGGTACAGGTCAAAAATATCCGCTTCCGAAAGAGAAAAAATCGGTGTATTAAGAAAGTTACACAGGAGTGCAACGAGCGTCGCGCTCCAGAGGATTACATGCCTTATTATCGAAAATCAGGCAACCACCCACATTCCTCACACGATACATTCAGCACAAGGAGACCACATGATACACCGCTCGAAACAATACCTCATTGATGATCTTTCCATGCAGGAATCCTGGCGGCTTTTCAAAATCATGTCCGAAATAGTGGATGGATTCGAAAACCTGTCGGAAATCGGTCCTGCCGTGTCCATGTTCGGTTCAGCCCGCGTCAAACCGGAGGATCCGCTCTACGAAAAGACAGTACAGCTGTCCAAGGAACTGTCCGAGGCCGGATTCTCGGTTATCACGGGCGGCGGCCCGGGCCTGATGGAAGCAGGCAACAAGGGCGCGTTCGAAAACGGGGGCGAATCCATCGGCCTGCACATCCACCTGCCCATGGAACAGCACAACAACCCGTACATGAACATCCGCAGTGATTTCCGATACTTCTTTATCCGCAAGCTGATGTTTATCAAATACGCCCTTGCCTACGTGGCCCTGCCCGGAGGATACGGCACTCTCGATGAACTGGCCGAAGCGCTCGTGCTCATCCAGACGCACCGCATCAAGCCCTTCCCCATCGTCCTTTTCGGAACCGAATTCTGGGCAGGCCTCATCGACTGGATCAAGGATCAGATGGTCTCAAACGGCTTCTGCAAGGAAGAGGACCTCGACCTGTTTATCGTCACAGACGACACGGCGGAAGCAGTGGCTTACATCAAAAAGCACGTCATCATTTAACGTGACCAACCGCAAGAAAGCGCTCCTTTACGGCCTTGCCACGGTGGGCATCTGGTCCACCGTGGCTTCGGCCTTCAAAATATCCCTGCGCCATCTCGATCCACTACAATTGTTGCTTTGTGCCTGTGCGGCTTCACTTGTCGCGTTGTCCGGGATTCTGGCTTTTCAGGGAAAAACCAGCGAACTCAAACGCGTCACCCGCCGTGAACTGCTGCGCTGCGTTCTGCTCGGTGCGCTCAATCCGTTTCTCTATTACGTCATTCTCTTCCGAGCCTATGACCTGCTCCCGGCGCAGGAGGCACAACCGCTCAACTACACATGGGCCATCACGCTTTCCCTGCTTTCCGTTCCGCTCCTTGGTCAGAAGATGTCCCTCAAGGATCTCGCCGCCATTCTCGTCAGTTATTTCGGCGTGGTCGTCATTTCCACCCACGGCAATCTCCTCGCCCTTGAGTTTTCCAACCCCACAGGCGTGGCCCTTGCACTCGGCAGCACGATCATCTGGGCGCTCTACTGGATATTCAACACCCGCAGCACAATCGACCCCACGGCGGGCCTTTTCCTGAACTTTCTGTTCGGGTTCCCGTTGATTCTTATCGCGACCCTCACCTTTTCCGAACTGCCTTCATTCAGCACACCGGGAATGCTGGGCGCGGCATACGTGGGTTTTTTCGAAATGGGCATCACCTTCGCCCTCTGGCTAACAGCCATGAAGTACGCAGCCCGCCCCGACGGAGGCGGTACCGCGCGTGTCGCGAACCTCATTTTCCTCTCGCCGTTCCTGTCGCTCATCTTCATTCACTTTCTTGTGGGCGAAGAGATTCTTCCCGCCACAGTGGCAGGCCTCGCATTCATCATCGCAGGCAACGCGCTGATGCAATACAAAGGCAAAAAAGAGGCCACGGCTTCCACCTCGGCACAGCGCTAAACGGCGACACGGACATCTGCCGCAATCACGCCTTTCACGCCACCGTCACCATTGAAAAACGGACTGGACACAGTGATGCACTTTTCCCCGGAAGCCGAGGAAACATAGACATCGGATATGTAAAAAGTCCGGTTTTCCATGGCCCCCACAAACCAGGGCCGGGATGCCCACTGCGCTCCAAATGCAGCCCTGTCTTCCGCGTAATCGGCAACCTTTCCACCCAAATTGCTGGTGGTCTGCGTTCCCATGTGATCCGTGATATACAACAGCTCCAGATAATCGTTCTGCCTGAGAACCTGCCTCACCGCATGTTCCTGACGTCCCCTGTCACACGACTGGACATCCGCTTTCGAGGCAAGATCGCCTATGACCTCTTGCACGCTGCCGTTGCCGACCAGTCGAAACATGCCTGTCAGCGTCGACAGATCGCCCACGCGTTCGGCCAGACCGGCAACAGCATCCGTTGCTTCTCCCATTCCTTCGCCCGTCTGCTGCGAAATGGAATGCACTTCCGTAATTGTCCGGGTTACCTCTTCACTTGCGACCGACTGCTGGGCAACCGCTGACGCAATCGAATGAATGCGCTCGGCACTGGTCCCGGCAAAAGATACGATCTCCTCCAGCGCCCGCCCGGACTCATCAGCCAATTCAGCCGCTTCATCCGCAAGGCCGGTCATGGCCTGCACTCCTTCAATGGTCTGGCTGACCTGCTCCTGAATGCCGTCAATTGCGTGACCGACATCACGGGTCGCATCCATGGTCTTCTCGGCCAGTTTACGGACCTCATCCGCGACAACGGCAAACCCCCGTCCGGCATCTCCGGCACGCGCGGCCTCAATAGCCGCGTTCAGGGCAAGCAGGTTCGTCTGATCCGCGATATCCGAAATGACTCCCATGATCTTACCGACGCCCTCCGCCTGAACACCGAGACCGGCAACCTGCTCGGCAAGCGCCTGAGAATTGCCGGACACGGAGCTGATGGATGACACTGTCCGGGCTACCGCGTCCGCACCGCTTCGGGCATACTCCATGGCTCGGTTCGCATCCGAGGCAGCCGCTTCGGCATTGTCAGCGGTTTCGGAAACACCGGCATTCATTTCTTCCATGGCCGATGCAGCACTCGCAATGTACTGCTGCTGGGCATCTGCCCCTTCCCGCGCCTTTGCAGATGAATGCCCCAGCCGTTCGGCCTGTCCCCGGATCGCCTGAACCGATACATCCAGATTTTCCGCAGCGGACAGCAATCCCTGACAACGGGCGGCCTCTCCCTGCTCTCGTGCATGTGCAGCCTGACTCAACGCTTTTCCTGCACTCTCCTTGGCGGTACGGGCATTCATTCTGCTTTCCGCCAATTCTCCCTTCAACTCACCTATGTAGCTGACAATTTGGTGCAAATCGCCCACCATTTTGCCAATAATGTCATTCCCTGACACAGGCAGTTCAACATCAGCGTCGCCAACAGCCAACCGGGATAATGCTTCTGATAACACCTCGTTTTTCCGCAAGATATAATGCCGACCAATCAGCACCCCCATCAGCACACCGACTACGGCCAATACGGCGAGACCGGCAATCGTCCACTGAAGCTGCACAACTTCTGCCGACAGATTTGTTATATCTCCATCAGCGGCGTAACAGGGAACGGCTTCTATTAATTGTAAAAAAAACATCGCTGAAACAGTTGTTTTTACAAATGAATACCTACTTTCTCCATCTCTCATGTCTCTTTATCCCCTTGCATTATCAAATTTAAAAACGGCAAAGCATAAAGCAAACATGAAGCCAAAGAGAATCAATCAAAGAACGCTTGTCGAACAATGTGGATAAAAAACCAAAGACAACAGATAGATACCGATTTTCTAGAAAAAAGCTCAAATTTCTCAATAAAAAAAACGGCCTGTTGATGAGACGCTTCTCACCAACAGGCCGTTTTATAATGAACTATTTCGAGTCTAGAGAAAATCCGGATCAATAGCAGCCTTTCCACCTGCGAGGATGGTTTTCATATAACGAATGGTCCGGTCATCGACCGGGACAATAGGAAAGTTCTCACGGCAGGCATCGCACTGGGCCATGGCCGGACGCGATGGGGCAATAAGCGGTACTTCGCGACTGCAATGAGGACACGGATAAAGAAAAATGAGTTCCATGCCCGCAGGCTTGACCGGAGTCAGCGGCTTCTTCGAATCAGCCATTTTTATGCTTTCCTTATGAGATTCTTACCCGTCATGACGGCGGGCTGTTCAATGCCCCACAGGGCAAGAATTGTCGGAGCGATATCGCCGAGAATGCCCTCTTCGAGCACAGCGTCCTCATTCCCCTTTTCAATGTACACAAGCGGCACCGGATTCGTGGAGTGCGCGGTATGCGGACTGCCGTCTTCGGCTATCATCTGCTCAGCATTGCCATGGTCTGCGGTCAGCAGAACGCGTCCGCCCTCTTCAAGCATCTTATCGATGATCCTGCCGACGCAGGCATCAACGGTAACACATGCCTTTTCCGCCGCCTCGATAATGCCGGTATGCCCCACCATATCGAGGTTAGCCAGATTGCATACACACAGATCATACTCACTGATTTTCGAAACAAGCGTATCAGCCACTTCATCCGCACTCATCTGCGGTTTTTCATCGTAGGTAGCCACTTCACGCGGAGACGGAATCATTACCCTGTCCTCGCCGTCAAACGGCTCTTCGCGCCCGCAATTGAGGAAGTAGGTGACATGCGCGTACTTTTCGGTCTCGGCAATCCGCAACTGCTTCATCCCCTGTCCGGACACCACTTCGCCGAGTGTGCCGACGTAGCTTTCCGGAGGAAAGGCATTGGGAAGCGGAAAGGAGCCTTCATATTGCGTCATGGTCGTGAACCCGGCGAGATTCGGCATGGCTTTCCGCTGAAACTCGGTAAATCCGGCATCAAAAATGGACTGGCTGATTTCCCGGGCGCGGTCTGCCCGGAAATTGAAAAAGAACAAACCGTCATCATCACCGATCCTGCCGTCCACGCCGTCGATGACACCGGGCTTGACGAACTCGTCATTCTCACCCGCGTCATACGAGGCCTGAATACCGGACAGCGGGTCAGGCATAGCAACGCCTTCACCGTCCACCAACGCCTTGTACGCGACCTCGACACGCTCGAAACGCTTATCACGGTCCATGGCCCAGTAGCGTCCGCTGACGGTGGCGACAGTACCGACACCGAGTTCGTCCATCTTGTCCATCAGTTGACGGGTATAGCCAAGACCGCTTGTGGGCGGCGTATCGCGGCCATCAAGAAAGACATGCACGAACACGTCCTTGACGCCTCCGCGTTTCGCCATTTCCAGCAATGCGTAAATATGGTTCTGATGACTGTGTACACCGCCGTCGGAAACAAGGCCCATCAAATGCAGGCGTCCGCTTCCGGCCTTGGTCTTGGCAATCAACTCACTGAGTGCGGCATTATCAAAAAAGGACTTGTCCTCAATGGAAATGTCGATACGGGTCATGTCCTGATAAATGACACGCCCGCCACCAATGTTCATGTGACCGACTTCCGAGTTGCCCATGAATCCGTCCGGCAGTCCCACAGACCGACCAGAGCACGCAAGACGCGTGTTCGGGTATTCGGCAAGCAGACTGTCGAGGTGCGGAGTCGCTGCATTGCGAACGCAGTTGCCCGCGCCATCCGGGGCAATACCCCAGCCGTCAAGAATCAACAGAAGCGTTTTCTTCGGTTCGGCCATCGTCATCTCCAAGAACTAGTTCGCAAATTCAATCCTGCGGGCTTCGGCCCACATGCCTTCGATATTGTAAAACTCCCGAAGCTCGGTCTGAAAGACGTGAATCAGGACATCATTCAGGTCAACGAGAACCCATTCGCCTGTCTTATGTCCTTCCATTGTCAGAAATTCTACATTCTTTTCAGCGGCCTGATCCAGAATGTGCTCGGCAAGCGCCTTGGCATGCTTGGCACCACGGGCCGAGACCACGATGGTGATATCCGTCACCGAACTCAATCCGGCCACATCCATGATAACTATGTCTTCGCCCTGCTTGGCATCCAGCCAGCCAGCGACCAGAAGCGCTTTTTCCTCAGCGGGCATTTCAACGTGTGTTTTTTTCCTGTTCATTATCCTGCTCATATATCCTTTATTCTTCGACACCGCCGGGATGGCGGGCGACAATCAGTTCATCCAGACTTCGTTTCGGGACATGATGTTTCCCGTCCGAGTCGCGCCAATACTTGATTTTTCCGTCAGAGGGAAGCGATTCAAGCACCACTTCCTCGATCGGCACCCCGAGAGCCAGCACGAAAAGCACTTCAAAATCGTCCGAAATATCCAATAGCTTGGCAAGCTTCTTTCTATTTACGGTACCGACAATACATCCGCCCAGACCTTTTTCAGCCGCACCGAGCATTATGGTCTGTGCCGCGATACCGTGATCACAACCAGCAGATTTTGCTACGGTTCTATCGAGCAAAACCACGATATACCCTGTAGGACGTTCCCCTTCTTTTGGCCCGGGCCACTCATTGAGATAACCGGCCCAACCGAGCAGCGGGAAAATATCTGCACACTGTGCACGATCTGCCGTCACAATATATTTGAGCGGCTGCAAGTTCATCCCCGAAGGGACAAAACGAGCGAGGTCGACCAAATCGCTCAACACATTAACACTCACCGGACGGGATTCATCAAACCTGCGCCGTGAGCGGCTGGATTTCACCAGTTCCCTGAAATTCATATTCGCCTCCCGGATCATACGAACCTTGTATTATGTAATGGACTTTGCCTGAGATTGCAAAGCGACTCGCTGTATTCGAACAGCTTTCCGCGAGACAAACCGCTTGACGCCACAAAAAACATTGTGCAATCTTCCCGTTATGCAAAAAAACCTTACCATGCACAGCTTTTTCTTTTTTATGAGCTTTCAATAGGAAGCTCGTGGCATAGCATTGGTAGAAGAAAAACAGACGAAACCACGGGCTTCCGAGACCGTGGTTTTTTTATTTTGCAATCCACTGGTCAATCATAGCCCTTCAAGGAGGATGAAAGGATGATTTACGACGTGCACAACGAAACCCTGCCAAGGGAAGATCTGGAAAAACTCCAGCTGAAGCGTCTTCAGGCCCTTTGTGACCGGGTGTACGCCACTGTGCCTTTCTACAAGAAAAAATTCGATGAAAAAGGGATCAAGCCGGCAGACATCAAAAGCCTCAAGGATATTTCCCTGTTGCCTTTCACTCAGAAACAGGACCTGCGCGACCAGTATCCCTTCGGCCTCTTCGCAGTACCCAAAGATCAAATCGTCCGCATCCATTCCTCCTCCGGCACCACAGGCAAGGCCACAGTCGTCGGATATACCAAGCGCGACATCGAAAACTGGGGACAACTCATGGCCCGTGCCTACATGGCTGCCGGAGCCAATTCCAGCGATACTGTGCACAATGCATACGGCTACGGTCTGTTCACCGGCGGCCTCGGCGCTCATTACGGTGCGGAAGCACTCGGAGCGACCGTGGTCCCTATCTCCGGCGGTGCCACCCGCAGGCAGGTCACACTGCTCAAGGATTTCGCCCCGGATGTCATCTGCTGCACCCCGTCCTACGCCCTCTTCCTTGCTGAGACCGGCGAAGAAATGGGCATTGACATTCGAGAGCTTCCCCTGCGTATCGGCATCTTCGGCGCAGAACCATGGACCAATGAGATGCGTAGTGAAATCGAAAGGAAACTCGGCATCACCGCCATCGACATTTACGGTCTTTCCGAAGTCATGGGACCGGGAGTCGCCATTGAATGTGCCGAGGCCCAGGACGGCCTGCACATTCAAGAAGACCACTTCCTCGCCGAAACCATTGATCCGGTTTCCGGCGAACCTGTAGCAAAGGGAGAAGAAGGAGAACTGGTCTTCACCACGCTGACCAAGGAAGGCATTCCGCTTATCCGCTACCGCACTCGAGATCTGACGACCTTGAACACGACGCCCTGCAAATGTGGTCGCACGACCGCCCGCATGCAGCGTGTTACCGGACGCAGCGACGACATGCTCATCATTCGCGGCGTCAACGTATTCCCGTCCCAGATCGAATCCATCCTGATCGAAACCGAAGGACTGACCCCGCATTATCAGCTCATCGTGGACCGTCAGGGCAACCTCGACACGCTGGAAATACAGGTGGAAGTCAACGAATCCATCTTCTCGGATGAGATTAAGAATTTACAACGCGTTGAAACGAAGGTAATGAAGAACATCAAGGAATTCCTCGGTGTCACGGCCAAGGTGAAGCTCGTCAACCCCAAGGAGATTGAACGCTCCGTCGGCAAGGCCAAGCGCATCATTGACAAGAGGAAAGAAGGTTAACCCGCGAAACGCGAGGAGAATACAATGAAAGTCAATCAGCTCTCCATATTTCTGGAAAACCGCGCAGGCCGTCTGGCCGAGGTCACCCGCCTCCTGAGCGAAGCAGGTGTCAACATTCGGGCCCTGTCCCTTGCCGACACTTCCGACTTCGGCATCCTGCGCCTCATCGTATCCGACTTTGATACCGCCAAGACCAAGCTCAAGGACAACGGTTTCACCGTAGGTCGCACTTCGGTCGTGGCAGTGGAAGTCTCCGACGATCCGGGCGGGCTGCACAACATTCTGGAAATGCTCCAGAATGCCGGTATCAACGTGGAATACATGTACGCTTTCGTGCAGCAGAGCGGCGACAGCGCAGTGCTGATATTCCGGTTCGACCGCACGGATCAGGGTATCGAACTGCTCCAGAAAAACGGCATCAACATCATCCCCGGCGACAAGCTGTACTCGATGTAAGCTGCATTCACAGCCAATAAAAAAAGGGGGGAGCCATTGAGCTCCCCCCTTTTTTTATATCTACTTGTATTTCCGCAATAGACGCTCAAGCGTCCCGTTTTTCTTAATCTGTCTCAACTTCCTATTTATTTCAGGCAGTGTCTTTTCCCACCCCGGCACCCTATTGAAGGCAAAACGCAAACTCACGGCACCAAGCGGTTTCGGCTCAACATAAAAATCCGACATGCTGACATCTTTCATATTCCGAACAATCCATCCGGCGCTGATTCGATCAATAACCGCAGCATCAACCCGCTTGGCCTTCAGCATTCGCAACTGTACCTGATCGCTGTTGACGTCATAACGCGTCGCCTTGCCCGACTGAAACAACCCTTCAATGAACGGATAGGAATAATTCCTGATGCACCCGATGGTTTTCCCTTCAAGGCTATGAAGGCCTTCATACTCCAAAGGACGATCAATCGGAGAGCAAAGGCTGGTTACCATTGGCAAGACGGGGTCACTCCACCAATAATCGAACTCTGTCCTCATCCACTCACGAGCTTCAAGACGGACATACACACCCCCATCGGCAGAATACAGCGACCTGCGAGGTGCCGGCATCGGGGTAACGGCAAGTTCAACATCATCGGGCAACACTTCTTTCAATATATCAACGACCAAACCATGCGGTTCCCCGTTCGTCATCATTTCCAAAGGCGGCCACCCACGCGAAAAAAGAGCATACGTCAACGTTGTTTTCGCCGCCTGCGCCGAGACTGAAAAAACAAAAAACATGACAATTGCATAAAACCAAATCCGAATCACGAAAACCGGCCTCCCCAAAAACAAGTACCCCATCAGTTTTGCCCGGTGATAATCAATTTTATCTTGATTGGAAAGAACTCCCCAAAAGAATTTTCTTCTTTATCGTTCACGCATAAACGTGAAGACTTTTATCTAAAAAGTATTGCCCAAAAACGTCCAGCACCGTATAAGAGGACTGATGTGGTTGTGCTCAAGCAAACCACAACTGAGGGGAAAACATGGCGGATAAAGAAGTAATAGACAGCAAATTCCTAGCTTCAATGGCTACCAAGCAACCGTTTCTCAAGCGGATGTTCACGGTGTTCATTTCGCAGGAACCAAAACGCATTCAGGAAATAAAGGATGCCCTCAAGTCGCAGGACGTTGAACGCCTGCGCCACCTCGCTCATGCCCTGAAAGGGGGAGCGGCCACCATGGGAGTCGAGCGGGTACGCGATTGCTGCCTTGAATTGGAAAATGCCTCGAAAGCGGAGGATTTAAGCGCAGCCCAGTCGCATCTTGGAGAACTGGAAAAGGAAATGCGCCACGCCTACGCTTTCATGTTCAACTATCTGGCCGACCACTAGCCCCAAAAACCGCAATCCCCTTCCGAATCAGATGGAGGGGATTTTTCACGTCCGTAGCGCAAGCGGAGCATCCCCGATCCCCGGCCAGACTCGCGCCAGCCCAAACCCGGCACGAATAAACGTCCACAAAGCGGTTACACACCAAATAACGACAAGCATCGGCCCCGGCTCAAGTTTCGCCATCCATACAAGGAGGCCAAAACTGATGCCGACGGCAATGAACATGACATTCCGCAAATAGCGAAAATCCCCTGTCCCCCAATGGATGCCGTCAGTTGCAAAAGACAGGGAGCCAATTGGTTGGGTCAATGCCACCACCAGCCAAGCCGGACCGAACACTTCATGAGCAGTCGGCGGGACAAGCAGCCAGACAACCCCCTGTTCGCCGAGCAGCATGGCAATACACATGCATACGCCTGTTCCGATGCTCCACCCGCATACGACAGCCGCCACCCGTCGGGCATGCGGCACAGCCCCTGCGCCAAGGAAATAGCCAACCAGACTCTGGCCAGTCACGGCAAACGCATCAAGAAACAACGCGGAAAATATGAAGAACTGCCGAATAGCCTGATAAGCGGCCCCTTCATCTGCCCCAGCCTGATTGGCATACCGCGTACATAATCCGAGAAAAAGCAACACCATGCCTGTTCGCATGAACAGGTCGCCACCGATCTTCATCAGCTTTGCCAATCCGGCACCGTGCACATGAACTGTCAGGCCAAGACGCCGTGAAACGACAAACAAGGCCCATATGGCTCCGCACCATTGACTGATCGAACTGGCTATCGCCGCACCACCAACCCCCATGGCCGGGAACGGTCCGCAACCAAAAATCAGCAACCAATCAAGAATCACATTCAACACGTTGATACCGACCGCAACATACAGCGGAGTACGCATGTCCTGCACGCCACGGAATGCGCCGAAGCAGGCAACGACAACCAGCACGGCAGGTGCTCCGAGAAGGCGATACAGCATATATTCCCGGGCCAGAATGCCAACGTTCCCTTGTGCCCCCAGTACCCCGGAAATCATATCAAGCGCGGGATACGCCAAAAGCATAAGCGCGCATCCAATGCACGCCGCGAGCAAGGCTGCAAGCGACACCACCTTGACGGCATGACCATGCGCTCCCCGCCCAACAGCCTGTGCAACTTCAGTCTGAGTCCCTATGCCAAGAAAGGAAAACGCCCAGAAAATGGAAGAAAAGGCAACGGTCCCTATGCCAAGCGCCGCAACCGGCTCCGAACCGGGCAAACGCGCCACAAATGCGGTATCAGCCAAGCCGGTCAACGGTTCCGCAACCAATGCAAAAAGCACAGGTACGGCAAGCTGTATCAATGTTTTGTTGGGTGCAGTCAAAAACGGATGCTCATCCGGGCTGCCGACATGTACGCTCTTCACAGTTTAACTTCCTTACGGTGCAGCATTGAGAAATCACAATTATCAAATGAGTCAATACAGGCTGTTCCACTTTATCCAAATCCATGCTAGCAAAGGCGTATGGAATCGTTGGACTTTCAGATAATGATCGGCCTCTTCAGCCTTTTCTATACAGTAGTTGAAATCACTGCAATCTTTGCTGCCATCTCAGCCATTCGCCACACCCGCACTCCGCAGGGGGCAATTGCCTGGGCCATCTCGCTTGTCACCTTCCCACTGGTAACCCTCCCCCTGTTCTGGGTTTTCGGACGCAGCAAATTTCACGGCTATATCGATGCCATGCGTTCAGGAGAAGAACGCTTCAAGGAACTCATCGGTGACAAACGCCCTGTTTTCACGGTAAGCGCAAACAACCCGGACAACCAATCCAAGGTACCGCACAGGACCTTTGAAACACTTTCCGAGACCCCGTTTCTGGGTGGCAATGACCTGCAACTGCTCATCAATGGCAAGGCTACGTTCGATGCAATCTTCAAAGCCATCGCAAAAGCCGAACGATACCTGCTTGTTCAATTCTTCATCGTACACGATGACGACCTCGGGCAACGCCTCAAGAACCTACTAATCACCAAGGCAAAAGAAGGGATACGCATCCACTTTCTCTATGACGAAGTCGGCTGCCATGCCACTCCGGCAGCGTATTGGCAGGAAATGCGAGACGAGGGAATCCAGGCACAGCCCTTCCACACAACCCGAGGCCGCGGCAACCGTTTCCAGCTCAATTTCAGGAATCACCGGAAGATCGTCGTAATCGACGGGTACACAGCATTCGTCGGCGGTCATAACGTGGGCAACGAATATCTCGGCATTACGGACCGTTTCACCGACTGGCGGGACACACACCTACATATCACCGGTCCTGCCGTAGTGGGAATACGAACGAGCTTTGCAAAAGACTGGTACTGGGCAACACGAAAACTCTACGAACTCGACACATCCGTTCCCATGCCCGCAGGCGATGCACAAGTCATGGCCTTCGCATCCGGTCCTGCGGACGAACTCGAATCCTGCTCACTCATGTTCATCCGCGCCATCAATACGGCTCAGAAGCGTTTCTGGATCGCAAGCCCCTACTTCGTACCTGACAGCCCGGTTCGCAAGGCACTGCAACTGGCAGCAATGCGCGGCGTGGACGTCCGCATCATGCTGCCTCGCAACCCGGACCACCTGCTCGTCTACCTTGCCGGATTCGCCTGCCTCAATGAACTGAAACTGCACGGCATTCGCATCTATCGCTACAATGAAGGATTTCTCCATCAGAAAGTATTTCTGGCGGACGATCAACTTGCCGGCGTCGGCACTGCCAACCTCGACAACAGGTCATTCCGCCTCAACTTCGAGATCACTATGCTGGTGGACAATCAACCGTTCTGCACTGAAATCGAACGCATGTTTCTTGATGATTTTACCAACTGCATTGAAACAGACATCAACGAATTCAATCGCAAGAATGTCGTCTACCAAACCGGCATACAGTTAGCTCGCCTGCTTTCACCGATTCTTTGAAACAAAATACATCTGCAAGAAAGATCGATCCCTACTGAATGCCCCACTTCTTGAAAATCACGTTCAACTTCCCATCCTGTTCTAGTTCCATCAGGGCTGATTCAAGTTGCTGGAGCAACGCATCGTTCCCCTTTTTCACAGCAAGGGCGACAGGGGATCCCTGATCGGAATATTCCAACATCCTCACGTTTATTTCATACTTTTTGGCCAAGTACGAGCCGACAGCCCGAGGCGCGATAACGGCGGCAACCGTTCCTTCCTTCAGCAGGCGCATGGACTCATCCTTACTTTTGGTCTGAAAAATACGTATCTGTTTCATCAGCCCTTGTTTCTTGAAAAGCTGTTCTACAAATGAATGCCTGTCACCCGCTATTGTTTGCCATTTCAAATCCTGGATATTCTGAATGTCATTGTTGTCTGCCAACACGAACACCGTAATTCTTCTACTATAATATGGGGTGGTAAAATCAAAACAGGATCTACGTGTCTGGTTCACCTCCATCCCTCCGACACAGTCGAGATCGCCATAACACAGGTTGGCCACAATATTATTCCATTTGTCTTGCCGAAAAATCACTTTCTTATTCATTTTCTCGAACACAAGCTTCAGGACATCAACGTCCAGACCGACAGGTTCCCCAGCATCATTCTGAAACTGATACGGCGGATAACCTTGAGCAATGCCGCAAGAATACACGTCTTTCATCTCCTCGGAACGAACCTCGGAAACACTGACGATACTCATCACGGCAAAGAGCACAACACTACATATGAGTTTCATGCTTACCTCTGACATATTCTCAAGGCATTCAGGTAATACAGAACCATGCTGACAGCATAACATGGTGTGCCGAAAAAATCATTCAGACAGGCAAAAAGCCTCTCTGAATTCGAAAAAGACAACGTCAAAAAAGGATTATCAACCATAGATCATTATCAAAAGCATTCTATTCAAATGAAAAGCCCTGAAACTCTCATTTCAGGACTTTTACGAAAACCTATATACGCAACCGTGCACATTCACGGAGACACGACAGGAATTTAGAAAATGTCAGCCATGGCGTAGAGCTTGCCGGGTTTTTGCTGTGACAGCCACTTGGCTGCGCGGAGCGCGCCGGAAGCGAATGTCTCGCGCGAATGGGCACGGTGCGTAACTTCAATGCGCTCGCCGGGACCGAAAAAGTACATGGTGTGGTCACCGACAACATCACCGCCGCGCAAAGTCTGCACGCCGATTTCCTCTTTGGGCCGCTCACCTATGATGCCGTCACGGCAATGCTTTTTCACATCGTCATATTCCCAGCCTCGGGCCTCGGCCAGACACTGCGCCAATTTCAGGGCCGTGCCGCTCGGAGAATCCTTCTTCATCTTGTGATGCGTCTCGACCATTTCCATATCGTAATCAGGTCCAAGCGCCTGTACGAGCGCGGGAAGGACCTTGAGCAGGACATTGACGCCAACGGACATATTGGGGGCCCAAAACAGCGGAACCTGCTTGGCGGATTCAGCCAGCTCGGCCTGCTGCTCGTTGTTGAGGCCGGTTGTACCGATAACCGCCGGATTACCGTGCTTGGCTGCAATCTCTGCCATGGCGACCGAAGACTCGGGCGAAGTAAAATCAACAATCACCGCACCGGGAACCTGCGGCAGCAGTTCTTCAAGACAATCGGAAGCAACACACCCTTCATGATCGATGCCTGCG
This sequence comes from uncultured Pseudodesulfovibrio sp., assembly GCF_963664965.1. Classification (NCBI taxonomy): domain Bacteria; kingdom Pseudomonadati; phylum Thermodesulfobacteriota; class Desulfovibrionia; order Desulfovibrionales; family Desulfovibrionaceae; genus Pseudodesulfovibrio; species uncultured Pseudodesulfovibrio sp. The sequence continues at coordinate 2,298,253 of NZ_OY761823.1, read as the reverse complement.
ACATTCCCCTTGCGTTCACATGCGCCCACAAGGTTCAATTCTTCATCCGCCAGAGCCATGTTGACCAAAGTATTACCCATGCGGCCTTTCGCGCCGAGGATGACAACATCGGTAGCCATACCGCCTCTCCTTGTAAAATGGTGAATATCTATTCGGCCTTCCGAAGTAATTCCATGAAGGCATCAAAGTCAATAACCTGCAATCCGAGTTTTTCCGCCTTGGCAACCTTGGAACCGGCCTTTTCTCCGGCCACGACATAGTCCACCTTCTTCGAGATGGACTTGACCGCAGAACCGCCCTGCTCCTCAACCAATGCCTGCGCTTGATTGCGCGTCATATCCGGCAAACTGCCTGTAAAAATGAACACTTTCCCGGCAAGCGGCAGATCGCCGGACGGAGCAGCGCTTCCCGCACCGCCTTCAGGCCAAAAATCAGCCGCCTTGAATCGCTCGATAAGCTCACGGGCTTCTTCACTCTGGAAAAAATCGAAAAGGGACTCGGCCACAATAGGACCGACATCCTCAAGATCTTGCAACTCTTCACGAGTCACCTTGCCTATGGCTTCCAAATCTTCAAAATTCGCAGCAAGGGTCCGTGCCGTCTGCTCGCCGACGTGCCGTATGCCGAGTCCGGCGATAAGCCGCCAGAGCGGTGCCTCGCCCTTTGCCTTGGCAATGGCCGCAATGAAATTGGCTGCTGACTTGTCGCCCATGCCGCCGTACCGAAGCAACGCGGTCTTCTCCAAAGTAAAAAGGTCCGCAGGTGATTTTACGACTTCATCTTCAGCCAGACGCTGCACCCATTTCTTTCCCACGCCTTCCATATCAAGTCCGGCCTTGGAAACAAAATGAATGATGCGCTGCACGGTCTTGGCAGGACAGGCACTGTTCATACACCGCACGGCCTCGCCGTCCTCCCGCGCCTCGGAATGGCAGACGGGACACTCCATGGGAAATTCAAAGACCTTGGCAAAATCCGGTCGCTTGTCCATATCCACGGACAAGACCTGCGGAATGACATCCCCTGCCCGCTGGATGAGCACGGTGTCGCCGATACGAAAATCGCGTTCTTCAATGTACCCCTTGTTGTGCAGGGTCGCATTGGACACAACAACACCCGCAAGCTGCACAGGCTCAAGCTCGGCAACCGGGGTCAACACGCCGGTACGCCCCACCTGAATCCGTATGGACTTCAAGAGAGTCTTTGCCTGTGATGCGGGGAATTTGAGCGCCATGGCCCATTTGGGAGCACGGGACGTAAACCCGAGTGCGCGCTGCATGTCAAGGCTGTTGACCTTTGCCACGACACCATCGATCTCGAACGGCATTTCTTCACGCCGCGCCATGAGTTCCGCAAAATAATCAGCCACTTCCTGACGCGATCCGCACAGCTTCGCTTCCGGCGCGACGGCAAAACCGAGTTCCGCCAGTCCGGCCATGATTTCCTGCTGCGTCTTCCATGCGTTCGCACCAAACAGCGGAGCCCACTGCACACGCCCGATGCCATACCCCATGAACCGAAGCGGACGAGCCGCCGCGACCTTGGGGTCAAGCTGGCGAATGGACCCGGCAGCCGCATTGCGCGGATTGGCAAAAACCTTTTCCCCGGCCTCACGTTGCCGTTCATTCAACGCCGCGAAATCCGTATTGGACATCACCACTTCACCACGAACCTCAAGCAGGTCCGGTACGGTGGAGCCATGCAGTTTCATGGGCAGGTTCATGACCGTACGCATATTGTGCGTCACATCTTCACCGATACGCCCGTCACCACGCGTAGCGGCACGCACGAAATGGCCCCTCTCGTAAATGACTTCAATGGCCATGCCATCCATCTTGGGATCGGTCCAGTAGGCAACGTCCGTTGTTCCCACACCTTTGTCCACGCGGTCGGCAAAGGCAAACCACGCATCGGTATCCATGGCGTTGTCCAGACTGTACATGCGCTCAACATGCTCATACTGGGTAAATCCTTCGGCTGGCTTGCCGCCTACACGGCGCGTCGGGGAGTTGGGATCGTCAAGTTCGGGATGTTCTGCTTCCAAAGCAGAGAGTTCCCGAAACAAAGTGTCATATTCCGCATCGGAAATTTCCGGGTCATCCAATACGTAATAGCGGTGATTGTGATATTCGAGTTTTTCACGCAACTGTGCTGCGCGTTTCAAAGTGTCCGGGGAAACCATATTTTCTGTTATTCCGAAGTTATAAGATGTTCTTGATATCGTTCAGGTCGCTCTTCTTGCCGACCGCAAGCAGCGTGTCGCGAGAATTGATGACCTCTTTGGGACCGGGATTGAAGACCATTTCCCCGGATTCCTTCTTGATGGCGATAATGATGAGATTGAACCGGGGCCGAATCTTGGACTCGATCAAATCCTTTTCCACCAGTTCGGAAGTCGGCGTAACCTCCAGCTCTTCCATCTGAAGATCAATGCCGCCACGCACTGCCAACTCGAGGAAGTTGGTAACCGTGGGACGAAGTACATTCTGCGCCATGCGAAGTCCACCGATAAAGTGCGGCAGGACGACACGATCGGCACCGGCCAATTCAAGGCGGGAGATATGAGATTTGTCACCCGCACGGGCAACAATGATGATATCCGGGTTAAGCTGGCGTGCCGTCAAGGTCACGTAAACGTTGGCAGCCTCGCTGGTCAGGGCGGAAATAAGTGACTTGGCTTGCAACAAACCTGCATTCAAAAGCATTTCATCGCTTGTAGCATCGCCCTCAAGACACAGGATGCCATCCTGCTCCATCTTGTCAATGAGTTCCGGAGTCTGCTCGATGACAACAACATCATGGCCTTCCGCCATTATTTCCTGCACCACGATACTGCCGATGCGGCCATGCCCACAGATGATAAAATGATCTTTCAACTTACCTATTTCTTTCATCATTTTATGCTTACCCCATAAAATTTGCAATCTACCGTCAATAATGATCTGCGCGAACGCACCCGCAATATAAACAAAGCCACCGACTCCGCCCATGATCATGAAGGCGGTAAAAATTCGTCCCTGCTCGGAAAGCTGGTTGACTTCCATGAAGCCGACGGTGGATAGAGTGATGACCACCATGTAAAAAGAGCTTGCAAAATCCCAATCTTCAGCTCCCATATAGTAGCTGATCCCCACAAAGAAGACGATCATGAGATATATCAGGCCAAGAATAATACTCCAGAAAGACCCGAGCCTTGCTCTCAGACGCAGCATCTGCCGGTGAACCTGTTTAAACATAGGCTACCCCAACTCCAAAATACGTTCACGCAGGAGTGCGATGCGATCCCTGAGTTCTGCTGCCCGCTCAAATTCAAGCTCCTTGGCGGCATTACGCATCTCTTTCTCCAAACGATTGACGACTGTTCTCAACTTCTTCGGGTCCGAGCCATACCCACCGCCATCCTCGGCAGCCATGGCAACACTGCCCCCGGCTTTGGCGCTCTTTGAATCACCACCACCGAGATCACCGAACAGATTATCCACTTTCTTGCGAATGGTGGTCGGCGTAATATCATGCTCGGTATTGTAACCAAGCTGTTTTTCACGCCGTCGGGCCGTCTCTTCCATGGCACTGGCCATGGAGGCCGTCACCTTGTCCGCATACAACACAACCCTGCCGTCCGCGTTACGCGCGGCGCGTCCGAATGTCTGTATGAGCGATCGATTGGACCGCAAAAAGCCTTCCTTGTCCGCATCCAAAATCGCAACCATGGAAACTTCAGGAATATCAAGCCCCTCACGAAGCAGGTTGATGCCGACAAGCACAAAAAACTCTCCGGCCCGCAAGGCCTGGATGATCGCCATCCGCTCCAGTGTATCTATGTCGGAATGCAGATATCGGGACGGCACACCCATCGAATTCAAATAGTCGTTCAAATCCTCGGCCATCCGCTTGGTCAGCGTGGTGACCAGAACCCTTTCATCCCTTGCTTGTCTTTTCTTACACTCTGCAAGCAAATCGTCAATCTGTCCGTGTGTTTTTCGCACTTCGACCTTGGGATCAAGCAGCCCGGTAGGACGAATAATCTGCTCAACAACGACACCCTGTGCGAGGTCCATTTCCAATGGTCCCGGCGTCGCGGAAACATACACGGCCTGTTTCACGCGCTCCTGAAATTCTTCGTAATTGAGCGGGCGGTTATCAAGGGCGGACGGCAGGCGGAAACCGAAATCGACCAGCGTGGTCTTGCGGGACCTGTCTCCATTGTACATGCCGCCCACCTGAGGCAGGGCGATGTGCGATTCGTCCACGAACAAAATGAAATCGTCAGGGAAATAATCCAGCAGCGTCGCAGGCGGCTCCCCTTCGACCCGGCCGTCCAGATGACGCGAATAGTTTTCAATGCCGCTGCAATAGCCAAGCTCTTCAATGATTTCGAGATCGTACATCGACTTCTGTTCAAGCCGCTGGGCCTCGACAAGTTTATTGGCCTGCTTCAACTCAGCCAACCGCACCTGCAATTCATCGCGAATGTCATTTATCGCACGATCAAGATTGTCCCTGTCCGAAACAAAGTGGCTGCCGGGATAAATAACTGTTTTCCGAAGACGGTCCCGCACCTCGCCGGTCAGCGGATCGGTCTCGGTTATGGAGTCGATCTCGTCACCGAAAAACTCGATACGCAGGGCCTTTTCCCGACTGTAGGCCGGAATGATTTCAACGACATCCCCGCGCACACGAAATGTTCCACGGTGAAAATCATAATCGTTGCGTTCATAATGAACCTCTACCAGACGACCGAGCAGGGATTCCATGGACATGGTCTGCCCCTCTTCAACGGGGATGACCATCTTGGCATAGAATTCCGGTGATCCAAGACCATAAATACATGACACCGAAGCCACGATAAGGACATCGGACCGCGTCAACAGCGCATGGGTAGCGGCATGACGCAATTTGTCGATATCATCGTTTATGGACGAATCCTTTTCGATATAAACATCGGAGTGAGGAAGGTAGGCTTCCGGCTGATAGTAGTCATAATAACTGACAAAATATTCTACGGCATTATCCGGGAACAGCCCCCTGAATTCCGTATACAGCTGGGCGGCAAGCGTCTTGTTGGGTGCAAGGACCAGAGCGGGGCGATTGAGTTCCGCCACCACGTTGGCCATGGTAAACGTCTTACCCGTACCCGTGGCGCCGAGGAGCACCTGATCCCGCATTCCCTGTTGAAGACCGGAAACAAGCTGACGGATCGCTTCCGGCTGGTCCCCCTTGGGAGTAAATTCGCTGACAAGTTTGAAATTCGGCATTCTGTTCGCTTGAGAAAATTTGTCAAAGGACGTAACAATTAATTATCATTTTCATAGATCGACTGGAGAAAACAAATGGACATTGACATCATCAACTCAGATTCCCCTGCCCCCACACAATACGCCCACACGCTGTCCATGGTCATCAAGAGCTTCAAGGGCCGTCGCGACGTCGAAGTTCACCTCTTCCGAGGAGCTTGGACCGCCGAAGATGAAAAAGACGAAAACTGGACAGCCCTTTTGTCATCGTCGGATTCCTCGGACAACGACAGCCGTCGCGTCGTCATGGAAGCCTTCACGGAAACAGAACGTGACCGAATTGTAAGCTACCTGAAAGAACAGTATTCCACAAGGCTTACAGCCATCCGTTCCCGCCCGCTCTCCTTTCCGGTTCCTGAAGGAATGCCGGGGCTGTCGCAACTGGAAGCCGGTAAAAATGTCGGGTTCATAGAATTTGAAAAAATTCCGAGCTACAGTCTGGATATCCCCCTCAGGGGTCTCTACGATCTGAGCCAGCATCTGCCCATAGTACAGGAATAGCAATCATGCGCCGAAACAGAATTCCATCTCTTTTCAAGGTGGGTCTGTTCGGCCTGTTTGCCACTCTTACCACAGGAGTCATGGTCATCGCAGGTGGTCACGACTTTTGGGGAAAAACATCCCTTGCCGAGGCTTCTCTACCCAACGGCAGAGCCATATTCAAAACCGGCAAATTCGAAAACGGTGTCCGCGTCCCGATTCAGGGCGGTCCGCATTGGATACACTCCGAAGGTGGCGGCTGTGAGACATGCCACGGCTCCAAGGGGCTGGGCGGCATTGAACCCGAATTCTGCTTCATCGCCACCCCTCCCATCAGCTACCGCTATCTTGTCGGTGACGGCTACCACTTTACTCAAAGACAAGACGGCACACACCCGGCCTATACTCTGAAAACTCTCAAGATAGCTCTGCAAAGCGGTATCAATTCAAGAGATGACGAAATGGATTACTGTATGCCGAGATGGCGTTTAGATGACAAGGCGCTCCGGGATCTTGCCGGTTATCTGACCCACCTCGATACAGTCAGGAAATAGGATTACGCCTGCAAATCAAATTCCCAACGGCCTTCCCTGGTCGGGACATTCATGGCTTCACGCAGCATGGCAAGAAATCTGAATCGAGGAACCTCACGCGCTCCGAAACGCAGCAGGTGGTTCGTGGTCTGCTGGCAATCGATCAAAGAAAAGTTCCATTGAGCCAACTGCTGAACCAGCACGGCAAATGCCGCCTTGGACGCGTCCGGCTCGCAATAAAACATGGACTCACCAAAGAACACGGAACCGAGAGAAACGCCATAGAGTCCACCGACCAGCTTGTCATCCTTCCACGCCTCGACACTATGGGCGTAGCCCAATTCATGCAACAGGGTGTAGGCCTCAAACATGTCTTGAACGATCCACGTCCCCTCCTGCTCAGGACGACAGGCATGGGCGCAACCCCGGACAACTCCTTCAAAGTCATTATCCAGCGTAAAGGAAAAGGTCCCGCGCTTCAGCACACGGCGCAGACTGCGCGGCATGTGAAATTCTTCGGGCAGCAAAATGAGTCGAGGATTGGTTGACCACCACAGAATCGGTGAATCTTCCGAATACCAGGGGAAAATACCGTTGGCATAGGCCGTCAGCAGACGCTGTGGCGAAAGATCACCACCGACTGCAAGTAGCCCGTCCGGATCAGCCTCTTCCGGGTCCGGAAATATGGGATCATCAAAAAGCCTGTAAATGGTCATTCAGATGTCTCAATGAATGAGGCGGCTCTCGCCGCCTCGTTATTAATACTACTGTTTTTTCCCAACGGTATCGAATGCAAAGGTAAACTCACCGGACTCACTGACAATCGGCACCTTCTTGCCCTTCCGGCTCTTTCCAGCCAGATCAACCGTAACCACGCCGCCCTTCATGAGTTCACCGAACAACAGTTCATCCGCGATCTGATCCTTGATCTCGGTCTGGAGCACCCGTCCCATGGGACGTGCGCCCATGGCCGGATCATGACCGAGTTCCGCCAGACGAGCGCGGGCCTTGTCCGTCAGCACGACCACCACTCGGCGATCCTGCAACTGGTCATTCAACTCCTTGATGAACTTGTCCACAATCAGTTCCATGACCGATTGTTCGAGTGACTTGAATGTCACGATGGAATCCAGACGGTTTCGGAATTCCGGACTGAACAGCTTCTCAAGCGCCTTCAAGGCACCGCCCTGACGGTCAGACGCCTCATCGCGCTGGAACCCGATTGCGCCCTTGGCCATTTCACGCGCTCCGGCATTGGAAGTCATGAGCAGGATGACATGACGGAAATCCGCCTTGCGCCCGTTGTTGTCGGTAAGCGTGGCATAGTCCATCACCTGAAGGAGGATATTGAAGACATCGGGATGCGCTTTTTCAATTTCATCAAAGAGCACCACGCAATGCGGCTTCTTGCGAACACCTTCGGTCAGCAAACCGCCCTGATCAAACCCCACGTAACCGGGAGGCGCACCGATAAGACGGGCGACGGCGTGCTTTTCCATGTATTCACTCATATCAAACCGAAGGAAGCCGATACCCAGCACCTGTGCCAACTGTCGGGCCAATTCGGTCTTGCCGACACCGGTCGGGCCGGTCAGCAGGAAGCTGCCCACAGGACGTCCCACCTGCCGCATTCCCGCACGGGAACGCTTGATGGATTGGGCCAAAGCCTGCACGGCCTCGTCCTGGCCGAAAACAACGCTCTTGAGCTCGTCTTCCAGATTCTGCAAACGCGCCCGGTCGGAAACCGTCAGACGGCGGGCCGGGATGCGGGCCATGCGGGCCACGACCTTTTCCATGTCACCGACCTTGATGCGGTCTCCCTTCCGCGACCTGCCAGAGAGCTTGTACAGCGCACCGGCCTCGTCCATCACGTCAATGGCCTTGTCCGGAAGATAGCGGTCCGTGATATGCCGCTCGGACAATTCCGCAGCCGCCTTCAAGGCAAAATGCGTATAACTCACACCGTGGAATTCCTCATAATGCGGCTTGAGCCCCTTGAGGATGGCAATGGTCTCCTCCACGGAAGGTTCACTGATTTCAATCTTCTGGAACCGACGCGACAACGCCCGGTCCTTCTCAAAATGATTCTTGTATTCTTCAAAAGTGGTAGAACCGATGCACCGAATTTCACCGGACTGCAACAACGGCTTGAGAATATTGGACGCATCCATGCTCCCGCCGCTCACAGAACCTGCGCCGACGATGGTATGAATTTCGTCCACAAACAGGATGGCATCCCTGTTCAGTTTCAGCTCAGCCAGCACGCCCTTGAGACGTGCCTCGAAATCACCGCGGTACTTGGTCCCGGCAAGCAGAGATCCCATGTCGAGAGAATAGACCTCGGCATTGATGAATTCCTTGGGCACATTGCCTTCGACGATCATCAGCGCCAGCCCCTCGGCCATGGCGGTCTTGCCGACACCGGGATCACCGACAAAAATCGGATTATTCTTGCGACGGCGGGACAGGACCTGCACGGTCCGCTCAAGCTCTGCACCACGCCCGATAAGCGGATCAATGAGACCTTCGGCAGCACGGTCGGTCAGATTGACCGTGTATTCCTCCAGCGGGCTTTTCTTTTCACCGGGCTTACTGTCAAACGGATCGGGCTTGGACATGTGGTCCGCCCCTCCGAGATCGGCCCAGTCTTCGCCGGTGGACATCCCATGCGAAATGAACTCAAGGATATCGAGACGGGAGACATCATGCGTACGCAGGAAATAGACTGCGTAGGAGTCTTCCTCATCAAACATGGCGGCGAGGACATCACCAACCTCGACAATGTTCTTGCCGGATGCTTTCTTCTGCCAGACGGCACGCTGCAACACCCGCCGTACGCCGAGAGTCTGAATAACTTCGGTCTCGGTTCCCTCGGGCAGGGCTTCCATGTTTTCCACAAAGAACCGCCCAAGCTGGTCACGAAGCTTTTCCATTTCAGCTCCGCAAGCCTCAAGAATCTCCTCGCCCTGCTCCTCAACGGAAATGGCATACAGGAGATGTTCGAGCGTCAGAAATTCATGGTTCCGACGCTTCACTTCGTTGACAGCGGCAGTAAGCGCGCTTTCAAGTTCCTTACTGAGCATCGTCATAAATTATTCACCTTCCATGCTGCACTTGAGCGGGAAACCCGCGCTTTTTGCCAGACGGTGTACCAAGTCGACTTTCGTCTCAGCCACTTCCGCAGTGTAAACACCGCAGACACCGTACCCCTGGTTGTGCACGGACAGCATGATCGCGGTGGCCTGCGCCTCTGTCTTGCGAAAGATACGCACCAACACCTCAACCACAAAGTCCATGGTTGTATAATCGTCATTATGCAGCAAGACCTTATATTTCCGAGGTTCTCTGACTTCCTGTTCGTCAAGAAGTTCGGAATCATACCGGTCGCCGGTAACAGGGTCGCTCATACGTGTTTTTCTCCAACGTTCCTCTTTTAATGCCTATACATCAATATAAATTCCTTTTAACCGCCTGTCGAGTCACGAATTCATTCTTTCTCCAAATCATTCTGAATCCGATGCTTTTCATCTTCGCTGAAAACAAAACTTTCATCCGGAGGCAAGCCTTTTTCGGATCGATATTCAATGTTCAGGGCATGATATGTTTTCTTCGTGGTCGCATTCGAGTCCAGCCCCAGCTTGACAGCGCAAACCGGCACGGTTGCTTCAGCACCTTCAATTTCTGCATAATTTCCAAAGGGAAGATGATCCAGACAGACCGCACACTCCATGAAACGCCATTTCTCACGAACCTTTTCATAAGAAAAAGCAACTACAAATCCGAGGACTTCAAGCGCTCCCTTGACGGCATCAAAATCATCCACCCCGCTCTCGATCTCTTCAAACACCTTCAAAGCAGATGGAATCGGTTTTTCAGGCGGACGCTTGACCGTCAGAACAGCCTTGCCCTGTTTCTCCCTGAGGCGTAAAAGGACGCCGGCCTCCTTGAGAGACCTGTCCGGTAAATCAAACACGATATTCGATTCGAAATAGCGGCCAAGACATTCACCGCCCGCAGCCTTGAGCCTGTCACTCAACTTCGCAAGATCGGCATCCAGATATTTCAGTTCACATTCCAGAGTCATTGGCTTTCTCCTATCAAATTGCTATGAAGCGGCAAGGATCACGCAATGTTTATTAAAATTCTCTATCTTTCACTCGGCGGCGCTGCCGGCACCCTTTCCCGCTACTGGCTCTCAGGGGTAGCCCAGCGCTTGGCAGGAGGCTCTTTCCCGCTGGGAACCATGACAGTCAACCTGCTCGGCTGTCTGCTTTTCGGCGCCGTATGGGGCTTCTTCGAAAACCGTCTGCTCCCGGGCAGCGAAGTCCGTTTGCTTGTGCTCACGGGATTCATGGGCGCATTCACGACTTTCTCCACATACATGTTCGAGACTGCCGAACTGGTCAAGTATGGCCAGATGCTGATCGCGTTGGCCAACGTCGTCGGTCAAAGCATTCTCGGACTTGTCTTTGTATTGGCTGGCATAGCCCTTGGCCGCCTGCTTTAAAAATCGAGGTATCAACATGAAATTACTCGAAAAAGCCGAACGAATCAGAATCTATATCGGCGAAGACGACAAACACAAAGGCCGTCCATTGGCAGATGTCATTGTTGAACAGAGCCGCAAACTCGGGCTGGCTGGAGCCACGGTTTTCCGCGGAATGAGCGGCTTCGGCGCAAACAGCCGCATCCACACGAACAAGATTCTCCGTTTATCCGAAGACATGCCGATAGTTGTTGAAATCGTCGAACATCCGGAAAGACTGGAAGTCCTTCTTGAAACACTCGATGGAATGCTGAAAGAAGGCATGATTACGAAAGAGCCGGTAGACGTCATCGCCTACCGGCACGGTGGAAAACAGAAACTTTCCTGATGCCTATCCGCAGGCGCGGACAATTTCTCCGGCGATTCCCTGCAACGGCATGACTTTTTGTACACCGCCCAGCTTGATGGCTTCCTGCGGCATACCGAAAACGACGCAGGTCTTTTCATCCTGTGCAATGGTGTACGCTCCGACCTCGTGCAATTCCTTCATGCCCTTGGCCCCGTCATCACCCATGCCGGTCATAATCGCGGCAACCACGTTGCCACCACCATACCGCGCACCTGAGCGGAACAATACATCCACCGACGGCCTATGCCGGGAAACCAAAGGCCCAGCCTTTACCTCGACATAATATCTGGCACCACTTCGCTTGAGCAGCATATGCTTGTCACCGGGAGCAATAAGCGCCTGTCCACGCAACATGGAATCGCCATCCCGCGCTTCCTTGATGTTGATCCGACAAATAGAATTAAGCCGGTTGGCAAACGCCGCCGTAAAATGCTCTGGCATATGCTGAACAATGGCAATGGGCGGGCAATTAGGAGGCTGAGATTCAAGAAAAACCCGCAGGGCTTCAGTTCCACCGGTAGAAGCACCTACGAGACAAATCTTCTCCGTAGTTGTCAATGACTGAGGTTTACCCATGGGAATCACCGCATCTGCATCCAGTTTTGGGCTAACCTTGATGGGTGCGACCGTTTTCAAAGGCTTCGCACGGACCATGGCAGCCGCCTTGACCTTGTCGATAAGCCGAATTCTCGACTCCTCAAGAAATTTCTTTGTACCAATTTTCGGCTTGCTGATAATCTCAACAGCACCATACTCAAGAGCCTTGAGAGCATTCGCCGTTCCCTGCTCCGCGACAGAGGAACAGATGACGACCGGAATGGGATGCTGTTTCATCAACTTTTGCAAAAAGGTAATGCCATCCATGCGAGGCATTTCAATGTCGAGGGTGATGACATCCGGCACTTCCTTTTTCATGCGCTCGGCCGCGACATAGGGATCCACCGCAGTTCCAATGACCTCGATTCCCGGATCGGAAGAGAGGATATCCTCAAGAGTCTGGCGAACTACCGCCGAGTCATCAACTATCAGTACACGAATCTTTTTCATACCAATCATGCCTCACTCAAATAAACACAACTCGACGACTACTTGGATTCAGCAACAACTCGACGCACAAGACTCGGCACATCGAGAATGAGAGCGATGGAACCGTCTCCCTTGATTGTTGCTCCTGAAAGTCCTTCCACATCCTTGTATACACGGCTCAGGCTCTTGATAACAGTCTGATGCTCTCCAATAACAGTATCGACGACAATACCGATTCGGCTGCCTTCCACGCCTGTAATGACGATTTGCTCAATGGGCGGGCTGTCTCCTTCAATACCGAACCAATCCCGTAAATGAATATAAGGGACAATCTCTCCGCGCAGGTGAAGAATTCGTTGTCCGCTTTCATCATCAACGTCATCGTTCGCCAATTCGACGCACTCCTCGACCAGTGAGAGCGGAATGACATAAAAACCGTCAGCAACCTGAACCTGCAAGCCATCAATGATCGCCAATGTCAGCGGCAAGCGGATGGTAATAGTCGTTCCCTTCCCGGGGAAACTGTCTATATCAATAGTACCACGCAGGGAATCAATGGCCCGCTTGACCACATCCATGCCGACACCGCGTCCGGAAACGCTGGTCACTTCCTTGGCCGTGGAAAATCCCGGCTCGAAAATGAGTTTCAATAATTCTTTTTCAGTCTTTTCGGAATCCTTGGAGATCAGACCACGCTCTATGGCCTTCTCTCGAATGGCTTCCGCTGCCATGCCCCGGCCATCATCAGTGATACGAATCAGCACTTCGCCACCGGAGTGTTCGGCCGCGAGAAGAATCATGCCCTGCCGCGGCTTGCCATTGGCCTCGCGTTCGTCGGGCTGTTCAATACCGTGGTCAATGCTGTTTCTGAGCAAGTGAACCAACGGATCGCCAAGCCGTTCAATAACCGTCTTGTCGAGCTCCGTATCTTCACCGCTGGTGGACAGGCCGATTTCCTTGCCGAGCTCACCGGAGAGGTCACGAACCAATCTTCTGAATTTACTGAAAGAGGTCCCGATAGGCAGCATGCGAATGCCGAGTGTCGAATCCCGCAATTCGTCACTGAGTCGCTCAAGCTCTTCGGCAAGAGCCGTCATGGCTGGATCGCTCCGCTCACTGACAACCTGCGTAATCTGAGCCTGAACAATCACCAATTCGCCGACGAGATCAACCAGATAATCCAGCTTGTCCGCTGCAACGCGGATACTCGACAACGCTTCCTGCCGACGCTTTGTGGCTTCCTGCTCCTTGACCTTGGACTGCCTTTTTACAGCCTTTTCAATCTTGTCCGGAGCAATCTTGCCTTCCTCGGCCAAAATCTGCCCAAGCGGCTTCTGCTTTTTCAGAGCCTCCTGAATATCCTTTTCGGAGACCTCGCCGCTCTCTACAAGAATCTCACCCAGCTTGGGCGAAGGCTCTTCCGAAAGTCCGGTACTCGCAGATGACACTCTCTTGGGAGCCGGATCGGTTGCAGGCTCCACTGCAACAGGTTCGGCTGGCGGGACATCATCAACTACCGGCTCTTCTCCCTCTTCAGTGACTTTCACATCAAGGTCCGCATCGGCAAAGAAGAAAACATCACGCACATTGTCATGATCAATTTCGGAAACAAGACTCAGCTTCCACTGAGCAGCCTCCGTTTCACTGACGCCTTCAGGACGCGAAACGACCTGAAACTCACCGAGCTTCACCAACTCGTCAAAAAGGGACTCAAGCATGGATTCATCAACTTCCATACCCGGCTTTGCTGTCAGCACGATCTGATAATTATGCCCTTCTGCAACGTCAGCTACTTCCTCTTCGGCAGCTTGTTCAGTTTCTTCCTCAAGCAGCTCGGTTTCCTCTTCAACAACCGGATCCTCGGTTGCAGCTTCTTCCGTCGCATCCTCTGATTCACCCGAAGCAAGCGCCTGCAATCCGACAAGAATTTCCTGCATTTCTTCAGGGTCAACCACATTGGCATCATCAGTGCTGTCGAGCATGCTCCTGATGTAATCCCGCGATTTGAGGGCCAGATTGCACAACGTCTGTGAAACCGGAAGATTGCCATTTCTGACCATATCGAAAACGGTCTCAACCTCATGGGTAAATTCCGCTATATCTTCAAACCCGAACATGGCCCCAGAGCCCTTGATGGTATGCAGGGCTCTGAATATCTGGTTCACCACATCCATATCATCAGGATTTTCCTCAAGCTCAAGGAGCGCACCTTCCAACTCTCCCAGAAGGTCGTAAGCTTCTTCCTTGAATATCTGTCTATTGAGATCGTCCGACATTCATCATGCTCCTAACTGGCACTCTTCATTCCGTATGGTATCAGGAGTCAACACGAACTCCTTCTCCTTGCCTGCAATATCACAAAAAAACGTATCAGTAGCCCATTATAAATTACATTTTCATCGAAAGAGTCATCAAACCTTGCCGTGGAAAACAATTTCCGCCCGGGCCGTGGTCTCATCAAAAGGCTTCACTTTGACAGTTACGGCTTCGCCCTTGAATTCCGCTGCTCCAAGGAGAATACCCTCGAAATAGTCAAATAATCCCCGGCTTGATCGATAATTCATAAACAGATCATCTCCCTTGTCCTCATAGGTAAAATTAGGTGGATGAATACCGGGATGATCCTTGGTAAGCTGTGCATGCACTTCGTTCATGCGGAGATAAAACTCTTTCAAGCTCTCATTCTTGAAATGAGCTGGGTACATTTCGTTAAAGCGCCCGACCGTAAAACGTCCGAGTTCAAGGAAGAAATTTCGGATGGAAATACCCACCGAAGACGACACGGATTCAGCCATCTGCATGAGCACCTGATCGGGATAACTTTCCGTGGGCAAAAAGACCGGATTCCCCAAATCATTCTGCATGCCATCATAGACAGCATCACCATATTTCTGCTGCACAAATCCCTGTGTCAGCTTGGGAAGGATTCCTTTCATCTCCCCAGTGGATTCGCGTAGGCGAACCTCCCCGTCACCATCCCTGAACTCTTTGGACACATTCAAAAGATCCTGAGCCAAGCCAGCCAGATCACGAGTGGCGCTGGCCGCCTGTCCAGCAGCTTCGTCGGCATCACTGGCAATGTCCGCAATCTCCTCAATACTCTTGTTGATCTCTTCGGCGGCTGAGGACTGCTGCTCGGCAGCCGTGGCTATCTGGGAAACCCTGCCGACCATGTCCTTGATGCTTTCCATAATCTGCTGCAATGCTTCACCGGCCTGATTGGAAAGCTCCGTACTCTCCTGAACCTGAACTTCGGTCTGCCGCATGGAACGAGAGGCATGCTGCGAACGGTCCTGAATGGTCCCGATAGCTTCCTCTACTTCACGCGTCGCGGTAACAGTCTTCTCCGCCAGCTTCCTGACTTCATCGGCGACAACAGCAAAGCCGCGCCCCGCTTCACCTGCGCGGGCGGCTTCAATAGCCGCATTCAAAGCCAGTAGATTGGTCTGATCGGCAATATCGTTGATTACACTGATGATCCGGCCGATTTCTCCGGCCTGATCATCCAGTTCTCCGACTTCACGTCCAAGCTGTTCAGCAGATTCGGCGACCTCGTTAATGGCGGCAACGGCCTTGGTCACCATGGACACGCCCTCTGATGCGGAATTATACGCAACATCAGCAGCATCACTGGTCCCGGCGGCGTTCTGGGCAACTTCGATAACCGTGGCGGTCATCTCTTCCATGGCGGTGGCTACGGAAGAAGTCTGGCCGCGCTGCTTCTGCGCTCCCTGCGCCTGATCATCAGCCGCAGCCGACAGCAACTCCGTAGCTGAAGCGACATGCTCAGCCAGTTCACTTATCTGACTACCGGCCTGCGCCATACGTTCCCGCTGACTTTCAATTTCACGCTGCTGCGCCAGCATTTCATCAAGGGAAATATACGAAGTCACCACCCCTGAAACATCACCGGATTCATCATATACGGGATTGGCAAACAACCGAACCGACGCCTTTCTGCCGTCCCACAAACTCAGTTCAACGGTATCTTCAAGTTCACGATGCGTTGCAAGCACCTGTTCAGCGATGGATTTTCTTTCCGTACCGTAGAAGGCCTTACTGACTTTTTGCCCGACCACCTGATCCGCCGGCTTTTTCAAAAAGGACAACAGCGACTGCGTAGCCGAAACAATGCGCCCTTCCCGGTCACAGACAAGAACCGGATTCCCGACTTCCCTGATCGCACTGGAAAAATACACTTTTTCCCGCTGGGTCTCAGCCAACTCGGACTTCATTTCATCCACAAGCGTCCGCTGTGCAGCTTCAACTCGACCCTGCATGAAAACCAAGCCGATAATCAGGATGATGGAAATTCCGGCAGCAACCCCAAAGGCAAACCACCCACCCAGAAAAGAAGAGACGGCAAAAGCACAACACAAGAAAAAACCAGCAAAAACAATCGAGACACGGGCACCACCGGGCATTTCTACTCTCCATTGTCGGAATAACTTGTTCACTTCAGACCAATTTCAATAAAATACATAGCTTACCACGACATGAGTACGCGGTATCCTTGAAAAAGGCAATTGTGAGACAAAAAATAGGTAGAAAAAATAATGCCTTTAATCTGACAGGGAAAACAGATGCTCAAGCACCGGTCCGCCGCCTCAAAAGGCGCAAGGCTCGACGCTGCCGATAACGTCGAATAAGGAAAAGAGACAGGAAATAGGTCACAACCGTAGCTGGGACTCCAAAAGCCAGCCCGCCTGCAAACATGACCACGAACACTTCCCATCCGGCGTGAATGAGCTGTTCCATCTCAAGCTGGCTGGGATCGAACTGGACATTGTGAAAAGGTGTGACAACTATGCCGATCTTATAAAGAAAATAGTAGAAAGGAACCATGGTTGCCGCATTGGAATAACACGTCGCAAGCCATGCTGCGAGTTTGTTGACCCGAAAGACAAAGGCCAAAGCAATCACCACGACAGACTGAAACGGAATGATGGGCATGGCCCCGATAAACATGCCAAGAGCCATGGCGGCAGCAAGATTTCGAGGCGACGAGTTCTGCCGCATCAGGCGAAGATACCAATATCTCAGCCAACGCTTGCTACCGGTCCACCTGTCTGTCTTCTTCCGTAATATTTTTTTGGCCGGGGTATGTCGGCTGAGGTCAGTCACATGCTACTCCAAAACATCAAACCGGGAAAATTTCATGACAAAACCGGCGCGCCCCTGAGTCGCCGAACGCAGTTCCGTGGAAAAACCAAAGAGTTTCCCAAGCGGGGCAAGCCCCTGTACAACTTTCTGACCGGACCGGTCCAGCATATTCTCTATCTTGGCTCCCTTGGAACCGAGCAACCCCACAACCTCGCCAACAAAATCTTCGGGAACCCCTATCTCCACCCACATGATCGGTTCCATCAAGCAGGAATCCGCCTTACCAAGAGCATCCTTCAACGCCATTGCCGACGCCATACGGTAGCCGACAGGACTGGATTCCCCGTCCCTACGGTCAAGCTCCAGCACGCGCACGCGCACGTCCTGCACGGGATATCCTTTGACCACTCCACTTTGGAGTCCGTCAGATATCCCATCCTCAACAGCTTCCAGCCACGCTGCCGGCCACACTTCCGGGTCCACTTCGAAAGAAATCTTTCGCCCTTCTCCGCGACTCATCGGCTCTACGGTCAACCGGACACTGCCAAAATGCACGTCATCGCCAAGTTCCCGATTGAACTCGGCCTGACCGGCCCCCTTGGCACCAATAGTTTCCTGATAAACCACCTGCGGCCTGCCAGCTCTCGGCTCAAGCTTGTACTCACGCTTCAGGCGCTCCAGGATGACCTCAAGATGCAGTTCTCCCATGCCGGACAGGATAATCTGCCCGGTATCTTCATCCCGCTTCAACTCAAGGGTCGGGTCCTCCATCAGATACTTTTCAAGGACCTCATCCAGTTTCTCGGCCTCCTCTGAATTTCGAGGCTCAATAGCAAGTGAAATCACAGGCTTGTAGTCAGCGATCTGTTCAAGAAGAATCGGCGTCTCACGCTCGCACAGCGTGTCGCCGGTGCGAGCGAACTTCATGCCTGCCGCCGCGACCATATCCCCTGCGTACGCCGTATCAAGTTTCTCCTTGCGTCCGGCATGCAACCTGAATAGCCGCGCCACCCGCTCATTCTGGCCCTGCGTGATATTATAGACAGTGTCTCCACCGCTCAATTTCCCCGAATAAATCCGCATCATTGCCAACTTCCGACCAGAATCCATGGCAACCTTGAAAACCAGAGCGGAGAGAGGTTCCTTATGAGAAACCTCATACGAAATCTTGCTTTTGCTTTCCGGTTCCACACCAACAGCCGTCGGCACCTCAAGCGGACTCGGCAGGTAATCGCAAACTGCATCCATGACGGGCTGCACGCCGATATTCCTGAGCGCGGACCCGACAAGCACTGGAACAACCTTTCGTGCTAGAGTCGCGATACGTATGGCGGCACGAATCCTGTCTGCCGGGATCTCTTCACCAGACAAATACAAATCCAGTATTTCCTCGTCCTCGTCAGAGGCGGTCTCAATAAGCCTTTCCCGCCATGGCGACAGGAGTTCAAGCTCCGACTCGTTCAGATCATGGGCCGCGAACTCTTCACCATCTGTTTTCGGATCAAATTCAAGGCGTTTCATTTCAACAAGGTCGTACACTCCCCTGAATTCATCACCCTCGCCCTGAGGATACTGGATGGGAAGCGGATTGGCACCAAGCTTGGAGCTGATGGATTCCACGACCTTTTCAAAATCCGCACCCAACCGATCCATCTTGTTGACAAAAGCCAACTTCGGGACAGAATAGGTCTCGCTCTGCCGCCAGACCGTCTCGGACTGAGGTTCAACGCCGCTCACCCCACAGAAAACACCGACCGCACCGTCAAGCACCCGCAAAGACCGCTCGACCTCAATAGTGAAATCCACATGGCCGGGGGTGTCGATGATGTTGATCATGCATGGCGACCAACTGCACGAAGTAACCGCAGAGGTAATCGTGATACCCCGCTCCTGCTCCTCCGGCATGTAATCCATGGTTGCGGTCCCTTCATGAACCTCGCCGATACGATGAATTTTCCCGGAATAATAAAGAATACGTTCAGTTAAAGTCGTCTTTCCGGCGTCAATATGCGCGATAATTCCGATATTGCGAAGATTGCCGAGAATCTTCGCCGAGGGGGCATTGGACTTGCTCACGTCAGTCTCCGATGGTCCAGGATATGCTGTGATGTTGAAAATGTGCAGGGTGCAGATCAGGCCAGAGCCAACAGCCTTCCTGTCCCGGTCCGAGAACCAGTCTCGCCTTCGCAAGGGCCTGATCTATACGATCAGCCGGGACATAAACCACGTCGCCAATGGCCTCGATAAACGACTCAAAAGAGTCGCCTTCGTAAGAAAAGTTATCCATCGGCAACGGCACCTTCATTCCAAACACGCTAAACGCAATGTCAGGATGAACAAAGGCCAAGGCCTCAAGATCAAATGTCGACTCGTCTTCCATCCATATTGCGGCTGTGCGCGTAAAACGGGGACGCCAGAAAGAAAGCCGCGAAGCAGCCTGCAACTCTGCCGTCTGTACGCTGGCCGCCTTTGGTCCGAGCACGGTAACAGCGCCGGTCGTGCCGGAATCACGCAGTTCACCAAGAAGCCGCCTTGCCTGCGTTTCCGACATTTCCGCAACCAACTCCTGTCCAGCGAGTTCCAATCCGGTCAGAACCGACTTGGGCCATGGAGATTTACCATCGACCCGAACGGCAAGGACATTGCGTACACCGCAGGCGATGGCAGGAACCAGAGTCGCAAGCACCCGGGCAGACGACAATAGACTGTCATCAAAAAGAAGTATTGAAAAATCGGCAAGATCGGTAACAGTCTTGGAACGAAGGCCGCTTGCCCAGTGGCGAGCGACTTCGGAACCGTCGACCTTGTTCGGTCCGTACCAATCGTACAAACGGGCGATACCGGTCTTCAGCAATGCCCGGTGTGCATCCGGGATGCTTTCGTAGGCACTGGCAAAGACCTCGTCATCCGGGACGAACTCATCTATCCAATCGGGAAATGAAAACGATGTCTGCGTCATAGGCAAAAAAAGCGGCCCGAAGACCGCTTGTTTGATTTACAACCATTTTTTGAGCCACAGCTTCCAGCTACCCTGAATGCGTTGGCGTTCATCTTCCGACAATGTCTTCTGGTACTCGAAATACGAATACTCTGCCCGCTTACGAGCATAGTCACGCAAATCAGGTACGTCGGAAAAATTCTCGACCACATACTGATATCGATGCCATGCGGGACCATATTGTTCTGTCCGCCAGAAGAAATCCGCCATGTACACTTCGTGTTCCGCGAGAATTCTACGGCTTTTGACAATCAGATCCCGCGCACCATCTGCATATTGGGAGTTCGGATATGTCTCTTCCAGACGGTAGAAGTATTCAAGGCCTTCCTTGATATTCTCCTGCCTCCGGTCAATGGATTCGAACATGTGATAGTTCGTATTCCCGATCTGAAAAAGAATATAGGGAATCTCCTCGCTGCTGGGATGCAACGCCTCGAATTCCTTGTATGCGTCAAGAGCCAAGAGATAATCACCGTCAAGGAAATAGGCATCACCAAGAGCCAGTTCCGCCTTGAGCGCGAACGGGCTGAAGGGGAAACGATCCTTGAGCTTGTTGAAATACCCTTGAGCATCGTAATATTCCTTCTCGCCCATGGCATCCATACCGGCCTCATACAACTCCTCGGCCGTATCTTCCGGCGGTGGCAGGAAATACCTGTCGATCAGAGCGCAGCCGGATGCCAGCCAAAGGGCAACAAAGGCAGCAAGGACGAAAGGTGACCGCATACGGACTCCTAAGCGTCGAGCTGTTCAAGATAGGTGAATGCAGAATTGGCGGCAGTCGCACCGTCACCGACGGCAGATGCAACCTGACGACACATCTTGGAACGGATGTCGCCAGCAGCAAAAACACCGGGAACGTTGGTCCGCATTTCAACATCGGTAATGATGCCGTTACGGTCCTGCTCCACCTTGTCGGAAACAAAATCCATGATGGGTTCAAACCCTACAAAGATAAACGTACCGTCAACCTTGAGTTCACTCGTTTCTCCGCTTTCGACATTACGCAAAGCCAGAGATTCAAGATCATCAGCTCCCTGAATCTCATCCACAACGGTGTTACGGATGACCTCGATTTTCTCGTGAGTGAAGCACTTGTCCTGATAACAGGCAAGTCCGCGGAAATCCTGACGACGATGAATCAGATAAACCTTGTTCACCAAGCGAGCAAGATACAACGCCTCTTCAAGGGCCGAGTTGCCGCCGCCGATAACGGCCACATCCCGATCCCGAAAGAAATTGCCGTCACACAGCGCGCAGTAGGATACTCCGCGTCCAAGCAACCGCTCTTCACCCGGAATACCGAGCTTGCGGTACCGGGAACCGGTAGCCAGAATAATAGACTTGGTCTGGACTGCTTCATCTCCGACCATGATCGTATGAACAGACGAACCGAACTCGATATCACGTACTTCGTCGCTGATACGGTCCAGTGAATAATTCTCGAGGTGAGCCGAAAATTTATCCGCAAGTTCCCATCCCTGAAGTCCCTTGGGAAATCCGGGATAGTTTTCTATCTCACTCGTCATGAGTACCTGGCCGCCCGGAGACAGCTTCTCAATCATGGCGGTCTTTACACCCGACCGCAAAAGATAAAGGGCAGCCGTCATTCCTGCCGGGCCGCCCCCTATGACTACGGCGTCATAAGATTTCATTTATTACAGTGCCTTCTTGGTAATCATTTCCTTGATGCTGCTCTTGGAGACAGCGCCGGTGCTCTGGTCCACGACTTCTCCGCCCTTGAAAAGAATCAGGGTAGGAATGGCACGGATACCGTATTTGCCGGGAGTGGCAGAATTTTCATCGACGTTCATTTTCACGATTTTCACCTGACCGTCGTACTCTTCTGCAAGCTCGTCGATAACCGGACCCATCGCACGACAGGGACCGCACCAGGGAGCCCAGAAATCAATAAGGACAGGGACATCGCTCTGGAGCACTTCCTGCTCAAAATTACCGTCAGTGATCTGATTCGCCATAGATTTCTCCTTTTTTTCCCGGAATCCGGGCAACTGATTATCAGGCTCAGGCGCGTTCGATTGACTCGAATGCGACATGTGTTCAAACAATTATCTTAAAATAGAACCCACATACTGTACTGTCAAGAAGCACTCAGGAAAATATCATTCATTCGCACTTTTGTCACCGTTTACTGTCCAATCAAGCGGTACCACTCTTCCTCGCGGTATGGCCTCCAAAGCCAAGTCATGAGAGTAGCCGGAACTGCCGAACAGCCAACCGGCGTACGCGATCATGGCACCGTTGTCGGTACACAGCGAAAGTCCGGGCAACGTCAACGTCAGATTGTTCTCAGCGGCCACCCGTCCCATATACTCGCGTACCATGCTGTTTGCGGCCACACCGCCAGCGACAATGAGGCTCTTCACCCCGTCCGCTTTCTTGAGGGCACGCTCAACCTTGATACGCAATGTGTCAGCCACACTCCAGTTGAATGACGCACACACACGGCTCAACGCTTCACGACGATCACCGGACAAGGCGTTGATGGCAGCGGCATCCGCCATCTCATCAAACACAAGCTCAGGATGCGAGGCCACGTAATTGGCAACCGCCGTCTTGACGCCGCTGAAACTGAAATCAAGGCTCTGATTTTCAATGAAAGCACGCGGAAACAGTTTGGTATCCGGCTCGGACTCCTGTGACAGCTGGTCAATGTAACGACCGCCAGGATACGGGAAATTCAGGACTTTCGCGACCTTGTCAAATGCTTCTCCGGCAGCGTCGTCCAGAGTCCGGCCCAGCAATTCGAATTCAACAGGCGACTTGATGAGGTAGGTGTGGGTATGTCCACCTGACACAAGCAGGCCTATGGCAGGGAAAACCAATTCCTGCTCCAGCCCCGGGGCAAGAAGATGCGCCCATAAATGGTTCACCCCGACAAGACGGGCATTCGTGGACAGACACAACCCCTTGGCAAAGCTGACACCGACCAGAAGGCTGCCGAGCAACCCGGGACCACGCGCCACGGCAATGTTTTCGATCTCATCGGGCTTCACCCCGGTCTCATCCAGCAATTCACTGAAGAGACGAGGCAGCACGCGAAGATGCTCACGCGACGCAATCTCTGGCACCACACCGCCAAACAGCGCATGCACATCAATCTGCGTAGCGAGTTTTTCACCGAGCAACCGCCCGTTGTCCACAAGGGCCACGGCGGTCTCGTCACAGGAGGTCTCAATACCGAGAGTGAGCATTATTTATTCTTCTTTCTCCGGGCCTCAGTCGCGAACAATTCACGGACTTTCTCCACGTCATTGTAGGAACCGCAGAAGAAAGGAACGCGCTGATGCAGATGATCCGGCTCGATGTCGAGAATCCGGTTCAACCCGTCTGTCGCCATGCCACCGGCCTGCTCTACGATGTAGGCCATGGGATTGCACTCGCAGGTCAGACGCAGCTTGCCAGTGGGCTTCTTGGGATCACGCAGGTCAGCGGGATACATGAAAATTCCACCATAGAGCAGATTGCGGTGAAAATCCGCAACCAGAGAGCCTATGTACCGGCCGCTGTAAGGCTTGCGGAGCGCATTCTTGGGCGATTTGAAATAGGACAGCGCCTTTTTCGTAGCCCGGTCCCAATACCGTTCATACCCTTCGTTGACAGAGTAAATCTTGCCCTGCTCCGGGATACGGATATTGGGGTGTGACAGAATGAATTCACCGACACTGGGGTCCATGGTGAATCCGTGCACACCATCACCGGACGAGAAAACAAGCATGGTTGAAGAACCATACAGGATATACCCCGCCGCGACCTGTTCCGACCCTTTTTGCAGGACATCACCGGACATGAGCGCGGCATCCGGGTCACTTTTACGCTTGAAGATGGAAAAAATCGTTCCGATATTGACGTTGACATCAATATTGGACGAACCATCCAGCGGATCGAAGATAATGACGTAATCACCCCGTGGCAGAGACTCGGGGACTTCAATGATATCGGCGTTTTCTTCCGACGCCATGGCGCACAACACGCCGGATCGTGCCAAACGATGAATAAGAATCCGGTTGGCGTATTCGTCAAGCTTCTTGACTTCCTCGCCCTGCACATTGACATCGCCGGTAAACCCGAGAACATCGACAAGTCCGGCCTTGTTGACCGCGCGAGATATGATTTTGGCAGACAAGACAATCTCGTTAAACAACCGAGTAAACTGTCCAGTCGCACCCGGCACCATTTTCTGGTGCAGAAGAATATGTTCAGTAACCGTAACCTGTTGCGGCATCGTTACTTCCTTTGCCCGTATTTGCATTAAATTCAACAGCCAACTTTAAAATGGCCACCACGAAGAGCCTGTCGCCTTGGGGTCCACGCTTTCCGTGGCATATACATAATGATCGTCCCCAACGTATCGAGCAAGCCAAGTATAATATTTATCACCTATCTTGATCTGTCCCTGCACCTCATCCTCGAGGATTTCATTCCAGGGAACCGCCAGAATGGCTTCTTCATCAACATCAGCGCCGCGCGCCCACACGCCGCCACCCGGATGAATGATCATCAATTCCTTGGGATCAGGGCTCAGGCTCAGCAGTGCTCTCGGATCAAATCCAACACCGATGATCCCCCTGAAGTCCACATCCTCGAAGTACGGACGAC
The DNA here is from genome assembly GCF_963664965.1 of uncultured Pseudodesulfovibrio sp. Classification (NCBI taxonomy): domain Bacteria; kingdom Pseudomonadati; phylum Thermodesulfobacteriota; class Desulfovibrionia; order Desulfovibrionales; family Desulfovibrionaceae; genus Pseudodesulfovibrio; species uncultured Pseudodesulfovibrio sp. Next base: position 2,273,304 of record NZ_OY761823.1, on the reverse strand, counting down.
CAATATAGAGCTCCGGTCCGAGGTCGGAATAGTCCACCACGGTCAAAAGCTGAATATCACGCCAAACCCCCTCAAACACGAGAGGTTTCTCAATCTTCTTAACCGGAATCTCCGGCTGCATGAAGATGATGGTTCCCTCTTCATCGGTCACGAGAACACGATGAACCCACGGGAAACGGGTCATCAGGAGATCAAGCCAGTCAACCCCGGGCAGAGTGTCCTTGTCATCCACGAATCGGGCCAGGGAAGTCAACGGACCGTCCACCGGAGTAAACAATTTCGCCAACTTCTCAAGGTTCGGATTCTCAAACTGATAGCTATCCGTATCAATCTGTGGCGGCGGATCAATATAGTCCTTGGTGGTCTTCCAGGATTCCTTGGCGTATTTCGAGGTCGATCGCCACGCACTGCACCCAGTGGACAGCAAGATCATGACCAACATTACCAATGAAGCGAATTTCATATTTTTTATGTACATATTGTGCAGCAGACAGCAGGATTTCCCGCTGCCGCCGATCGGTTGCTAGTTCTGGATTCTGGCTTCAAAACGAGACGCCAGAGTCTCCAACGTGCTGATAAGACGATTCTTGGCATGAGCACTGAATGCATCTTCCTGACAAGGAGCTTCTACATCCCCCTGCCTGCCTTCCAGTTCCGCGATACGCCCTTCAAGCTCGGTGCGCCGTTCGTCGGACACGGAGGAATGCACCAATTCCCGATAAATTTCCAGTGCGCCGTCAATGTCGCCCTGAGACGCAAGCAGGTCGGCCATGGTCTTGGTGCGAAATGATCCGCTGCGCGGCTTGGCCACTTCGCTCTCTTCCCTGTCGAACTCTTCTTCGGGCACGGCTTCCACGGACGGAAGATAGGACGGAGGCGGACAGTCGGCTGGCGGAGGCAAAGGCGCTCCCACCAAACGATCAGCCAACGTGCTGATACCTTCGAAGACAACGTCCGTCCACTTGATCGTGTCACCAGAAAGATTCGCCGACACCAGCATCAGGAAAACGGCAAGATCCCGCTGTTCCGGCGGCAGGCTCCTTGCCCACCCTCGCCAGAAAGCCGAATAATCACGCAACGGATTGATAACCCGTTCGAGATGGTCATGAACTTCATTTTCACGGCCCAGCTCCGTCAGGAGCTCGACAAGAAGCATGCGGGCTTCAAGATAGTCAGGATGCCTGTCCAGCCCCCTGCATAGAGTGATAACCGCATCCTCCGGCATACCGTTTTCAACAAACAGCTTCGCCAGAGGAAAGAAAACCCTTGATCCGGGTTCCAGAGAGAGAACTTCTTGATACCACTCAATTTTCTTGCTCATTACTTCCGTCTCCGCGGTCGTTGGTGGTTTCATCCGGGAAAATGTATAATATTTCGTCCTTTTTGACAAAATTCATTCGTTCACGAACGACTTTCTCCTGATACGCCTTATCGGATTTGAGCCGTCGGATTTCCTGACTCAAGTCCAGACTCTGTTCGTCAACCGAATCAATTTTCGACTGCAACACCTCATAGCGGTTCTTCAACTCGAGATACGCAAAAACGCCCTGATCACTCCAAATCAGCCTGAACAAAAGGAACAGGTTGATGAAGAGCAACAGAGCGACGAGTAGAACGCGTCCATGCATATCTTACTGAAGCCTGCGTTTCTTTTTCGCACGCGCCTTTGCCTGAGCAAGAGGAGCCTGCAATTCCTTGAGAAAATTCACTGTAGCGGTTTCAATACGTTCGACATCAGCTTCGCTCAAATCCACCTTGTCGATTTTTTCGAGAAACGATTTGAGCACGGCGAACTCGTCCAAAAGCGAATTGCCATGCTCAAGTTTCTCCAACTGCGGCTCCAGCTCAAGAATAGTCTGGAGACAGTTGGTAATACGTACGAGGTGGTTCACGGAACTGGATTCGGGCATGCTGATAACCGCCTTACTGTTCAATTCTCTTCGGAATTTAACCACTTTTTATAGAAATTGTACAGATAATTCCCGCCGGAGAAAACCGTCAACGCCAGAGCCAGCCACAACAAGACCTGACCAATCGGACGTACATCCACTCCGAAGAAAGGATAGTGAAAGACCAAAAAGCCCGTAGCCAGACTCTGAATCAGGGTCTTGGCCTTGCCGAACTTATCGGCCGCGACGACTTCCCCCATCTCGGCGGCAATAGCCCGCATGCCGGTAACAGCCAGCTCCCGGCAGATGATGATAATTACGATCCAGGCCGGCACCCGCCATTCGGGGCCGAGCCGGACCAACATGATCAACACTGAACCGATAAGCAGCTTGTCGGCAAGCGGGTCAAGGAATTTGCCCAGATTGGTAATGACACCAGTCTTGCGCGCAATCTTGCCGTCGAGGTAATCCGTGACCGAAGCCAAAAAGAACACGCCGAACGCACAGTACGCGCCAATCTTGAACTGAAACCACATCTCGACATACAGGAGGAACACGATAATCGGTGCCGCCAATATGCGCGCCATGGTCAGACAGTTGGGCAAATTGAATATTTCTTTGTTCATTTCTCCAGCCTAGGCATGGGTGGTGGAAGCGGCCTCAAAGCTCTGCTCGGCTGCATCCGCAATAGTCTCTGCCAATTCAAGGAAAGCCTTCTTGGCGAACGATTCCTCCTCAAGCAGTACCACAGGAGTGCCGAGGTCACCAGCGACAACAGTAGCCGGATCAAGCGGGATGGCACCAAGGAAGTTCAGGCCGTATTTTTCTGCCGTTTCCTTGCCTCCGCCCTTCTTGAACAGGTCAATGGACTCATGGCAATGCGGACAAACCAAACCACTCATGTTCTCCACGACGCCAAGGACATTGGCCTGGGCATACTGAAGGAAATTGATGGACTTACGCACATCGGACAGAGAAACTTCCTGCGGGGTGGTCACCACGACACACAGAGCTTCGGGCACTGTCTTCAGTACGGTCATGGGTTCATCACCGGTACCGGGCGGGGAATCGACAACGAGGAAATCAAGCTCGCCCCACTGAACGTCGGACACGAACTGGCGAATGGCGGACGTCTTCATGGGGCCACGCCACAGAACAGCCTGATCGGGATCCTTGAGCAGTGACTCCATGGAAACGACATGCAGATTCTCGTTGTATTCCATAGGAACCATCAGGGAACCGCGGTCCGTATCCATGAGACCGGAAATGCCGAGCAGGGTCGGGACACTGGGGCCATGGATATCGACATCCAGAATGCCCACCTTGAACCCCTTGGCAGCCAAAGCTGCGGCTACGTTGACGGACACGGAGCTCTTGCCCACGCCGCCCTTGCCGCTCATGATGAAAAGTTTATGTTTGATCTTCCCCAGGGTGGACTTGATCATCTCATCCTGGATCTGCATCTTGGCACTTGCCTGACCGTTTCCGCCGCCCCCGCAGGAGCCGGAACTGCAATCACTCATTTTTCTTACTCGCTATTGTTTTGTACGGCCGTTTCAAGGACCGCATCATACCTTTTTCACACTGCCGGACAACCTGTCCAGCATCAACACGGCAACCGCACCGGCAACAGCCAGACCGATCGCCAGAAAAACTTCACTGTCAAAACCGGAAGGAAGTACATTCATCTCACGCAGAACATGCACCTTTCCTCGAATGGTGACCGTCTCAAGCACATCCTTCCACGGCCAGACCTTTCGCAACGCCCCGATCATGAATCCGGTCAGAACGCTGATGGTGGCCGCATGCCACCGATGCAGAAGGTAATGCAGGACACGGGAAAAGACAATGATGCCAACGGCCGCACCGGCAGCAAACACCCCGATGACCACAAGATTTTCCGTAACAAAAGGATTTTTCAGAGTTCGGGTGATATATTCATACTTTCCGAGCATCAGAAGCAGGAAGGCACCACTGATTCCCGGCAGAATCATGGCACAGATGGCAATGGATCCGCACAGAAAAACAAATGTCAGCGTCTCCGGCGTTGTCACAGGAATCATGCCTACCAGCAAATAGCTACCCGCAGCTCCCGCCATGATGCACAGCAGATTGGCTGCATTGAATGATGAAATTTCCCGTCCGACGACATATATCGAGGCCCCGATCAGCCCAAAAAAAAGCGACCAGATTTCGACAGGATGCGAATGCAGCATGTAATTCATCACACGCGCCATACTGACCACTGCCGTCAATATGCCGAACAGCAGGCAGGCGAGAAATCGAAGATGCGTCCCGGCAAGCGCGCCGGTCAGGTCGAATAGACAAAGCCGCTTGGCAAAATCCAGATCAAACGAACGGATGGCATCAACGAGCTGACTGTAAATACCGGTAATAAAGGCAATGGTTCCACCGGAAACGCCGGGAATAATATCGGCAGCCCCCATGCAAAAACCTTTTGCCCACAGCAGGCCGCCGCTCTTGAGACTACGCGGACCGGGACTTTCCATGAAAGCCTGAGAAAACGAGATATTACCTTTAGACATATTGAGTATTTACCAGCCGTGTCTTCCAACAAGATCGACAAAAGCCACGCCGCCCTTGTCGGTGCGTATGACTTCGCCGTCTTTTTTTTCTATGAGCATGAGAGTCTGCAATCGCTTCGAGTCGCCAACAGGTATAAGCATTCTTCCGGGATCGGCAAGCTGCTCGATGAGAGGTTCCGGAACTTCGGGCCCTCCGGCAGTGACAATAATTCTGTCAAACGGCGCTTCATCCGGCCATCCCATTGTCCCGTCGTCGAGCTTGAGCTTGACCGAAAACATACGCATATCCATGAATCGCTTGCGCGCCGTGAAGAAAAGCTTCTTTATCCGCTCGACCGTATACACTTCTGCGCCGATCTTTGCGAGCACTGCGGCCTGATATCCGGACCCAGTGCCGATTTCGAGCACCTTCATCCCGGGTTCGACCTCCAGAAGTTCCGACATGAGTGCCACGATGTACGGCTGGGAAATGGTCTGCCCTTCACCTATGGGCAAGGGACCGTCCGAATAAGCCTTGTAAGCGAGGGCCTCTTCCACGAAGAGATGTCTCGGCAAGGAGCGCATCGCATCCAACACTGCCGGATCGGACACGCCTCGTGCTTCAATCTGTTCGCGCACCATGCGCTCTCTGGACCTTACCGGATCAACCATGCAGACTCCTGCAAATTCTACTATCATACCACTAAAAAAACACCTGCGGGATGCTGAACAGATTATCACTCCAAAGTCAACCAAACGCTTATATAAGCATATAATTTCATACACCGTCTTGACACTGTGCTTTCTTTGATACAAAATTGAAATATATAAATAATGGAGGCAACATAATGATGAAGGTCAAAGATCTCATGACATCCCCGGTCTTCTCTCTCAAGGAGAATGACTCACTGCATAACGCACGATCACTCATGGACCTTCAACGCATACGCCACATCCCCATCGTCACGGTAGACAACGTTTTTTCCGGACTGGTCACACATCGTGACATTCTGGGCGCCACCATCTCCCGCCTTGCCGAGCTTGATCCCGAAACGCAGAAGGAAATCGATTCCGGAATTCCCATTCATGAAATCATGCGTACCGACATCACTTCGGTTGAAGATGAAATGTCACTCAAAGATGCGGCGCAAATACTCCTGAATCACAAATACGGCTGCCTACCGGTCGTTCATGACGGCGAACTTGCAGGCATTTTGACAGAGGCAGACTTCTTGCGCCTGACAATCACCCTGATGGATGCTCTTGACGAAAAAGCCTAATCTTCCGCTTGTCCGTTAAAATTTCAAAGCCGTGCAATCGCACGGCTTTTCCTTTTCCAAATCAAATAGTTATGGAGAAAATCTCCTTTTTTCCAGAAGGCCTTGTCTCTTCGTTCTTATAAGTATAGAAATAGTCTAGATTTAAATTAACAAACGTCACCCGACAAAAAGAGACGAATAGTTTGATGAAAAAAGAAAAAAGCAAGGGATTTCCCCTCATACTTGCAACGGTCATTATCCTTCTGGCTCTGGGAGCCGGAGCCTTTCTGATTTTCAAGGATACAACGCCCCCCACCATCGCCATTACGCCGGATTCGTCCGACATTGGCAAAGGATCACAACTGACAATCAGCGTTGCCGATCCAAGTAGCGGACTCAAAAGCATTGAAGTTGTCGCTGTTCAGGGTGACAAACGCATCCCGCTCGTCGCCAAGACATTCCCCGGCGGCGTCATGGAAACACAGGAAATCGTTTCCATGGAAAAAGGGCTGGTCAAGGAAGGTAGCTTCTCCATCGATGTCACTGCGACGGATGCTTCCCTGTACCCATTTGGCGAAGCCGGTGTGTCCAAGGCGCAAAAGAGCTACACCTATGACGCAACTCCGCCGCGCATCTATGTCCAAAGCCACACCAACAACCTGAATCAGGGCGGTGCCGGATTCATGGTCTACGCCCTGTCGGAACCCGTCGAAGACACCGGCATTCGCGTGGGCGACCGCTTTTTCCCCGGCCATCTCCAGCCCGGAGGCAACGGCAAATACATTTACTACTGCATGTTCGCCCACCCGTGGGACGTCTCCATAAACGACTTCAAACCGTTCATTGAGGCGAAGGACAAGGCCGGCAACAGTGTCAAACGCTTTTTCAACTACCACACCAATGCCCGCCGCTTCCGCAGGGACAAAATCAACCTGTCCGACCGCTTCATGGAGCGCACCGTGCCGGAATTCCAGAATTCCGTACCCAACCAGAAAAGCCCTCTTGAGCAATATCTCTTCATCAACAACCAGATTCGAAAGCAGAACCGGGCACAACTGCTGGAATTCAGCAAGGACACAAGCCCGGTCATGCTGTGGAACGGCACCTTCAAAAGACTGCCTAACGCAGCCAACCGCGCCGGATTCGCCGATGCACGCGACTACATGTACAACGGCAAAAAAGTTGATCACCAGACCCACCTCGGCCTTGATCTCGCCAGCCTCAAGCATGCTCCGGTTCCCGCCGGCAATGACGGCAAGATCGTTTACGCCGACTTCCTCGGCATCTACGGCAACGTCGTGGTTATCGACCACGGCCTGGGCCTCCAGACGCTCTATGCCCATCTCAGTTCAATCGGAGTGAACAAGGGCGACGTCGTCAGAAGAGGCGACATCGTCGGCCATACAGGCGTCACCGGCCTTGCCGGCGGCGACCATCTCCACTACGGCGTGATACTGGGCGGGACCCCGGTACAACCCGTCGAATGGTGGGACAAAAGCTGGATACGAAACAACGTCACTTCCAAAATGGAATAAAGAAAAGGCTCCCTTGCCAAAAACAAGGGAGCCTTTTTCATTCATAATGTAACGCCGTCAACTGCCATCATTCACCCGAAAACACACGGCAACCCCAACGTCCGGCGCAGATGGCGCAATCGAAACGGCATCAAGCACCATTTCCCGAGCCTGTCGGGTGGCAGCCTCATCAGCGCAGTGAAGAACCGCCAAAAGGTCGCCCTGCTCAACGCGTTGTCCGACACGCGCAATATGCGTCAGCCCGACAGTCGGATCAATGGATTGATCCGCGCGTGTTCGCCCACCGCCCATGCCGACCACGGCCAGCCCGAGCCTGCGTGTATCCCATGCTGAGACATATCCGCTTTTCGGGGAAAGAACTTCCTGACAACTCGGCGCCTTTGGCAGATACTCATCATACCGCTGCACAAAATCAGCCGGACCGCCCAGTAACGCCGTCATGCGCCCAAACCGCTCCGCAGCTTTGCCGCTTTCAAGCACCTCGGACAACCGCCCTTCCGCAGCCTTCTCATCATGAGCCAAGCCGCCCTGCATCAACATCTCAACACACAAGGCCATGACCACTGCATGAAGGCGTGAATCCCTGTGCTCGCCGGTCAGGTAACGCATGGCCTCGCGCACCTCAATCGCATTTCCGGCACACGAAGCCAGCGGTTCATCCATGGACGTTACCACGGCAGATGTTCGCACCCCCGCACGGTTGCCCACGGAAACCAGACTCTGCGCCAATGCCTTTGACTGTTCGCGGGATGCCATGAACGCCCCGCTACCGGTCTTGACGTCCATGACCAGACCGTCCAATCCGGCTGCCAGCTTCTTGGAAAGAATGGATGCAGTGATCAACGGAATGGACTCAACCGTGGCCGTGACGTCACGGACGGCATAAAACCGCCCGTCTGCCGGAGCAAGGTTGCCGGTCTGACCGATGATCGCAACACCGGCATCACGCACGGTTCGCTGAAAAATGGCATTATCAGGAAAAGCATTATAACCGGGAATGGACTCGAGCTTGTCGAGCGTTCCACCGGTATGCCCGAGACCGCGCCCGGAAATCATGGGAACATACCCACCGCACGCCGCTATCATCGGACCGAGCACCAAGCTCACCAAATCCCCCACTCCGCCGGTGGAATGCTTATCCAGCACCGGACCGTCCAAATTCCACGACAAAACGTCACCGGAGCGCGTCATAGCTCGGGTCAAGGCAGCGGATTCGTCCGAATTCATGCCGTTGAAAAACACAGCCATGCCGAACGCGGCCACCTGCCCCTCGGAAATGCTGCCATCCGTCATTCCCTCTACGAAAAAGCAAATCTCCTGTTCACTGAGAATATGCCCGTCGCGCTTGTTTCGTATGATCTCCTGGGGCAGCATCCGATCCTCCGTCACGGCGTTGAAAATTCAAAGGCGTCCGGCAGCAGTTCACTCATGGGCCACGCCACGACCTCTCCAGTGTCACACGACGAATACACCAGCGACTCCGGCCGGAAAAACTCACTCAAAACCTGACGACAAGCCCCACACGGCGGATTGCATTTGTCCCCCGGCGTGTAGAGCATCAAGGCGGTAAAATCGCCCCGTCCACGCCCGTCCGCAACCGCCGTAAAAAGAGCGGATCGCTCGGCACAATTGGTCAAACCGAACGATGCGTTTTCCACATTGCACCCAACGTATATCTCGCCGTCTTCGGCCAAAAGCGCAGCCCCAACCTGAAAACGACTGTACGGGGCATACGCATTGCGCGATACGCGCTTTGCCGCAGCCTCCAAAGTCTCAAGTATCTTTTTGGAAATCTTAATCATATCTGTGATCCATACCATAAAAAAGGGCCGAACGGCAAAACCGTCCGACCCTTGAATTTACATGAGTACATGTCTACTGACGTGCAGGTTTCTGCTGATCTTCCTTGAGCAGTTCATTGGCAACCGGCGGTTCGCCATGCTGCTTGCACCAAACAGTTTCGGTGCCACCCTCAAGGGCTCTGTCGATGACTTGATCCATGGTCTTGACCGGAATGACTTCCAGATCCTTGAGGATATCCTTGGGGACTTCCTTGAGATCCTTCTCATTCTCAGCGGGAATAAGAACCGTCTTGATCAGACCGCGATGGGCAGCCAGCAGTTTTTCGCGCAGGCCGCCGATGGGCAGCACACGTCCACGCAGGGTGATCTCGCCCGTCATGGCGATGTCATGACGCACCGGGATGTTCAACAGCGCGGAAGTCAACGCCGTTGTCAGCGTGATCCCCGCACTGGGACCGTCCTTGGGGGTAGCACCCGCCGGCACGTGGATATGAATGTCCACCATCTTGTAGAAGTCCGGCTTGAGGCCCAGCAGATCGGAGCGGGAACGGATGTAGGAAACAGCCGCACGAGCGGATTCCTGCATGACGTCACCGAGCTTGCCGGTTATCTCGACCTTGCCCTTACCGGGCATGAGGGCAACTTCGACCAGCAGCATTTCACCGCCGAGCTGCGTCCATGCGAGACCGTTGACAACACCGACCTGCGCCTCTTCCTCACGTTCGCCATAGCTGAACTTGGTCACACCGAGCAGCTTTTCAAGTGACTGCTTGGTGATATGAAGGACTTTGTCACGATCCTTCTCTTCCACGATCTTCATGGCGGACTTGCGGCAAATGGATGCGAGTTCACGCTCAAGGTTACGCACACCGGCTTCCTTGGTGTAATAGCGGACCACATCGAGAATGGCGTTTTCCGAAAACTTCATGTTCTCAGGCTTGAGGCCATGCTGCTCAATCTGCTTGGGCAGCAGGAAATCCCGACCGATGACAACCTTTTCGGTTTCGAGATAACCGGGCAGGCGGATGATTTCCATACGGTCCTGCAACGGCAGCGGGATTCCATCCAGACTGTTGGCAGTCGTAATGAAAAAGACCTTGGAAAGATCGTAATCGAGATCAAGGTAATGATCGTTGAAGGCGTAGTTCTGTTCCGGGTCGAGCACTTCAAGAAGAGCCGCCGAAGGATCACCCCGGAAATCGGCACTCATCTTGTCCACTTCGTCCAGACAGACGACCGGATTGTTGAACTCAACCCGCTTGAGGGACTGAATGATCTTACCGGGCATGGCGCCGACATACGTACGCCTGTGCCCACGAATTTCAGCTTCATCCCGTACACCGCCAAGAGACAGACGAAGGAATTCGCGATCCATGGACCGGGCAATGGACCGGGCGATGGATGTCTTTCCGACACCGGGAGGACCGACGAAACAGAGAATGGGTCCCTTCATGGTCTCGACAAGCGTCTGAACGGCCAGATACTCAAGGATACGCTCCTTGGGCTTCTCCAGACCGAAATGATCTTCATCGAGAATCTTGCGGGCCTCGATAATATCAACGTCCTTGTCGTCCTTGAGGTTATCCCACGGCAGATCAAGCACCCAGTCAATATAGTTGCGGACAACCGTGTACTCGGCACTGCTGGGCTGCATGGTCCGCATCTTCTTGATTTCCTTGCGAACACGCTCGCGATTCTCGTCGCTCATGGGCTTGGCATCAAGCTGCTCTTCCAGTTCTCTTGCCTCGGCCTGCGGGTCGTCCTCGCGTCCCATCTCCTTGTTGATGGCCTTGACCTGCTCGTTGAGATAGTACTCACGCTGGTTCTTTTCCATCTGGTCCTTGACGCGTCCCTTGACCCGCTTTTCAATGGAGACAATTTCGATCTCACCAAGCAGCAGTTCATAGACACGTTCAAGACGGCGAGACGGGTCAAGCTCTTCAAGAATATCCTGCTTGCGGGCAAAATCGATCTTGAGATGCGGCATGACCTGATCAGCCAACTGCCCCGGTTCCTTGATGGTGGACATGGCCAGAATCGCCTCGGGCGCGACCTTCTTATTGACCTTTCCGAACTCGTCCAAAGCCTCATGCACGGCACGTACAAGCGCCTTGGCTTCAGCGGTGGCTTCATCTGTTTCAGGGATCACTGTCGCCTTGGCCCGGGGGAATTCATCCCCGTCCTCGCTTTCATAATTCAGCGAGCTCGCTTCCGGGTCCCATGTGGCTCGTGACACACCTTCAAACAGCACCTTGATGGTGCCGTCCGGCAGTCGAAGCATCTGAAGGATCTTGCTGATCGTTCCGACTTCATACAGATCGTCGGCTTCAGGATGCTCTTTCTCAGGCGTTTTCTGTGTCACCAGAAAGATCTGTTTGCCATAATCGGCAACAGCAGTCTCGATCGCCTTGATGGAAGCCTCACGGCCAACAAACAAGGGGACTATGGAACGGGGAAACATGACGACTTCCCGAAGGGACATCATGGGAAGCGTCAAGGCTTCAGGGGACTTCTTGCCGTCAAATCCAAAGGTCGGCATGGATTCCTCCGAGAGGTTGCAATATATGGCTACACCCGTGATACGGATGGTTGCCTTCGTTATCTGGAAGTAAGTTCACAGGGCCGATTGTCAATCGACCCCATACGTTTCAGGTCAATAAAAATGTTCATGCTCATCACTCTCCAAGCAACAAACAATTTGAATATTTTTAACAACCTATGCGGACTTCACTTCCTGATGATAGAGCAGCAGCGGCTCCATGCCCTTGTCAACAACAGCCTGATTGATCACGCACTCGCGAACGCCTTCCATGGACGGCAGCTTGTACATGATTTCAAGCATGGTTTTCTCAAGAACATTTCGCAAACCACGCGCTCCGGTCTTGCGTTCGATGGCCTGTCTGGCAATGGCAGTCATTGCGTTGTCAGTAAAACGCAACTCAACCTTGTCCAGCTCGAAAAGCTTTTTATACTGCTTCACCAACGCATTTTTCGGCTCCTGCAAGATGCGGACAAGGTCTTCCTCGGTCAGCTCCTCAAGCGCGGTCTGCACGGGGATACGGCCGACAAACTCGGGAATGAGACCGAATTTGATGAGATCCATCGGCTCGGAAAGAGCGAACAGTTCGCCAAGATCCATTTCCTTCTTGGCCTCGACCTTTGCACCAAAGCCCATTCCGGAGCCGGTCTTGCGCTGCTGAACAATCTTGTCCAGACCGATGAACGCTCCGCCAAGGATGAACAGGATGTTCGAAGTATCCATGCGGATGAACTCCTGCTGCGGGTGCTTGCGCCCACCTTTGGGCGGAATGTTGGCTTCCGTGCCCTCGATGATCTTGAGCAGGGCCTGCTGCACACCTTCGCCAGAAACGTCACGCGTGATGGACGGGCTGTCTCCCTTGCGGGCGACTTTGTCGATCTCATCAATGTAAATGATTCCCCGGCTGGCAGAATCGATGTCGTAGTCAGCATTCTGAAGCAGCTGCACGAGGATATTTTCAACATCTTCGCCAACATATCCAGCTTCAGTCAACGTGGTGGCGTCGGCAATGGCAAACGGCACCTTGAGCACGCGTGCGAGGGTCTGGGCAAGCAGGGTTTTACCGGAACCGGTAGGACCGATAAGCAGAATATTGCTCTTGTCGATCTCCACTTCGTCAGGGCCGGAATTGGCAGCGGCATAGAAAACACGCTTGTAGTGATTGTGGACGGCCACAGACAGAATCTTCTTGGCCTGTTCCTGTCCGATCACGTATTCATCGAGCAGGGCCTTGATCTCCTGCGGCGGCAGCAGACGACCATCTTCGAACTCCTCGCTGATGGTCTCCTGAGCCATGATATCGTTGCACAGGCTGACGCATTCGTCACAGATGTAAACATCCGGCCCAGCAATAAGACGCTGAACGTCCACCTGCGTCTTGCCGCAGAAGGAACAACTCAGGTCAGAGGAACTATTTTTGGTCTCAGCCATAATTACTTACCTTTCTTATCCTTTTCATCCTTCTGGATGGCGTCCTCACGAGAGCGCATGACTTTATCAATGAGGCCGTAATCCAAGGCCTCTTTCGAGGTCATGAAATAATCTCTTTCTGTATCTTCCTGGATTTTCTCCAGCTTCTGGCCGGTGTTACCGGCAAGGATCTCATTCAGTTCATCCTTCAAGCGCAGGATTTCCCGTGCCTGAATCTGAATATCCGTGGCCTGCCCCTGAGCACCGCCCAAAGGCTGGTGAATCATGATGCGGCTGTGCGGCAGCGCATAACGCATGCCGGGTTCCCCTGCGCTCAGCAGGAATGCGCCCATACTGGCGGCCTGCCCCATGCACAGGGTGGCCACAGGCGCGGAAATATATTGCATAGTATCATATATCGCCATACCGGCAGAGATCACGCCCCCCGGAGAGTTGATATACATATAGATTTCTTTTTCAGGATCCTCGGACTCCAGGAAAAGCAACTGGGCACAAATCAGGCTTGCGACGTGATCGTCGATGGCGCTGCCGAGCAGAATGATCCGGTCTTTGAGAAGGCGGGAATAAATGTCGTACGCACGTTCAGTGCGACCGGTCGTTTCAATGACCATCGGAATGGCGACCATGAACGTCTCCTTGAAAGCTTTTGCAGTTTATCGGTCGACGGATTCGAAAACATTACCCCACACCATTGATATTCAAAGGTGTTACGGCATTCGATTCCGCTATATATCAGGTATCTTGCAGTATGCGGCATTTCCCATTGAAGGACAAGGAGAAACTTCCCGCTCAAGTGTCATTAAATAGGCACGAAACAGATTCGGTCAAGAGGCGGAAAACAAAAAAACGGCGGCCCGGAAAATATCCGGACCGCCGTATGTCATTCAATGCAGATCAGGAAATGCTATTAAGCTTCCTTCTCAGCCAAGAATTTCTCGGCGCGCTCCTGAATCTTTGCCAGAGAATAGCTCTTGGCAGTGGATTCCTTGATGCCGAGATTGGCAACGGCCCACTCAACAGCCTCCGCCTTGTTGGCGAATTCCGGAGCAGCGCCCTTTGCAGCGGCTTTCTCGGCCGGAGCCTTCTTGCCTTCGGACGGTCCCTCGATCTCCTTGACCTCTGCGGCGTCGTAGATCAGTTCGGAAGCCTTGTCACACAGCAGGCGATCCTTCAGAGGTACGATAAGGTTGTTGTCCTCGTAGTACTTCTTGAGTTCGTGCAGCGGCTGACGGGTCTGCATGGCGAGCTGGGTCAGAGTGGACTCGATCTCCTCGGGGGAAATCTCGAGGCCTTCTTCAGCAGCAACGGCCAGCAGGAAAATCTCGGACTTGACGGTAGCTTCGGCCTCGGGCTTGAACTCATCGCGCATCTGCTGCGGAGTCTTGCCGAGAGACTGAAGGCCCTTGCCCTGACGATCCAGCTTGTATTCGAGATCCTGAATCAGGCGGTCAATGCGGTCTTCAACCATGGCCGGAGGAAGCGGGAACTCGGTGATGCCTTCAATGATGGAAGACAGCAGCTGGCTCTGGGCAGCAGACTTGTTCATCTGCTTGCGCTGGGACATGTAGGATTCGGTGATGCCCTTACGCATGGTCTCGACATCGCTGAAACCGGCCTTCTTGGCAACTTCATCACTCATTTCGGGAGTGATGCGTTCCTTGACGGCATGCAGCTTGGCTTTCATGGTCACGGTCTGGCCAGCCAGATTCTCGTTGATGAAATCTTCGGGGAAGGTCACATCGGTCTCACCGGACTCACCGGTAGTCAGGCCTTTGACCATCTCTTCAAACTCGGGAAGAGCCTGTCCCTGACCGAGCACCAGATCAAAGTTCTCCGCCTTGATGCCTTCAACGATCTTGTCGTCCTGATAGGCACCGAAGGTCACGGTAGCGACTTCGCCGTCCTTGGCAGGACGAACATCTTCGATAACCTTGACTTCTGCGTTATTCTCCAGAATGCGGCTCTCGACTTCAGCGACTTCCTCATCGCTGACAACGGCCTTGACTTCCTCAACGGAAAGGCCCTTGTACTTGGGAAGGTCGAGTTTCGGAGCGACTTCGAATTCGATGGCGTACTTGAAGTCTTCGTCACGAACCAGCTCTTCGGCATCAACGTCGATGCGGGACATGGGCTGGATGCTGAGACCGCTCATGATTTCATTGATCTGGTAGTTGATCAGATCGGTAGTGGCTTCGCCGTAAACCTGCTTGCGGTACTTGGACTCAACCACGGAAGAAGGCACCTTGCCCTTACGAAAACCTTTGACGTCTGCCTGCATGCGATACAGGGCAATCGTAGTTGTAAGAGCTGCGTTGACCTCTTCGGCCGGCACTTCAACAATAATTTTCCGTTTTACCGGTGAAATTTCTTCAACATTGTATTCCATCGCGACATATCCTCCTAAAACGCCTCCCGGCGCGTAATATAACTGCAATCTGGTGCGGGCGGAGGGACTCGAACCCCCAAACCGCGAGGTACCAGATCCTAAATCTGGCGCGTTTACCAATTCCGCCACGCCCGCAAAAAGAACGTGCTTATTAAGCAAGCTCCTGTGAATATGTCAACCTTCCGGCACGCTCAAAGCACCGAAAAGCGAAAATAGAAGGCTTAAACGTCATTATCGGCATGAATACAATCCAAAATCCGACACAATGCAGCCTGCAAACTTGACATATCTTTCGCCAAAAGACGCACAAGCGACTCTCTCCCCACTCCCCCCGGATCACCAATGGCGCGAACCGTTTCCGGAGCCGAATGATCGCGAAGAGCCTCGAATACGGCCCACTCCTCAAATCGTCCATCTTCATCAATAATATACTCGGGGCGACGATCACGATCGACCCAGGCAATCTCAAAACCAGCCATCTCAAGAGCCTGCTTGACTCCTGCCCCAAGCCCCAACGTCAAGGCGCAGCCGATATCAGGACGCAACCGCTTCACGGCAAGCAATGTCGAAGCCGTATACACAGACGCGCCGAACTCCGGATATCCCGCCAGCAGGACATCACCCCGGCGAGTCCCGATAATTCCACCGGAAAAACCTGCCACGTCATCCAGCTCCGCCGCCCACGGCAGAGATGCCGCGACATTAATACCTACCCGCGGCAACAAAGCTTTCACACCAGACATCCCCACGAGACGACGACCGAATCGATCAAGCTCGGCAAGAACGGCACCCCGCTCACGCTCCTTGAGCAAGGGAGCCAGATGGTTCGGCGGTCCCCCGCCCTCACCGAGCGGATAACCGGCCCGAAGAGCCAGATTGAGATATTCCTGAGCCCGCATGATAGCCGCCCCCATTTCAATCCCCTGCCCCAGCCCTGTCGCTATGGCGGCAGAAAGTGTACAGCCTGTCCCATGCGTGCAGTTCGTATCCACACGCTGCTGCATGAAGGGGATTGGATCGGCGCCCTTGGTGAAATACCAATCTGTCACGGCAAAGGAATCCGAATGCCCTCCCTTGATCAGAACGGCCTTCGGCCCCATTTCAAGTAAAATCCGTGCGGCTTTGAAAACATCGTCACGATCCTGAATCTTCACTCCCGTAAACAACTCTGCTTCGGGAATATTCGGCGTCAAAAGATCCGCACAGGGAAAGATAAGCTGAACCATGGCCTCGACTGCATCGTCCTTGAGCAACTTGGCCCCGGACGTGGCCACGCAAACAGGATCGACCACCAACGGAAACTTTTTATGGCTCAGGATCGGGGCCAGCGCCTTGATGATGGAAGCGGAAAAAAGCATACCGGTCTTGGCTGCGGAAACCTCAATGTCATCAAGCACTGTCCGGAGTTGCTGTGCGACAAACTTCGCAGAGGGCGCATGAATGCCCGTTACGGCCTTGGTATTCTGCGCCGTCAGCGCAGTAATGACACTTGCACCGTACCCGCCAAGCATGGTTATAGCCTTGAGGTCCGCCTGAATACCTGCCCCGCCACCGGAGTCGGACCCGGCAATCGTCAAAACACAGGGAAGCTTGTTCATACCGCATATCTCCAAAAATAAAAAAAACGATTATCGGCAGGCGCTACCACCTGCACGAAATAATCGCAACAAAATATAAAAAGCGGGCCACCCCGCAACGGTTTTACTAACCGCAGGAAAGCTTGACGTAATCTTCGACCGAAACGCCGTTCCAGGCCTTACTGACCCAGTAGGCCGTCGCCCAGATCATCAAGGCCGTGGCCTGCAAATCGGTCAAACGACGCAACTTGACTTCCAGATTGCTCTTGCTCGCCCCATGCTGAATATGCACACTGTGCTCTTCACACGCTTCTTCAACCCGCAACATCAGATATGCCTGCTTGGACTGATTCGGAAGGAGCTTCACATCTTTATGGGATTCAAGAATTGTCTTGAGTTCAGCAACGGAAAAATCACTGGAGACATTGCGAATGGACTTGAAAAAGACATCCACGGCCCAAGGCAGGATAAATTCTGCACCAGCGCTCTTGGTCTTAAAATAGTCCTTGAGCCACTTTTCCTGATCATGAGTAATTCTAGCAGCAACCTGGGGCATACCGTCTCCTCCATCAAACCGGCGAAACTTTAGTCCATTTAGCAGTAGCTATATAAGCGAAACAAGCAAATGAATCAAGAGTTTTTCTAGAGTTAGATTAAATAAAAAAATATACTAGCCGTTAAAAACAGACTTCAACTGCCTGAACAGCGTAAGCAGCAAAGCATCCGGCGCGTCATTGCCGTCGATATTCAAGCGGATTATTTCGGTCACAACGTTCTTGCTCGGCGTAACCGTTTTTTTCGCGACAAGAACGATATTCTGCTCTCGCCCCTTGGAAGAATCGTCAGTGCGGACCACCAAAACCCAATGCCCGTTCTGCCTCTTCCAAGAAGTCTCAACAACCAGAGATGAAGACATCTTCCGCTCAATGAGATGAACAAAATCTTTTAATGAAAAATGCTTGCGCCCCTTCCCTTGCACACCCAAATATTCACCATCCGAACATATCACGAGCGGACTGGCCAAGAACTCGGCAGGCGGAAAATCAATATCACCACCTTGACCGCCAGCAACCTTTCGCTTCAACTCGGCAACCTGCTTCTCCAATGACTCAGCACGCTCAGAAGCCTTCCTTTCAAGCTCATCCCGCTCCCGACGCAACTCAGCGACCTCATCACGCAACGAACGAATTTCACTCCGAAACAGAGACTGACTGTCCAGCACGTCAGACATCTTCGAAAGCACATCCCCCAACCCCTGAACAAACTCAGGAGAACCACCGCCACCCGAACGCTGTTCATTTGATTGATCATACTGTTGATCATCCATCAACATACTGAATTTAAGAGCTAATTCTCTCTCAATCTGTTCCGTTGACCAATTGTCATTGAACATCTCTCGAATCCTCCTGAATATCTCCAAAACCTCGATTGGATACCGGCGACGCCGTCCGCCACCACCGACAGATGGGATATATTTTGTAAATTTATCTTTGTAGTAGACAACAGTAGAGGGAGGTATCTCCAACTGCCTGCCGACTTCTCGCAAACTGATAAATTTTCTGTTCATACATCTCACCCGACTGTTGTTCATTGATCTTCAATTGTTTATAATTGCAAAAATCAATACTGTCAAGGCCAAAAATGAACAACGATGAACAACCCAACAAACAAAAAAAGGGATGGCGATAAAATCGCCATCCCTTTTGAAAATCAAATCCGAACGGATGAATTACTTTTCAAGCCCCTCTCGAATCTCCTTGAGACCCTGCATAACCTGCTGCATTTTTGCACGCAAAGCCTCGTCCTCAAGGGAATCATTCAAATAAAAAGCTTTCATGGCCATTTCATTGACAATGTCATGAGCAAGCATGCGTTTCATCTGAACAGGCACATCCTGCTTCATCTGAAGCATCCGCTGGTCCAGGTTGGCAACGTCTTCACGCAAGACCCCAAGGCTCTGAACCTCTTGAGTAAGTCCTGCAATATTGCGATTCATTCCAAAAAAGAAAATAACCAGAAGCAAGACGGCCAGCAAGGAAACGATCATCGCCACCTTACTCATGTCTTTCTGAGCTTCGGCAACGCCCGTGGCAGAAGCTCCGCTCTTCTCCTCAACTGTCTCCTGCTCCACGACTTCCTCCGCTACGTTCGGCTGCCTAACAGGCTCCAACCTATGCACTTTACCTTCATTCGCACTCATATCATTTCCCCGTACGTTCTATAAAAAATACTCATGACAAAGATTTGGAAACCATACTTCACACTATGCCGATAAGCAAGCAAATCGCTTTCACTGACAGCAATTCGTTTAAAAACTTTTTTATACAATAATAAAACTAATGTTTGCCATATTGACAAACGCACTTTTATATATGCTATAATGCCGTCGAAATGGGATTATGTAATATCCAGAGTGTTCGGAGCAAAGCAATTGGACATAGAAACTCGTTGGTGATCATGTATAACCAAAGTTCTATCCTAAATGTGCAGCACCACCTAACAGAACTTCAACCATCTTAATGAGAGGGACAATATGGACGATTATCTGAAGGAAGCCCTGGAAATTGTCAAAGCACAAGCCAGTGTAAGAACAATGACAGAAGATGAAATCACTTCAATGGTTCAGAAACTGGCATCCGGCATCAAGGCCATTGCCGAAGGTGGAAGTCTCGAAACGGAAGAAAAGTATGCAGTCGACCCCAAAAAAGCGATTCGAGAAAAAACAGTCCTCTGTTGTGTTTGTGGAAAATCGTTCAAAATTCTCACGAAAAAACACCTCGCAAGCCATGGTCTTACAGCCGATGAATATCGGGAAAAATTTGGATACAAGAAAAAGCTGCCACTTGTATGTAAATCCCTGCAAAGAGAGCGACGCAAAAAAATGAAAGAGATGAAACTCTGGACCAAACGCGGCAAAAAGAAATGAAACATGAAGGCTCGGGGCACTGCTCCGAGCCTTCTTTACATTCACCCATCACCAAGAACTCCACTCATCAACTGCTCCACGGTTCTGTCGATACGCTGCCACCCTTCCTTGCTTTGCAAATCCACACCACCGAGAGTTTTATGTATTCGAGAGCGCACCGCGAGAAAGTTCATTGCCCCGGCCATGATAAGAACCAAAGCCGTTAAATCGACTTCATCAGTAGGGTCCGTTTCCATCAATTCAAAAAACTCCAACGCAG
This sequence comes from uncultured Pseudodesulfovibrio sp., assembly GCF_963664965.1. Classification (NCBI taxonomy): domain Bacteria; kingdom Pseudomonadati; phylum Thermodesulfobacteriota; class Desulfovibrionia; order Desulfovibrionales; family Desulfovibrionaceae; genus Pseudodesulfovibrio; species uncultured Pseudodesulfovibrio sp. The sequence goes on along the minus strand of NZ_OY761823.1, from coordinate 2,253,176 downwards.
TTCTCACTCGAACCTCTTCGAGTCCGATTGTCAGCTCATTCCTTTCCAGAGCTTCCCATGCAAGGATTTCCAGAGTCATTGGCCTATTTAAGATTGCCCGCAAATACCTCTTGAAAAACAGTGCCAAAAGCTTGTCGGGAGGCATATGTCGAATGGTCTCCGCATCTGAGCCAAGCAATTCAGCTGCATCCGGCCAAAAATCAATGGTCTGTCCAAATGCGGCCACCAATTTGGGCAACCCATTAAAATATCTATATATCAACTTCTTATCGACACCCGCCTCACGCGCAACCAAATTTACTCCCAAGCGCTGGAAACCTACGTCAGCCATCACCCGTCCTACAGCTTCTATGAGTCTGGCTTTTGTTTGTTCCTTGTTACGAATGGGAACAACCTTGGGTAACACTCTCAGTTTTGCCATGAGTCCCTCCTTCTACGCCAGCGCAACACTTCGACACAAACAGGTACAGCATACGCTCCACCAAGTCTGTGCTCATATGATAACATTATAACCTTTCGAGCTTTGTTGGGTGATGCACAACTCTGTAGTAGGATTGAAATCCATTCAACCTTCACTAGAAAACATCAACAAAGAACAAGACACAAAAATGACTGTCAATCAGCTAAAATTATTTACCAAAATACTCCGCCAGACCTTGCTTGATGCAGGCATAGAAAAAGTAACAACAGATCACGCCCTCAAACAGGCAATCATAAAGTTCAATAAGAAAAAAAACTTAACCACGAGTAAGACTCCCCCCACTCCTCACACCACCTCTTTCGATGCCAAAGAAAACCGCGGAATCGATCCCATTGGTCGCATACTCGTTGAATTTTGCTTCATCAAATCCCCAAAAAAAAGAATGATATGGCCGGACAACTCTGTGCAGGATGACACTGCGCGCAAAAAATTTACTCAAGGAATTATTCCTCGCCCACTCATGCGCTATTTCCTTATCAGTGTACGCGGATCAATTCCCGAGATTGATCAACTCGAATCCTCTTCCGTTCTTTTTGGAAAAGACAATGAATCTCATAAAAAACGAAAAATTCTCGTGAATGATCTACTCAAGGAATTCCGCAATAAAAATCCACACACAGATAAACTCAACTGGGAAGAAATATACTTGGATAGTCGCTTTCAAAAAATAGCACTGGAAATCATCGGCGATATCCGCAGAAAAATGAATCAATTCGGAGTCGACAGGTATCTCAAGATTCTTGAGAATTTTCGCCAAAGAGATCCGGCACAAAAAAGCATCAACAAAATGCAGCGACACTTTATCGTCACAGATGCAAAACAAATTGACGAAGCTCTCTGGGCAGCAGAGAGCTCCCTGGCTCAAATCATAAAGTAGTACCCACCTTACAACCAAGCCTGTTACAAGCCCCCCCTTCAGTTTGCTCTACCCGCTAGCAAGTGCCGTGATCACGCAGACCGCAGACGTCAAGACAACACAGTCGATCCGGCAATTAACACTCAGCTGCTCAGCCAGACTTGAACCCCACACATAGCATGACGCGCCGACAACCCGCGCCGGCACCCCGCGCCCCCAACATGAGTACCCACCCCGCGCCGATGTGCCCCGGCACATCGGCGAGCGAATGCAGAGCGCAGCGAGGCGAGCAGTCTCCAAGAAACCGGCAACTCTCTCAGCTCACGCCCCATACTCCACCTTTCCCTGCCCTCGCGAATGCAGAGCGAAGCGAGGCGAGCCGTAGCACTAAACGAGGCTTGGGAGAGGGGTGCAGATGTGCATTTTCTCGGGGGGTGGGCAACCGGAGGCGTAGCAACGCTACGGTGAGGATTGAGCGCCACCCGAAAAATGTGCAGATGCGCCGCTATCCCAAGCCGGCCGTCTGGACATACAGATGCGCCGCTATCCCTAGCCGGCCATTAGGTCGGTGCCGGGGAAAAACGAAAAAAGCCCTCAGTCATACGACTGAGGGCTTTTCGAGATTTTACTTGGCACCGACCTACTTTCCCACACGCTACCATGCAGTATCATCGGCGATGGAGGGCTTAACTACCGGGTTCGGAATGGGACCGGGTGTACCCCCTCCTCCTTGGGCACCAAGAAAATTTGGTGAACCTTAGGGTTCGGAATATATAGTCAACAGGGAGAAGAGAGAATTCCATAATTTGTTAAATAAGCCGCACGATCTATTAGTACTGGTCAGCTGAACGACTCACGCCGCTTACACCTCCAGCCTATCAACCTTGTAGTCTTCAAGGGATCTTTAGGGACTAATGTCCAGGGAGAATTTATCTTGAGGCGGGCTTCCCGCTTAGATGCTTTCAGCGGTTATCCTTACCGAACTTAGCTACTCTGCAATGCCACTGGCGTGACAACAGAAACACCATAGGTTCGTCCACCCCGGTCCTCTCGTACTAGGGGCAGACCCTCTTCAATTCTCCTACGCCCACGGAGGATAGGGACCAAACTGTCTCACGACGTTTTAAACCCAGCTCGCGTACCACTTTAAACGGCGAACAGCCGTACCCTTGGGACCTGCTTCAGCCCCAGGATGTGATGAGCCGACATCGAGGTGCCAAACCGCGTCGTCGATGTGAACTCTTGGACGCGATCAGCCTGTTATCCCCGGCGTACCTTTTATCCTATGAGCGATGGCCCTTCCATGCGGAACCACCGGATCACTAAGACCAACTTTCGTTCCTGCTCGAGATGTCTCTCTCACAGTCAAGCTACCTTATGCCTTTGCACTCAACGGCTGGTTTCCAATCAGCCTGAGGTAACCTTTGCAAGCCTCCGTTACTATTTGGGAGGCGACCGCCCCAGTCAAACTACCCACCAGACACTGTCTCCAAGCCGGATAACGGCATTGGATTAGATATCTAAGTAATAAAGGGTGGTATTTCAAGGGTGACTCCACACACTCTGGCGAGCATGCTTCAAAGTCTCCCACCTATCCTACACATTATTAATCAAATACCAATGTCAAGCTGCAGTAAAGGTGCACAGGGTCTTTCCGTCCTTCCGCGGGTACCCAGCATTTTCACTGGGAATTCAATTTCACTGAGTCTCTGGTTGAGACAGTGGGGAGATCGTTACGCCATTCGTGCAGGTCGGAACTTACCCGACAAGGAATTTCGCTACCTTAGGACCGTTATAGTTACGGCCGCCGTTTACTGGGGCTTCGATTTAGAGCTTCGT